>JAAVFL010000005.1 GCA_014800795.1 Bacteroidales bacterium | reverse complement strand
AAGATACCGTTGAAAGTGTAAAATATCTATTTTGAACATATATGTAATAATTTTCATGACTTACTTATAAGGTATTGTTTTTAAGGTTAAAGATTTTGGTTAATTTGGTTTGTTAAAGAGATCTATTCTATTGAACACATACAACGAAGCACGCCCCGAAGCCATTTCCGGGCGTGCTTCGTTTATAGAATAATCCGACAAATAAAAAATCCGTATCGCCACCCATACCCTCTCCCGTTCTCCTGATCTCCTGCTCTTTTTAACTTCAGAGGAAGTAGGGGGACGGAGAAGTTCGTTTGATTGAAGTGAGAAGAATAATAGTTACACTTTTTAGTGAAAAATTTCATCTTTCCCCTTTGTACATAGATTATAACAAAAAAACACTATCTTTGCGATATAATCCATTAAATTGATTTTACCATGAAACGACTGAGTAATTACGTTACTATAGCTTGTTTGT
Source organism: Bacteroidales bacterium (assembly GCA_014800795.1). Taxonomy (GTDB): domain Bacteria; phylum Bacteroidota; class Bacteroidia; order Bacteroidales; family Muribaculaceae; genus UBA7173. Next base: position 160,134 of record JAAVFL010000005.1, on the reverse strand, counting down.
TATTATTTTTGATATCGTGCTCACAAGATGAGCCTGAGTTAGTAAATGGAACAGAAGATCCATATGAAAACACTTTTGATGATTTGAGATCTGTAGAAGATATTCTTAGGATAGCTACAGATGCATCTAGTCTTGTAGAAGAATCATCTACACATGGATTATCAAGAGGATACGGAAGAGTAATAGATGTTTCATCGCCAATAGTGCCGATTATGAATGACCGATCGCGTGGAGGGGATACTACAAAGGAAAAATATGACTTTACAAAAGACAGACAATATCTGAGAGTACAGCGATGAGACGGAACAGGCTTTGGAATTTTTTGGTAGCATTTGTTTTTGCAACTGTTGCAGGTATTGGTTTTTCAATGTGCCGGTCTGCCCCCAAACAGAATTACAGAGGGTGGAAAAAATACACTCCGGAGGATTATAATTTGGCTTCTTCTCCTACAGACTCTTCAGACGTAATTCTTTTACCCTTCTGCAATAAGTTTTTCCATGACGAGGATTTAGTTCACTATTTCCCCGCTTCAGGAGGATACGTCACAATACAGTTTAATCCTGAGATTGATTATCTTTCACGGGACAACGCTCATTTATTGGGCGCTGTTCATAGATTGCTGTATACTAAAAGTGAAAGAGGCAATATTGAGTTGACACTGAGAGATTTGGTTAGCCCCGGTGATGTGTATTATTTTTTGACTGATGAAGAGATGGCACGATATAGAAAAGGATCGTCTCTTGACTGGATGAATGGAGGAGGACAGACGATGTATAGTGGCAGAATAAAGGATCATAACATAGGCTATTGGGCAGGAAAAGACCATTGGTTGCAATATTTTGTTAACGGAGATACAGATACGGTCGAAATAATATTGAAACCTAATAAAACGGGGAGGCTTAGAGTGATGACCATTGTATTCAGTGCAACTTATGGATCAGACAATAATGCCGGTAGCTTTGTCAATAATGCAATATATATAATTCAGGGATGGTGAGATTGACAAGGGATTTTCAGACTATATCTGAGAGTACAGCGATGAAACGAAATAATCTTTGGAATTTTTTGGTAGCATTAGTTTTTGTGACCGTTGCAGGTATTGGTTTTTCAATGTGCCGGTCAGCCCCCAAACAGAATTATAGTGGGTGGAAAAAGTATGCTCCGGAGGATTATCCCATGACTCTTCCTCCGTATGACTCCTCATTTATTCTTCCGCCATTCTGCGACAAGTTTTTCCATGACGAGGATGCAGTTCATTATTTTCCCGCGTCGGGAGGGCATGCAAGAATGCAGTATAATCCTGAAATTGATTATCTTTCACGGGGCAACGCTTGTGTGATTGGTGCTGTTCAAAGATTGTTGTATACTAAAAGCAAGTGGGGCGATATTGAATTAACCCCAAACGATTCGGTTATCCCCGGTGATGTGTATTGCGGTCCCTCCCGGGATGACTTCCAACGGCAATGGAAGCAAGCCGCCGTTGACTGGATAAATGGAGGCGGACGGTGTTTTACAGGGGGTAATTTACGGGGAACCACCTGCTTTACGGCAGGAGAGAACGATTGGGTGGAATGCTCTGTTAATGGGGATGAAGATCTGGTAAATATAACCGTAATGCCGAATACAACGGGCAGGCTCAGAGTGATGACGATTGTATTCATAGCATCTTATGGAACATTCTTTGTTTCCGATCGTTTTGTCAACAATGCGATATATATAATTCAAGGTTGGGATTGAACGGCGGAATCTAACCATCCGAATTCAAGTGTGGCTGTGTCAAATGAATGACACAGCCACACGTTTATTTTTTTCAAAGATCTCTTACTTGACCATGGAGAGGAAAGATGGGGGAATGGGGGTGGAGAAGTTCATCAGGCGGCGGGTGATGGGGTGGATGAAGGTGATGGTGCGGGCATGGAGGGCGAGGCGATGGATGGGCGAGGTCTTGGCTCTGTAGCGGCGGTCGCCGGCGATGGAGTGTTTGAGATCGTGCATGTGAACGCGGATCTGGTTCTTACGCCCGGTCTCGAGCTCCACTTCCGCAAGCGTATATCCGTTGGCGCTCTTGATGGTACGGTAGTTGGTGACGGCGAGCTTCCCCTCCTCGGGATTGTCGGTGGAATAGACGAGATACTGCGAATTCTCGGCGAGATAGCTGCGAACCTCCCCCTCGGCGGGATCGAGTTTGCCCTCAACCACGCATACATACTGGCGCTGACGCACCATGTTGTTCCAGTTAAACTGCAATTTCTCTTTGGCTTCTACCGATTTCGCCATTATCATAAGCCCGGAAGTGTGCTGGTCGAGGCGATGGACGATGAAAAGCTTGTTGCGCGGATCCTTATCCTTGAGATAATCGCGCACGATGCTATAGGCGGTTCCCTCCTTGATCTTGTCGTTGCCCATCGACAGCAGTCCGTAGCCTTTGTTTATCACGATGATATCGTCGTCTTCGTAGACGAGCTGCACCCGGCGGTTGTAGAAGGTGACGAAAGCGCGGGTTATGTTTACCTTAACTTCGTCGCCGGGGTGAAGTTCGGCGTTGAACTGGTGTTCTACCGCTCCGTTTACCATCACCTGATCGTATTTGAGCAGCTCCTTGATATTGGTTCGCTTATGATCGGGCATGCAGCGGATAAGAAAATCAAGCAACTGCACGGATTCTTCACCTACGGTGAATGTGAATATTGTGTCGGGGGCGAAGCGTCGCTTCTCCGCCCCCGGTTTATGGGCTGGTCTCTTCATTGCAGGGGGTTATTTCTTACGTGTTGAGCGCGGACGCTTGGGTTTCGCATCGGCCGACGCCACGATATCCATACACTCCTCGCGGGTAAGTTCGGCGGGATTCGATACAGTCTTGGGAATCTTATAGTTGCCTTTCTTATAGGAGATATAAATTCCGTAGCGGCCGTTGAGAATCTGGAGGTCGGGATCGTCGGGGAATGTTTTGACCACACGGTTGGCCTCGGCCGCACGTTTTTCGTTGATCAGCGCAATCGCCTCATCGAGGGTGATATGAGCGGGCGAAAGCTCCTTGGGGATGGATACGAATTTACCGTCGTGCTTGACATATGGGCCGAAGCGGCCGATCGCTACGCTGACATCTCCCCCCTCGTATTCACCGATATTGCGGGGGAACTCGAAGAGTTTCAGGGCTTCTTCGAGGGTAATTGTGGCCACGGACTGTCCCTTGAGGAGGGATGCGAACTGAGGTTTCTCCTCGCTGTCGCCTGAGCCGAGCTGAATCATCGGACCGAAGCGGCCGATTTTCACCGACACAGGTTTTCCGGTGGCGGGGTCGTTGCCGAGCATGCGTTCGCCTACCTTATGCTCGGTGCGCATATTGAGGGCGCTGTCGACAGTGGGATGGAAATCGGAATAAAAAGCCTCTATCTCGCTGTGCCACGGCAGATTGCCTTCGGCAATCTCATCGAACTTCTCTTCAATACGGGCAGTGAATTCATAGTCGAGGATATCGGGGAAGAACTCTGTGAGGAAGGTGTTAACCACCTCGCCTATGTCGGTAGGTATGAGTTTTCCACGCTCCGAACCTACGGTTTCGGTGCGGGTCTCGTCGGTAATCTTGCCGTCGCGGAGGGTTATCACCTCATAGTCGCGGCTCACACCCGGCTTCTCCCCTTTCTCAACATATTCACGCTGCTGGATGGTGGAGATGGTGGGGGCGTATGTCGACGGACGACCGATGCCGAGTTCCTCCATCTTCTTCACAAGCGAAGCCTCGGTGTAGCGCGGTGGCTGCTGGGTGAAGCGTTCGGTGGCGGTTATGCGGGCGGCCGCGAGCTTTTCTCCCTCTTTCAGCGGGGGAAGGATGCCCTGCAGGTTATCGTCAGTCTCGTCGTCGGTCCCTTCCATATACAGTTTGAGGAAACCGTCGAATTTTATCACTTCGCCGGTGGCGGTGAAATGTTCCGGACGTGCGGGGGTGGAGATATCCACAGTGGTCTTCTCCAGTTCGGCGTCGGCCATCTGCGAGGCGAGTGTGCGCTTCCATATAAGCGAATACAGGCGTTTCTCCTGCGAGGTTCCCTCGATTGTCTGTTTATCCACATACGTAGGGCGTATGGCCTCGTGTGCCTCCTGGGCGCCCTTCGATTTGGTATGGTAATGGCGTATCTTAAGATAGCGCTCTCCAAGCCCTGCTGTTATCTCTTTCTCGATAGCCGAAAGGGCCAGAGCCGAGAGATTGAGAGAGTCGGTACGCATGTATGTGATATGTCCGGCTTCATAGAGGCGCTGTGCAACCATCATGGTCTGCGAGACAGTAAAACCGAGTTTTCGGGCTGCCTCCTGCTGAAGAGTTGAGGTAGTAAAGGGTGGTGCCGGTGATTTCCTCACGGGACGCACCGTAACTTCAGAAACGCTGAAAGCCGCTCCGATACAATCGGAGAGGAATTCCTCGGCGGCTTTCCTGTCGGACAGACGTCTGGAAAGTTCGGCGGTTACGATTGTGCCATCCGCCATGGTAAAATCGGCCGTAACGCGGTAATAACGCTCCTGACGGAAGTTCTTTATTTCATTTTCACGCTCCATGATCAGGCGCACAGCCACTGACTGTACGCGCCCGGCGGAAAGAGCCGGCTTGATTTTTTTCCACAACACAGGAGACAGCTCGAACCCAACGATGCGGTCGAGAACGCGACGCGCCTGCTGCGCATCAACAAGATTGAGGTCAATGGTGCGGGGATGCTCGATAGCGTTGAGAATAGCGGGTTTTGTGATCTCGTGGAAAACGATACGGCGTGTCTTTTCCGGCTTTAGACCGAGAACCTCATAGAGATGCCAGGCTATAGCCTCACCCTCGCGGTCCTCATCGGAAGCGAGCCATACCATATCGGCCTGCTTCGCCGCCTTTTTAAGCTCGGCTACAAGAGCTTTCTTATCGTCGGGAATCTCATATTCCGGCGTGAATCCGTTGTCCTTGTCGATAGAGAAATTCTTTTTCCGCAGATCACGTATATGACCCTGACTCGACATCACCGTGAAGTCAGGTCCGAGAAATTTTCCGATAGTCTTCGCTTTGTGGGGAGACTCTACTATGACAAGGTTTTTAACCATGGGTTCTTTTTATCTAATGTGTAATCGGCCGCAAAATTAGTAAAAATTTTGCGGAAATCGCAAACTCCACCATCTCCGTCTGTCTCCGGAGGTAATCTTTATGCTAATAATACCCACTTTACCCCCGTATTGTTCTCACCCGATAAGAACTTTCCTATACCTGACATATATATATTACGGGCGGATCACCCGTTCGGCAGAACAGGAGAGAAATCACGGCTCCGGCGGGTTATAAGGCAACCTCGTGGCGGAGAGGATAATGGTTGCGGAGCGCCTCGAAAGCTGAGGGATCGCGGCGGAGCGCCGCTGTGTCGGCAAGCGGATCGTAGGATGCGACGATCCGCTCGCCAAAAGGCATGGCAAGGTTATAGGGCGGTGGAACAATCGGAGCCGGCTGTTCAACCTTAGCCCCGGCAAAACGGCGGAGCGCTCCGACGCATGAGGCGGTAGCCCTCTGCTTCCCTTCGATGGAATATCCGGCGATGTGGGGTGTGGCGATGTGTGCCAGTTCAAGTAATTCGCGTGATATGGCCGGTTCTCCCTCCCAGCAGTCAATCACAGCAGCGGATACACGTCTGTCGCAGATAGCTTTCTCAAGCGCAGGGGTATCGACTACACCCCCGCGGGCGGCATTGATGACAATGGGGCGTTTTACAAGGCTGTCGAAAAATTCAGCACCGGCGATATGGAACGTGCGGTCCCCACCCTCGCGTGTAAAAGGCGTATGGAAAGTGATTATATCCGCATGGCGTGCTATATGGTCGAGCGTCACGAACGGTTCGCTCCCCGCAGCGGCGGGATTCTCCGGATCCCATCCCCCCGTGGCCCGCTCGCGGGGAGGATCGCATGCAAGCACCTTCGCTCCTAAACTGCGTGCCCACCGGGCAACTATGCTACCTACATTCCCCAGCCCCACTACACCGATCACTGCACCCTCAACACAGTCACGGAGCCGCAAAACCGAACTCCACACATACTGCGCCACAGCGGGAGCGTTGCATCCGGGGCAACTGTGAACCTCTATACCTCGCGACGCACACCACCCCCGGTCGATATGATCGGTTCCGATCGTTGCCGTGGCAACGAATTTCACCGCCGACCCATCGAGCAGCGGAGCGCCGCAGCGGGTGCGCGTGCGCACTATAAGCGCATCAGCATCGGCCACAGCTTCGCGTGTTATTTCATCGGGAGTCAGGCGTACCACTTCACCCAGATCGTCAAGACTGTTTCCGACGTAGGGTATATGTGATTCCACAATAATTTTCATAAACAGGAGTGAACTATGCGTTTACACACCACACGAACAAGGCCGCATACATGAAGGCTATGAGCAGCAGCGGGATGTATGTGCGCCGCTGACGGCGGTAAGTGAAGAAATGACCGATCTGGTATGCCGCCAGCACATTAAGCAGCGGGATATAGAACGTGAAATTGTTGAAATTGATCACGGCGAACAGAGCCGTGACACAGAACAGTATTGTAAGAAATCCGTTGAAGGCCCTGACACGCGAGTTATAGCTCAGGATTTTCAGAATGTTCAGCACCGCGAACAATACGCCAAGCGCCACGGTAAGACCGGTGGCCGCGACAGTCTGCACCATATCCGCGGTATCGAACTGCGCCCATGCCGGAGTGAGAAGCGACGACAGAGGGGTCTGGAGAAGCGTCTGAGGCTCGACAATCCCGAACCCTATAAGAATCCATGCCGGAGTGACAAGGCCCAGCAGAGCGGCTAAAAATGCGCGCATACCGAACACACGCATCTGCATGCACCCGACAAGGAACACCGGCACATAAAACAAGCATGCGATCTGGGTCATCGCTGCGGCTCCGAGCAGACAGAAAATCAGGAATATCCTCCGTTGTCCGGCCGGATCGGTATAGACAGAGAAAAGCAGCCCCACACAGAGCATCCCCACAAGCGACAGCAGAGAGCCTCCGTAAAACTGACCGAGAACCGAGGGGATGGCGATCTGCATCACCAGAAACATCGTAGCCACAAGCGATGTAAGACTGCGGAGTACATTGAAGTGGCGGTTGATGAAAACTGTAAGGAGTGCCACGGCGTAAGTGACACCCATGCTCACATATGCCGTCACCGGATCGAAAGGGAACCACAGGTTGGCGCTTGGTAATCCCCATCCCTGGTTACCCTCCATCGGCACTACCGCACCGGTCTGCCACGCAAAAAGCGAGCAGAGGGCCGCCACGGTCATCATCAGAGCCGTGGCACCCCTCTGGTGCAGAAATGCGGTAAGGTCTTTTTCAGTCAGCATACTGATCGCAGAGGTCAAGACCTATATCCTGACGGAAATAAGCCCCTTCGTAATCAACATAAGCTGTAGCGTTGTAGCTTGCTGTAAGTGCTTCGGAAATATTTTCGCCATAAGAGGTAAGCGCTATCACACGCCCACCGGAAGTGACGAGGCGCCCCTTCTCATCGCGCTTCGTTCCGGCATGGAAAGGGATGGTATCGGGAAGCTCACCACTGGCTGCGATATCCTCCACACCGGTGATCTCCAACCCTTTGGCGTATACACCGGGATAACCGCCCGAAACCATCATCACGGTGACAGCGGTGCGGGGATCAATCTCGAGTGGCAGATCGCCGAGATCACCTTCAGCGGCGGCTTTCATCAGTTCCACCATATCCGATTTGATACGTGGCATCACGACCTCTGTCTCAGGATCGCCCATACGCACATTGTATTCGATTACCATCGGTTCGCCATCCACGTTGATAAGCCCGAAGAAAATAAATCCGCGATAGTCGATGCCGCGTGTCTGCAAGCCATCGATAGTCGGCTTTATGATACGCTGCTCAACTTTATCCATAAAAGCCTTGTCGGCGAACGGCACGGGGCTCACAGCTCCCATACCGCCGGTGTTCAGACCGGTATCACCCTCGCCGATACGCTTGTAATCTTTAGCCACAGGGAGGATGCGGTATCCGCCGTTGCTGTCGGTGAGTACAAATACCGAACACTCGATTCCTTTCAGGAACTCCTCTATCACCACTGTCGACGAACTTGTACCGAACATTCCGGAGAGCATCTCCTTAAGCTCATGTTTCGCCTCAGCAAGAGTATCGAGAATCAGCACACCCTTACCTGCCGCCAGACCGTCGGCCTTAAGTACATACGGCGGCTTGAGGGTTTCGAGGAAGCGATAGCCATCCTCAAGGGTGTCGATGGTGAACGAGCGGTAACGGGCTGTGGGGATGCCGAACTCCATCATGAATTCCTTTGCGAAATCCTTGCTACCTTCGAGAAGCGCACCTTCACGCGACGGTCCTACGACAAGCAACGAGGGCACACGGTCGTGGAAATAGTCCGTGATACCGGCCACCAGCGGATCCTCGTTACCTACTACGAGCATTTTTATTTTATTCTCTTTGATGAAGGTTTTCAACTCGGAGAAATAGAGCGGATTTATGGCGACATTGGTACCATAGGCGGATGTGCCACCGTTGCCGGGAGCGATGTAAAGTTTTTTACAGAGCGGGCTCTGAGATATTTTCCAGGCCAGGGCACATTCACGACCGCCGGAACCAAGTAGCAGGATATTCATATCTTGAGAAGTTAAGAAGTTTTGAAGTTAAGAAATTTAGAACGGGGGGAGAGGCCGGGCACCCTGCACACGGACAAAACCGCCCGTTGTAATTCATATGGATTACACAACCAATAATATTTTATATGGATTATGAACCCCATAGGGTCGACAAGACCTTGAGGCCGCCTTACTGATTATCGTGATTTTTACGTTTGCGCATGGGCGACAGCGATGGCTGTTTGCCGGTGATGCTGCGCAGAGCCACCTCGCTGCGACGCGCCGCAAACGGATTTTCGTTCGGACTCAAGGCCTCGTCAGGGGTATTCCTGCGGAAATCCTTACGGTCGGCATACGGACGGCTGTCGCGGTCGGGACGGCGGCCGGCGAACTTTCCTCCGGGATTTCCTCCGGGCCGGTAGCGCTCCTCAAGTTTGTTGCGCGGCTCCTTCGCTTTGTTTTCGCGGCGTTCGCGTCGCTTGTCGGAGAAATCGCGATCACCTTTGCGGGGAGCGCCGTCGCGGCGGAAATCGCGCCGCGCTTTACCGAATTCCTTGCGTTTTTCGGCACGCTTGTCGGCTTTCTTGTCTTCGAGTTCACGCAGACGGTTACCGTCGCGGCGGAAACTCTTGTAGTCTCCTTCGAAGATTATATATTCACGCAACTCACACTCTATGGAGCCGTTGAGTATCGGAAGTTTTACGCTGGGGGCGAGACCGATTTTGTTGACGAACTCGTTTTTGGCCGCGATAATCCAGGCGTGGTAGCCTTTGAATATGTTTTTGAGTTTGCTTCCGATCAGGGAATAAAGGTCCTCCATATTCTCGGTGGTGATACGCTCGCCGTAAGGAGGATTGGTTATCAGCACACCGTCGGCGGGAGCATCGAACCATTCGCTGAGAGGCTTCACCTGAAGATCGATCATACGACCGACACCGGCGCTCTTGATATTGCGGGCGGCAATCTCCACCGCTTTCGGGGAGATATCCGCACCATATATTTTGAAATTGAAATCGCGCTCGGCGGAGTCGTCGTTGTAAAGACGGTCGAACAGCTCTGGGTTGAAATCTTTCCAGTTTTCAAACGAATAGTGTTTGCGGTAAACACCGGGATTGATGTTGGCCGCAATAAGGGCCGCTTCAATAAGGAAAGTTCCCGAGCCACACATAGGATCGACCAGCGGGCAGTCGCCGCGCCATCCGCTACGCAATATGATGCCTGCCGCCAGCACTTCATTGATCGGTGCCTCGGTCTGGGCCACGCGATATCCGCGCTTGTGGAGACTTTCGCCGGACGAATCGAGGGAAAGGGTGACATTGCCGCCGGATATATGGACGTTTATCATGACATCGGCATCCTGCAAACGTACCCCCGGGCGTTTGTCTTCACCGTAGCGATCCTTGAACCAGTCGACAATGGCGTCCTTCACACGGTATGTGACGAACCGCGAGTGGGTGAAATCGTCGCTGTATGCCACCGTATCGATGGAAAACGTGCTGCCGACCGACATAAGTTCTCCCCAGTTGAACTCCTTGGTGTGTTCGTAAAGTTCGTCGGTATTGCGGGCGGTAAACTTATAGATCGGTTTGAGAATGCGCAGAGCTGTGCGGCAACACAGGTTTGCCTTATAAAGCATCTCAAGATCGCCCTCGAAGGACACCATGCGCCGGCCGGGCTCCACATTGATAGCCCCGAGATTGCGCAGCTCCTCGGCGAGAACATCTTCCAGACCCTGGAAGGTCTTGGCCACCATTTCAAAATTGTCTGTCATCGTATTCACAGCAATTGCGTTAACTGATTCGTCCGCAAAATTACGAAAATTTTTCGATATTTCTATTCCACGGCGACAGCCTTGATGATATCCTCCTGCGAGATCACCATGCGGGGAGCGGGGTCGTCGGTAAAGCTCACGGTAGAGATATACATCTCGCGGGGATGAACGGTGCCGGGACTGTTGTGGGCGTGGAATACGATGCGCAACTGCCCATCCTTGTCACGGAACATGGCGCTGTGGCCAACCCCCTCAAGTCGCCCGTATTTCTCAGTCACGGGAAACTGGAAAATGGGATTGGCGTCGCTCTTGGTCCACGGTCCGTAAGGTGAAGAAGCGGTCGCCACTCCTATGCCGTATTCCGGACAGGTATAGCCGTTGCCTGAATAGGTCATGTAGTACGTATCACCGTGGCGAGTGACAAACGAACCTTCGTTCACTCCCTCGAATTCCCAATCCTGGCTGCGTTTGATACATGGACGCAATGTGGATGGTTTGATTGTCATGAGATCATCGTCAAGCTCAGCGACCCATATGTTGAGGCCGTCGTTGAAACGGTCGAAATATAGATACGGGGTCCCGTCGGCGTCGATGAACAGAGAATTGTCGATGGCTTTCTCATCGGTGTACATCGGTGCTTTCTCCCGTTGCACGAACGGTCCGAGGGGCGATTCGGCCTCTGCCACGCATATATGTTCGTCGGCCGAATAATACATCAGATACCTGTCGCCGACCCTGTAGATTTCCGGTGCCCAGAACCAACGGTCGGCATAACTGTCCTTACTGTCGAGAGCACGCCCGGCGTGTCTCCACTCTACGAGGTCCTGCGACGTATATACTTCGATACCATGGTTACCCATAGTTCCGTAGGCGTAATATGTGTCGCCGTCAAGCATGATGAACGGATCGGCAAACTCCACTCCCTTGTATCCGCCGGCCTTCGCTCCGGCGGCATAGGCGGAAAATTGCGCAGCTACCGCGACACACATAGCTGAAGTCACGGTTTTTAAAAGATATTTCATTTCGCATCCAGATTTAAGTTATCGCAAAGATAACCATTTTTTACAGGATTACAAAATCACTTCTGCCCCTTGGCGGAAACCGGAGTGGAGGCAAGACTACCGACGCTGACCGGCAGTTTCACCCAGAGAGCGGCAGGAATAAGACGCCAAAGCCCCACGAGGATGTTCCATCGCCAGTCGACAACGGCGACACGGCGCCGACGCTTCACAGCCCTCAGGATTCGGGAAACGACATATTCGGTGGTCATCTCCATCGGGTAGCTTTGAGCCGGGGCAAGCAGCGGGGTGCGGATCCATCCGGGACGTATGTCGGTGAAGCTGATAGCGAGATGGCGCGAGTTGGCGAGCTGACAGAGAGCGCGCAGATAGGTTTGCTGAAACTTTTTGGAAGAGGAATATGCCGCCATGGCGCCGATACCGTTCGTTCCGGCAACGGAAGTGATGGCGGCGATCTGTCCTTTGCCTCCGCACATATCGCGGAAATAGCGGAAGGCGGCATCAACCATCCGGGTAAATCCCGCCACATTGGTCTGCATAGTGGCAATCTCTTTCTGAATCTCAAGACCGGGATTATCATAACCCACACCGGATACATGAAAATAAACGTCCATCCCTCCCATCTTGTCAACGAGATTTTCCAGCCCGGCCGGAGCATCAACGGACGTGATATCAATATGCTCCCACACTACATTTTCGGGATAGCGGGCTGCCAACATCTGCATAACATCATCCCTACGGCCCGCCACACCAACCTTATTTCCCTCGGCAGCAAGCCGCTCGGCTATGCACAGACCGATGCCCGAGGTCGCGCCCATAACAAGTATCTTACTCACAATCAGAATTTTATCTATTCATATAATCAGTTTATATATTGAAAGAACGCAACAGCCTCTACGGTTGTTGCGTTCCAATAATCAAAAAAAACCAAACTTGATAATCTTTTTTATTCAGCCGCAGATCATTTAGCAAAACGAAGAGTGGCCACTGCATTTCCTGCGACTACCCGGGCCACATAAACTCCGGTTGGCAGAAACGCGGTTGAAACGGTTGAAGCTCCGATACCGGAATAGCTTGCACGCTCGATACCGTCGGCCGAGTACACCGTAAGCGTCCATTTACCATCGGTTCCTACAACCGAAAGTATACCGGACGCGGCGGAAGTGAGCCGTAGGGAGGAAACTGCGGCAGAGGTGACCGATGCCCCCGGATTTTCGGCACCGATCTGGTCGATGCACACGTAGGCGGGAGCGAAATCGAATTTGCTGCTCTCGCGTCCGAGGCGCAGACGGTGAACGGCTCCGAGTGGAGTAAGATCCACATATTTCCAGTCGGTGACAATTTCAGGCGTCTCGTTCGAGTAATCGAACAGCATTACTTCTACCGTTCCTACAACCTCGTTCTCTTCATTCAGCCCCTCGACAACCAGTTTGTAGTAGTCTTTATCCTCATGCGTGAAAGCCGGACAGAAACCGTCGCCGTTAAGAGCGGAATTGAGAAAATATGCTTCGTTGGTAACATACATTCCGGGCACAACCATACCTTCGGCGGCGTGGGTGACATAAATGCGGGTATCGGCATAATCCATGAAGCTGACACCATAATTGGCACTGTTGGCAGCTCCGCCACCGACAGCGTTGCGGAACTGATCGGAAAGGCCGCTGAAAGAAGTCTTTGTCTCGTTTGCGTAGCTGTAGCCACACCAGTAATTCCACTCTGGCATATAGGAGTTGGTAAACTGCATTGAGCCGCTGAATATAGCATCGAAGGCATCGGGTTCCTCAACGAGCATATCACCGGGATAGGAACTCTCCGGCTCGAGAGGAAGATCGTCGAAAGTGGCGACAACGAGCTTGGCGGCGTTCACAAATACGTTGGCCTTTTCAGTCGCCGTCTGTCCGTCGGCGGAGGTGACGAACAGACGATAGCTTTCAGGAACCGTAGCGACTACCGACAGTGTGGCAGCAGTGCCAACCTCTTCACCTCTACCCGACACCCAACGATATGTATAGGGAGCTTCCCCACCTTCTACATTTGATTCAATAGTGATTGTGGTTCCGGCTTCCACCACAGGGATGGACCGGTTGTCATCGTTATCCCAGTCGAGCGTCAGTGTAAGGGATTCGGCGGCACTTAGCGACAGAGCTGTCGCGGCGGCAAATAGAGTAAAGATTTTCTTCATTAAGATTATTACTACTTATGGTTTAATTCAACATAAACATAAAGCAGACGGAACTCTGCCATTGCGGGAGATTCCGTCTGCTAAAGTATCAGTTTGGGTCTTATGAAGCATGATTCCTGCCGCATCCTGCGGTATCCGGTTTAAAACCTGATACCGCACACCGGAGCGTGAATTTGACGCTACCTCAATCCTCGGAGGCATACCGAACAGATGTTGAACGCAAAAAACGGTTGGGAATGCGTTCCACGCAGACGGAACACACCTTCGGGACGGAAGGGATTCCGCGCGACAAAACAGGCAGGTATTCTGACTCATTCCATTCCGGTTTCTCACGCCTTCCCGAAGCCTCAGCCTCAGTGACCGTTCTACATTTTTTCTAATGCGGAACCTGAAGAAACCATGGGTACCCGTATCAATGCCTGTGAGCAAAGAATATCCACAACTCTTTGCGGAACGGTGTACCGGGAACATACAGCAGCGGGACTGTCGGGGATTCTCACCCCATTCCCTTTTAAAGCTTGCGCTCACCTGATGTCGCCGCAAAGTTACAAAAAAAACAGATTCCGCAAACGCAAAATCTGTTTTTTTAAGTAAACGAACTCCAGAACGGACAACGCCGGTCAGGTAGCCCGCCACCTGAAATCAATATTTTATCAACGATGTAACTTCAACCTCGGCAGGAAGAGCCGCACGACCATTGAGAGCGGCAAGTTCTATTATGAAGTTAATATAAATCTTCTTCGGATTCATGCTCTTCACAAGCTCATATGCAGCGGCCATCGTTCCACCGGTAGCAAGTACGTCGTCGTGAAGAACAACGATATCATCTTCCGAAATGGCATCGCGATGAATCTCTATCGTATCCTTGCCGTATTCCTTGCCGTATGACATCTGCAAGGTATCGGCAGGCAGTTTTCCGGGCTTACGCACCGGCACGAATCCAGCCCCGAGTTCGAAAGCAAGAATCGAACCGCCGATAAATCCGCGGGATTCTATTCCCACAACTTTAGTTATACCTTTGTCGCGGTAAAGCTGCGAGAGATCCCACCCGATGATATGAAGAGCGCGGGGATCCTTGAAAGCTGTTGTCAGGTCCTTGAACAGAATCCCCTTCTGAGGAAAGTCCTGTACGTCGCGAACCTTTGATTTTACATATTCCATGATTAACCGTATTATGTTGTTTCTTATATAATCATACACTTAAATATTTGAGATTCGGCAGAATGACAATGTTCCACGTGAAACATCTTGCATCATATCTCAATCTTTATCGCCCGCACATGAGCAGCAGAATATTGATATCAGACGGGGACACCCCGGGGATACGCGATGCCTGTGCGACAGTTGCCGGACGGATGCGCTGAAGTTTCTGGCGGGCCTCCGTAGATATGGAATTGATGGACGAATAATCGAATCGGTCGCCGAGTTTAATAGCTTCCAGACGCCGTATCTTATCTGCTATCTGATCTTCTCGCCTGATATATCCTTCATATTTCAGGAGAATTTCGGCGGCCTCTACAATCTCCTTGCGGCGGTCGGGGGGCAACTCCTCTATCTTCTCTCTCAGGGGAGGGAGAACCGTGGCGAGCAATCCGATAGTCAGCTGCGGACGCAGCACAAGAGCTTTCAGCTTGCATCCTTCCTGCACCGGCGGTAACTCAAAAGGTGTTTCCGACCATTGCTCCACTGCATTAATTTCTTCGAACGCCCGGTTAATATCGACAGCCTTCACCGAATGTGAGGAAATGAATTCCATGAAAGCATCGCGTAAAGCGCGTTTCTCCACCATAAGGTTATAGCGCGCCTCATCGGCAAGTCCGAAGCGATAAGCTTTCTCTGTAAGGCGCATATCGGCATCGTCCTGCCGGAGAAGAATACGGTATTCCGCACGTGATGTAAACATTCGATATGGCTCGTCGACCCCCTTCGTAACAAGGTCGTCGATCAACACACCGATATATGCCTCATCGCGTCCGAGAACGAACGGCTCCTGAATGCCGAGAGAGTTTATGGCGGCATTGGCACCAGCCACGAGCCCCTGGCCGGCAGCCTCCTCATAGCCTGTCGTACCATTGATCTGACCGGCGAAAAAGAGGTTTTTCACAGGTTTTGTTTCAAGTGTATGTGTAAGCTGCGTGGGGTCGAAAAAGTCATATTCTATCGCATAGCCGGGCCTGTAAATCTGAATATCGGCAAAGGCCGGTATCGTTTTCAACGCCTCAAGCTGAATATCCATCGGCAAAGACGACGAAAAGCCATTCAGATAAAACTCCTGTGTATCTTCCCCTTCGGGCTCAAGAAACAGCTGATGCTCGTTCTTATCGGCGAATGTCACTATTTTTGTTTCAATCGAGGGGCAATATCTCGGCCCGATACTTTGAATCTGGCCGTTGTAAAGAGGCGAATCGGGCAAGCCACGCCTGAGAACCTCATGAGTTTCGGGATTGGTGTAAACCGTGTAGCAACGACGCTGACGCAGCTCGCGGTTTACTGCGGGCAAATATGAGAAATGATGGAAATCTTCCTCAAGTTCCTGCGGAACTGTAAGCTCCCATTTTACAGATCGCCCGTCAATACGCACAGGTGTGCCGGTCTTCATGCGGTCGGCCGTGAAACCAAGCGATTTCAGCTGCTCGGTTATGCCATAGGAGGAAGGTTCCGATATACGTCCGCCCTCAACCATTGTACGTCCGACATGCATCAGACCGTTGAGAAATGTACCGTTCGTAAGCACTACCGACTTCGCGCGGAATGTAGCTCCAAGCGATGTTTTAACGCCTGCCACACGCATTTTCTCTTCAGGGGAGGTACACTCTACCCCGCTCTTCCGGCATTGGGCAGAAGAGCTGTTACCGGACGTTTCATCAAATATCAGCTCTGTCACCGTATCCTGCCATAGATATAGATTAGGAGTGTTTTCGAGGATATTGCGCCACAGGGCGGAAAATCTCATACGGTCGGCCTGAGCTCTCGGACTCCACATTGCCGGCCCTTTAGACCGGTTGAGCATACGGAACTGAATGGATGCCCTGTCGGTGACAATGCCCATAAAACCACCGAGCGCATCGATTTCCCTTACAATCTGCCCTTTGGCAATGCCTCCCACAGCGGGATTACAACTCATCTGGGCGATCTTGTTTAGATCCATTGTCACCAGAAGTGTTGACGCGCCGAGCCTGGCCGCAGCGGCGGCAGCTTCGCAGCCGGCATGTCCGGCTCCGACCACTATCACATCATAATCAAATTTCATTATCGGGCCGAATGATTTAAAAGTCCTGAATAAAGCGTCAGAGCGCGGTTTTCATTATTTTCCATAATCTCACGTTCACCGGGACCCTTATCGTTTATCCCACAGAGATGAAGCACACCGTGAATGATAACACGGAGAAGCTCGCTCTCATAGGAAACATTCTGAAGTTCGGAATTAGAACGTACCGTATCGAGTGAAATCACCATATCGCCACGCAGGAGCTTCCCGCGGCAATCATCAAAAGTGATTATGTCGGTATAATAGTCATGATTGAGAAATTCACGGTTGACCTTGAGAATTTCCTCGTCGTCACAAAACATATAACTGAGCGAACCGACAATGCGCCCATAGCTTTGCGCCACCTCCGCAATCCATCGGTCGAGGAGAGGATAATCGAGCGCGGGTAGCTCGACACCACGTGTAAACCATTGTATCTTACTGTCCATAACTGTGCAAAGTTACGAAAAAAGCATCACCCAAAAAAGATATACGCCGCAAGTACCCCCGCAACGGAACCGGACACATCGGCAAGCAACGCATAGCTGACCGCATAGCGTGTTTTTCTTACTCCCACCGAGCCGAAATAGACAGCGAGAACATAGAACATCGTATCCGTACTGCCCTGAATAGCCGCACTTACCCGGCTTACAAAGGCATCCGCCCCATGAGTGGCCATCAGGTCAATCATCATGCCACGCGAACCGCTGCCGCTGAGAGGTTTCATCAAAGCCGTCGGCAAAGCCTCTACCCATTGAGTATCAAGACCAAGCAAAGCCACTGCGTCTGTTGTGAGACGTGTGATATAGTCCATGGCTCCGGATGCTCTGAACATACCTATCGCAACCAGAATAGCCACAAGGTAGGGTATGATTGTAACCGCTGTGCGAAAGCCCTCGCGGGCACCCTCTATAAAGCTATCATACATGTTGATCTTCTTATAGAGACCGGCCCAGATAAACAGCACTATCACACAAAATAACATAAAGTTAGCCACAAAACCCGAATACATTTCGACCCGTTGGCCATCCATGCCGGAGAATATCCAGACTATCGCGGCTATAACAGCTCCCATTCCTACAAGCCACGATATCAGCACAGGATCAGCAAGGCGTATTTTCTGCTTGATACACAAAGCGATAATACCGACCAGAGTAGAAATGAAAGTGGCGAGAAGAATCGGCAGGAACACATCGGTAGGATTTGCCGCACCAGCCTGAGCGCGATACATCATGATGCTTATCGGGATAAAACATAAACCGGATGCATTAAGAATAAGAAACATAATCATGGCATCGGTTGCGGTATCCTTCTCCTTGTTGAGTGTCTGCAACTCCTGCATGGCCTTAAGGCCCAAAGGAGTAGCTGCATTATCGAGTCCGAGCATATTGGCCGAGACATTCATGAAAATCGAACCCATGGCAGGGTGACCTTTCGGAACACCGGGAAACAGACGGGTAAACAACGGAGCGATCATCCGTCCGAAAAAACCGATTACACCGGCGCGCTCACCAATTTTCATAAGTCCGAGCCACAAGGACAAAATACCTGTCAATCCGAGCGATATCTCGAATGCCGTGGCAGCGGAACTAAAGGAAGCGCTCATAATACGTGACCATATGTCGAGATCTCCGAAAAACAGAGAGTTGACGAGAGCCACGGCGAACGCCACGAGAAAAAATGCAATCCAGATATAATTAAGTACCACGGCACAGGGTGCTAAAAAATTTCCACTTCTGAAGCCTACACACCGGTCGGCTTCCATCCTACAAAAATAATCAATTTTCAAGAAGTTAATGCAACATAGTTGAAAAATATCCTATTTTGCAAAAAATGCGCTCAAAACGAAACAGCTTGCAAAATTCTGAATATCAAGATATTATTTAGACAAATCGCGTTGATTAAGCTTTTGAGATTTCGATATTACGGTTTCTCCGAGCAGTCACACATGAAAAAAAGCCTCACGGAGAGTTAATTTCCGGAATAATTCGGGTCGTCAGCAACAACAGCTTCACCAAGAAGCACTCTCGTTGTTGACGGTGTGAGAACGTAACTGTCGGAAGCGATATTGAGATCGGAAGGTGCGAAGTCTGCGACGACACCCCACAGCCCACAGATAAAATTAAAGAGGAGATCGTTGGAGAACGGTCGGGCAACGTTTCGGCACAAGGTATTTGACACTGCGGGATACAACTTCCGATACTCCGGCGAGAGATACACGGCCATCGGAATGCGTAACTTTCCGAAACCATCGAACACCGGCGACCGACGACGGTCGGGGATATCGCCATGGTCGGAAAAATATACCATCCCCTGAAGATTTAGATTTTTCGAGGCGTAGGCGAAAATTTTCTCGAGAACCGAATCTGTATACCGGATAGAATTCCGGTAAGATGAAACATACCCGTCGCTATCCGATGCGTCGGACTTGAAAAAGGTTGCCCCGGCCGGATAACGGTTGGCATATGTGAAATGCGATCCTATGAGATGGAATACTATAAGTTTGTCGGCCGCCGGATCGACACTCTCGAGGAAAGCCGGCAACTCCCCGTCGTAACTGCTGCGGTTGACGGTCTGCGAGGTCCATTGCGCACGGTCGGCCGTTTCAGCCACGAGAGTAACCGGAGTGTCAGAACTGCCGATATGCCCCTGGTTGGAGAACCAATAGGTTTTCATTCCGAGTATCTTCGCCACGTCTATCAGTGAAACTGCATCGGGGAATCCCTTATCAGAATACTGGCTTACCTCGGTAAGCGCACGGGTAAGCGTCGGCACTGTCTGAAAATGGCAAGAGTAAGCATTCCGGAACAGCAACATCTCTCCGGCCGCAGCCATGCCCGACAGCCATGGGGAAGTTCCGGCATTACCGGGGCCGGGACTGAACGCCTCCAGATAGTCGCGGGAGGCTGATTCCCCGATCACCACAATCCATGTGCGCCCGATGTCCGATGCGGTTTCACGTGGAACAGCACCACTCCCCTCCCCTGCCGGACCGAAGAAAGAAGATTCGATACGCATGGCATTTCTGCGGGCGACGCATGCGGCGGCATAACCCGCGCACTCGCGCTGATGATCGCGGTTCTCGAAATAAAGTTTCGGGAGTCCGGAACGGCGGAAAGCAGAATGTCTTCCACGGAACATCAGCATAGCCATGGCGACAGCATATACAGCCAGCCCCAGACGCCTCGTCAGGTTAATCCACACCAAAGGCAGAGGTGAAGTAAAATTCCAGTAGAACCATCCTATCATCGCCAGAATGAAGCCGACAAGCCCGGCGATAAGCCACCATTTCGAAAAGGACCGGAGAAATTCCAGAACCTCATTTACATCCGTGTCAAGCACAAGCTTCAGCCCGTCGTGGTCAATGGCCGCACCGTAAATCGCGAAATAAAGAATCTGAAAAAGCGACAGTATCAACAGAGCCATCTCCACAGCCGCCAGAACGCCGGCCGTCACATAATGGCATGCCGGAAGAAGAGCCGACAACCCCATATACACACTACTGAGAAACCCGAACAGATAGAGGCCGAATGCGAAATCCATACGGTTGTCTATCTCGGAGCGCTTACTTCTGCCGGCAATGAAATCAAGAACAGGATATGTAAGTCCCCATACCGCCGAGACGACAGCTATGAAAGTCAGGGCAAGCGTCCATCTCACCTCACCGGCCAGAGCGAACGGAAACACTGCCAGAAGCGAGGCCAGGCCGAAGCGTGTAAGCTGCTGCCCTTTCGCACTCTTCGACAATCCTTTCGACAACACCCTATAAAGTATGGTAACCACGGCGAACAACCCGACAGCCGCAAACAAACATCTGAGATAGAACATCTGACAAATAAGAAACCTCGGTTAACAGTTGACTTACATGCAAAGTTAACCAAAATAGTCCGGCCGAAAGAAAGAAAACAAAAAATAATCAGTAAATTTGCACTCCCAATAGATATACTCCCACACACAGCTATTTAAATGCGCATATTATCATTACTATTCACTCTTACAGCACTTACTTCATTAGCCCAAACATCTCCGCTATTGATTCCGGAACAGCCTGCAACTTCTCCCGCCGCACCTTCCGACACAATTGTAATAATCCATGCACCGGAAACCCCTTCGCCTGACGACATCTACGGCGACGAGAGCCTTATAATCGAAAATGCCGCCACTGACAGCCTGTCGGTGATAATGGATACCACAGGCGTTCCTGAATGGCTTCAGCCGGAAAGCATCAACCGTCAGCTCCTGATGTTCGGCGACAGCTCCCACGATATAGGTATTACCGAATTCGCCGTACCGGCCGGAATTTTCGCCGTATCCGCCCTGTTCGTCCGTACCCCATGGCTTATCCATTGGCGCGAAGAGGTTCAGAAACATGTATCACACCACGGAAAAGACAAGACGAGTGTCGACGACTGGATCCAGTACGCTCCGATGGTGGAGTCGTATGCCCTGCAATTCTGCGGCTACAAGGGTCAACACAACCTTCTTGACCGCACCATACTGCTTGCCATGAGCTACGCGACCTTCGGTATAGTGAACAATGTGGCAAAATTCACGTTCAAGGAAAAACGCCCCGACAGCAACGCGCGCAACTCGTTTCCCTCGGGACATACCGGCACCACCTTCATGGGCGCCGAATATCTGCGCCGTGAATACTGGGACCGCAACAAGTGGGTTGCGATGTCGGGATACGCCATAGGCGTGGCCGTGGGCTACCTGCGTATCCACAACGACCGACACTGGATAAACGACGTTGTAGGCGGAGCCGCCATAGGATATATCAGCACAACGTTCGCGTACTGGCTCTATCCCAAAATATTCCACAAACGAACCCGCATGCATCGCGACAACCTTCTCGAGCGTCTGACTCCCGACACCAGACGACAGTCCGCAGCGCTAACATGGACAGCAGCCCCGTTCGCTTCAGGAGGCGCCTACGGCATAGCCGGCTATCTAACATTCTGAACAAAATCTTTCAATGGCAATCAGATATCATATTGCAGTGAGCGACCGCTATCCGGAAGCTGAAAAACTTGTGAAAGCCGTTACAACCTGCGGAAAACCCGAAGACGCACCGCTCGTGTACATCGGGCGCCGCAATACGCTGTTTTATATCGTTCCGGGAGGAAAGTGCGGAGGCGACACCACCAATCCCCTCCCCTTTGCGGTAAATGTAAAGGCATTCCGCATACCTCCGTTTCCCAACGGCTATATTTACCGCACGTTCCGCGCGAGCAAAGCCCGCCGCTCCTATCTCAACGGACTGAAGTTGCTTGCAATGGGATTTATGACCCCGCAGCCGGTAGGCTACAGCGAGATACATACAGGAATGCGCTTCAGCGGGAACAAAGGTGTGTGGCCCCGCATGACCCGCAGCTATTATTTCTGCGAACAAATCCCGTTCCCCAACATGCGCGGTTGGGAAGAGCGACCTGATGCAGAGGCTCTTGTTAAAGCTTTCGGAGCCGAGATAGCCCGCATCCACGCTTCCGGAATATGGTTTCACGACTTCTCCCCGGGCAACGTATTAGTCGAGACCAAAGCGGACGGAGATTATAAATTTTACTATGTGGATCTGAACCGCATGGATTTCAATATCCATGATCCGAAGAAACTGATGCAGATGTTCAAAACCGTTTCATGGCATGACAGCTGGACTGAACGCATAGCTCAGGCATATGCCTCCGCCGCCGGAAAAGACCCCTCTGCCACTGTTGCCGCAGCTATCGAAGCTGCCCATCAATGGCGTGACGGACATGCGAAAAAGGAACGGTTGAAGGGATATATAAAGAAGATGAGAGCGGCAGATCAGGATAAATAAAGCAGGGGCTACGCCTATGCCGGAAACAAGACAGGCCCGGCAGATCCTGATCTTCCGTTATACTGCTCTCGGAGCTATAGCCCTTAACCTCCTCATTTCTTCACTGCATAGCCGATCTGTAGAATTATTTTTCACTATTATAGCGGACTTATGACAGAAAAATAATATTTTTGCACAACAAACAGTTCGTTTTACCGTATTCTGATAAAATCACAGACTCAACACGGCACACGGCTAATCATAAATCCAAAATTACAAGTTCATCAAACTTAAACTTACTTACCTCAAATTAAATATCAGTCAATGAAAAAATATCTTATTATACCGGCTTTCATACTGTGCGCCCTCTCGGCAACGGCTCAGGAGAAAGTCATGAACGTGCAGAAGGCCGACGGTTCAAGCAACAGTATTCGTGTGGCTGAACTGAAAAATATAAGTTTCCTTGCCGGAGAGGAGGGCAATCAAGGTATGTTGATAAAGAGAACAGACGGTAAAACAACAGCTGTACTATTCAAGTCGAATCCGGAGGTGACCGTTTCCGATGGAAAACTCATCATAAAATCGAGCGCGCCTGAACAATCGGAAATAGAAATTTCGGATATTGCCGAAATTGCCTTTGGCGATGGATCTGATTCCGTCGGTAAAATAGAACGGAATGATCTTGTATGCGTGGTATATGACGACGGAATATCGCTGCGCGGCATCCCTATGGATACCGAGCCTCTGATATACTCGATAGACGGACAACTCATGGCAACCCCTACATGCCGGAACGGTGAGCTGAACCTGAGCCGATTGACTCTCGGGTCGGGCATCTTCATCGTGAAGGTCGGTTCGTTTGCGACAAAAATAAAGCTGTAGTCAGGCAACAGAATTTGCAACTCTTACATAACCATTGTTTTTACATTCCTCATAATCTGTTATAAATGAAAAAAATATATTTATTGCTCGCCATGCTGCCAGGTGTCGCACAGCTTATGGCCCAGCAATCACCCACAATGATTGTCAATGCCACCAACGGCGCGTCTTTCCGCACCGATGTGGAAGATGTGGCGAAGATAACATTTTCTGAAGCGACATACAATCTCAACGGAAACGGTCAACGGATTCTTGAAGCCGACGAACTATGCTGGCCTGAAGACCGTCTGCTTCCATGCTTCCCTGCTCCGGCCGAGAATATAAAGACGCTCGATATGAATTCAGCCTCGCTGACGGGTGAAGAACGGGTGATGTTCTGCACACTTCAGGGAATAATAAACCGCAGTTGCCCGCGCATCCTGCTCTACAATCACAACGAAGAGCCGAAATCGACATGGCCGTCAGCCCACGATCTGAAGACCTCAGCGGTGCGCCCCAGCTCTCCATATCAGATGGTGATACTGTTCCAGAATGAGATCAAAGGTCTGGTTCTATACAGCAACGAACTGTCCGAGCATTATTCAAATCTCGCCGCTACCATAGCGGGACTCGACCGCCTGCTGCCGGTAACTCCCGAGATCAGAGCCAAACTCGTGGCCAACGGGTTGGATTTTCCGGTGGTTGAAGACCTCACCTCGCAGACAATGACAAGTGCAGTGCAGATATACACATATCTTTACAACAACTACTGGGACCGCTGCAATCACCGTCTGTTGGTGAGCATCCGTCCCACCATACCCTACGTACATGATATCGCAGCCGCCTGTGGCTCAGCCTGCGTATGGCTCGACCCCCGGAAATCGCGCGAACGCTCACTGCTCGACAAGATGCTCAAGGACATGACACCGGGGCGCGATTTTGTTCTCGGATGGTATGCCGAGGAACGCTCCGGCATCGGCGAGGCCACCAAATACGGACTCTCTACCGTTCCGGCCGACTTTTTTGAAAATGCCACGCTATATACTGCCGTAAACAATCCCGTCGTCATACCGCCGGTGCCAAAGCGCCCGAAACTTGAAAACAAGGTGTATGCCGCCGTATATATCAGCGACGGAGACAACATCCAGTATTGCCAGCATGCCATGGCCAAGATCTTCGAACAATCAGGGCGCGGCAAAATGGCATTGAACTGGACTATCAGCCCCTCTTTAGCCGATATTTCGCCCATGATGCTGAACTACTATTACGGCAAGGCAACCTCGAACGACTGCTTTGTCAGCGGCCCCTCAGGCATGGGATATACAATGCCTTACGATGCACATAACAGCGTATATTACGGAAGCTCAACTTCCACCACATTGCTTGCACCATACGCCCGACTCACTCAGCGCTACATTGAAAAGGCAGGTCTGCGTGTCATCACCATATGGGATGAAGTCAGCGACACACAGCGCCAAATCTATGCAGATTCCTGCAAATATCTCTATGGCCTGACCATCAACGACTGGGAGCGGCAGACCGGCCGCCTTACCTCCGCCGTAGAGGCAGACCGGCTTGCAGTCGTCCCGCAATATCCCTGCTATGCGAACGGTGCCGATGTGATCACCACCTTCTTCAACCGTGACATACGTAACTTCAAGGGCACGGAACCGATGTTCGTTACAGGACAGGCTTCCGTTTGGGATGCGGGGCCCGACAAGCTCGTAGCCCTCCAGACAAGACTCGACGAACTGTCACCCGGCAATGTCAATATCGTTCGTGCCGACCACTGGTTCAGCTACTATAATGAAGCTCATAATCTCCCCTTCAATCTCTGTATGCTTGAAGAGACGGCAGTAACTTCGTCGCCGGCTCAGACAGACGCCGGCTTCGCAGCAAATGGCTCACCCTCTGAAAAATATATGTGGATTTCACAGACCGCCGACGGAAGCGCCTGGGTGCAGCTCGACTTCAAGGAGCCATACAGTATCAGCCGCTACGTAGTGCGGCATGCCGAGGCCGGAGGGCTGGATCCAAGGCTGAACAGCCGTAATCTGACGATTGAAACAAGTCTCGACGGCAATACGTGGACTACGGCAGGCACTCACACCGGCAACACATCCCCGGTGAGTGAGGGTGAGATCGTCGCCACCGAGGCACGCTACGTGCGTGTAAACGTCACAGACGGCGGCGCAGACGGATTCGTGCGTATCGGCGACATCGAGATTTACGGCTCACATTGAACTGTAGCCTGTCACCATGCCATAAGAGTGGCCGTGTCGTTCATTTTGACACGGCTACTCTTATGGCATATATAGCCTCTGATGAGCGGTATCTTCTTACATCGTTATCAATACTTGAACGATGAGCCGCCGAGGAATTCACGGAGCAGGCTGGTAGATGGAACTCCCTGATCGCCTATCTGCTTGAAATATCCGAGGAATCGGCGGAGGCGGTAAGCTTCGGCATATTCCGGAACGTCGTTCGGAACATCGCGCAGTATTGCCTCTCCGTAATCTTTCATCACTCCGAGTTCGAAGATAAGGGAGGAGTTGAATGTGCTGTCGGCATTTTCCTGGAAGGGGAAAATCCATTTCTCCTCGCCACGGCGCACACTTGGCCAGCGGCGTATGGTTTCGACAGCCGATGTGCCGCGATATTTATGATCGCGTATGATACGGCGCAACAAGCGGTTGTCTGTGGTTGGAATCCAGTTGTGATCGTCGATCGAGAGGGTAGTTAGTGCCGATACATATACCCTGTATTTCATGCGCTCCTCAATGCCCGCCGTAAGCTCGGGATTCAATCCGTGGATACCCTCGATAAGAAGAATTGAATTGTCATCGAGCTTGAGTGTATCACCCTTGTAAACGCGTTTACCCAACTCGAAACTGTAGGTAGGCAACGCAACCTCCTCACCTCGCAGCAGTGCCTCCAGATCGGCATTGAATTGCTTCAGATCAAGCGCGTAGAGCGATTCGTAATCGTAGTCGCCGGTTTCATCACGCGGCGTCATCTCGCGGTTCACGAAATAATTGTCAAGCGATATGATGCGCGGCGACAGAAGATTTGTCATAAGATATATCCCGAGCCTCTTGGTCGATGTAGTCTTACCCGAGGAAGAGGGGCCGGCAACCAACACTATGCGTGCTCCTCCCTTATGGTAGCGCGATGTAATTTCATCGGCAATGGCCGCGATTTTCTTATCGTGAAGAGCCTCCGCCACATTGATAAGCGATGCGGAACGCTTCTCTTCAACCGCACGGTTGAGCTGTCCGACATTGCGTATTCCGAGAACATCGTTGAAATGCAGGTAGTCGATATAGGCTTCATACATCTTCTCCTGAGGGAAGAAAGAGGCGGGCCGGGATGGATCAGCCCGATTGAAGCCCATCAACAGGAAACCCTCCTTATAAGGCACCAGATCAAATACCGACATATATCCCGTGTGTGGTGCAAGCGCACCGTAATAACTGTCGGCAACCCCTTCAAGACGGTAATAAACCGTGTAGAGTTCATGGATCGTCTCAAGTAGCAGCACCTTGTCATTGAGCCCTTCAGAACGAAATTCCCCTATGATATCGGACGTCAGACGCTCTTTCCGCTCGAACGGGACAGCACGCCCCGCGAGAGCGCGCATCTGCGCGGCAAGATTTTCAGTGACATATCCTATCCGCGATGCGTCCACACTCTTGCCGTCTTCGAACAGACGGCAGTAGTAACCGCCGGCGATAGAATGCTCGATGCGGAGCCGCATTCCCGGAAAACACTTCGCTACCGCACAGTACAACATCATGCAGAGAGAGCGGATATATACCCTCTCTCCGGCGCGCGAAGTAGCTGAAAGAAATTCAACCTGCTTTGGTCCGAAAACCTGGTACTGAAGCGGTTCGGTCTTATTATTGACCAGGGCACAGATAGGGTTCAGATTTCCGAGGCGCGGCTCGATACGGGCGGCGATCTCCGCCAAGGTCTCACCTCCCTCCACGGGGAGATACTCACTGATGTTTTTGCAATAGATCTGCATGGTTATAGAAGATAAGAAGATTTGAGCGGAGAGCAGAGGAATCAGCGGAAGGCGAAAAGCCGGCGCATCTGTGTGACTGCCGGCGCAAGCGCTTCGTTGGCGCGGGCGATTGCCGAACGGAAGTATGATCCGGTTGCAAGGCGGGCGCTGATACGGCCGACATTATCCTTCATGCGCGTGTATTCCTCGGGGGTCATGGCGCGCAGACGGGCAGAGATCTCATCAAGCGATTCGATGGTGAACCCTATCCCCTCCGCTTCAACGAAAGGAGCCAGTCCGGAGTGTTTCCATACAATTACCGGCGCCCCGCAGCGTATGTACAGCGAGGCTTTATGAGGATTGTTGTATCGGAGATACTCCCCCATCTGCCCGTTGCATGAATCGATTGAACATCCGTCCCAGACGAGGCCGAAGTCTCCCTCCGGGTGGCGTATCATCAGCCCTGACGGCACGAAACCGCGAAGGCGGAACTGAGCGGGGGCCGCCGCCTGAGTAAGATCGAAGTTATTGCCGAAAACAACAACCTTGTAGCCGTCGATCACCGTGCCCCAGTCGTAAAGGAACTGATTGCGCCTGCGGCTCACTCCTCCGGCGAACATCACGGTGTATCCATCCTTTGCAATCACAGGATCAGGCTGACTTCTGCGCGGGACCTCCGTATTTGCCGTCTGACGGGCTTCCCTGGCCTCATGTGAGAGATAATCCCATATGCCGAGAGAAGTGGAAGGAACGGTGCTTCCATGCTCTCCGAGCCATCTTTCCATGGCTTCATTGAGCGCTATTATGTAGTTGCTCTGGGAAAGCGCCGCAACCTCCTGAAACGGGGTCAGCCCGGCATTTTCCTGAAGCGATTCAAGACAGTGGACAAGTGTCACAACCTTTGCACCCCTGAGATGTGCCAGACGGCAAATCAGAGTGTAGTCGCGGTCGGGATACTGCACGAAAAGCGTGTCGCCACGGTGAAGCATCAGACCGGCTTTAAGCACTCCCCCGAGTCTGGCCAGACGGGTTGCGAAGCGGTTGGAACGGAGATTGTTTCTGACGCCGACATTACGGAATCCCTCAGAGGCCATTATCGCATCCATATCGGTGCGTGCCTTGAAGTCGGCAGATTCTGTGTGCGGAAATTTCTGAGCAATGTAGCAAAGCATAACGGTAAAATACTAAATGAAGACCGACTGAATCGGGAGCGGTCTCCTTATCCCTCTGCTACTTAAACACCCAAGTGATGGTTCCGGTTTGCACGGGTGAGCCTTCTAATACAGAAAAACGACATTCTTTTGATCTGGCGATGCACTGCTGACGCATAGCCTGATCGGCCGCAACCGTGCCTGAGCTGCCTGAGGCGCTATATGTGGCGGAAACGACACGCCCTGAAGCATCTACTTTAACACGTATCGCAATAGTGCCAAGTTTTTTTCCGCGGACACTTGTCCACGATTCCATAGTGCGCCCTTTAAGCCCGTTGCCGGGTGTACCGGTAATCTCTCCGGTATCGGAATTTCCTTCTACAGCTCCGGGGGTACCTTTCCCTTTATCGCCTCCGAAAGCGCGGTTGGTAGCGGCTTCGACATTCTTTTTCGCCTGTTGCTGACGTTTGGCTTCCTGCCGCTCCTTTTCCTTGCGTATTTCCTCTTCGGTGGGTCCTTTTTTCTCCTTTTTCACCTGAGCCGGCGACTGGCGTTCGGAAGTGGTGACCTTAGGCTGGGTTGCCGGTTCACCTGCATTCTCGAGGTCGGGGGAATCCTGTGTCGGAACGGGATCGCTCACATCGGAAGGTGCAGGCTTGTCGACGGGAGCCGCAGGAACGGGAAGATCGCCGGTGCGCACGAACTCGCCGGTGGCATAAAGATCCTCCACCTCTTCCACCACAATCTCATGAACAGGCTCGGGAGTCCAGTCCTCCATCCCCTCGGGGGGATATGTTATGAAGGAGAACAGAAAAGTCAGCAGCACTATCATATGGAACAGCACTGTGCCTGCAAGAGCTATTATTTTATCTTTATTCTGCAAAGACAGGATTTTTTACTGGTTGAGGACGGGAACGACATCTGTCTGCTGAGCGGTCTGCGGATCGGCTGCGTTGACGGCAGAAGGGGTCTGGGAGGCGGGAGAAGCCACCGGCTTTGTGGCAAGTACCATTCTCAGGTTATTTGAGGCTCCGAGCGAGAGAACCTCCACAATCTTTCCGTACGGGACGTTTTCGTCGGCATATAATGCTATAAATCCGGCGGAATCCTGTTGCTGGGCAAGATTGAGGAATGTTACGAGCGCTTCCATCTCTACAGGTTGTGGCTGCTCCTCGCCTGACGAAGCGAAGATTTTCTCCTCCTGGTCGATGTATACTCTTGTATTTGGCTTTATGGCGCTCTGTTCGGTACTCTGGGGCAGAGTAAGTTCGAGCCCTGTAGGGAACACGAATGTAGAGGTAACCATAAAGAATATCAGCAGCAGGAAGATAACATCGGTCATCGACGCCATCGAGAAAGCTGCCATCATCTGATGTGGACGTTTGAGCACGGTATGAGGTATTTAATACAGTAGCTTGTATCGGAATTAATTATTCAGGTCGCCGGCATTGCGGAGAGGCAGACGCCGCCGATATATATGCCGCAGGGGGTGATGTACGCTGTCAGATTGCAGGTTCGTTGAGAAGATCCATGAATTCCATCGATTTGGATTCAAGCATATTCATCACCGAATTGATGCGTGCGACAAGGTAGTTGTAGGCGAATAGCGCCACAACTCCGACAACGAGCCCGGCCACCGTGGTTACAAGGGCGGTATATATACCGGATGAGAATGTGGCGATATTGGCTGAATTACCTTCAGCCGCTATGGCATAGAAAGCCTCGACCATACCTACGACAGTTCCGAGGAATCCGAGCATCGGGGCACCGGCGGCAGTTGTTGCAAGCCACGGAAGCCCTTTGGAGAGCCCTGCGACCTCGATGTTTCCGGTATTCTCTACAGCGGCAAGGATATCGTTGACCGGACGCCCGATGCGGCTGATGCCTTTGGCAACGAGACGTGCGTAGGGCGAATTGTTTTTCTTGCAGAGGTTGAACGCACTTTCGATCTCACCTTCATGGATGTAGTCGCGGATACGCTGCATGAATGTCTGGTCCTCGCGGGCTGCGCGGTTCACTACAATGGCCCGCTCTATGAGAATATAGATGCACACCAGGGAAAGCACTGCGAGAACAATCATGATCGGGCCTCCTTTAAGACAGAGATCCCACAGTGACAGTTCCATCTCATGGGTAACTGGGGCGGTAGCGTCGGCAACAGGATTGCCGTTGATTGCGACGTCGAGTAAAAGCATGTATCGGTATGTTGGGAATTAGACGTTTATAAGCTTGACTGATAGATCGGGCCGTGTCATTTGAGAGCGGCCTTATAGCGCCGGATTGTCTCAGGCAGTCCGAGATACAGGGCGTCGGAAATGAGCGCATGTCCGATTGATACCTCGTTGAGGTATGGTACGTTTTCCTTGAAGTAGCGCAGGTTCTCGAGGCTGAGATCGTGGCCGGCGTTCACTCCGAGCCCGACCTTACGGGCTGCCCTCGATGCCTCTACGTATGGAGCTACGGCCTCTTCGGGGTTGCGCGCGAAATTGTCGGCATATGGTTTGGTGTACAGTTCAACGCGGTCGGCACCTGTTTTTGCGGCCATGCGTATGTTGTCGCAGTCGGTTCCGACGAAGATGGAGCTTCTGATTCCGGCTTCGCGCAGAGTGTCGATAATTCCGGTGAGGAACTCCATGTTGGGCTCCACATCCCATCCTGCCGATGATGTGAGGTCGGCCGGTGCGTCGGGAACGAGTGTCACCTGCTCGGGTTTCACCTTCAGTACCAGATCCATAAATTCAGGAGTGGGATAGCCTTCGATGTTGAACTCGGTTTTTACCAGAGGACGAAGCATGAATACATCCTCACGACGAATGTGACGCTCGTCGGGTCGGGGATGAACGGTGATACCGTCGGCCCCGAAACTCTCGCAGTCTACAGCCACCCGGCTGACATCGGGGGTATTCTCTCCGCGGGCGTTGCGTAGAGTTGCCACTTTGTTTATGTTGACGCTCAGATTGGTAGTCATATCATTTTTTGCAAAAGCGAAAAATCTTTAATAACCGTTCCTTTGTTAGAAACTAAAAGGATTATTCCGTATCTTTGTGAGTGAATTCAGACCACAAAATTAGTCAGAAAATTCAAGAGTTCGCGAATAAACGCCCTCATTATTTTTATCGTTAACAGAATTTGACAATAAAACTCAGTTAAACGATGCCTGCCCGGAGGCAATTCCGGCGGATTTTCATCAAGTAACAGACGAAGTGACCTATCAGCAACATGAAATATTAAAGCGCTTTATGTCGGGTAGCCTGAGCCGCCCTGAGAAGCTCGAAGTGATCTGGCCTCCCCGATCGGACTCTTCGCAGCTGCTGGTGGCATGCGCCCCGCGCGACTACAGCGGCTCTGCGATAGCCAAAGCTGTGGAAGATTGCGACACCCAGCTCGAGGGGTTGTCTGTGACAGGCATGCGCGATGCGGCCGGACGCCTTGTGGTGGCGCTTACGGTAGGTAGCGCGTCGCCCGAAGGAGTAGCCCGCTCGCTGGAGCGATACGGCTATGAGGTGATTCACGCTACCGGACAGTATACTCCTCAGGAGGTAGACCGCAACCGGGAACGCCTCAACGAACTATTGCATTATCTGGAAATGTGAAGTCAAGAAGATGTGGAGAAGTCGAGAAGTAAAGCAATAATACTGACTTCTTGGCTAAACATCTTCCTTTCCTTAATACTTCTCCACCTTTTAACATCTTCTTTACTTCTCCACTTCTTAACTTCTTATTTATGAGAATAGCAATCAACGGAAACCGGCATCAGGAAAAGCATCTGGAAGCCATACGTACCCTGACAGACACGCTTGTCAGGAGGGGCGACGATGTGGTGATGAGCGAACGTTTCCTCGACTATCTGACCATTCACCTTGGCGATCGATTCCGGATGGGGCTCGACTACACTCCTCTGAGCCTCCAGCCTAAGGCCGATCTGGCACTCAGCATCGGCGGTGACGGTGCTTTCCTGAAAACCGCCCGATGGGTAGGAGACGCGGAAATTCCGGTGGCCGGCATCAATACGGGTCATCTGGGATATCTGTCGGCTTTTACTTTCGACGATCCCGAGAAAATATACAATAATCTGCTTGAGGGTGACTTCCGTGTGGAGAAGCGCTCGATGCTCCATGTGAAGATAGAGGTTCCCGCCACGGAGGATGGCAGGCAGAAGCCTTTTACCAAAGAGCTTACGGCTCTCAACGAAATAGCACTTACGCGGGGCGATATAGCTTCGATGCTCCGTATTGCCGCCACTATCAACGGGCGGTCGTCGCTAAACTATATGGGTGACGGCCTGATAATCTCCACTCCTACTGGCAGCACGGCCTACAATCTGTCGGTCGGGGGTCCGATTCTGGATCCGGAGCTTGCGGGATGGGTGCTCTCCCCTATAGCGGCCCACAGCCTTTCGATGCGTCCGCTGGTTGTCAAGGACAGTTCACGGATAGAGTTGCGTGTGGATGCGCGTGGTGAAGGATTTCATCTGGCAGCCGACGGCAAGCCTGTGACGCTGCCTCTTAACGCGGTGCTGACGGTGACACGCGCCCCCTACGGGGTAAATGTCGTTCAGCAGACGGAGCATACTTTTACCGATACGCTTCGCGAAAAACTGGGGCTAGGTAATACTTTGGTCTAATAAGCAATCGGCAATATATTCTACCGTGGATTTTCTGTGAATCCACAGCGATTCAGAACTTATAATAAAAACGGCGGGTAAGGAAAATGGCGGCAGGTGTGATCGAACATGAGGTGTTGGGGACGGTGACGGTGAATGTGCGTCAGCATTCACGGCACGTGTCCGCACGGTGGAAAAACGGGGCTGTCAGCGTAAATGTCCCTCAGGGGATCCGTGTGAGCGAACTCAGACGAATAATCGATAATCTGACGCCGCGGCTGATGGCGACCCGCCCGGAGGTAAGATATCACGATGGTCAGGAGATTGTGTGCGGGTATGTGAGTTTTGTGATAAAAGGGCAGAATTTCGCTCCCGACAAGATTCTGGGTACCGCCGGAGTGCCGGTGTCTGCAGTGGAAGTAGGAAGCAACTGGGACTGGGATTTCGACAGCACTTCCCGCCAGATAAGCGACATGTTATGCAAGATAGCCCGGAAGGTAGCCCCCGAGGTGCTGATAGGACGTGCGAAAGAGATCAGCCGTCAGATAGGGAGGCAACCGGTAGGCTGGACAATCTCGTCGGGACACCGCACTCTGGGACATTGCTCAGGCGACGGTATAATAGCGCTCAGTTACGTGCTGGTGTTTCTTCCTGCCGAACTGTCGGATTATGTAATCTATCATGAACTGGCACATCTGTCGGAAATGAACCATAGCGAAAGATTCCACAAACTTCTAAACAGCTATCTCGGTGGCAGGGAGAGGGAACTGAGGCATGCGCTCAATACGTTCAGATGGCCGGTGTTGAGGAAGTAAGGGTAACAGAGCAGGAGAGCGGGGAAAGGGATGATACAATTTATAAGATTTATCAGTAACAGGATTCTACTTAAAACGACGATATGAAGAAACTGATTGTCAAAGGGCTGATGGCCGCCACGGCTATCGGCGCCCTGCCGGGGAGCGCCGTGGCACGCGCTTTGGCGCTGCCGATAGAAAATATTCCGGCGCCGAAGGCCGCCCATACGAAAGTTGCGCATCCCCAGTGGAGCCGCGATGCCGTTATTTATGAGGTAAACTGGCGTCAGATGACCCCTGAAGGGACGATTTCCGCTGTAGAGCGTGAGATTCCCCGGCTTAGGGATCTGGGGGTGGACATTCTGTGGATAATGCCCGTACACCCGATTTCGGCCGAAGGACGTAAGGGAGAGCTTGGCAGCTATTATGCGGCAGCCGACTATAAGGCACTCAATCCGGAGCTGGGCACAATGAACGATTTCCGCCACTTTGTGAAGACTGCCCACGAGAACGGCATGAAGGTGATTATCGACTGGGTACCGAACCATACAGGCAACGATCACTGGTGGCTGACATATCATCCTGATTTCTACCGGTACGACGCATCGGGTGAACCCGTTCATCCTCAGGATTGGACGGATGTAAGCCAGCTTGACTATTCCAATCCCGGCCTGCGGGAATATATGACGGATGCTATGGCTTTCTGGCTGCGTGAGACTGATATCGACGGTTTCCGCTGCGACGCAGCCTCGATGGTGCCGGCGGATTTCTGGAATGAAGTGCGCCCGAAATTAGAAAGTGTGAAACCGGAAATATTCATGCTTGCCGAAGCCTCCGATCCGGCTCTGCAAGCCGAAGGATTCGATATGGCCTACAACTGGCCGCTTGCCAATCTGTTCAAGGCCATAGCCAACAATGCCGGGCAGTATGCAGCCGGAGGGGATCCGGGTAAGAGCCATGCAACCGATATCGACAAGCTCTTAGCCTCGCAACATAAAGAATATCCTGCGGATACGTATATGATGAACATGATCACCAATCATGATTACAATTCATGGGAGGGGACGGAGTTCGACAGATTCGGTAATCTTACTGAAGCTATGGCGGTACTTTCATACACGCTGCCCGGGATGCCGCTGATTTACACCGGACAGGAAACCGGCATGAACCGTGCGTTCGAATTTTTCAGGAAGGATGAGGCTCCCGTTTTCGAGCCGCGTAACAGCTACTTCGATTTTTACAGCAGGCTGAACGCGCTTAAACATTCGCAGAAAGCCCTGCGTGCCGGTGAAGCCGGAATCTACGGGGGACATGTAGTGCGCTACCCCGCCAAGAGCGACGATCTCTACATATTCTCGCGTCAGCTCGACGGATCGGAGGTGCTTGTGATGGTGAACCTCGGCTCGAAAACCCGCAAGATCCGTTACACAGGTGAAAAACCTGCGGCAAACAACATGATCAATTATTTCACAGGGAAACATGAGGAGTATCCGAAATCACTCAAACCCGGCGAATACAGGGTGTATGTGATGCCGAGATATCCTGTCAACAAATTGTAGAAATCATCGCTACAAACGCTGTGTGGCCGTTTTTTCAACACAAAGTATTGCAGATTATGCAATTTTCCTACTGATCTGTTACGCTTGTAACATCTCGGAACAAACTGATAAATTATAACTACAAAGTTTTTACAAAAAGGTTACCGTCTTGCATAATGGTAACCTTTATTTGTACTTTTGAAGAAAAGAAAAGCCCCGCGCTGAGGAACGCATCGCTCCCGGCCCGGAGCTATCGGGATTATTCTTGTATTACTAACGCTTTCGGTTCAGCCGAGCCATTCCACAATGTTGTTCAGTTCATCCAACAAAAAGAGTGTCGCCACCCCGCGCGGACGGATCATTGTTCTTGACAATGACCCCCACATGGGCGATATCATCAAGGCTCATTTCAGTCCGGAAGGGTATGCGGTGGACTTGTGTACTTCCTCCGAGGAAATGTATAATGTAGACCTGACCAAGTATTCGCTGATGATAATCGACCTGAGTATCGACAACAATACCGGTCTCGAAGTGGTTGATCAGGTTAAACAGCATCGCGACACAGCAGGCATAGGGGTAATCACCTGCTCGGTTAACATGTCGCCCGATACCATCATCAACGCTCTCAATGCCGGAGCAGACGATTATCTGATCAAACCGTTTTCGCTGCG
Source organism: Bacteroidales bacterium (assembly GCA_014800795.1). Classification (GTDB taxonomy): domain Bacteria; phylum Bacteroidota; class Bacteroidia; order Bacteroidales; family Muribaculaceae; genus UBA7173. Next base: position 123,872 of record JAAVFL010000005.1, on the reverse strand, counting down.
CGAGCTTATGGCGCGCGTGCGATCCGTGTTGCGTCGTCAAAGCGCGTGAGCGCCAAATGACCTCTATCGCCGCGGGATGGTGCGATATCATTTTTTTATTTCGTAATTTCTCTGAAAATCATTACCTTTGCTGTCTGTAACGATAACCCGTAACATGAACAGCAACTACTCCACATCCGCTATAGCGCGGAAACTCAAAGCTATACCTCAGAATTTTACAGCGCTCGTGCGCAATCCTCAGTTTTACGGCTTCTTTATCAGCCTGGCAGCATGCGCGTTGCTGGCGCTTGCCTATTTTTACCCCGATGCGACGATGGGCAACGAACTACGTCAGCACGACATGCAGCAGGGAGCGGCAATCGGACAGGAGGTGAAAGCCTATGTGGAGGCGACAGGCGACGAAGCTCCGCGATGGACCAACTCACTGTTCTCAGGGATGCCGACCTTCCAGATCTCCCCTACCTATCCCAGTGACGGGATGTTCTCGTGGATAACCAAGGTTTACGGACTGGGCCTCCCCTCCCCGTCCAATCTGCTGTTCATGATGATGGCAGGTTTCCTTATTTTAATGGCCGCACTGCGTGTGAGATGGTACTACGGATTGATAGGAGCCGTAGCGTGGGGATTCTCAACTTATTTCATCATCATCATAGGAGCGGGCCATATATGGAAGTTCGTGACACTGGCTTATATCCCGCCGACGATAGCCGGAGTCGTGATGGCATACCGCGGAAGATGGCTCACAGGAGCATCCCTGGCGGCCCTTTTCGCCATGATGCAGATTCAGAGCAACCATGTTCAGATGAGCTACTACTTCCTGTTCGTGATCGTGGCTCTGGCAGCGGCATATCTTTATAAGGCTGTCAGAAATAAATCGGTACCGGGATGGTGTAAAGCCACCGGGGCACTCGCAGTGGCTGCCTTGCTCGCAGTAACAGCAAATCTGCCGAGCCTCTACAATACCTACGAGTATTCAAAGGAGACTATGCGCGGGGGACATTCGGAGCTGACCGGCGACGACGGTAAAAGCGATGAAAAAACTTCAGGGCTCGACCGCGACTATATCACCCAGTACAGCTACGGACGTGCCGAGAGTTTCAGCCTTCTGATTCCGGATATCAAGGGGGGAGCATCCGCCAAGCCGGTCGGAGGAAATATGCGGGCCACATCGCTTGTCACACTTCCCGCTGCCACCGACATATTGTCGGACGCACATCTTAACGAGGCGGAAAAGGGATATATAACCAACTATGTGAGCCGATATTTCGGCGAGCCGGAGGGAACAAACGGCCCCGTATATGTGGGAGCCATAGTCTTCACCCTGTTCCTGCTGGGATGCTTCATAGTAAAGGGTCCTGTAAAATGGGTACTTCTGATAATGACATTGCTATCTGTAGGGCTTGCCTTAGGAAGAAACCTGATGTGGCTTACGGATCTGTTCATCGACTATATCCCGATGTATTCGAAATTCCGTACCGTGGAGAGTATACTCGTGATAGCGGAGTTCACCATACCGCTTCTGGCGGTTCTCGCACTTCAGAAACTGCTGTCAGCTCCCGCAGGCGAATCACGCGCAAAATATCTGCGTCCGGTATACATCGCTTTCGGAATCACGGCAGTATGTTGTCTGGCCGGATGGTTATCGCCCGGTATCTACGGATCGGCTATCACCGAGGGTGACCAGCAGATATCACAGATGATAGGCTATCAGCTTGCTCAGCAGGGCTATCCCGAGCAGGCCATAAACATGTTCTCTGTCGACAATCCGGCAATCGCCGCCGCAGTTACCGACCTTCGTTTCTCGATGGTAAAGGCCGATTCGCTGCGCTCGCTTCTGTTCATTGCGGCAGCTTTCGCAATCGTGATACTCTGCATCAACGGGAAGATGAAGGGGTGGACAGGGGCACTGATCGTAGGCCTTCTCATATGCGGCGACCTCTTCACGGTAAACAAGCGTTATCTCGACCACGACAGCTTCTGCTCGCCTGAGACAAGCGCGTCGGAAATGTTCCCGCTTACAGCAAACGACCGCACGATTCTCGCCGACACAGCCATGAACTACCGTGTGATGAATATTCCGGAGTTCTATCAGGCCGCCCCCTCTTACCACCATAAAGCCATAGGCGGCTACCATGCGGCCAAACTGAGCCGCTATCAGGACATGATAGAACGCCATCTCGGCAATTTCAGCCGCGGCTCAACGTCCGAGGCCGATTTCCGGATGCTCGACATGCTGAACGCAAAATATATAATCGGGCCTGACGGCAATCTTGTGACCAATCCCGAAGCGCTTGGAAACGCCTGGTTCATAGACAAGCTCGTGTATGTGGATAGTCCCGATGCGGAAATGAATGCACTCGATAATCTCGATCCGGCAACCGAGGCCGTTGCCGACCGCCGTTTCGCCACGGCTCTTGGAACCGCCACGGCTCCGAAGGAAGCAGGCGACACCATTTTCGAAACGTCGTATGCACCGGGACACCTCACCTACAGCGCCACGACCGCCAACGGGGGGACAGCCGTATTTTCCGAAATTTATTTCCCCTGGGGCTGGCATGCGACAATCGACGGCAAGCGCGCCGACATAGGCCGTGTGAATTACATATTGCGCGCACTCACAATTCCGGCCGGTCACCACACTATAGAGTTCACTTTCAATCCCGAATCTGTAAACCGCACTGTAGCAGCCGCACGCATCGCAGTGCTAATCATATATATGCTTCTGTTCCTATCCCTGACAGTAAGTCTCAGCCGGAACAGGAGAGAAACATCAGCTGAAAAATAACCAAACCGGAAAATGGATCTTAAACGCATCATATCATATCCGGCCCGCTGGCGGCGCAGCAAAGGTTTCGGCGTACACTCCCCTTTCGCTTTCAACTTCATAACCAAAGTTATCGGTGAAAGAGAGGCTGAATATTACGCTTACGCGGAGATAGCAGCCTTCTGTCCGAAGGCGCGTAAGGCAGGCTTCAACGAGATATTCGCCGGGCGCGATATGTCGGTGCCTGAAGCATGGATGCTCTTCCGTGTATTGTGCCATTTCGCCCCTTCCATAGTGGTGGAAGCGGGTCACGGCGATGAGGTAACCAACATAATTGTAGAACGCGCACTACCACATTGCTCAGTGGAGGTATGGGATGCGTCGCATGTTCCTGACATGAAAAACACCGGCGATACCGAGCCATTCGTACTCATCAACCAGTGTCTGCCGCAGTCTAAGGATAATCTGATGAATTATGCCCGCACTTTGCTTGAGAATGGGGATACAGTGTTTTTCATGCGCAATCTCCACTCCATTCCCGTGATGGCTACCATCTGGGAAGAGATTACCTCCATGACCGGCTACGGGATGGGCTTCACCGACGGATATACCGGCATCTATGTCGGACGGCGCTCACTCCCCCACCAGACCTTCGACATACTGATGTGAGACAGATTCCGGATATACCCACCCTGCTTCGACAGTATCGCGCATATCTGATGCTTCAGCGCGGACTGTCGGAAAATACGGTAGAATCGTATCTGTTCGACGCAGGGAAACTCATAGATTATCTTACGTGCGAAAACGCCGCTCTGCGCGACGTAGACTATCCCCGCCTTCAGAATTTCGCCGCCACTCTGTTCGATCTCGGCATCGCCGAGGCCTCCCGCAAACGTGTGATTTCGGGAATAAAAGCCTTTTTCCACTTCCTGCGAACAGAAAATTATATCGAAGAGGATCCCACCTTACTGCTCGAGACACCCCGTCCGGGTCATCATCTGCCGGAAGTATTATCTATCGATGAGATAGACAGCCTGATAGAGGCGATCGATCCCGACAGTGTCGCAGCCGTGCGCAACCGCGCCATCATCGAAACCCTATATGGCTGCGGACTACGTGTAAGCGAGCTTGTAAACCTCGAACTTTCGCGAATCAACCTTGATGAACTTTATATAGTCGTTCACGGCAAAGGAAACAAGGAGCGGATGGTTCCCATGTCGCCGACGGCAGCTGCCTACATATCGGATTACATCCACGGCGAACGTTGCGGACTCAAAATAGACCGCGGGGAGGAGAGCTATGTGTTTCTCAACAGCCGCGGTCACAGGCTGACACGCCAGATGGTGTTCACCATCATCCGCAGGCTCGCGGCTGCCGCCGACATACAGCGCACAATCTCACCCCATACCCTCCGCCACAGCTTCGCCACTCATCTTCTGGAAGGGGGCGCCAATCTGCGGGCCATACAGCAGATGCTGGGTCACGAGAGCATAGCCACCACCGAAATCTATATCCATCTCGACACCACCCGGCTCCGTGAAGAGATACTCACACATCATCCGCGCAACATGAAGTGAACGCCGCCGGACAATAAAAGGCTCATTTTTCAGTTATATAGTAAGTCAGGCAATAAACATCCTGAACGAAAACCGATGAGAAAAAACGCAAATATGGCAAATCGCGGACAGGCATTGGCAGCAGCGGCTATAATAGCCGGTGTATGCTCCCCCGCCCTGTATGCCGCCGACAATATCAAAAATGAATTCAACCCCATACAGACCGGTGTTACATCGCTCAGCATCGCTCCCGACGCCCGCGGCGCCGCCATGGGCGATCTCGGTGCCGCAACCGATCCGGATGTGAACTCACAATACTGGAATCCTTCGAAATATGCGTTCGCCTATTCACAGGGATCGATAGGCCTGAGCTATACCCCCTGGCTCCGCAAACTTGTGAACGATATTTTTCTGGCCGACCTTGCCGGCTATTGGAAAATAGGATCGCAGGACAATCAGGCTCTGAGCGCCTCGCTGCGCTATTTCTCGCTGGGTGAGGTGAATACCACCGACGTAGCAGGGGTTAACAGCAGTATCAATCCCTACGAAATGGCTCTCGACCTTGGCTACTCACGCAAACTGTCGGAGAAATTTTCAATGGGCGTAGTGTTCCGCTACATATACTCCGACCTTGCCTACAACACCTCCGACGTAGGCGATAACTCTACAGGCGCATCGGCGTTCGCAGCCGACATCTCGGGATATTATACCACATATCCCATCATCGGTCAGAACGAGTGTCAGTGGTCGTGGGGCTTCAATGTATCCAATATCGGTTCAAAGGTCGCATATGACAACGGCAACAATCCTGCTTTTCTGCCTACAAACCTGCGTCTGGGTACCACTTTCATGTTCCCACTGGCCGATTATCACACTCTGGCTCTCAGCCTTGACCTGAACAAACTGCTTGTTCCGACGCGTCCCCGCCAGCAGGATTATATCAATGCCGACGGTCAGGAAGATCAGGAAGCTTACCAGAAAGCTCTTGACGACTGGAAAGATATGTCGCCGATCAGCGGTATATTCAAATCGTTCAGCGACGCGCCCGGCGGCACCAAAGAGGAAATCCGCGAGATCAATTACTCTATAGGTGCCGAGTACAGCTACAACCAGCAGTTTTTCCTGCGTGCCGGCTACTATCACGAGAGCGAATTCAAGGGCAACCGCCAGTATTTCGGCTTCGGTGCGGGATTTTCGCTGAATGTAGTACGTCTGGATGCCTCATACATGCTTGCTACAGCCCAGACATCTCCGCTTGACCAGACCCTGCGTTTCACCCTGTCGTTCGACATGGATGGGCTGAAGAGCCTCTTCGGAAAAAGATAACCAGAAACCCAACCTTCACCGTAATATGGAAATCCGTATCGGAAACGGTTTTGACGTGCACCGCCTCACCGAGGGGCGGCGCCTTGTCATATGCGGGGTAGACATACCCTACAGTCTCGGTCTGCTCGGCCACAGCGATGCCGATGTAGCTCTCCACGCCCTATGCGACGCCCTGCTTGGAGCAGCGGCCCTGCGCGACATAGGCTATCACTTTCCTGACAGCGACGAACGCTACCGTGGAGCCGATTCGCGCTTGCTTCTCCGTGAAACAGCGCGCCTTATTGGTGAAAAGGGCTTCCGGCCCGGTAACGTGGATATCACCATCATTGCCCAGGCTCCTAAAATGCTCCCTTATATCGAACAGATGCGTTCAAATGTGGCAACCGATCTCAGGATCGAAAAGGATGCCGTTTCCGTAAAGGCCACTACCACCGAACGGCTCGGATTCACCGGAAGGGGAGAGGGGATAGCGTCGATGGCTACGGCAACTATTGTCAGAGATTGATAAGGAGAGCCGGGAGTCTCTATAAACTGTACAATACTTATATAAGTGTAAATGTGGGTATTATATATTTTGCCACAGATATGTGTAATAAATTTGTAATATTTTTGTAACCTTAATAATCTTTATCTGTCCCAGAAACGTTATATGAGTGAAGGTAGCCTCAATCATTACATTTTGCTGCCTATACTTTTACTTTGCTCAAATTAACGGACATTAAGTGAAGTCCGCATTTCTAACGTTTCAAAAAGGGATTATAATGAAAACCTCCAGCATCACAAGACAGTTCATTGCCGCAGCCGCGCTCACTACAATATGCAGTTTCACTACATCTGCTGAAACCGTAGAACCTATAAAATATGGCGATATGGAACAGTGGGTAACCCGCAATGTTCCGGAATCGAAGGTTATAGGCGGCAAGACAAAGAGCCTCTACGAAATAGCTCCTAACTCAACGATAGATGGAGCGGTTGCTTACACGAATCAAGGTGGATCACCTTGGGCCACATCGAATGTGATGGCGAAGGTTGTAGGTGTTGTAAAGGGGAGTAACGCCGTGTTTCCCGACACACGCGAGGGGGGTGGGCGCTGCTGCAAACTTTCTACAGTAATGGAACAGTGTAAGGCGATGGGACTTGTGAATATGGAGGTGATAGTTCCCGGTTCAATTTTCCTCGGCAAGATGCTTGAACCTGTAAAGTCTACAAAGAATCCCTATTCAAAAATGGAGATGGGTATTCCCTTTACCAAACGCCCTCTGGCGCTTCAGTTCGACTATAAGATCGACATGCCGGCCAACGCAACCCGCATCTATGCCCCCGGATTCGGCTCGAAAAAGGAGCTCGGCGGTCACGATAATTCTGAAGTGTACGTAATTCTTCAGCGTCGCTGGGAGGATAAGGATGGTAACCTCTATGCAAAACGTGTCGGCACGGGACGCGAGCAGTATGGCAAATCAACCTCAGGCTGGGTAAACGGCCACCGTATAGCCGTAAAATACGGCGATATCACTTCCGATCCGGAATTCAAGAGCTTCATGGATCTTATCCCTGAGGAGAACAGCTACTATGCCCGCAACTCGAAGGGGGAGATGGTGCCTGTGAAAGAGGTCGGCTGGGACGCTCCCGACGCTACTCCAACTCATATCATGGTTATGGCTTCGGCCGGTTCCGGCGATGCCTACGTCGGTACTCCGGGCCTTACCCTATGGGTTGATAATTTCTCGCTGGTATATTGAGATACCGAACTCCAATTCTCTCTATATATATCCCCCGATGGCTGTGTCAAGAATTAATGACACAGCCATTGATACATTAATACAACCTAATCAGTTTCCGGCAGCCGGATTTTGACGCGGGTAACACGCCGTATGCAGGCCACCCGACCGCATCAGAACAGGCACCCCGACAGGAACTATTTTGATGGGTTGCGACGGATGTAACAGAGAGAAAACACTCTTATTCCGGGATTTTGTGTATCTTTGCAGATTGGGAGGATATTCCATATCCGCTCATAATAAACTACAACTACATCATATGGAAAACGATAAAAATAATCAGGCCGAGGAGAAACCGAAAAAAATGACGGTTCTCGATGCCGACGATATAATGGAAATGGTGCCCAAGCTTCAGGGTCACCGCAAGCTGGTGGAATGGTTCATCAAATTCATCGAACTCGACAAGGTAAACGATATCCATGCGCACAATGCCGCTACCCCGGGTCCGCAGTTCGTTCACGGTCTGCTTAACGATCTTAATATAAAACTGAAGATAGATAACCCCGAGATTCTCGACAATCTGCCTCAGGGAGCGTTTGTAACTGTGAGCAACCATCATTTCGGCGCTCTTGACGGCATTATACTCATCAACCTCATAGCAAGCCGCCGACCTGAATATAAGGTGATGGTGAATATGTTCCTGAACTATATATGGGCAATGCGGCCGAACTTCATCGCAGTTGACGCGATGGCCTCGGACGATCCGAAGAAAAAGGCAGTATCGATGGCAGGCATCCGCGAGGTAATAAAGAACGTGCGCTCCGGAATGCCTGTAGGTTTCTTTCCCGCAGGTGCAGTAGCAAAAGTAAACTGGCGCGGCCGGCTTAAGGATCGCGAATGGCAACCGACAATAATTCAACTGATAGAGAAGCTTAAGGTTCCGGTAGTTCCAATCTTCTTTCACGGCTCCCAGTCGTGGTGGTTCAACTTCCTGGGTGTCACATGCTGGCAGCTGCGCACTTTCCGCCATCCGGCCGAAGTATTCCGCAAAAAAAATGCTACCTTCCATATTACCGTTGGCGAGCCTATTTCCGTAGAAGAGCAGCTCAACCACATGGGATCGGAAAAGGAATTCAGCGATTTTCTCCGTGAAAAGACCTACTGCCTGCGCGATAAGGAGTATGCGCGCAACACTATTACCACCCGTCCATTCTAAAAAAATTGGCAAATCAGGAACTCATACAACAGGCTAAAGCCCGCTTCGGTATCGTGGGCAATTCCCCGTCGCTTCTACAGGCGATAGGCAGGGCACTGCGTGTGGCTCCGATCGACCTTTCAGTATTGGTGACCGGCGAAAGCGGTAGCGGAAAGGAATTCTTTCCCCAGATAATACATGCCTATTCCCCCCGCAAACATTCGCGCTATATAGCCGTTAACTGCGGTGCTATACCTGAGGGTACGATAGATTCTGAATTATTCGGCCATGAAAAAGGCGCCTTCACCGGAGCTATCTCCTCGCGTAAAGGCTACTTTGAGGAGGCTGACGGAGGCACAATATTTCTTGATGAGGTGGCCGAGCTTCCGCTTACCACTCAGGCACGTCTGCTTCGCGTTCTCGAAAGCGGCGAATTTATGAAAGTAGGTTCATCGACAGTTCAGAAAACGAATCTGCGTGTTGTTGCAGCCACAAATGTGGATATGGAGAAGGCTGTGAAAGAGGGGCGGTTCCGTGAAGATCTTTTCTATCGTCTCTCGACGGTTCAGATTGCAGTTCCCCCACTGCGCGACAGGGGTACGGATATAACACTGCTGGCCCGCAAGTTCGCCGGCGATTTCGCCGAACGCTACCGACTGCCACAGATAACATTCAGCGACAACGCGCGAGAGACTTTGCTCCATTACCGTTGGCCGGGTAATGTGCGTCAGCTGAAGAACGTGGTGGAACAGATAGCGCTTTTTGAAGGGGGAAAAGAGGTAACACGCGATATGTTACTGCAATATCTGCCTCAAGCCGCAGATACGTATACTCCTGTAAAACATCAGGAACCGGCTGCCCAGCATTCATACGAACATGAGCGTGAGATGCTATTCAATCTGATACTGCGTATGCAGAATGAGATAGAGGAACTGAAGGACCAGATTGCAGAACGCGCAACGAATGTTGCCCCACATCATGCTCATTCTATGGCCGCTTCGGAACCACATCATACCACTACGGCTGTCGCGGTGGCGCCACGCACCAATCCGCTTTATAACCCCCTCATGCAACATCAGGATACTACTAATAATGTAGTGGAGGAAGCGGAGCCGGTGGAGGTACCTTTCCATACGGTGGAACGCTGGGAAGGGCGCACTCTTGAGGAAACCGAACGCGAAACCATACGCAGGGCTCTCGAACGTAACGGCGGCAAGCGTAAACCCACGGCTGCCGAACTTAATATTTCCGAACGCACGCTTTACAGAAAAATCAGGGAGTTCGGGCTGGAAAGCAATTGACAATTACCAATCAGTAATTGATAATCGGAATTTTAACTGATAATAAAAGAAAAAAAGAGGTGAAGCATTTTCTGACAATATTGATAGCAGGGCTGATGGCGATGGTGCCGCAGAGTTGCCGCATAAGTTATAAACTGAACGGAGCTGCCATAGACTATACGGTTTACCATACGATAAATGTAGGAGAATTCCCTATCCGCGCCGCACTGGTGTATGCGCCGCTTCAACAGATGTTTGAAAATACACTTCTCGATTATATCACCCGAAACACACGCCTCACCACCACCGACGGAGCTTCCGATCTGGAAATGGAAGGGGAGATAACAGGATATAATCTGACTCCACAGGCCGTAACGGAAGATGCATACGCCTCGAAAACACGACTTACGATTACCGTGCGTGTAAAATATACCGACTCCAAAAAGGAGGGCAACGATATAAACCAGACTTTTTCGGCATATCGCGATTTCGATGCCTCGGAGATGCTGACCGACGTTCAGGATCAGCTTTGCGAAGAGATATCAAAAGAACTGGTAGAACTGATTTTCAACGCAACTTTAGGTAACTGGTAAGATAATTCACGCCATCAGCCTTAATCTACCGCCATATGACAGAACAGGATTCAAACATACTGAAAGCCATGCTCAAAGGTGACTTCTCGGAAGTGACCGACAGCTGGCTGCACGAAATGAAAGCGCGATATCCGTTTTTCCCACTGCCTGAAGCCCTGAAAATACGTGCTGAAAAAACCGATACCGATCCTCAGGAACGCGCAGCCGCGATAGCCCGTATAACTTCAGCACTCGGAGGAGGGGAGAACGCCGCAGCCAGTCTGCTTGATCCGGATGAGGATGAATCGGAACGTATATACCCCGAAAGTGTGCCATCACACCGTCCCACTACAGAAAATACAATAGATAGATTCCTGAAAACTTACGGTAACGTTGAAGATAACGAAACAGAGACCCTTGAAAAACTTATCTTCAATCCGGTTGCCGACTACTCACAGCAACTTGCCAGAGAAGCGGAAGCGCTTCCAACCGTTCTACCACCCGACGGCAATTCGCAAGACGACCGTATCAACCGATTCATACTGTCGGTAAACGGCGGCCGGATCCCGGAATCAGCAGACGAAGATGCAACGGTTCCTATCGATCCGCCCGCATCGGAAGATACAAGCCATACGTCGCGACAGCGCCGCTCGGGAAGAAATGTGACCGCGCCCAGAAAAAAAACATCTCCCGAACCTGCTGAAAATTCACTTCTCAGCGAGAGTCTCGCTAAAATCTATATAAAAACCAAACGTTATGAACGTGCTTATGAAATTCTTAGCCATTTAAGTTTGGCATTTCCGGAAAAAAATGCTTACTTTGCAGACCAATTACGGTTTTTACGCAAACTGATAATAGCCCAGCGTTATTCTCAAAATAAGCATTAAAAACCAAAATATATCAGAAAAAAAACAAAAAGAAACCGAACTATAGTTCCAAGAAAAAAAATGTACACGCTCATTATCATTTTAACCGTATTAGTTTCTATCCTCCTTATCATCGTTGTACTCGTGCAGAAATCAAAAGGCGGTGGTCTTTCATCTGCATTCGCCGGCTCAAACCAGATTATGGGCGTACGCCGTACCAACGATTTTATCGAGAAAGCAACATGGACCCTCGCAGGTATCATCTGTGTTCTTTCAATTATCAGCGTATTCGTAATGCCCCGTAACCTCGTTCAGAGCGGTGCCCGAGTTAAGCCCGTCAACGAAGTGCAGACCGTCAACGGAACAGAATACGCCACTCCCGCTCCTGTAGTTGCTCCCACCGCCACCGAAGAAGCTCCTGCCGCTGCTGAGGAAACAGCTACAGAAGAAAACAATGCAGAATAATAAAAATACTCCCTGAAAATAAAAAGGTGCTGATATATGATTCAGTACCTTTTTTTTAATTTGTAATCGCTACATAGACAAGCATTACAGCCAATTAAACCTTCTATGGAAACCAGATCATTTCATGAATTGAAGAAAAAATTGGAAGGATAAGGATGCCGGCACGAGGCGCCGTATGGTCACTACTTTTTTTATGCTGTTACACTTCATCCTGCATCAGGCAAAATGAGTTATAAATAAATTTAACATTTAACTTCACCACTAATTATTTTATTTATACTTTTGCAAAAAATAATCCTAATCAACAACTCATAAATTTAAGCAATATGAAAAAGTTATTGTCAGTTATTTTAACTGTATTATGTTGCCTCGGAGCTTCCGCTCAGATAGTTCCGTCGCTTGACCGGCTTAATATCTTCAATCACCTCGGTGTAGGAGTACATGCAGGTACGTCAGGTATAGGTTTCGAAGCCGGAACTACTGTTACCGATTTTGTGGAATTACGCGCAGGCTTCTCGATCATGCCCGGCTTCGGTTTCCATACCGAAAGTGAGATTGAATATGACAATTACTATTCCGGCGATTACGGATTCAATAATGAGGTAACTCTTGATGCCTCGTTCAAGCGCGTCCAAGGCTCGGTGATATTCAATATCTATCCCGGTGGAAAGAAATTTCCGCTCTTCATAGCTGCGGGTGCATATTTCGGCGGCAGTGATCTTGTAAAAATCAAAGGTCATGTTGATCCGGAGATGCTCGATTTCAGAAACAATCCCTACGTACAGATTGGAGACTATCAGATTGACTTCGATGACAACGGTAATATCGAAGGGACTATCCGCGTCAATAAATTCCGCCCGTATCTCGGTATCGGTACAGGCCATTTCATTCCCAAACGGCGTGTAAACTTCAGCTGGGAGTTAGGCGTACAGTTCCATGGTAAACCAAGTATCTATGCCAACGGCGAGAAACTTATGTTAAGCGATATCAGCGAAGATGACAGTTTCCAGAAAATAATGGATAAGATCACAATATGGCCGGTATTGAAATTTACTATATCGGGAAGAATTTTCTGATTATTCCAACCATATAAAACGAGGGGAAGTGAGTCTCACTTCCCCTCGTTTTATAGTTATAAGTAATAAAAAACATGTGTTGAAAAGAGTGTTGATATTGTTGAAAAGAGTGTGGGGAAGAGTGTTGAAAATAGAATGAGCTAAATTTGGTGAGGTGAATATGAGAGTGGTATATAAATAACGTAATATATCACAAATATCTGTCAACGGAGATATAGACCGGTTATGAAGGGGGTTTTCCACAAAATTTAGTAGGAGTTTAGATGGAAAGTTATTAACTTTGCATGTTATTAACAGCATGTCGATAACTTCCGTAAAACGCTAATTATCAATAGAGGGTTATGTTGATAAACTGACAGTAACAGTGCTTATAAATTCAATAACCCAAAAAAGCAAGAAAATAGGCTAAAAGTTATGTAAGCTTTCAACACCCTTTATTACTATTAGGATTGAAGCTTTATTTTTCATTAAAAATTCAAAGAATTTAAATTATAAAGAAATGGATGTTGAAAACGGGTTCGTGAATGAGCCGATTCCCGAAGGAACAGATATCAGAGAGGAGATCATCAGACTCAAGAAAGAGAAAGATGCCGTGGTTCTCGCCCATTATTATCAGAAGGGGGAGATTCAGGATCTGGCCGATTTCATCGGTGATTCGCTTGCTCTGGCTCAGATAGCCCGAAAGCTTCCGAACCGGGTGATAGTTCTCTGCGGGGTTCACTTCATGGGTGAGACCGCGAAGATTCTATGTCCGGACAAAAAGGTGCTTGTTCCGGATGTGAATGCCGGTTGCTCTCTTGCCGATTCATGTCCGGCCGATGAGTTCGCAGCTTTCGTAAAGGAGCATCCCGGCCATACGGTGGTGAGCTATGTGAATACGTCAGCTGCTGTAAAGGCGCTTACCGATATTGTTGTCACCTCGTCGAACGCCCGCAAGATAGTGGATGCTCTTCCGAAAGATGAAAAACTGATTTTCGGACCGGACCGTAATCTCGGAAATTATATAAGCTCGGTCACCGGACGCGACATGGTGGTATGGGATGGAGCCTGCCATGTTCACGAACAGTTCTCCGTTGAGAAACTCGTGCAGCTTAAAAACGAATATCCGGGCGCGAAAGTTCTCGCCCATCCCGAGTGTAAGAAAGCGGTGTTGCTCCTTGCCGATAAGGTAGGTTCGACGGCAGCTCTTCTGAAATATGCGCAGGAGAGCGACGAGAAAGAATTTATCGTCGCTACCGAGAGCGGCATATTGCATGAGATGCGCAGAAGCTGTCCGGATAAGACTTTCATTCCTGCACCTCCTTCCGACAGCACATGCGCCTGCAACGACTGCTCGTTCATGAAGCTCAACACTCTTGAGAAGCTTTATAATACCCTTAAATACGAGCAACCGGAAATCACGGTTGATCCTGTTGTTGCAGAGAAAGCTCTCAAACCTATAGAAAGGATGCTTGCTATGTCGTGAAAGGAATATGAACATGGTTTTCGACATTGTCAACAAAAAGCTGAATAAATAATTAAACACCCCGAAAATGGAGTACCGTCATAATGAAATAGAACAGCGCTGGCAACAGTACTGGAAAGAGAACAAGACCTATAAGACAGAAATCGATGCGAGCAAACCGAAGTATTATATACTCGATATGTTTCCCTATCCCTCAGGTGCGGGACTTCATGTAGGCCATCCGCTCGGCTACATAGCTTCCGACATATTCGCCCGCTATAAACGGCTTCGCGGCTTCAATGTGCTCCATCCTATGGGATATGATGCATACGGACTTCCAGCCGAACAGTATGCCATACAGACGGGTCAGCATCCTGAGGTTACGACCCGCGAGAACATTGCCCGCTATCGCGGTCAGCTCGACCGTATAGGTTTCTGCTACGACTGGGACCGTGAGATCCGCACATGCAATCCCGACTATTACAAGTGGACCCAGTGGGCGTTCATAGAGATGTTCAACCATTATTACGACACCGCGCTCGACAAAGCCATGCCTATAGCTGATCTGGAAAAGCATTTCGCGGAGAATGGCAGCGAGGGTGTGCATGCCGCCTGTACGAAAGAGATGCATTTCACTGCCGGCGAATGGAATGCGATGGAAGCGCGTCAGAAAAGCGATGTTCTGATGAACTACCGCATAGCTTATCTTGGTAATACGATGGTGAACTGGTGTCCGAAACTCGGCACTGTGCTTGCAAACGACGAGGTAAGCGAGGGTGTGTCGATCCGCGGTGGTTATCCTGTGGAGCAGAAACTGATGTATCAGTGGTGTCTGCGTGTAAGTGCTTACGCTCCACGTTTGCTTGACGATCTCGAAGGTCTTGCATGGAGCGATTCCATAAAGGAAACCCAGCGCAACTGGATAGGACGCTCGGAGGGTGCGGAGATGCAGTTCAGGATAAAGGACAGCGATGTGGAGATGACTATTTTCACCACGCGTGCCGACACCGTATTCGGCGTCACATTCATGGTACTTGCTCCCGAAAGCAAATACGTGGATATGATCACAACTCCCGGACAGGCCGGTGCAGTAAAAGCCTACCGCGACGAAATAAAGCATAAGACAGAGCGCGAGCGACTGATCGACAAGAAGGTGAGCGGTGTGTTCACAGGTGCTTATGCCATCAATCCGCTTTCAGGTAAGGAGATTCCTGTATATGTGAGCGATTATGTGCTGGCCGGCTATGGAACCGGAGCCATCATGGCTGTACCGGCCCACGATAGCCGCGACTATGCGTTCGCACGCCATTTCGATTTGCCGATTATACCGCTTATAGAGGGAGCCGACGTAAGCGAGGAAAGTTTCGACGCCAAGGAGGGTAAAATGATAAATTCAGAAGGCCCGTCGCTTAATCTCAACGGAATGGAGGTAAAGGAAGCTATCGCCGCCACAAAGCGCTTTATCGAAAAGGAGGGGATAGGTAAGGTGAAGGTGAACTATCGCCTGCGCGACGCTATTTTCAGCCGTCAGCGCTATTGGGGTGAGCCTTTCCCCGTCTACTACAAGGATGGTGTGCCATGTATGCTTCCGATCGGCGAGCTTCCGCTGCAGCTTCCTGAAATCGATAAGTATCTGCCCACCGAGACCGGCGAACCGCCGCTGGGACGCGCTAAAAACTGGCAGACAGCCGACGGATATCCACTTGAGCTGAACACAATGCCCGGTTTCGCAGGATCGTCGGCATACTATCTCCGCTACATGGATCCGCACAACGATGAGGCTCTGGTAAGCGACGAAGCCAACAGCTACTGGCGCAATGTAGACCTGTATGTGGGAGGTACCGAACATGCCACCGGCCACCTTATTTACTCACGTTTCTGGAACAAGTTCCTTTATGATTTGGGTAAGGTATGTGAGAAAGAACCGTTCGCGAAGCTTATCAATCAGGGTATGATCCAGGGACGGAGCAATTTCGTTTACCGCATAAAGGATACGAATACTTTTGTGTCGCACGGTCTGAAGAAAGACTACGATGTCACTCCCATCCATGTGGATGTGAACATCGTAAGCAACGATATCCTTGATCAGGAAGCCTTCCGCAAATGGCGTCCGGAATATGCCGATGCGGAATTTATTCTTGAAGATGGAAAATACGTATGCGGCTATGCGGTGGAAAAGATGTCGAAATCGATGTTCAATGTGGTGAATCCCGATGATATCGTGGAGCGCTACGGCGCCGACACGTTGCGCCTGTATGAAATGTTCCTCGGACCTGTGGAGCAGAGCAAACCGTGGGATACCAACGGTATCGACGGTGTGAACCGCTTTATCAAAAAGCTGTGGAATCTCTTCTATAAGGGAGATACACTTCTTGTGGACGATGAAAAGCCTTCGGCTGAGGCGCTGAAATCAATCCATAAACTGATAAAGAAAGTTACGGGCGATATAGAGAATTTCTCATACAATACCTCGGTCAGCGCTTTCATGATCTGTGTAAACGAGCTTACCGCTATGAAATGTCACAGCCGGGAAATTCTGTCGGATCTTGTGATTCTTCTGGCGCCGTTCGCCCCGCATGTATGCGAGGAACTATGGCACAGTGCGTTGGGCAATACTACTTCCGTATGCGATGCCGTCTGGCCTGAGTGGAACGAGGAATATCTCAAGGAATCGAATGTCACCTATGCTGTAAGTTTCAACGGCAAAGCCCGCTTCAACATCAATGTGCCTGCCGATATGCCCAAGGAAGATGTAGAGAAAACCGCTCTTTCGAATGAGGCTGCTGCAAAATGGCTCGAAGGCAAGAATATAGTGAAAGTGATCGTAGTTCCCGGTAAGATAGTGAATGTGGTAATCAAATAATCTGCACAGACATACATACACCCCATGTCGGAACCGGCACATTTCTGACAAAATTACGGTTATATATAAGATCCGGATTTTGTAAGGTGTGCCGGTTCCGGGCTTATATGACATGCTGATGTATAAATGGAAAAATAACGCAATAAAAAGGTAAAACATGCGTTAATCAGTAAGATAAAAAGATTTATGAAACTACCCGAAACCATAGTTTTTGCGACTAACAACGCTCACAAGCTTCAGGAGGTAAGAGAAATTCTCGGCGACCGTTGCCGGGTGCTCTCGCTGGCTGAAATAAACTGTCACGATGATATACCCGAGACTGCCGATACTCTCGAGGGTAACGCGATGCTTAAGGCGCGTTGGATAAAGGATCACTATGGCTACGACTGTTTCGCCGACGATACGGGTCTTGAAGTCGATGCACTCGGCGGAGCGCCCGGAGTGAAATCTGCCCGCTATGCAGCTGAAAACGGCGGGAGCGGAGATCATGATTCCAAAGCCAATATGTGCCTTCTGTTGAAGAATATGGAGGGTAAAACCGACCGTTCGGCCCGTTTCCGCACCGTGATAGCAATGATTTGCGGCGAGGAGACATACACTTTCGAAGGGAAGGTGGAAGGCTCCATAACTGAAGTGCCGCGTGGCAGCGACGGTTTCGGTTATGATCCCGTGTTTCTTCCTTCCGGAGAATCGCTTACTTTTGCCGAAATGGATGGAGCGCGCAAGAACTCCATGAGCCATCGCGGAAGAGCCGTAGGCGCTCTTATGGAGGAGTTAGATTGAGAATTTCTCAATCCTTACGGGATATCGCAGGCATGCCCCGAAAAAGGTGTACTTTTATAAATTTTGATATATATTCCTGATGACAATAATTAAACGACTGATACTGATAATAATGATCCTTCTTCCCTCTGCCGTGTGGGCTCAGCTCGCAGTGGGAGGTTGGACTCTGCATGCCCCTTTCCGCGAAATAGAC
This sequence comes from Bacteroidales bacterium, assembly GCA_014800795.1. Classification (GTDB taxonomy): domain Bacteria; phylum Bacteroidota; class Bacteroidia; order Bacteroidales; family Muribaculaceae; genus UBA7173. Next base: position 105,771 of record JAAVFL010000005.1, on the reverse strand, counting down.
AAAATAAAAGAAACGGGTGAATATGTATATTATACCTCTTCGGGGGCGCTTTTCCGTGTTGACAAGGAGACTTCCGAGGTTCAGGCACTCAATATAGCCACATTGCTCAACGACGGTAATGTGACAGGTTTCTATGTGGCCCGCGACGGCAAGAGCCTTCTCGTAACATACGATACCGGCAATATGGACCGTATTTACGACAACGGCAAGGTAGTGAATATTCCCGACATCAAGGATGCCGTAATGACTACTACCCGCAATATCAACAATGTTGATTTCGGAGACGACTACTTCTTCGTGGGCACGGATTTCGGTCTCGTAATCTACGACAATAAGAAAAACGAGGTTAAAAGAACCATATATACCCCCTCACCCATCCAGTTTACCGTAGCTGCGGGCGATTATGTGGGAGTATCGGTCGACGATAAGCTTTATTTTGCGAAAAACGACAATACGCTGGTCTCATTCGAGAAATTCAAGATTTATTCAGGTGATAAGTCTGAATCGAAGTGGTACAGTATGAAAGGTGCCGGCGACCGGTGGATCTATATGATTGACTTTTCCGATAGTACTTTTCATCTTTACAAGGCGGAAATTGATTTTGCAAATGAAGCTGTAGATTTTTCATTGGTAAGTATTCCCGGTGTGAGCCATGAGAACCGCGGTATGTACAATGATATAGACGTTTGTGCGAACGGTATATATGCATGCAGCGGTCAGGGTGCATACGTGATCGATCATAAAGGTCAGGAAAAATACGTTGTCGATTTAGTGAAGAAATCGGGTAAGATCATGAGCTATTTCGATAATGACAAGAATATATGGATGTCCGACGGTTCCGGAATAAAACTGGTCAATTTACAATCGGGCAATACAATCACCGATACCTCAAAACCCTCGCAACTCACCGTTACGACCGTATCGGGAATGCATGTGGGCGCTTCCGGAAAAGTATATCTCTATAATTTTGGTGAGCAACTTATATGGAAACTTCCCGATAGTGAGAAAAGCAAACTTTTCGTAAATGTGATATCCGACGACGGTAAGATTGTTGATGTTACGCCTACGGATGTGGTTACTGTAAATTCGAGCAGCAATTTCTATACCAGTACCGCACCTCACCATGTAAGTTTCGGATTAAGAATTTTCGAGGATCCGTCGGATCCGGATGCTTTCTATGTCGGAAGTATGTTCGAAGGATGTTATCGCATCAAAAACGGGAAACAGACCCATAAATTCGACCATACCAATGCCGGTATAGTGCAGTATTCCGATGGATGGGCATATCCTGTTGCGGCTCCGATCGTTGACCGCAGGGGAAATCTCTGGCTTTACCAGTTCACCGACGAGGCGGGAAGTCAGAAACGCCTCCATTATCTTCCGGCATCGAAACGGAGCAAGGATAACATTACCGCCGCCGACTGGAGCCACCATTCCTTCTATGCGAAGGATCTGCGCGACGCTTTCGGATTGCCCTGCAAACAAAGTGATCTCGTTCTGTTGTTTCCCGGACGCTACAATACCAATATGATTGTCGTTGACAACAAGGGTACGGAAGCGTCGTCTGACGATAAAATAACGATCGTAGATACATTCATGGATCAGGACAACAAGAATCTGTCGTTCTACCATATAATTTGTGCGACCGAGGATAATAAGGGGCGCATATGGATAGGCACGGACAACGGAGTGTTCGAGGTGACCGATCCCACGAAGATCACCGGTACGACCGCCAAGGTGAATCATCTGAAGGTTCCACGCAACGATGGTACCAATCTTGCCGATTATCTGCTTGACAGTCAGACAGTGAACGCTATAGCGGTTGACAACTCCAACCGCAAGTGGATAGCCACCCTGTCGGGAGTGTATCTTGTGAGCGAGAATGGCGACGAGATTATCGAACATTACACTTCCTCCAACTCCATTCTGCCTTCGAATACGGTTTATTCGGTAGCTTGCGATCCCAGATCGAGCAGTGTGTATTTCGGAACTCCCAACGGTGTGGTTGAATATAATTCGACATCATCGCCCGGACGCGACGATTACAGCGAAGTCATAGCATACCCCAATCCGGTGCGACCCGAATATACCGGCTGGATTACCATTAAAGGACTTATGGACGACAGTCTGGTAAAGATAGCTGATGCATCAGGCAATGTGTTTCATCAGGGTAGGAGCAACGGCGGTATGTACATATGGGACGGCTGCAACGCCTCGGGTGAGCGTGTGAAAACAGGCGTGTACTATGTATTTGCCTCACAAAACTCTACGGGCAGTAATGAGGCTTGTGTAACCAAAATTATGGTTGTGAACTGACAGTAACTTCTGATATCCGGAAAACCGACAGCTTTCCGGATGTGTTATAACAGTATAAAAAGAAACTGAAAGTGGTAACTCTTAAGTATAAAGATGAAGAGGACCGGGCTTACGGGCTCGGCGGAATGGTTGTGAGCATGTATATGCTCGATAACGATAAATATATTGATTCAATATCTTTGGATGCCGAATCGGATCACGGGCTCAGGTTCACGGCCGATTTCTTCCATCTCCCTAATCCGAATCTTTCGCCCAAGGCTGTCTGGAGCGATTCGCTTGACAGGTTCAATCTGTTGAACAGTCTGCTGGTGTCCAACCTCCTGTCGCGCTCGCTGGTACGCCGTAACGAGCGTGTGAGCCGGGAGATATATCAGTTGCTGATGGATATGCTTATCGATGAGGGGCGCGAACTATGCTCTCTCGATGAAGATGAGATAAAACAGCTTTACAATAAGAATTTCTCGTATTTTCACGAGGTGTTTTCCAATGATACCGTAGCTGAGACAGTGCGCGGTATTGTTGATACCCTCAAGCGCGACCGCTCTCTCGATAACGATGCCCTTTACATATGTATGCGTCCGATGAGACGCTGAGGCTGCCGGTAATATAGAAAACATAATAAAAACATAAGACTTATAAGATTCATATGCCTAATAAGTCTTATGTTTTTTTATATAGCCGGTTGCTGATAGCCGATTGCTGATTGTCTGAGGTAAAGCGGCGCTTCCGGACCGAGGTTGAATATCAGGTCGAGAACAGACATACCGGGCATAAAGCCATGTGTAAGGGCGCGTACCTGATAGTAGGGCGGAAGTGATTCCGGTGAGGGAGCGTCGGAAAGAGTGAGTAGAATTGATTCTGAGCCCTCTGCGGCTTCTTCTGCCGCTCGGAAAGTTCCTGTCGATACTTCTGTCTCGATAAAGAGAATGCGGCGGATTTCAGCGTCTATCGCAATGTCGAGCGATGCCATGTCGTGGTACCGTTCGCATACGCTGCTGTCGAGGAATGGGAGCAGTCTGTCGATATAGAATTCAAAGAATGGTGTGCGGCCATAAGCCGATTCAAGGCTTACGCGATGGTTGTGCCACCATTCTCCATGGCTGGAGATGCCTACGTCTGTCCAGCGTGCGCGCGGTATTCCGTGGGGTTTGGTAACCGGAACCGTAAGGCGTAACTCACCGTTGGTATCGGCTATGGTGCATCTGTGGGCACTTTTATCGCGTTTGTCAAAAAGCTCTCCGGTTCCGATTACGGCTTTTCCGCATGCCGCCATAAGCGCGTAATAGCTTATGCTTCCGTAATAGCGGAGCGGTAGCAGCGCTGTGGCGTCGGGAAATCTTATAAATCGGTGCATCGTCGCGTTATTGTGGCTTACTTGTCGGGGTTCGCATCTTTAAGAATGCGGTTCCAGCGTATACCTCCGTTGAAGAGCGATTTATCTTTATCGAAACTTACGAGCACACGCCAGGGAGTTCCTACGATGTGATCTTCCGGAACAAAGCCCCAGTAGCGTGAATCGAGGGAGTTGTCGCGGTTGTCGCCCATCATGAAATAGTAATTCATTTTGAAGGTATATGTGTCGTGTGGCTCTCCGTTGATATATAGTTTACCGTTCTTGAACTCGGCGTCGGGATTATTCTCATACACTTTGATGGTACGTCCGTAAATGTCCCATGCTGCCTGATTCATTTTCAGTGCGGTTCCTTTTTTGGGAATCCACAGGCCGTTTTCCCCACCATAGTCGGCGCGTGTCCAGTCGGCTGATATGGCTTCGGGGAAGAGGCGTGTCAGCTGTTCGGGGCCTGGAACTTGTTTCATTACCTTGGTGATAAGCGGACTCTGTTCCATCTGTTCAACCATAGATGCAGTCATGGGCGATACAAATATCTGAGGCACAGTGCCGTCGTCGTTCACTTTGAAGCCGAGTTCGCGTAGCGACGGGATGTCGGAAGCTGTGATATCGACAGTGTATCTGTCGTCGGCGGGTATGCCGAATTCCTCGAAATCCTCTTCTGTCAGATGGCCTGCTGCCTGATAGAAGTGGTTGAACTGTACGTTTTCAGGTGTGAGGAATTTTTCACCGTCGATGTAGATGTCGCCGTCGACTATGCGTATGCGCTGACCGGGAAGACCTACGCAACGTTTCACGTAATTCTCACGCCGGTCGACAGGGCGATAAATAACCTCTCCGAATGTGGCTTTATCGTTGAGTACACGGTCGCGTCCGTGAATAGATATGAGAGTATAGTAGTCGGGATTCTGTATACGGCTCATCACAGTGTCGCCGGCGGGGAAGTTGAATACCACTATATCGCCGGCTTCGACATCGCGCATACCTTTCAGGCGGTGGTAGGGGAGCGACGGGTTCTCCATATAGCTTTTGCCCAGACCGAAAGGGAGCTCGTTGTGGACAAGCGGGAAATAAACCGGTGTCATGGGAACGCGCGGACCGTAGACAGCCTTGTTGACAAACAGATAATCGCCCGTATAAAGTGTTTTTTCAAGCGAGGATGATGGTATCTGATAATTCTGCCCTATGAATGCGAAAATGAAGTATACCAGCACAAGGGCGTAAACAATAGCGTCGACCCACGACATTACGGATCGGACTGCACTGTTTTTCGATTTTTTCCACCAGGTGAACGGTATATATCCGGTGATGTATATGTCGAAAAGAAGCAGCACTCCCAGCAGAAGCCACCAGTTGCCCATCCATGCTACCCAGAGAACGTATAAGAGAGTTACAATCGAAAATCTTACCCAGCGTGTGGGGCGGTTCTCACCCACGCGGCGGCGGAATCCATCGGCGAAGGTTTCTTTATTTTTTTCGGGTGTGCCCGGTTTAATGGTATCGTTTCCAGTCATATGGTTGGATGATGATATGTTTGGGGTTATTTTCAGTCAAGTAGTTTTTCCATCCCTATCAGACCTTTTTCGGCGGGATTTTCATTGAGCCATTCAGCAGCTACTACAGCTCCGAGTGCGAAACCGTCACGCGAGAAAGCGCGGTGTTCGAGAGTAACGGTGTCGACAGGTGAGGTCCAGCTGACGATATGTGTTCCCGGTACCTCTCCGGTTCTTTCGTGGGAGATGGGAATGATTCCATTGTCGACTGTGTCGCCGTCTGCGGCCTCGGTCCATCCGGTGGTCGGCTGGTGGTTGGAAATGATGGTTTCGGCGAGGGTGATGGCCGTCCCTGACGGATGGTCGAGTTTATGGATATGGTGAATTTCCTTCATCGCAGGGATATACTGCCCGAAGCGGCTCATAAGAGAGGCGGCGTAAGCATTGATTTTCATGAAAATATTGACACCGATACTGAAGTTGGAACTCCAGAAAAGTGTTCCTCCGGTATTTTCAATTATCTCTTTCACTTCGGGGAGGGCACTGGTCCATCCGGTGGTCCCGGACACTACTTTTATCCCTTTTCCAAGAGCACGCCGATAGTTGGCGACAGCAGCAGAAGGCATAGTGAATTCAATAGCCACATCAGCATCTATGAATTCCGGACTGTCGAATTTTTCATCCTCGCCTGTATCAATGGTGCATACTATCTGATGACCGCGTCGTGAGGCGATACGCTCGATAGCATGGCCCATCTTTCCGTAACCTATCAGGGCTATCTTCATTTTTTCTTAAGTTCTTTATTTGCCACACGTGGTATGGCGATGGTGGTGAAAACAAGCAGCGCACCGCCGGCGAGCGTGAATGCCCAGCTGTCGCGGCTTACATTGCCGTTATAGAACAGGAAAAACGCAGCCGCACAGAAAAACACTCCACTCCATGATTCTATGCGATAGAGCCTCCGGATGCGTGGATGGATACCTGTGTACGGGCTCATAAGCTTTCCGACAAGGAAGCATACGGCTCCTCCGGCATAGATATATTTCCACCAAGTTCCGGCTGCGCCCGGTCCTACGGCTACATTCAGTATAGGCATCAGGGTGGCAAGCGCTATGGCAAGCAATCCTACTGTGGCGAGCAGCACACACCATGTGCGCGGTGTCTTACCGAGCAGTTCGTCTTTCGTATAATGTCGTTCAGTTGTCATATATGTATGTTTATTGCGGCTTTTCAGTCTGTGATTATGTAAACGTCCTCATTGACCCGTTGCATATAGTAGTTCTCGCGAACGATACGCTCGAGCGCTGCGGGATCGGTATTGAGCCCGGCATTAAGCCGCCGGTAGTAGTTCATGGTGTCGTTATTCTCCTTTATTTCAGCTTCCAGACGGTCGATCTCCTCCTGAAGTTCGGCGCTCCGCGAATAGGAATTCTCGTTGAAGAACACTACGAAAAGTATATATCCCACCGCCACTATCAGCGGAAAGGTTATATATCTCCGGCACCATAGCCATACACTTGTTATTTTCTCTTTATCGCTCATCTCTTTTAATGGCAAAGTTAACCAATTTTTTTGACAAGAATTGTGAAAAAACAGTATTTTTGCAGTGGAGATGGTTGAGGGTGTGGATAAAAAGTTTTTACCTTGAATCGGACATTATATGAAATCGATATCTTTTCCGGCCGTTGCCATATGTGTAGTTGCAGCTCTTTGTGCGGCAGGTGGAAATATGGTGGCGGCCGTTCCCGTAAATACGACCGGTGAAGGAAATGCCGCTATGCGCGATATGATGGCTGACACATGGGTGGCTACCGATGCGGTAGGGCGGCGCATGCCGGAGGCCGACACTATCGCGGGCCGCCGGGGACTTGACCGCACCGTAGGTATTTTCTACATTACCTGGCACGATGCCGGACTTTATGATTCGCCAGAAGCTTACCGCGATGTCACCACAACTCTCGATGCCGATCCGCAAGCCAGGATAACCGACTGCACAGGGCTATGGAGCCCTCCGAGCAACATGGGGAGCTATCACTGGGGAGAACCTGAAACCGGTTATTTTCTGAGCGACGACCCATATGTGATGCGAAGGGATATGTCGATGCTTGCCGATGCGGGAGTGGATGTGATAATTCTCGATGTCACCAACGGTGTGTGTTACTGGAAAGAATGGGATAAGCTTTTCGAGGTGATGGAGGAGATGAAAGGGGCGGGAAACCCTGTTCCGAAAATCTGTTTCTGGACTTTCAACGGTTATCCGCTTACTTGCGCACAGCAGATCTACGAGCGCTACTACAAACCGGGTCTATACCGTGACCTATGGTTTTACTGGGATGGTAAACCGCTGTTGCTCTGCAATATGTCGCCTCAGCTCGATGCCAACGGTGAAGGGGTTCACAATCCGAATCCTCACTACGATCCGACAGCCGCCACCGACCCCTCGCATCCCCGCTTCGGTGATCCCGAGTTAACGGAAGAATTCTATACGGATTATACCGATTCCGTAAAGGATTTCTTTACACTGCGAAACATGTGGTGGGGTTACGACAGCTGGGGCGGAAAACCGTATGCCGGTACGGAAGACAACTGGTGCTTCGGCTATGAGATGAACGATCCGGCAGTGTCGGGCCGGCCGGCCGCCGGCCGAGCTGCAACTCATTGCGGACAACCGGAACAGATGGCTGTGACAGCCGGGCAGCATCCCCTTTCGCTCACGGGAAAATGCTGGCGTATTGATGGGGGAGAACCACCGCTGAACGACCGCGATATGGTGGAACGTGCCTATGTTCCCTGGCTTGGCAGGGAGGTGGAGCATCCTGAGGCATATGGAATATATTTTCAGGACCGCTGGGAGGAGGCTTTATCCGTGGATCCGAAGTTCATCTATATAAATGACTGGAACGAGTGGACCGCCGGAAAATACCGGACCGGTAAATTTCCCGATGGAAAACCGAATGGCCCGGACCGTTTCATGGGGCGTACGGACAATACGTTTTATTTCGTGGATCAGTATAATGCAGAGTTCAACCGCACCATTCAGCCGGCGAAGGGTATATGGGGCGACAACTACTACATGCAGATGGTGCAGAACATAAGGCGCTACAAGGGCGCGCGCGAAGTGCCGTCGCATAAAGGGGTGAACCGTAAGATGAAAACCGACGGAGATTTCGGTGACTGGGCGGAGATTGTATCATATTATTTCGATACCCGCGGGGATGTGGATCATCGCGATCATAACGGATATGCAGGGCGGCACTATACCGATACTTCCGGCCGCAACGACATTGTTGAGGCGAAAGTCGCCGTAGGTAAAAAGAATATTTACTTTTATGCGCGCACAGACAGCGCTTTGACCGAACCGACCGACAGCGGCTGGATGCTTCTGCTTTTGGACACCGACTGCGATAGCGCTACGGGATGGAACGGTTACGACTTCATTGTAAACAGAGGTGTGAAGGAGGATGGAACAACCACTCTGATGCGTTACGACAATAATGTCTCAGAATGGGTAACCGTAGCCGAAGTGCCATATTCTGTGGAAGGAAGCGAACTCGAACTGAAGATTCCACGTCGGCTTGTCGGTCTGACATCCGATGCTCTCACCTTCGATTTCAAATGGGCCGACAATCCTCAGTCGCTCTCTGATTTCACTATCTTCTGTACTACCGGCGACACCGCTCCCAACCGCCGCTTCAATTACAGGTATAGGTGGGAGAAATAGAGCATTAGGGCATAAGAGCATAAGAGCGGGAGACTGCGGTTAAGAACGGTTATGGGAATCCGGTAGAACTCAAACTTGCATCTCCGATAGAGACTTCCGGAACTTATTGGATCACAATTCCTGCCAATAGTCTGATGAATGACTTCGGCAAGTATTTCGATGAGGTAATCCAGTTCAGCATCACAGTTGACAATACGCTTACCGGAATAGAGATCACCAACTTCGCCGACGATTCAGCGACAGAGATCTATACAATCGACGGCATACGCGTTACCTCACCTGAACGCGGCAAACTCTACATAATCCGTAAAGGGACTTAGGTTTATAAGAAAGTGATCAGGTAGTTGCGTTATAATAATGAAAATGCGGTGTGTCAACGGCTTTTTTTTTGACATACCGCATTTTTTGTATCGGAAGGTATTACGTAATCAAGTTCTATGCTCTGCCGCTCTTTTTTTTTGCTATTCGCGCGGAAAGAGCTAACTTTGTTTCGGTGAATGTTCCGGGAAGGACGTCTGTAAGCAATACCATAAAACTACAGTGAGCAGGTATGACTAAGAAATATGATTTTCTTGTGATCGGTTCGGGCATAGCAGGAATGAGTTTCGCCCTTAAAGTAGCGCGTCACGGCAGTGTGGCTCTGATATGTAAAACAACTCTCGAAGAGGCTAATACGGCTCTTGCACAGGGGGGAGTGGCATCAGTGACCAATCTCGAGGTCGATGATTTCGACAAACATATCCACGACACCATGGTGGCGGGCGATTTCCTGTCCGACCCTGAGGCGGTCCGCAAAGTAGTGACGGAAGCTCCCGGTCAGATACGTCAGCTGATAGAGTGGGGTGTGAATTTCGATAAGAAGGAGGATGGATCTTTCGACCTTCATCGCGAAGGGGGACACTCGGAGTTCCGTATTCTCCATCATGCCGACAATACCGGTTTCGAGATTCAGGAAAGCCTCATAGCCGCTGTGCGTGCAAATCCCGATATAGACGTATACGAGAATCATTTCGCGATAGAGATAATCACTCAGCATCATCTGGGGAAAGTAGTGACCCGCCGTACGCCGGATATCACCTGCTACGGAGCATATGTGCTTAATCCGGAAGGTGGGGTAGATACTTTTCTGGCAAAAGTGACACTTATGGCTACCGGTGGTGTGGGAGCCGTTTACCAGACAACCACCAATCCGCTTGTGGCTACCGGCGACGGCATAGCGATGGTTTACCGCGCCAAGGGTACCGTTCAGGATATGGAATTCATACAGTTCCACCCCACGGCATTGTTCCATCCCGGCGACCGGCCCAGTTTTCTCATCACTGAGGCCATGCGCGGCTACGGCGCCATATTACGCAACCGCCGCGGCGAGCGGTTCATGGAAAAATACGACAGCCGTCTGGAGCTGGCGCCCCGCGATGTAGTGGCCCGCGCTATCGATTCGGAGATGAAACTTCATGGCGACGACCATGTATATCTTGATGTCACACACAAGGATCCCGACGAGACCCGCCGTCACTTCCCGAATATCTACAAAAAATGCCTGTCGCTTGGCATTGATATTACAAAAGATTATATCCCGGTTGCTCCGGCCGCCCACTATCTCTGCGGCGGAATCAAGGTCGACGGCAACGGTGAATCGTCGATAAAGCGCCTATATGCCGTAGGAGAATGCTCCTGCACGGGGTTGCACGGTGGCAACCGCCTCGCTTCCAATTCGCTCATAGAGGCAGTGGTATATGCCGACGCAGCTGCGAAACATGCCATCGGCGAGGTCGGCCATCTGTCGTTCCGCACCGACGTGCCTGAATGGAACGACGAGGGTACGCGCCACCCCGAGGAGATGGTACTGATCACGCAGAGTATCCGCGAGGTTAACCAGATAATGGGTACGTATGTTGGCATAGTGCGTTCCAATCTGCGTCTCGACCGCGCATGGAACCGTCTCGATATTCTCTATGAGGAGACTGAAAAGCTGTTCAAATGTTCCAAGGCATCGCGTGAGATATGCGAGCTGCGCAATATCATAAATGTAGGCTACCTGATAATGCGTCAGGCTAAAGAGCGGAAGGAGAGCCGCGGACTACACTATACACTCGACTATCCGCCCGCGCAATAACTGCCGCCATACTTCCGTTATATACAGGAAGATGACACACATTATATCTCCTCTATACCGATATATAGCCGTTGTAGCCGCTATCGTATGCGCAATAGCGGCTTCGGCTTTTGCATCTCCGCAAGAACCTCAATCAATAGAGGTTATGGAAGAGGCGGAGGTTGCCGCGGCCACTCCCGAAGATCCCGGAACCGGAAGGCAACCCGTTTTCCGGGGGCGTTATCACACGGTGACTGAGGAGGGGGATACTGTGCTGATGATCGTTTTCAATGAGATCACCGTGTTCCCGAAACTGAAATTCAAGAACAAGAAGGAGGAGGATTTCTACTGGAAAACAGTGCGCGATGTAAAGAAAGCGCTCCCTTACGCCAAGCTCATATGCGAGACCCTGCTTGAAACTTACGAATATATAGAGACTTTCCCCACACAGGAGGAGCGCGAGCGCTATCTCAAGGAGATGGAAGGAGCGGTGTTCAACCAATATAAACCTGTACTCAAAAGATTTACCCGCAATCAGGCTCGTATACTTGTGAAACTCATCCAGCGTGAAACCAATCAGAGCGGCTACGATATTCTGAAAGCTTTTCTGGGATCGTTCCGTGCAACTTTCTGGCAGGGGTTCGGAAAACTCTTCGGTGTAAATCTCAAAGGCACATACAATCCCTCCAAAGATAGCAAGGATGCCATCATAGAGCGCATATGCGTAGCCGTAGAGCAAGGAACGATATAATAGCGAGGTTCAGCGGTAGAGATCAAAATATAAAAAGCACGGGTTGTACATGAGCCGGTTTTGTTTACGGCGGCGTGCAGCCCGTGCTTTACATCAGCTCTCCCGTTCTCCTGATCTATTTCCCAACAATTTTCATTAACTTTGCAGTATGATGATTTGTTATAATGAAGTGAGGATGGTTTGTTCCATCCATTCATCCTGACAAAAAACATCTAAAAACAGAAAACTTATGGAATCAACCCGTCAAGCAAAAATATCACGCCTCATACAGAAGGAACTTAGTGAGATTCTGCGATTGCAGACCGCTAAGACCAACGGAATCCTCGTGTCTGTATCGGCAGTGCGTATAAGCCCCGATCTGAGTATCGCAAAGGCATATCTGTCGATTTTCCCATCAGGTAAATCACAGGAAATTCTTGAAAATATAAAGCGTAACGCCAAGACCATACGTTATGAGCTTGCCCAGAGAGTGCGCTTTCAGCTTCGCAAAACACCCGAGCTGAGTTTCTATCTTGATGACTCGCTCGACTATATCGAAAACATCGACAACCTCCTCAAGTCCGACGCCGGCGCTGACGCTTGATTTGAGGACTGCTAATTACTGATTGTTAATTGTCTTTCCCTTTTAGAGTGGCGGTGCGGTATCTGCTGTCGCGGAAATCGCATGGAGCCGTAAATATAATCTCCGCAATATCTGTGGCTGCTGTGGCTGTTGCTGCCGCAGCCATGATTATCGTGCTATCTGTGTTCAACGGATTCAGTTCGCTTGCGGGGAAGAAACTTTCAAAAATCGATCCCGACTATATGCTCACTCCCATCCGGGGAAAGAGCATCGGCGCAGTCGATTCGCTATGCAGTATATTGCAGGGAATGCCTGGAGTGGCGGCGGCCGAACCTCAGATCACAGAACAGGCTTTTGCTGTGGCATCCGACCGTCAGATGGGAGTCACACTGTTGGGAATGACCGGGAAAGGACTTGAGCTATCGGGCATAGCTGATGTAATTATCGACGGGAGTGATACTTTTCGCGTAAATGCATCTTCCGACAGTAATATTGCGGTTCCGACGTCGGGGGCGCTGCTGAGCGTGGGCGCTGCGATGGGCTTGAACCTGCGCCCTACAGCCGGTATGTGTGATTTCACTATTTATGAACCCCGTCGGGAAGGGCGCATCAATCCTGCAAATCCTTCGGCGGCTTTCCGATCGCGCCCGCTGATTGCAACGGGGGTATATCAGATAGAACAGGAGGAGTATGACCGCAATATGATCGTTGTGCCGTTTGATCTGGCTGCCACACTTCTGAATTATACCGATCGGGCCACTTCCATTGCCGTTATTCTCGCCGATGGCAGTTCATCAGCAGATGTGGAGGCCTCGCTCGCATCCTTCGCTGCCAACAACGGTCTTGAGGCAAAGGACCGCTACCGACAGCAGGAACAGGCTTTCCGTATGATAGCGATCGAGAAGTGGATTACATTCTGTATGCTCGGCTTCATACTCGTGATAGCCTCGTTCAACATTGTTTCCACTCTGTCGATGATGATGCTTGAAAAAAGAGGTAACATGAATATTCTTCTTGCGATGGGAGCCACACGTTCGGTTATCGACCGTATATTCATATCGCAGGGGTGGCTGATTGTGATAGCCGGGGGAGTGGCGGGCATATGCCTGGGGTCTCTTCTTGCGTGGGGACAGCAACATTTCGGATGGATCAAGCTCACCGCTCCGGACCCTTCGCTGATGACTGTCGACATTTATCCGGTAGTTTTGCTCCCCTCCGATATTGTTGTAACTATGATTTCTGTGGTCGCAGTGGCACTCATGATAACTCCTGCCATACTTCTTCTCCGCAGGAACCCTGAAGCACACACTGTTTAGAATAACTCACGGCTGTCCATTTTTAGCGGACAGCCGTGTTTTGCCGGATATAACAAGTAGGAGTGTAGCAGTGGTGCTATAAAAATACGGCCACTACTAATAATCAATAATTATTGTATCTCGCCGCAAAGGTACGGTGAAATATTGTCTTGTTATAGTTCTGCTATATTCCATCAGGTTAGATTATAACCGGATACAAAAAAGAGCGGCTGCATCATTATAATGATACAGCCGTTTGCTTATAAATAGTAGTATGTAATGCCTTACTTTTTGGTGAGATCGTAGTTAAGTCCTACAACGGTGGAAGGAGTGAGTTCGTAGGTAACAAAAGTGATTGTTGAGTCGTTTTTAACTACAAAATAAGTTGTATCTGAGGGGGCGCTCTCCGAAGCCAGAACGAGATACTTCTGATCTGCACTCTGAGGTGTGCCGGTTTTTACAGTGAAATTGCCCTTGGTGTTGAAAGTGGCTGGATCGGTGTCCGACATGTAAACCTGTGTCATATCGAAAGTACCGTCTGTGGTGCTTTCGGGGGCGTAAACCAAGTTCACTGTATATTCGATACCCTCGCAGTCGGCAGCGGGAAGCACACCTTTGTAAACTGCTTCGGTGGTTTCTTCTGTAGCGGTTGCGTCGGTCGCCTCAGCACTTTTCTGTGTGTTCGATGAGCAGCTTGCAAGGGCTACGAGCCCAGCAGCGTAAAGAAAATAAAGCTTTTTCATATTGTTGTTAGTTTATTTGTGAGATCGTGATTTTGTGTCAGCGTAAAGTAGAGGATTATGTAAAGTTCTGTTTTACACATCGTGCTTGATGATTTGCGTGACTTACTTAATTGTAAACATATGTATGTTCATTTCGGTTCATTACCAATGAGGAAAAATTGCAGTTGTGGAGCAATTGTCTTCATTTCCGAGGGTTTCACGCAGAGCATCGGTTGCGGCGATATACTGACACCGGAGTGTAGCGGCGAATTCCTGATCTCCCCCGGAGGCTACAGCTTCCAGCACTTTTGCCGCCACGATATGCTCCAGCGTACGTTTTATAGCGAGCGATTTTTCCGAAGTGGCTCCGTCGAGTTCAAGCGATAGGGGTTGGGTGCTGTCGTTGGAATACGGGAGGGCCGGCTGGGGATCCGTGTCTCCCATATTGCAGCTTTTCACCAGTGAACCGAGGCGTACCACGGTGTCGGCAAACATCATTCGCGCCATGTTACGCAGCCCCGGAAGGCTGTCACGGGTAAGCAATATTGATTCCTCGTCGCTATTGCGTCGGCAACTTGCCCTGAGAGCTGTAAGGGCAAGTATCTCGTCGTATATCGCGCGGTCGTTAAGTTCTATAGTCATAAGCTGTTTTTAGAAGTTAAGTAAGAGCATAGTAAATAAGTGACAGGCAGGGGTTGTGGGCCGCAAGTCTTCTATTTCGCGATATCCTTACCCTTTATCTGCCGGTAGACCAGTCTCATGGCATAAGGCTCGCTGATAAAGAAGCCGGATGGACTGTGGCGTGTGAGTACGTAGTCGAGAGCCTCCCAGCGGCTTTCGCGGGGTGCTTCCCGCATACGGCGTTCGAGAGCAGCCTCTATCTCGCTCCACATGGCCCGGCGGTAGGGTTTCTCGCGCGGCGGAAGGCGGTGGCGGCGTTCACGCATTTTTTTCCATACATGCTCACGTGTCAGATAGAAGCGTGGCGCTCCGCCGGTGAGGGCTTTTCTTACCGCTGTCCCCACCGAGAAGGGGCGACCTGTTATCTCCCGCCCCTTCTCCTGCCAACGGCGTACCGATTTCAGAAAATCGGCGTTTCTTTCTTCATAGTTCTCCATTCTTTCAAGGTTTAAAGGAAAAAGGTTGGCGGAGCAATGCCGCTTAGATGGATTTCTCCGCCAACTCATTCATCAGATTGCAGATATTACGGTTTTCACATTGCAAATATACAACCGTACCGATGCCATAACGCTGCCCATCTGAGTTAAAAAACATTTTTCAACGTGGGTTAATCTTACGTTATGCAGTAACGTTCTTATAATGAGGCGGCAAGTCTGTCGCGCATTTTTACAAAATGGCGGAATGTACGCAACAGGTCGAGAACAGCAACCGTAGCATTACGCACCTCGCTCTCGAAACGCTCCACTCCAACGCCGGCTCCGGCGGTTTTCCCCATCAGGGCATTGCTCACCCCCGATACATCTTCGAACAGGCTTATCTGCGTCTGGAGCATATCGCGTGCGCCGATATCGCCCACAGGGGTCACTACCTGATGAGGCTCCACACCACCTGTCGACTTATACGGCACGATTCCTCCGGGATCGGCCCACCGCGAGGCCACATCTTTCCACGATATATTGTCGGGCTTGCATCCGATCGGAAACAGAAGAACCCCCTTGGCAGCTGTGCCCATCATGCGGTCCATCATGGTGATGAGTGTGTTGACATAGCGTTGCTGGTCGAGGACATCCTCAACAAGTGAATGTACATCGCCATCTATAAGAGGATACAGTTTGACGGCAAACGGCGGCATGCCCCCCTGCAGTGGAGAATCATATTCGTCGAGAACCGTTCCGTCGGGAGCCAGCATGCGGCAATGCCAGGCCGAACACATCTCCCAGCGGGTTTCTATTGCGGGCAGACCCTCCTTGCGCCGGCGTCGGTTGATGCGTTCGGTTATTTCGCGCTCACGCTTCCCGGCCAGACGGAAGGTGGCGGAAAGCGGATCGTGACACCGCCATCGCTCCCGGCATTCGAGCGTCCACACCTCTATTACCCTGCACCGTCCATCCGAGGCATGGAAAAATGAGCCTTCACCATCGCTGAGGTTACAGAGAGTATCGGATGGAAACACCGATGCCGCACATTGCAATCCACCGTAAAGTTTTCTCAGTTCGAAAGCGCGGCTTCTGTCGCCGCCGGCGAAGCGCATCACGAGCTCGCCGATACTCATATCCGTGAGCCGTCCCACCAGTTCCATATCGTTGCAGCGGGGATCCCTCACCGCATTGATGAAGAAACTGTCGGGTGGCACTGCGTCCACCCATATGCCCGCCCCGCCCTGACGCCTTTCGCGGCTCACATGGTGAACGGCTATACCTGATATCAGAAACTCCTCTAAAGTGCGCGGATCAAGTTCGTCGATATCGTTCATCGTGCGCCACTCTTGCCGGGATTCATTTTCAGCAGAGGAACTTTGTTCCTCCTCGCATAGGCTTCGGTAACGTCCTACGACGGTTTTCACCAATCGGCGGATAAGATTGTTGGTAAGCGGGCGCCGCCCGCCTACGGTGGCCAGGGCCCCCTCGGTAGTGGGATTCCCCTCACTGTCGGTGGCCGGATCGCTCCATTGGTCGCCGTAGGTATAGCGTACATATCGCCGGCGGCGCGTTCTTACAGGGGCGAGTCTTACCCACGCCCTATGAGCGGCTTCAAGTATGTGGCGTGCGCTGTTATTATTATCGTTCATATTCGTAATTGACTGTAAAAGATTGTGTAAAGTCTGATGTAAGTTATTGAAAACGTGGCTGTGTCAGATATTTTTCGACACAGCCACGCTACATTTGTCACATCTGCCGGGGAAGGAGTTCCCAGGCGAGTTCGTCGAATTCATACACCTCGTCACCATGGTCCACAATGGCGGTAACTGCTTCCGGAAGAGGAGTGCCTTCACTTGTCGGTAGAGAGAACAATTCGAGCCGTCCGTCGCCGAGCCAGAGAGCCACCGGCTCCTCCACACCTCCGCAGCCGAATGGATTGAGCTGTCGGCGCCCTGCCCCCGACGAAATCTCGGTGACTATGGCGGCATCGCGCCGCCAACCCGACAGGCGCACTCTCACGGGCCGTATCGTCCCGGTCGGAAGGGTAATGCTGCCGCGGTTGCCATCAATACGCTTCACCACAGCGGTAAGCGTCAGGTCGGTGGGGGAGAGATAGCGCGTATCGGCTGAGGCCAGCAGGTTCAGATACCAGAGCCGCATCTCCTGTTCGCAATAGCTGTCAAGGTCTATGCCATCGCTGCGTTCTACTATACAGTCGGCGCGCAGAGGTTCCAGATACATCCTCTGCTTCCATTGGGCAAGCATTTCCCCGCGGGTAAGTTTCACCTTCATTTGCCGTCGGTATTACTGGGCAACGATACGCATATGGCTGCGGGGATAACGTAGCACAAGGCAGCTCGCCTCGGTGATGACTATGGCATCGACATTGCGCACACCGCTCTGACGCAGATTCAGTTTCTCTGTACGGAACGGCACGTGACAATACTTTGTGATATATTCCGGATCGATAACCATGCCGGCACCCGCCATTCCGCATTGGTCGAATACTTCAGAAAGAAGTACGTAGAGCGTTCCGAACTTGGAATGGATTTCGGTGAAATCGAGCCCCCATTTTGTTACAACGGAATCATTTACAAGCACCCGTTTCGAACCGCACAGATGGAGTTTCTCTATGAGATCGCTGCCGGCGAGAAGCACCTTCTTCGAGGAACCGGCGTTGTGGGCGAACGCCTGTCGGCAAAGTTTCACAAGCCATTCCTCGTCGACTGCGGTGGTGGAGGAGTATGTGAACTCATTGTCGGTTTGCCTCCATATACCTCCGGTCAGGAAAATCTCCTCACCCTTCCGAGGGTCGGTAAGGCGGTTCTTTATACCGAACAGGAATGTTTTCTCCATTCCGAGGCGCATGTCGATAATGGCTGCCTCCTCCTGGTCCGAAAAGCTCCATCCTACCTCTTTGTTGCTGATTTTCACAAATGTACTTTGTTCAACCTGAGTTTTAAATATTTGACATACGTTGCTGTTTTTCTGCGGAAGTGCCTCGAACTGAGGGGTCATGACATCAAGTTCGGCCGCCGCACGCCCCATTCTCACAAGCAGTGTTCCTACGGCAAGCGCAGGGATCTTCTCATCTTTTTCGGCCGAAATTACCGTCACACCATTGGCCGAAACCGCCGAAACATACAGCACAAGCGAACCGCCTGACGAACTTTTTACCGACGGAACGAGAATTGTGGTGGTAGGCTGGAACACCTCGTTGCAGTCTGTCATCAGAACAATTTCATTGCCCTGGCTGTCCTCTTCATCGCGGCCGCCCGATGCCGGAGTATAAGCCTGGGTAAGTTTCGCGCTTCCGGGCTTGGTATCCACCGAATAATATTCTACCTTCATCGAACCGCATACGCGCGAACCTCCGTAACGCGAAATCTGGTCGAGCGGTGTCGACATCGGACGGATCTTGACTATACGGTCATCTATCTCGTTGCGGAGCAGACCGGGAGAAACTTCCTCGGCAAGATCGGTCGTCAGCGCTTCACCTACGATATGTTTCCCGATTCCGCCCACAGCTACCACACTTGCGGCTGCTGCTCCATGAAGCCCGTATGCCGCGTTCTCGAACACCATTGTCACTCCTCCGCCGGCATGCCCCATAAGCCATCCCGCAACCCAGGCCATCAGCATCAGAACTCCGGCCACCGCGACTATGGCCGCATGAGGGCTCGAAAGCCATTCTGTCACATTATCTTTCAGATTCTTAATTGCTTTCCTCATTGTAAATTAGATTAAATTAGTATGGTAAGTCGTTTTTTTTCGTACATTATGCGTAATAGTTTTCATGACTTACCGAAAGGTTTTGTTGTTAAAGTTTTTTCGGAGATAAAAGTTAATTCCAATTTCTCCGCTTCCCCATATTCTCCCGCCCTCTCATTCTATCGCTTAATAATCAGCTCAATGAGAGCCCGCAGCCATTTCAGAACTGCCTTAAGCCTGTCGCTCATCTCTGTTTCACACCTCCTTCCGTTGATAATCAATTGTTGAATTTACAGATCCCAGATGGAGATCCGCCGATGACGAAGAATCTCTACTTTCTCTTCCCCCGGGGAGGCTGCGGGCGCTACGTTGCTGTCGCGTTCGAGCAGGCCCGGTTCCTCCATCAGTTGTCCGATACGCTCGTTGCGTCCTCTCAGATAGCCTCGTTGTTCGGCTTCGGCAAGCAACGCATCAATATCGCCCACCCCCTTCTCTCCATCCGTCTCTTCACTTTCAGTTTCGTTCACGCAATTATTCTCCTCCGCTGTTTGTCCGGCCTCCTCCGCTGCCGCCGTCACAATAGCCTCATCTCTCGTTTCCATATCTTCTCTGTTCTCGTTCATGTTCGGTCGTTTTAGAAATTTTACATTGCAAAGTTACGGTCGCCATCTCCGGTTCAGCCGCCCTAAAAAGCAGTAAAAACGTCCGTAGCATATCCATTATTCCATTTATAATGGTCTGTAGGCGCGAGAGCGCAAAAAATTTTACAATTTTTTAGATATCAAATTTTGCAAACATGGAGGGGTAGTTGTATCTTTGCAGACAGAGGAAATTGAGAAATTTTCAAAAGACTCGCTCGGTATCGTTTCCGACGCCTTGCGACCTGAGGGTCATCACCTCCTGGTTGTGAAAGAGTTCACACAGCATGTTTTGATGAGGAATATAAATTGTAGCAGAACTCGTTTTTTTCATTCTGAAATCCGCCAGTTTTAATCAGTCCAAGAAAAATCGAGCATTCTTGATCGCTCAGGATACCTATTAGGGTGTGAACGAGTTGCAATTATGCTGATTATTGGACTTGGCGCTTGGCGGTGCCTCAGAACTGATCGGCTGCAATTCAGTTCACACCCTTTCTCGGTTTTATTACCTCTGTAACCGGCTATGTATGGCCGGAAATGAAACGCATATCCATTGCTTATTTACACATATTTGATTAGCAGTAATATGACACGCATATGCGGCCTCTGAGATTTTTCTCGTTTTCGCAACGTGTCGGTAAAGATATTACTGATTTATTGACTGGTAGTATTATTATGTATTCGCGTAAGGAAAATCGTGAGATTTTCCTTACTTGCTTTTTCAAGACTGCCGCGGCAATTTTTTTCTTTTTCATAAAGTTGCAAATCTTATTGCTTTATGCTAATTTTGCCGCAATGGAGAATAACCGTACGACACTTCTTAACAGCTTGCATATGATGACTCACAGCGCCGCTACGGCGGCCCTGTGGGTTCTTGTTTTCACACTCGCCTTACTCTTTTCCTCATGTGGGGGAGGAAATGAATTCCGCATCAACGGGGAGATTGAGAATTTCGGCACAGGCAACCTGCGCCTCGTTTTCTACTCGCGCGATGCCGTACGCTCAGTCACCGCTACCGCTGTCGACGGAAAATTCATGGCCATATCCCATAGCCCCAGGCCTACCGTGGTGCGTTTCTACAATTCTCCCGGAAAGCTCATCGGAAGTGTGATAATTGAAAACGGACAGACTGTGGAGGTGAAATTCGATGCTGCCGATCCCACGGCAATGACCGTTTCCGGCAACCGCGAGTCAGAGCGTCTAGCCCAATTCCTGAAAGAGAACTCGCAGGCTATAAAAAACAACGATACCCCAGCCATCAATTCCGCCGTTGAAGAAATCGTTGAGAAAAATCCGAAATGGATGCTTTCCGGAATGCTCATGACCGATTACTACGACTCGCGCCCCGATCCGCAGAAAGCGCTCGCAATGATTGCTTCCATGCAGCCGGAGGTCGTCAGGGATATGCAGCTGGCGCCGCTGCGTCAGCAGATACTTCCTCTGGCACTGTCGGTAGACTCACTGTCCATACCGGCCATCACACTGTTTACTCAAGACGATACCCTCCGTACATTCTCCACTTCCGACAATACCAACACACTGCTGATGTTCACAAAGGCCGAACACCGCGAATCCGACTCCATAAACGATGCACTTACAGATCTAACATCACCTGAGTCAACACGAACTATAGCCATAATCGATATATCGGCCGACCCCGACACAGCCGTATGGCATAAATCAATCGGCGGACTTTCATTTACATCCCCATCGCTGACACATACATGGTCGCTGTCGCCGGCCACCATTACCGGAATCGAACCCATCCCGCTCTCCTCTTACCCGTGGTTTATCCTTACCGATTCCACCGGAACACCGCTCTACAGCGGACCATCCATATCAGCGGTCAGGAATCTTATCGACGACTGAATACCTCACCCTGCAATCACTCTTAGCTAATTGACACAGTGTTAGTAAAACTCACCGGAGCCGCCCTTCAGGGCATAGATGCCATACCCGTAACCATCGAGGTTCTTGCCGAACCAGGTTTTCAGCTCGTAATGGTCGGGCTACCCGACGCTGTCGTCAAAGAGAGCGCCGAGCGAGTTTGTTCGGCCATACAACAAAGCGGATTCGAATATCCACGTAAAAAAATAGTTGTGAACATGGCTCCCGCCGATGTCAGAAAAGAAGGATCGGCATACGACCTCCCCATAGCGCTCGGCATTCTGGCCGCATCCTCACAGCTTTCACCCGCTTCATTCGCCGACTATCTCATCATGGGCGAACTGTCGCTCGACGGATCACTCCTCCCGGTAAAAGGTGTGCTGCCGATGGCGATTATGGCCCGTGCTGCCGGCATCAAAGGAATCATCGTGCCCACACAGAACGCTACCGAAGCCGCCGTTGTCAATAATCTTGAAGTCTACGGAATGAAAAACCTCGGTCAGGTAGCAGCTTTTCTTGCCGGAAAAGAATCACACGAACCAACCGTTGTCAACACACGCGCCGAATTTGCCACAGCTCTTGAAAACTTCGACTTCGATTTCCTTGATGTCAAGGGGCAGGAAAGCGTGAAGCGGGCCTTCGAGGTAGCATGCGCCGGAGGACACAACATACTCCTGGTGGGCCCTCCGGGCTCCGGAAAATCAATGATGGCAAAACGCCTCCCATCCATACTCCCTCCATTATCGCTGGCCGAAGCACTCGAAACAACGAAAATACACTCTGTTGCCGGTAAACTCAAAGGAGGATCGAAGCTGATGACCACCCGCCCCTTCCGCGCCCCACACCATACCATCTCACCGGTGGCTCTGGTGGGAGGAGGAGCCAATCCCGTTCCGGGAGAGATATCCCTTGCACACAACGGCGTCCTTTTTCTTGACGAATTTCCTGAATTCTCCCGAGCCGTCCTCGAAGTGATGCGTCAGCCTCTCGAAGACCGCCATATCTGCATATCACGCGCACGCTACACCATCGACTATCCGGCCGGATTCATGCTCGTGGCATCCATGAACCCCTGTCCGTGCGGATACTACAATCACCCCACAAAAGAATGCACCTGCACCCAGCTACAGGTACAACGCTATCTCAGCCGCATCTCCGGACCCCTCCTCGACCGAATCGACATACAGGTCGAGATAATGCCCGTACCCTTCACCGAGCTCCAGAGCCTCCATCAGGGAGAACCATCCAAAACCATACGCGAACGCGTCACGGCAGCCCGCGCCATACAGGCCGAACGCTTCGCAACCGAACCCAACATTCACTGCAACGCCCAGATGCCCCCCCGCCTCCTGTCCCGGTGGGCCCGCCCTGTCCCAGAAGCCATGCAGATCCTTGAATCGGCCATGACCCGCTTCGACATGTCGGCCCGCGCCTACGATCGCATCCTTAAAGTCGCCCGCACCATCGCCGACCTCGACGCTTCCCCCTCCATTCTCCCCCTCCACATGCACGAAGCCGTCTCCTACCGCGCCCTCGACCGCTCCACCTGGGGCCTCAAATAGCCCCCCATCCCCTTTCCCTTCCTTTCCCCTCTTCCCCTCTTCCCCTCAGTTTGTCTTCGGGTGAGTGCCCCCTTTCTCCTCTCTTTCCCCTCCTTTCCCTCCTCCCCTCAGTTTGTCTTTGGGTGAGCGTCCTCCTCCTTGTCTCCGGGTTCGCCCATCCTGTTCTATCCAATCAAATTCCTCCAAATGAAAACCGGAAGCTCCGTCTCCCCATTCCCCGAAGCAAGTTTGTCTAAGGGTGGTGATAACCAAATCGAACTCCCGCGCTATCACAAGCGGGCATTCGCCCATAACTATCATGCCCCTTTCATCTATCATATTATAATAAAAAAGAGGACTGGTTTTGAACCTTTCGGTATCGTCGGCGGAGACGCCCGCAACCCACCCGGAACCGCAGGCTGTGCTTACATAAAAGAGACCGTCATAGGACAGATAATCGCAAAAGAAATAATCCGCATTCAAAAAACATTCCCCATACTGCAGATTTATCAATTTAAAGTAATGCCTGACCACGTCCACATCCTTCTCCGTGTGAAAGAATGGTCGGAACATCACCTCGATCACTATATCGCGTCAATCGCTGATAATGTAGCGGCATCCTGTTCCATCGCAAGCAAAAGAAAAACATCTGCCGATGAAATTTTTCAGCCCGGCTATTGCGACAAGCCCCTGCTGCTAAAAAGAAACCTCGATGATCTATATCGCTACATACGCGAGAATCCCCATCGCCTCGCCATGCGGCAACAATACCCTCAATTCTTCCAAAGAGTAAGGAAACTGAAAATCGGTGAAAATGAATATGAAGCCTACGGCAACATGTTCCTGTTTCGTAACCCCGATAAAGAAGCGGTGAAAATCAGTCGCAGCTTCACCCCCGAAGAGAAATCACGTAAGAAAGCCGACTGGCTTCATTCTGCCGCCAAAGGAACCATCCTTGTCTCACCCTTCATCAGCAAGGAAGAAAAATCCATACGCACCGAAGCCGAATCCCTCGGCGCCGGGATAATCCTCATAACCCACGAATCCTTCCCCGACCGCTTCAAACCCGCAGCCCACGATTTCGCCCTCTGCACCACCGGGCGCCTCCTCATCATCTCCCTCGGCCTCCCCGCCACATCCAAGCTCTCCCGTCCCCTCTGCCTCCGTATGAACACCCTCGCCGCCACCCTCGCCGCCACCCTTCATCCCGGCTGAAACTTCCCCTCGCTTCCCTCTAATCTCCCCTCGCTTCCCTCTACTCTCCCCTCGGTTTGTCTCCGGGTGGCTCCTCTATTCCCTCCCTATCTCCAGCTTCTCCTCCCTCTCGGTTTGTCTCCGGGTGGCTCCCTGATGCCACCGCTCTATTATTCCTTTTCAGCCCCTTCAGGCGCGCTCTCTTCACCGCCGAGCCGGCAAAAATCGTATTGAACTCCGAAGGCGTCATTGCCTCGATCCTCTCCATTGTAAGGCTTATAACCTCATTTCCGGGCTTAAATTCCTCTATTTCTGTCGGTTTTGCGCCCCGGTTATGCGGACAGCATATCTGACACGCATCGCACCCATACACATTCCGCCCGAGCTTTACCCCCTTTGGCAATTCGCCACGGTATTCGATAGTAAGATACGACAGACATCGCCTTGCATCGAAACTCCCGTCGGCTCCTATTGCTCTACCCGGACACGCCTTCACACACTTTCCGCACCTTCCACAGTCGCCGGCGCAGGGTTCATCCGGTTCCAGACCGGCATCCGTTATGATGGTAGCCAGAAAGAAATATGATCCCTCTCCCGGCACTATCAGCTGCGAATTAACCCCTATGAAACCTACCCCGGCCTTCACAGCCCAGTAGCGCTCCCTCAGAGGAGCCGAATCTATACACACTCTCCACGCGAACCCCGCCGCTCCCAATTCATCGGTTATCAAATGTAGCCTCTCCCGGAGTGCGATGTGATAGTCGCTTCCGCGTGCATATGTGGCAAACCTGACATCAGTCTGTTTCTCCGGTTCCGGAGAATAATACGGGAAAGCGCATACTATCAGCGACCTTGCCTGGGCATCCTCCATAAGCAAACGCGCATCTGCCCTGATATTAAGATGATTTGCCATATAACCCATCGCACCGTGTCTGCCCTCGGCGATGAAACGCAGATATTGGTCGCGCCCATCGCTGTCGACCTCTCCGGCACGGGCAAATCCTGTGCGTATGGCGCCCGCCTTTCCGGCGAGCGCCACAATACGTTTTTTTAATTCCTGTTGTGAAGTCGGCGATGGCATATGGCGGCGGATATATTACATCGGTAGCCGTTCGAAAGTATAGCCCCTTGCCAACAGCCATTCTATAGCAAGAGGAAGGGCTGACTTCATGTTTCGTTCGGCTTTAAGCGAATCGTGGAATACTATTATCGAACCGTTGCGGGCATATCGCTTCACGTTTGCGAACACCTGATCCGGAGTGAGCTTCTTGCTGTAGTCGCGGGTCACCAGATCGTACATCACAATGTTGTACCGGTCCTTTATGGCACGCGCTTGTTTCCACCGCAGAAGGCCGTGAGGCGGACGGAACAGTGAGCTTTGAATAAGGTCATTCGCCTCGGTGATATCGTGCATGTAGCGATACGAGCTCACCTTCATACCCTGCAGATGATGCATCGTGTGGTTGCCGTAACTGTGGCCACGGCGTTTCACCTCCTCCAGCAATTCTGGATGGCGTGCCACATTGTCCCCTACCATGAAAAAGGTTGCTTTGATGCCGTAACGCTCGAGTGTATCGAGTACCCACGGCGTCACCTCAGGGATGGGGCCGTCGTCAAAAGTCAGGAAAACCGTTTTGGTTTCCAGTTTTTTTATACGCCATATCGCCTCCGGAAACAGGAGGCGATATGGCATAGGGGGTTGTTCGATCAGCAATGTGTTTACGCTTTACAGAAAATTTATTTCTTCGAAAGGAAATTTTCAAGCAGATGCAGGTCTATACCCTGGTTCATCAGCTTGTCGGCCATAGCACCGGTATCTCCTCCGGCGTCGGCATACGTCTGGAGCAGGATGTAGAGGTACGACGGTATATAACGGTCACTCAGCTGCAAACCAGAGAAGCCTGTTCCGGGAAGCGTACGTCTCAGTTCCATGAAGTAAGGCAGATATTGTGCGTAACGCTCTATTTCGCCGCCGATTATATCAAGTCCCTTCTGGCGCAGGTTGTCGTTGTCGGTCTCGACGGCCAGACGGAGATATGCGTCAGCAATCTGATATCCTATCTGGATTGCGAAGGGAGATGCCTTTACGGGAAGTTTCTCCATAATCAGGTCGAGAACCTTTACTGCCTTGGCATAGCGGTCTGCAGCATATACCATATCAGCTTCGGGGATGACGCCGGTGATGGAGTCTGCAAGGGGATGGGCTGCGTTGTAGCCTTCTACATAAAGTGCATATGCCAGGTCGGCCATGGCGTTGCGGTGGGTTGTCACCATACGTCGCACCGTCTCGTCGAGATATATGTCGCCATCGTCACCGAGCTGATCAAGACCGCCCCAGCGGAATTTCTCAGTCACAGTCTCATACATCTTGTCGGTAGCTGTCCAGGTGTGATGTTCTCCGTCGGGATTGTAGATTGGAGCCACCTGATATGCCAGACCGGTGTTGCGCATGTAGGGCGACAGAGATACGTAATATTCATCGGGAACTGTCATGGCGAAGTAGAGCGGGCGGTTCCAGTCGTTTTTCGCAGAATTGGAGAGCATGTCGAGGGTCAGAGCCTGGCTCAGGGTCGCACCGGAAGGCATGCGTTCCGGATCGCGCGGATCCGGATACAGATCTATTAATATTGCCTCATCGGCTGCGTCCGCCTCATCGGCAGAAATCACACCCCCTTTCACCGCACCCTCGATATTGGAGGGTACATACATAGACGGATATCGCCATACGCGCGCTCCCTTCCAGGTCGATTTAGGATTATGGTACAGATCCTCGAGAGCTGTCAGTGTGTTCACCCGCTCCTTGCTCATGTTCTCCGGATCGAAATAGTTATACTGCATCCGGTCGAAAGCATAGTCGGATGGTTCCGCCATCATTTCTATGGCGGCGGCACCGTCGGTCGGGATACGCATCTGGTTGGCATACCAGTCGGTCGTAAGATAGCTCAGGTTCACCACGCGGACATCCGTGCGGTAACCCTCCACCTCCTGCGCATACCACAGAGGGAAAGTATCGTTGTCGCCGTTGGTGAAGATGATGCCGTTCTCGTCGACGCTCGAAAGGTAGTTCATACCGAAATCGCGGGTTGTGTAACGGCCACTGCGGTCGTGGTCGTCCCAGGTCTGGCTCACTACCTGCAGGGGAACGAACAGACCCACCGCAATGCTTGCGCAGGCAGCTGCCATCCCCTTCGACGGAGCGCTTTCTCCTTCATGATTCTTCATCACCTTGTTGATAAGAGCCCAAAGGCCGGCCACACCCATGCCCACCCATATGGCGTAGGCGTAGAATGATCCCGCGAAAGCATAGTCGCGCTCGCGCGGTTGCATCGGGGGCTGGTTAAGATACAGCACGATCGCGATACCGGTCATGAAGAAGAAGAAGAAGATCACCCAGAACTGTTCTATGCCGCGCTTTGAGTGGAATGCCTGCCATGTCAGACCGATGATACCCATCAGCAGCGGAAGCATGTAGAACACATTGTGACCCTTGTTGTTCCTGCCTATATCATCGGGCAGCAGGCTCTGGTCGCCCAGACGTGGGGTGTCGATGAATGAGATGCCCGATATCCAGTTGCCGCGGTTTGCCTCACCGTTGCCGGCCAGATCGTTCTGACGGCCGGCGAAGTTCCACAGAAAATAGCGCCAGTACATGTAATCGAGCTGATAATTGAAGAAATAGCGCAGGTTCTGGGCGAATGAGGGGCGCTGCAGATTGGCCGTCTGGATGGTGTTGCCATCCTTATCGACTATTATCGGTGCCTCTACCTGAAGCAGATCCGACGGAGCGATATTAGCCCACTCCATGTAGGCCTGCGGATGTTCTCCGGCGGTGCTGTACATACGGGGGAACAGCATGTTGGGAGTCATCACATAGCGGGTATCGCTCTCGTACGACGCGTAACGGTCCGGCTCGTCGGGCGAGTTCTTCACAGCCTTTTCATATATGGTTTTGGCGGGATTATGCTTCACGTTGTAGCCCCCGTTGCCGTCATACTCATATAAAACCGTCGATTTGAACGACGGACCATAGAACAGAGGGGTTTCTCCATATTGCTCGCGATTCAGATAAGAACTCAGCGCGAACACATTGTCGGGGGAGTTCTGGTTCATCGGAGGATTGGCGTGGGATCGGATAAGCAGAAGGGCATAGCTCGAATAGCCGATGAAGATTACCAGAACGCTCAGAGCGGTCAGTGTGAGATAGCGGACAGGAAGTTTCTTTGAGCAGAACAGATATAGAGCCAGCCCCGCGGTCAGAATCACCGGAATCCACAGCGAACTGCCGATGAAAGGTATCCCCGACAGAACTATCGACAGAATGAACAGCACTCTTATCTTAAGCGCGCTTTTCTGTTGGTAAAGCGCGGCCACACACCAAATTATCGATGCAACGAAAATTATCGCATAAATCAGAACACCGATATTGTAGCTCAACCCGATGCTGTTTACGAAGAACAGCTCGAAGTACTGGGCGATCTCAATGAACCCCGGAACCAGACCGTAGAGAATCAGAGCTACTATCGCGGCCGAGATACACAGCGCTATCAGCGATCCCGAAGCGGTGGTATCCTTGAATTTACGGTAGTAGATTACAAGCACGATCGCCGGAATACACAGAAGGTTAAGCAGGTGGACGGCTATCGACACACCGATGATATAAGCTATAAGAACCAGATAGCGGTCCGAATGAGGTTCGTCCGCACGGTTCTCCCATTTCAGGATGAGCCAGAACACCAGCGCAGTGCAGAACGACGAGAAAGCGTAAACCTCACCCTCCACGGCCGAGAACCAGAAAGTATCGCTCCAGGTGTACATCAGCGCCCCGCATAGGCCCGAACCGAAAATAACAAGCATCTGCACGAGCGATACTTCCTCAGCATCATCCCTGACAATCAGGCGTTTCACAAGGTGGGTAATCGTCCAGAACAGAAGCAGAATGGTGCCTGCCGACAGCAGCGCCGACATACTGTTCACCATCAGCGCGGCTTTCGACATGTCGCCACCGGCGAAGTTTACGAAAAAGCGCGCTGCAAGCATGAAGATCGGGTTGCCCGGCGGGTGGCCTACTTCAAGTTTTGTTCCCTGTGCTATAAATTCCGGACAGTCCCAGAAACTCGCTGTGGGCTCTACTGTCAGCAAGTATGTGATTGCCGCCACCAGAAAGCACAACCACCCAAGCGCGTCGTTGATAATCCTGTATTTTTTCATTCGGTCGTGATAATATTTCCCCTTCCCGGACATTATCCTGCAAAGTTAGCGCAACCCGATTTTCTTACCAAATTTTTTAGTTTTTTTGTCTAATTTTCCTACCTTTGCACCCGTTAAATCAGTATACCGCAAGATGAAGAACTTATTTATGGCATTTGCCGCAGCTCTTGCGCTGCCCCTTGGCGCATATGGCGCCGACGAGATTTTCTACGAAACATTCAATTCACCCCAGACATTTCAGGAAAACTGGACTTTCCCTTCGGAAGCCGTCAAGTATATGCCCGTAGCCGATGAAAACGGCGGAGGATGTGTGCGCATCAGCTCGGAAGAGAGAGGTGCCAACGCCATCACTCATAAGCTCACAGGCCTTGATCCCCGGAGGCTTTACCGTGTCAAAGCCCGCTTCAAATGCGACAGCGTGGCCGAAGGGCGCGGAGCTGTGATATATCTCCGTCCTGAAAATCATGGTGAGCAACCCTGGAACGCATCGGAATTCATCTACGGAACCACCCCCTGGCAGGAGGTATATATGGACTTCGTTCCCGATCAGCAGGGGAATGCCACCATATGCTGCGGCCTCGGCTTCCCGTGGTCAACGGCTAACGGAGGCAAAGCGAAAGGATCCGTGCTTGTCGACGATGTATCCGTGGCCCTCACACCCCTCGACAATCTTTATATACTCGACGGAAAGCATATCCGCCTGCTGCTCGAGGCCGATAAGGTGAATGTTTCGCCCGATGCCATGAAAGGATGGCTCGCGCAGCTCGACGACGCATACGAGGCATATACCGACCTCATCGGGGAAGTACCGTTCGACGGCAGAAAAATCAATATACTCAACACACCCGGAATTGAACCCGGCTACTGGGCTCTCGCCGGTAATCCTATCCTTTGGAACAGCCATGTGGCAGTGGCGCGGGAGCTTCAGAACTTCGCCGACAACAACGACTGCTGCTTCGGAATCATGCATGAGATCGGACACACTTTCTCGGCCCACAGCATCGGTCACCCCGACCCATGGAACTGGACCGACGAGATTTTCGCCAACTTCCGTATGTCCTACGCTCTTGAGAAAAACGGTGGAAAGGTATCGCAGCGCAAACATATCTATACAGGTCCAGAAATCAAGGACTATTACAAAATATTCTACGACGAGACTATTGGCGCCGGCAAACCCGAACTTAATGGCGACGCTATCCACTATACCCTTCTGCGCATCAAGGACCGCTACGGATGGGATGTCTATAAGAAAGCCTTCCGCACCCTTTACGCCCTACCCGCCGAAGAGATGGCCGGCCTCGACACCTCATACAAAAAGTTCCGTTTCTTCCTCGACCACGTCTCGGCCGCCGCAGGCGAGGATGTATGGGAAACCACCTACACCCCCGCCGAACGCGCCCTTCTCGAGCAAGCCTTCGCCAGGTGATCCAATCCATACCCATTCGTTCCACTGACAGTCCGTGTTATTTGCGATAAAATACTGCCTGTCAGTATAACCATCACATAATCACTATCATACAAAATGGAGATGCGCCTTCTAACGCATCTCCGTTTTGCTTTTACCCAAAGCAATCATCGCCATATCGAACAAAAAGGCTCATAAGCCGAAATTACGGTGTATTTATTGCCGGACTGTACGTTTTGATTGTACCTTTTATTCCCGCTCAAACATCCATATCGCGATGCCTTTAATTTCGGATTGATCCAATATTACCCTATTCATGCTTCTGCTATATTGCTCCGTATTATTTTGATGCATTTGTCCGGTTTTTATTGATATAATTTTGTTTGTATGTTTTTTTTACTTAGATTTGCAGAGTTATTTAAATTTTATTCACATGAAACGTTCTCTGTCGTTGGTCGCAGTCTTAGTCAGTACTATCTGCACCCTTTTCAGCGCTTCTATTCATCACAAAGTAGAATTCACTCCCGATGAATTAGAAATCTATAAGTATAACAAATATCATGAGGATAAGAGTAATGAGCGAATATATTCAAATAAACGTATAAGCCGATCCACTGCAATCCCATATACCCACCTGCTAGAGGTAGGAAAGGAATGGAAATATAATATCTTCCATGGTTCGGGATTGATGCCTGAACAAGCAGATGAAGAATACAGCATAAAGATAACTGATTGTGTCGATATAGATGGCGATAAATATTATTCATTGGAAGAGTTCACGAAATCATATTATCGTTGTCCCGATTTGAACGATGTCTACTTGACGGAAGATATAGAGAACAGAAAGGTATATCGAGTATTTAAAGGTGATACATACAAAGAACTTATTTATGATTTCAATGATCCATTAAAAACTTGGGGAACAGATATGCGCGTTTCACATAACGACGTACCGATTTATGACGTGTACAGCTATGGAAACAACGAGTTTAATAGCTATATAATGGGCGAAGACTCCAATAGTCTGCGGCAAATTGAGGGGATAGGTATTGTATCCGGTCCTGATGCTGAGTCCAACCCGTATTGGCATAATCCGGGGTGTTTATTATATCCTTGTCACCCGATGGTCGCTTCTGAGAATTATCTGCCGATAGTGTATGAGGTGGTGAATGGCGACGGGGAGGTGATATACTCGCTTGATACCGCCCGCCCGGGATATCTCACTTCTGCAGAAGCGCTGAGCGCTGACTGCGAAACCATCACTATCACAGATGCGTCTGTAGAAATCAGTGGAAGCACTGAAATCGGAAGCGTGATGATATTCAATACCCTCGGTAACGTCGTGAAAAATGTAAGCGTTACGGACACGCATTGCAGCATCCCGACCGCAGATCTTGCTCCGGGCGTTTATGTGGTACAGACCGCTCACAGCCGCAAGAAATTCACGGTGAAATAAACGTTTTGGGCTGAAAAAGCACTCCGTTGTTATATTACGCGATGTGGCTGTGTCAAAATGAAATGACACAGCCACATATGTCTCAGTATGGCGCAGATGCTGTTATAGTTTTCATCTTCCCGTTCCTATTGTCACGTTCTTCCCCCTCCCCGCAATATGCAGTTCCAGGAACTCCCTCCATGGAGCTGCGACTTTTATGGGGAGTCCGGCGTTGATGGCTCCGTTTACTTTATATGAGCATAGAAGTTCAGGCAATTCCGTGCCGTTGTCGCCGTATATTGAAATCGTACCATTGAATTCAGCTGCCCGCAGAGGAATCTCTATAAAATGTATACCTCCCCTTTTCTGCGGGTTGGCGAACCTTAGCGCCAGTGCTGTGTCTGCCTCCTTCTCGGGGAGTGTTTCTGCCGATGAATCATAAACCTTTCCGTCGCTGAATCCTATCAGCAGCCGCCCGTTCCATTCCGTCATGTCGCTGACATTCGCAGATCCCGTTTCACCGCATATTACTATCTCATGCGGTCTGTCAGGATTGATCCGTCTGAGTCCGTTGGTTCCGTCCCATAGCCATATCTCGTTATGCCGCCCGCACCATCCGGCTTTCTCTCCTCCGCAACCTCTCGCCAAAGTTGTCACTCCGCTGCGTTCCACACTGACCACATCCCCATCCGCAATGGCGAAATATGCCAGACCTTTGTCGCCCGCGCCGCAGGCAACGGAGCCGCGGGCCGTAATCTCCCTGTTGTCCAAAGGGGCCGAACTGTGAAATCTTCCCTCTCCGTCTAGGGTGGCGATGAGGATACCGTCCGCTCCGAAAACGAGCAGTCTGCTTCGCGCGAAATCCCATGAACCATTATTGCGCGGAGCTGTCACTATCAGCTCTATCGCTCCGCAACCGAATTCCATCGCGTCGGTCTTACGGCTGCACACCGCGTCGGCGAATACTCCGGCCAGACCCGGTCTTTCCGATTTCCTGACGGTCTCTATCGGCGCCACAGGCATCTTCGCGATGCTTTCCCGTGGCATGATACCTGTCAGCCCCTCTTTCAGATAGAAACTACACCCCGCGCCTGGCAACGCCGTCAGCCCGTAACGCTCGCTCTTTGTCGTTCCCCCGGCGCTGAGGCTCAGGGTAAACTCTTTTGCGTCCGTGTCGGGATAAATCAGCAGTGGGGAAAATTCAGTCGGCGATCCCCCATCTCCCGACGAAGCGCTTGAAAATTTTACGCTGTCGCTGCCCGCACTCGTCAACTTCACTTCGGAAAGCGCACGCCAGCTTCCGCTCCCAGTAGCGGTGACGAAACATTCCGGCGGATAGCCGTGCCATAGCTCACGTGTCTCATGCCACGCGACATAGCGCTTGCCGCTCGCCGTTATCCCGGCGTAACTGACTCCGTCGCGCAGAGGATGAGCCGGGATACCCTCACCTTTCGGAGCGCTTCTTCCTGCCGAGGCATACACCGGAATAGTCGCTTCCGTCTCTGACCCCGTACCGAACGGATCGCCTACTGAAAGATATTCATCGTAGTCTGCCACGCGCCCGAGTGCCTCCGCTATCTTCGCGCGGTGTCGGTTTTCATCTCCTGCCGGCAGACCTACCGTCACCGTACATCCTCTGCCATCGTTGCTTACTCTCGCTGTGCATACACCCTCGCTATCCACCGGCTCTATCTCCCCGCTCAATTCCACTACTACATGGTTCACAAGCCGGTTCCATGGCGAGGCGATCGCACCCATGCCGCAAAGCTTCACCCTGTAGCCTTTGGCATTTATGCTCCCTGCCGTCAGCGAAGCCAGACTGTCGGCCGAGGCCAGCGCTATCTCCCCGCAATCCTGTATTCCGGCGCTCGACCCCACAAGAACCGGAGGAGAACTCACCACAGTAGAACCGTTCCCGTCAAGCAGTCGGTAGCGGGCTATCACAGGCTGCATGAACCGCCCCGCACCGTTGATCCTCTTTTTAAGATTGGAGTATGCTTTGATCACGGCGGTGCTGACCCTCTCCTGATCCGTGTCGGTCAGAGAGCTTCCATGCGCATCGCTGTTCCCGCTCAGACCTATGGCGCCTACCCCCGTGCTGACCGTGTTCTCATCATATCTCTCGAAATGTAGCCATGGCAGTTCGGGCATTTCTCCCCATACCGTCACCGCCCCATCAGTAGTATAGGTTGCATATACCGCTCTGTTACCCTTTACGGCAATCCGCATCCATCCTCCTCTCACATCAGCCACATCAACGGGATCTCCCTTCAGGGTAGCGGCCGCTGTGACCGCCATACCTGCGTTTGCCCTGATTCCTGCATTCACAATCCCGTATCCTATGCTATGACCCTTTCTGAACCATACACAAACCTTTCCCGGTGTCCCGCTCAAAGCCACCCTTTTCCATGGCAGCCACCCGTCAGTTCTTATCGGTTCCCCAGCTGCCGCGCTTCTCCACACAGAAGGATCCTTCCGGTCTCTCCTCACATTCCTTCCCCCGACAAAAGTCGCCCCTTTCAGAGTTTTTCTCATATCTTCCGTATCTTTCGCGCGCTGAACCTCGGCTCTGCCTGCTGTCCTTTTCTCATAAATTCTCATAGCCATCTGTCTTTTTCACGCAAAATTACTCTCCTCAATTCCCCTCCTCCCGCCCTCTTTCGCAAATATTATCCCCGCCACATCATCATACCGTTACCCTCCGCTACTACTGTCATAACCCGTATTCCTTCTCTCGCTCTTCTGCTCTGATTTCCTAAAAAAATATCTCCCCCCGGAAGCAAAAATTTTTGCTTCCGGGGGGAGATATTTTTTTAGGAAAATTTACGTCTTATTTTACCGCGACCTTTTCCACAAAGCTTCCGGCCTCCACTACATAAACTCCTGACGGGAGTTCTATGCGGGCTTTCGCCTCACCCATATAGGCTGTGCGGCCGTCGGCAGCTGTAACTTTCACTACAGTTCCCTCCGGGGCGGATACTGTGATGAAGCCCTTGTGACCCTCGATAGCGATTCCGCTTCCGATTGTAACATCCGTCACTCCCGCGGTCAGCCGCGCGGTATTCGATTTGCCCGATTCGCCACGGTCGTACACAACCGTCACATTATACGCGGCGTTGTCGTTCGTTTCCGGATCGGTGAAGCTGTTGCCGTTCATTCCGGTACTGCCGATCTTGATACCGTTGCGCATCACATTGAAACCCTCCACACGAAGTTCGCTGCGGGTGCTTGCTCGGGTATAGGTGAGGTCGTCGAACAGAAGCGCGAACCGATTGCGGCTCACATAGCGGATGGCGAAGTGGCGTGCCCCGGCTGGAAGCTCGTAGCTGCATTTGTTCCATACCCCGTTTGTAATGGTTTCGCTCTTAAGCAGAGTGAAATCCTCCGGCTCGTCCCCATCTGTAGAATACAGAATCTCGAAGCTCTCCGCACCGTAGGTGCTTACCGGACGGCGTACAAAGAAGCTCATCTCCTGAGGAGTATCGCTTACATAAAGCTCTGGTGAAATCAGCCAGTCGTCGTTGAACGGCTCGGTATAGCTCGACAGAGCGGTCCATGCCACCAGACATTTGTTGCCGCTGCGGGGCTGCCATATTTCGGCATCTACATCCACACCTTCGGCCCGCGGTTCCCATATCTGGAAAGCCATCGGACTTCCCATATTGGGGAATTCCACACCCTGGATTCCGCAGGGAATCAAACCATCGTTATCAACTGTCTTGTAGTTGCCGAATCCATCGTAAGCGAACGATTCGTAGCCGCAGAAGTTATCGGTTATCGGTTCGGGAGCAAGCGATGGAGCCGTCCATTCGAGTTTCACACCTTCAACACTCTTTTCGGCTGTCAGATCGGTGATTACCGGGAGCTCCGGCTGAATTACTGTCACGTTGAATCGGGCCGTATTGTTACTCGGAATCTCATCGGTATTGCCGGTCATCGCAGCCTTGATTTCCACTTCTGTCTCGCTGTTGATATATTCCGGAAGCACGGCCATGGCCAACTGATAGCGTGAAGTGCTTCCTCCCTCGAGAGTCAGACCTTCAAGAACTGTTTCCACCACACCGTTCAGACGCATTTCCAGATCGAATGAAGCCTTCTCGCTGCCGGAGTTCTTCACCGTCACGGTGTAAGAGGCATCTGTTCCCGCCTCTGGAGAAGTGCTTCCGTTTATACTGCTTATCATCACGTCGTATTTCGAACGATTGGCAACCTCGATGTCATCCACTATCACATAAGTGGTTCCGTCCGTCAGAATTCCGTCAAATACAATGGCTACCCACGGCGATTCACTATACTGTGCCAGATTGACGGAATATTCTTTCCACCCCTCGCTCTCAGCATTCACGGTTTTTGTGAACACCGGAGTATATGTGAGTTCATCGGTGGTTACGGAAACCTGAAGTTCGCCACCCTTGCCGGCATAATGATACATACTGAAGGTGAGGGTGGGAGCGTTCAGTCCGTCGAATATCAGTTTCGGAAGCTGCATGCGGGCCGCGCCGGGTCTCCGTTCAGGGAGAGCTGCCGAACATACGAACATACCCCCGTCGGCGGCTGCCATGTCGAGCGAGCCGATATAGTCTGCCACACCCCAGTTTACATCACCTTCAAGCGGACCCGATATCCAGGGCAGAGCCGTAACTATACGGTTCGAAGCAGTCTCAATCATCGGAAGATAATGTGGAGGACCTACAACCAGACCTGTACTCAATGCCTGACTCTCGCCGGCCGATGATACAGCGGTGACATAGAAGGTATAGAAATCCTGAACGTTCCCGCCCTGAGGCATAACGGTGATCTCGTTCTGATCGGTTGTGGCGATCAGGTAAAGCGAATTATCCTGAAGCTGATATATGTTGTAGGTAAGTGCTGTGGGATTGATCCATCCGCCGTGCAGACCGGTCATGGGAGCGTCCCACGACAGTTCGGCGCGCAGATTGTCATAGCTCGGAAGAGCATCGAGATAGGGCAGGTGAACCGGAATGTCCGTGCCTACCCAACCGGAAGCCTCGGCTCTGCCACCATTTCCGTCGCCGTTGGTGGTTACAACTGTATAGGTATTGATTCCCTGTGAGGCATTTTCATCAGTGAGGGTATGGTTCTCTCCGGGAGTGAGGCCATCGGCTGAAGAGGCCACTGTGCCGTCGGCACGGTAGAGTATCGCACCTATGGTACCTTCAAGTGGTTTGCCCTCCAGCGTGCGGTTCGGCAACGTAAAGGTCACCGATGCCGTCAGAGCGCCCTGTTCTCCACCCTTTACCGCAGTGATTGCCGCAGCTGCAGGGGTTGTCATAAGTGAGCCGCGATCAAGATTTATGTCGCGGATGAGCATCATCATCTGATCCGGTTCGCTCTGGCTGTGGAAGCCGATGTAGTATCGCCCGGCTTTCTCTACCGGAAACCGTACCGTATGGATGTCGTATTCGGTGTTGTTGAATTCAAGATAGTCTACAGGTTGGTGGGTGGAGGGATCGGGGGTGGTTCCGAAAGTGACCTCGAGAGCTTCCGTGCATGATGGCAGTCCACCTCTGTAGCTGAATGAAAGGTTCACCAGGTTGGCATCCGTGAGTTCGATTGCCGGAGTGAAAATGTAACTGTCGCTCTTTGTGTTGCCGTAAGTAGTGATCTTGAGCGCGTTTTCTGAGCCGTCGTGATACCACGTGCCATCCCTTTCTCCACCGGGAATTGTGAAGAGCGAATACTCCTCGGTGGTGGGGGTGATGGAGAATGGCAACTTATACACTCCCACGAACACTTTCACCGATGCGGAATTGGCTCCGCTGCCGTTAGCGAAAGCTGTTACCGAATAAGTATTGAAACCGAATTCGGCTTCTTTATCAGTATAGCTATGCGAACTTCCGGGAGCCGGATCGGCGATGGTATGTATCAGTTTCCCGTTGCGGCATATCTCCATATGGTCGATGTTCTCCAGAGCCTTTCCCCCCAGAGTGGTGGATGGTGCTGTAAATGTCAACGTTGTCTCCTGTGAGCCGTCGGCGGCAGGAACAGCCTTGAGATTTTCGGCGGCATTTGGATCGGAAAGTTTTCCACGGTCGGCTATGGTGATGTCGTCGACAAACAGACGCGACATATCCGCATCGCTCACGCAGTGGAACGCTATGTAGAGTGGTCCGTCCTCCTCATGATTATATTCCACGGAAAGATTCTCACCCTCGTTGCTTATTGTTTTGGCAGCCATGAGGATATGGCTCAGACCGTTGGCAGTGGGAGTAGTTCCGCATACAACTTCCATTTTTTCGGGATATGACATCGAAGCCGAACGTGCGAAGAAATCCAGATGGTAAACATGATCCTTTTCTCCCTGTATCAGCGGAAGCACAAGATAGTCGTCGCCACCCATACTACGGGAGTAATTATAGCTGGCCGTGTTGTATTCGTCGTCATGGAACCACGTGTTGCCGTCGTCGTTACTGTCTATTACGGTAAGCAGGTCGAAGTCACCGTCATTTTCGAAATTGTTGCTGTAGGGGAGTGCGAGATGATCGCCGGTATTGGCACGCACACTGTTGGAAAGACCGCAGGGTTCTCCTCCGTAAAGGGTCTCCACGGTATAGATGTTTGTAGCAAAAGTATCGTCCAGGCTATCGGTGAATTTTGTTTCGATAATGGAGGCGGCTATTACGTTGCCGTTGCGCCTTACATTATAGGACAACAGCGATTGATCGAACCATCCTCCGTTTTCCCCGTTCCCGGGAGCGCTCCAGTTAAGGATTACTGTGCGTGTATCATTACTTTCGGCTGTGAGGTCGGTCACTGTAGCGGGGCGGTCTGTTCCGGTGAAAGTAGTGGCGAACAGGCGTGTTCCGTTGCCTGAGCTGTTCGAGCAGAATGCCGTCAGTTTGTGCGCTCCCTCAGGTAGCGTAATGTCGGCGGTGAATTCGGCACCGGGTGCCACGCTTCCGCTTGCAATAGTCTCGCCGTCGGAGGTCACGGTGATTGTGAGTGTACCTGTCAGCATCTCCCCTCCCACTGTGAGCGAGGGTGCGGTACAGTGCAGTTTCCCATCCGTGGCTCCCGGAGTGCTGTAGGTCACCGTAAGGGCTATTGGAGCGGCGGGAGCGGAGATATTCTCTGTCGGATCAGTACAGCTCAGCGCCACGAATTCCTCATCGTGAGGAAAGTCTGTGGCGGTGGCCACTGTTCCGGTCGCAGGATCAATTGTAATTAGCGATGCTACCGTATAGTTGCATGCAGCCCAGTAGATAAGATTGTCTTTAGGGCTCCACGTACACGATTGCGAATACATGGGTTCGATATTTGTTTCCGCAACCGTACCTACTGTCTGACCGTTTTCAGGGTTGATCTCTACAACCGACCCCATATCGTTTATGGCATAGAGGTGTCCGCGCGAATCGGAGCAGATGGCATAGAAGTGTTCCTCAAGTTCTCCGACCGAAGTATAACTGTTCGTATCCGGATGGAAAATTTTCAGGTCGTAGTAGTCGGTCGTACCGCTGTAGGTGATTGCATAGATGTTTCCGGTAGATCCGTCATAGGTCATGTTCACCGCCACATCGTCGTAGCTCGGAGCGGTGTAAGTGTATGTCTCGGTCTTGCCGCTTGCCAGATCGACCGTGTAGTTGCACAGTTTGCTTATGTTACCGTAGAAATCCTCGCAATAGCTTCCGTAGAACATTCCGTTCGCTATTGTACCCGTTACCGATCCACTGCCGTCTGCTTCAGGAAAAGCGCACACGAGGTCGGTGGAGCCGTTGGTGGCATCAATCGCATATATTCCGGTGGAATTGCCGAAACCCCACCCGGAACTGTAGATCATCAGACCCATCAGCGAGGGCGATTCCGCTGTTGTCTTTGCCTTTTGTGGAAGAGTGCCGGGAGCTGTGGCGCGGGCAGATATTTTCATCGGTTTAATGCCGTTGTCAGCCCCTGATGCAGTGCGGGAGATATCGCGGCGGTTCATTGAGGTGCCGGCTACCCGGCCCGAAGGCGAGCGGAGTTCGAATCTGCCGGTGGCTGTAGCGCCAAAGGCACAAATTACTACCGCGGCCAAGGTAATGCGCAGCGTTGGCCTAAAATTGGTTTTCATCTTATTCTTATTATAGTGTTGACTGGTTTTCTGTAGTCTGGTTGTCCTCAAAATTACTTAATATCACAGTCAACTCCAAATAATCCTGCCATTAATGGATATTATTATGAAAATTTGACTAAACTTAATCATAAATTTATCCGTTTGAAAGAAGTGATTTGTTAAAAAACAATTAACTTTGCATACATCAACGCCGATTGCTGGAATAGAGCTCTGCGGCGGAAAAATTTTAACTTAAAGGGATATAGAATGGCAGAAATAAAATGTATAGGCATTCTTACTTCCGGAGGCGATGCTCCCGGAATGAACGCCGCCATCCGCGCCGTGACCCGTTCGGCTATTTTCAGCGGATTCAAGGTGAAAGGTATCTACAGAGGCTATAAGGGATTGGTCACAGATGAAATCGTGGAGTTCTCCACTGCCAATGTGTCGAATATTATACAGCGTGGCGGAACTATACTCAAAACCGCCAGATGTAAGGAGTTTCAGACCCCCGAAGGCCGTCAGCTCGCTTACGATACTCTCGTGCGCCACGGTATCGACGCTCTCGTCGTAATAGGAGGTGACGGTTCGCTCACCGGAGCCCGAATATTCGCAAACGAATTCAACTTCCCAATTATCGGTCTGCCAGGAACAATCGACAACGACCTCTTCGGAACAGATACAACTATCGGATACGATACCGCACTCAATACAATCATGGAGTGTGTCGACAAGATACGCGATACCGCCACTTCCCATGAACGCCTATTCTTCATAGAAGTGATGGGACGCGATGCCGGCTTCCTGGCTCTCAACGGAGCTATAGCTTCGGGAGCGGAAGCTGCTATAATACCCGAGATTTCTACCGAAGTCGACCAGCTTGCCGACCTCATAGAGAACGGTTTCCGCAAGAGTAAGAACTCTTCCATAGTGCTTGTGGCCGAAAGCCCGGTTACAGGGGGAGCGATGGGCATAGCCGAGCGTGTGGAAAAAGAATATCCGCAGTACGATGTGCGAGTTTCGATACTCGGTCATCTTCAGCGAGGAGGTTCGCCGACAGCCCACGACCGTATTCTCGCATCGCGCATGGGCGCCGCCGCAATCGACGCGCTTCTCGACGACCAGCGCAACGTAATGATCGGTATCAAGAACGATGAGATCGTATACGTACCCTTCGTCAAAGCAATCAAGAACGACAAACCCATCAACCGCGAACTTCTAAACACCCTCCGCCGTCTGTCGATTTAAGGATAGAGCTGGAGAGCGATAGAGCAGAAGAAATAAGAGCAGGAGATGCGCTCATGCCGGACACAAAACCGACTGATGCGCATCTCCTGCTCTTCTGCTCTCCCGCCCTGATTTCTCCTAATTGATCATATCGCAATAAATATCCAGAGCGGCCTTTATGTCGCCGGTAGTGGCCTCTGCTCCGATTACCGGATCACCGAAAGCCTTCAGCAAAGTAAAAGTATAACCCTCGGGATTACTGTTCTTCTTATCGTGAGCCATAAAATCCAGAAGACGGTCATAATCCTTGCAGCTGATTGGGAAAGCTCCATAGTTGTCGCGCACGTAATCCGAGTATCTGTGTAGGCTATCGGAGGGAAATCCCTCCTTCATGTGCGAGAGTATCAGTGCCGCCACCATACCGAAAGCTACAGCATAACCGTGGCTCAGAGGGGAATCTCTTTCCATAGCCAATTCTTCGAAAGCATGGCCGAAGGTATGACCGAAGTTGAGCGCTTGCCGCAATCCCTTGTCGGTAGGGTCGGCGTTTACATAGCGGCACTTCACCTCCACGCTTTCCTGAAGCAGTTTCAGCAACGTATCCGGATCGAATGCAGTGACATCGTAACGCAACAGACGCCACGTCATCTCATCGGACGTGAGCATCGCATGCTTTATCATTTCGGCATATCCCGACAGAAGTTCCTGAGAATTGAGAGTGTTGAAAAAGGTTGTGGAGATGATCACTGTTTCAGCATCCGCGAAAACACCCACTTCATTTTTCAGCGAATTGAAGTTGATACCGCTCTTCCCTCCCACCGACGCATCTACAGCTCCCAGAAGAGTTGTAGGAACATTGATGAAACGGATACCGCGTTTGAAAGTGGCGGCCGCGAAAGCGCCCATATCCGTTATCACCCCTCCGCCGATATTGATAAGCAGCGAACGGCGTGTGGCACCGTCATCGCCGAGTTTCTGCCATATCCCGGCAAGCGTATCGAGATTCTTGTGAAGATCTCCCGCACCTCCCGTCTCCATTATGTGGGCGTTACCGATCGTCTGCGATTCAGCCTGTAGTCTGGGCAGTACAAACGAAGCTGTGTTAGCATCGACGAGAACATGGACTGATACCGGTTTCAACCTGGCGGTAATGTCGTCAAGTGTCTGTGCCACATGGTTGGTATATATCAGTCTTCCGTTAATTACGTTATCATTATTATTCAAAGTTGTTTCCATACATTCTCTGGTGGTTAAGTCGGTTTGTCAAGCAATTCGGGCAATAGGTCTGCAAAGGCCTCCATCGAGGGAAACACCATATCGGCTCCCTTTTCCCACATGGCTTCCTCCGGGATAGGGCCTGTTGTCACGGCTACGGTGAAAGCACCGGCACGGGATGCCGATTCCACTCCTAAAGGCGCATTCTCTATCGCTATACATTCCCACGGTTTCGCTCCGGCGAGTTCCATCCCTTTCAGGTATGGTTCCGGATGGGGTTTGCCATGGCTTACGCTGTGAGATGTGATGCGCAGCTCATGCGGAAATCCACCGGGAA
Organism: Bacteroidales bacterium; assembly: GCA_014800795.1. Classification (GTDB taxonomy): domain Bacteria; phylum Bacteroidota; class Bacteroidia; order Bacteroidales; family Muribaculaceae; genus UBA7173. The sequence goes on along the minus strand of JAAVFL010000005.1, from coordinate 62,517 downwards.
AATCGTTGTCAAGCCTGGCAATATTCGACGGCTGACCGGACCCGGTCACAAGCACACGGGTAATTCCGTGAGCCATAAGTATATCAACCATCCGGCGCGCGCCCGCCACTGTGGCTACCCGGGGATACTCATTGAAATAACCTGTTTTCAGTTCATAAAGTTCAGTTTTTTCCTTTTCAGTAGCCGGCCGGCCGAAAGCGCGCCGTATCAGAAGGTCGATGGTTGCGGCGCCGGTCATACCTTCGTATAGATAAAATTCATCCGGTGAGCATTCTACCCCCAGTTCGGTCATCATGCGGTGCCATGCGCGGGTATGCCATTTCATTGAATCGATGAGCGTTCCGTCCATGTCGATGAGGGCGGCGCGTGGCGACAGGCGGCTGTAGCCTGTCCGCCATAGATAACGCTCTATGGCTGAAATAATGTCGGTATCGGGTTGCATTGCTGTTTATATGTTAGTTATCGCAGCCGCCATCGAGGCCGGGTTGCGGTGGGTTACCTGTTGTATTTTCCGGCGCGGATGCGGTATATGGTTTCTTTTGTCACACCGAGGAAAGATGCTATCTGGGTGGCGTTCGCGCAGTCGGCGAGACGTGGATAACGCCTTATTGCCCAACGGTAGCGCTCCTCGGCCGAAAGCGTCTGGAGAACATCCAGGCGCTCCTCCAGGGTAAGCATATGCTGCGACATGGCCGTGGTGATGAAAAGTATCGCCGCTTCGTCGGGTTGGATACCGGCCTCCTTTATCAGATCTTTCATTTTCAGATGGGGGATGAATAGCAGTTTCGTAGGCTCGAGAAACTGTATCGCCACTGTGTCGGGATGGCGCATTATCAGAAACCGTGACAGCATTATGAATTCACTCGCAAACGAGAAGCTGAACGTATGCTCCTTCCCTTTTTGGGTATAGAACAGACGGGCCGACCCCTCCACGATATAGAAGGCATATGTACTCAGGTTCACGGCTCCTCTTATGATGTCGCCACGGCGGTAACTGTGTTCGCGCATCATGTCGGTCAGTTTCATCTCTATCTCGGGAGAGATAGTTATGAAGCGTTTTATGTAATCGAGTGGTTTCATTTCTGAGGTGTCAGAAGTAGGGTGTCGGCGGCTATTGCGATATCGTAGGGTATCGACGACACCCGTGGTCGTGGCGAGCCCTTGTAGTAGAAAGTCATCTGGCGGTCCCATGTGGGAAAATCCAGCCGGCGTGTCTCGCCCGGAGGAATGCTCGGGTGCGCTTCCACTCTGCGGCGGTGCAGAATGCGTCCCGAGTTATCGAGATATGTTACCGTGAATATGATTCCCCCTATCTCCCGGCTGTCACTTCGGTTGCTTATGAATATGGTTTCACGGGTTGCACGCAAAGTCTTTTCATATCCGCTGAGTCTCACATCGTCGTCTGTGGCTCTTACTGTGTCGAACGGCTCGGTGGCATTGATCCCCTCCCGGTGATTGAGTGGTTTGAGATTGCGGGTTATGGTGTTCACACGCTGTGGCGAGGCTGCCCATCCCGTAGCTGCCGCTATGAGTAATATAAGCATTCTGTCGTAAGGTGGTGTCATGCGTGGAACTGGAAAGTGGTGGGGGAGAAGGAGACTTGCGTATAAAAAAAATTTATGTCAGAGGCGCCTCGGCAGGGAAGGAGGTCCTTCTGCCGGCCATATTCTGAGAAAGCCGTCGAGGTCTGCCGGCCGGTCGTTTCGGGTGGTGAGGCGCAGGAAGTTGATCCGTGGCAGGGAGTAACCGAACACGACTCTGACGCCTGAATGCACCTCCGTCATTGTGAGGTGGCTTCGGTCTGCCATCTGGAGGGTGAACCGTTGAGGTTTTGAAAGAATGCGTCCGTCATTGGCGGTGTACATCATACAGTCGTAAGTGTCGGGGCGAGCGGCGGGGGCGCATACGCCCGCAACTGTTCCGGGGCGGATTCCCGGCCGCGGAGAGTCAAGTATCACGATAAGATAACTTTCAGACAGTCGCCGTTTGCTCCCCGGAGGCGTACCTGCCACGATAGCTACACGCGCCCCGTCGTCGGTTGAGCTCCATATTCCCTCGGACGCATTTAGGCGTGTCTCTTTCAGATGCTCACGCATTGAGCGTTCGCTTACATCAGGTATAACCCACGATTTCTCCGGAAGTTCGAGCCCCTGCAGGCATCCGACTGCCATCAGTAGCGTTACTATTACTGTAATTCCCCTTCTCCACATTGTCGTAACTCAGCTTGTTATTCACGGGCAAACGTGTATGAGAAACCGATCGACAGAATCTCCTTCAACTGCCATTTATGCCACTTTGTATCCTCGAACTGTTTCCCGTCCGACTGATAGCGCAGGTAGCAGTAGAGCTTGGTCGACAGATAGCGGTTGATGGTGAAATTGAGCGTATGCTCCCAGTCGCCGTATGCCGTCTCATAGTTGGTGAAGGCGAACAGGCGGGTGGAATACTCGATGTTCCACGCCATTTTTACATTGAATTTGAGCTCTATGTTCGAACCGTAAGTGCTCTTGGTCTTCTTCCCCTCCTCTATCCCGAACCACTGCGGCGGAAGACGGTGGTTCAGACACATCCTGAGGTTATATGAAAGAGGGTTTATCGTGGCGTTGAAACTCATTTTGTTTCTGGAGTATCCGTAGCTCATACCTATACCGAGGTTGAAATCGCCGGGTGCAAACATCGCCGAGGTGAGGTCGTGCGAATTATTGCGGAAGTGATTCAGCATCTGGGTCTTGAGGAAACTTGACACGGTGTATGACCACCGCTTCCACGCTTTCAGACCGGTGTATAGGTTGATCTGCAGGAGATCCTCGGTGATATTGTAGTTATGAACCTCGTCGTCGGGCGCGTTGTTAACGCCGACACGGTATTGCGTCGAAAGCTCGAAACTGAAGTTGGGATGGAAAGCCGGATTCAGACGCAGTTTGTAAAACAGCGACATCAGACCGTTGAGGTTCGACTTACCACCCTGATACCAGTTCGGAGAGATATAAGCCTGGGAAAACTGAAGCGAACCGTCGAATTTGTGAAGCCAGTGAATACGTTTCAGCTCTACAGGAGCGGCAACGCTCGCCATCTCCTTCACATCGCGGGTGAATTCCGTCACATTTATTTTCGCGGAAGTAGGATCCACCTCCATCACGAAATCTTTCGGCGCCCGGGGGAGGGTTTCGATATTGTACACTACAAGTTCCGGATGCGCTATCATGAACTGCTGGAACAGCTCCTGCTGACGTGCAGTGCGCGCAACTATGCGGTCCGCCCAGTTCATTTCGCTCACCTTCGGACTGTCGGGGCTCACCGGATTCACGGCTTTCCCCATCAGTGTCCCGTCGTAGGATATGAATGTGGCCGGCAAGTAGAAAGCCGGAGGCATCAGTGTATGTTCAACGTCCATGTAGGGATCCACCAGAAGTTCCTGCGGACCGAAATATAGCGAGTCAAGCTGGTTGCCATATTCATCGGTGAGATTCCATAGCGAAGGTTCGCCATCTTTTGAAATATGACGCACTACGCTGCGACGTGGCTGTACCGGGACTGCCGGCTGCTCATCGGCGACAATGCTGTCTGACGAGGCGCTCACGGTTTCTCCGTCCAGAATTATCTCATCGAAAAGCGATTGGGCAGACATACCTGTAACGGTGAAAACCGCAACGGCCGCCATCATTAGCAATCTCTTGATCATCCTCTTTCTCATAACAGTTGCAAAAATACAAAAATAACTCAGCTTTCACAACTCCCCCTCCGCCTTCCTCCCTATTTCCCTCTCTCTGTCCCCCTGTCTCCCTCCCTGTTTCCCGGCTTCCCCCTCCTTTCTCCTCCCTTTCTTCCACCTGTCCCCCCTGTTTCCCCCTCCGGTTTGTCTTCGGGTGTTGCTTAAAATGGCTGTGTCATAATAAATGACACAGCCATTTTAAGCAAATTATTGCCGGCTTTCAGCCAATCATCTTTGCGATGTACTTTCCAATGATATCGAACTCCAGGTTTACACGGGTTCCGACCTTTATGTCGCCGAAATTGGTATGTTCGAGTGTGTAAGGTATGATAGCCACGCGGAATGTATCATCCTCCGAATCGCATACGGTCAGACTGACGCCGTTGACACATACCGATCCTTTCTCTACGGTGACGTAACCCTTACGCTTCATCTCTTCGGGAACAGAGTAGCGGAATTTGAAATAGCGGCTACCTTCCACTTCCTCTATTTCCACACATTCGGCAGTGCAGTCTACATGCCCCTGAACGATGTGGCCGTCGAGACGCCCGTTCATCACCATGCAACGCTCCAGATTAACCCGGCTACCCTCTTTAAGGTCACCGAGATTGCTGCGTAGCAGTGTCTCCTCGATGGCCGTCACAGTATGGGTGCCGTCGCCGGGAAGTGCGACTACTGTAAGACAGACACCGTTGTGGGCCACAGACTGATCTATCTTCAGCTCGTCAGCGAAGCCCGACTCAACCGTCAGATGAACGTTACCTCCGTCACGCACTACTTTACGGACGGTGGCGGCTTCCTCTACTATTCCGGAGAACATACGTTTATTCCTCCTCTTCCTTCATGTTGTGGAACACGTTCTGCACATCTTCGTCCTCCTCGAGCTTCTCGAGCAGTTTGTCGATGGTCTCACGCTGTTCGGCGGTAAGTTCCTTAAGGTCGTTGGGAATACGGACGAATTCGGTGCTTTCGATTTCGAAACCGTTCCCTTCGAGATACTGCTGGATGTTGCTGTATTCCTCGAACGGACCGTAGAGTACTACGGCTCCCTCGTCATCGGCTTCTAATTCGTCAACACCATAGTCGATGAGCTCCAGCTCCAGCTCCTCCAGTTCCATGTCGGGTTTGGGCTGTATTTTTAGCATCACCTTGTGGTCGAACAGGAAGGTCAGCGAGCCCTGGGTGCCGAGTGAGCCGCCATGTTTGGTGAAGTATGAGCGGACGTTGGCTACGGTGCGCGTATTGTTGTCGGTAGCTGCCTCCACGAAGATTGCTACTCCGAAAGGACCGTATCCCTCGTATGTGATCTCCTTATATTCTTTTGCATCCTTATCAGTGGCCTTTTTGATAGCGCGTTCTACAGTGTCCTTGGGCATGTTGGCTGCCTTGGCGTTCTGCATAAGCGCACGCAGGCGGGGGTTGGTTGTGGGGTCGGGACCACCGGCTTTCACCGCGATGGTAATTTCTTTACCGATGCGTGTGAAGGTTCTCGACATGTTGCCCCATCTTTTGAGCTTTCTGGCTTTGCGGTATTCAAATGCGCGTCCCATATATGTTTTTTATCTGAATATGTTTTAGTTATCAGGTTCTATTTATCGCTCAGCGCAGTTCTGCCCCGAGCTTTTTGGTGAGGTTCGTCACCACTTTCTGCATCACGGCGTCGATCTGCTTGTCCTGAAGGGTTTTCTCCTTATCCTGAAGGGTGATGGAGATTGCATATGATTTCTTCCCTTCCGGCAGGTTCTTCCCTTCGTAGACGTCGAAGAGGGTTACGTTGCGCAGCAGGCGGCGTTCGCTTTCCTGAACAACAGCCTCGATCTGAGCCATTGTCACCGATTTATCCACAAGCAGGGCGAGGTCGCGTTTCACAGGCAGTGTTTTGGGGAGAGGGGTGAATTCCACTTTTTTCTTCACTGCGAGTTTACAGATTGCATCCCAGTCGAGCTGTGCGTATACAACCGGCTGCTTTATGTCGGTTTTGGCAAGTTGTGTCTTGGCCACGATTCCCATCTCGCCGAGCTGTTTGCCCGAGCGGGTCTTGATATCGAGGTATGCCGCGAAAATGTTGTTGCCCGTACCACGCGTAAGGGTTATCTCATTGGAGTTTACTCCGAGGCGGCCGAGGATATTTGCCACCGTTGCCTTGAGATCGAAGAAGGTGGCCTCCTGAGCGGCACGGCTCCAGTTGCCGGCATTAAGGTTGCCGGTCATCCACAGACCCAGACGGAAGCCTTCGCTGATGGCTTCAAGCGGTTTCTCGGCGTTGAATTCAACCGACGGATCCATCGAGTATACGTTGCCGAACTCATAGAAGCGGAGGTCAGGCGACTTGCGGTTTATATTGTGCGACAGCGATTCCAGACCGCCGAAAAGCAGTGTCTGGCGCATCACGTTGAGGTCGGTGCTGAGCGGGTTGAGCAACTTCACACAGTGGTCTGCGGCGTAAGCCGACAGGTCGTTGTAGTAGCGCTCGGCGGTGAGCGAGTTGTTCATTATCTCGTTGAAGCCCTGAGCTGTCAGCTGTTCGGATATGAGCTGCTGCATATGCTCGGCTTCGGCGGTGAACCCCTTGAACTGGAGCGAGGAATGAACTGTCTCGGTGTACGCTACATTGTTGTAGCCATAGATGCGGAGAACCTCCTCCACTACGTCGCACGGACGTGTCACGTCCACTCTGTAGCGGGGTACCAGCAGGTTCACTTCACCTTCGCCTCTTCCGGCTGTTTCTATCTCAAGCGAACGTAGTATGGAATCAACCGTTTCCGTCGGAATATCCTTTCCGATCAGACGGTTGAGGTAGTCGTAGCTGAGGGTTACCTTGTAAGGGTCGGCCTTTACGGGATACAGGTCGGCCGGCTCGCCGCAGATCTCCCCGCCTCCGAGCTCCTTCACCATAAGGGCAGCAAGCTTCAGGGCATACATGCAGGCGTTCGGATCGAGGCCGCGCTCATAGCGGAACGATGCGTCGGTCGACAATCCGTGGCGGCGCGCGGTGCGGCGTATGCGGGTGGGATGAAAGCAGGCGCTTTCAAGAAAAATATCAGTCGTCGTTTCGGTAACTCCTGAATCCAGACCTCCGAACACACCTCCGATACACAGCGGTTTCTCCGTGTCGCAGATCATGATGTCGGCCGACGAGAGCTTACGTTCCACTCCGTCGAGTGTCACGAACGGTGTTCCCTCGCCGACGGTGCGCACCACGATGCGGTTGCCTGATATCTTGGCCAGATCGAAGCAATGGAGGGGTTGACCGATACCATGAAGAATATAGTTGGTAATGTCGACGACATTGTTGATGCTGCGGACGCCGATGGCTCCCAGGCGCTGCTGAAGCCATTCGGGGCTCTCTTTCACTTTGACGCCGCGGATAGTGACACCGCAATAGCGGGGAGCTCCGTCGTTGTCGAGAACCTCCACCTCAACCGCACCGTCGGGGCGGTCTACGGCGAATGCCGAAACATCCGGACGGTGAAGGTCGCTATGTGTGAGATGACAGTCGAGATAGGCTGCCAGATCGCGGGCTACACCGTAATGGCTGGCGGCATCGATACGGTTGGGAGTAAGGTCAACCTCCATCACCCAGTCGCTCTTGAGATCGAAATATTCGGCAGCGGGAGTTCCTGCGGCCGGTGCCTTTTCCTCGGGTATCACGATAATACCGTCGTGGGAGGTGCCCACGCCGATTTCATCTTCGGCACAGATCATGCCGAACGATTCCACGCCGCGGATTTTCGATTTCTTTATCTGAAACGACTCTTCGCCGCTGTAGAGGGTCGTGCCTACGGTTGCCACCACCACTGTCTGACCTGCGGCTACGTTGGGCGCGCCACATACTATCTGGGTCGGATTTCCGTCGCCGAGATCCACGGTAGTCACATGCAGGTGATCGCTGTCGGGATGATCGATGCAGGTCAGTACCTTGCCGATTACCAGCCCTTTAAGGCCTCCTTTTATAGATTCCACCTCTTCAACGCCGTCGGTCTCGAGACCGATGGATGTGAGAGCCTCGCTCACCTGGGCAGGCGCCAGGTCGAAGTCGAGATATTCCTTGAGCCAATTGTACGATATGTTCATTGCGTAAAGTAATAGCTTACAGCTTGCAAATATAGCAAAAATTTCCCAATCCCGCGAAACTAATTCTCCTCAACTTACGGTAGACTACGGTCCGACTGCGGCCTGTCAGTCGTTGAGCAGCGAACGGTATAGCTCCGACAGCGAGCTGTCTATTTCTTCCGGGAAATATGATTTTACCTTTTCAAGGGCTTTCTTTCCCATACTCCGGCATAAAGCCTGATCCGCCATCAGCCGGTCTATGGCTCCGGCTATGGCCGCTTTGTCGCCGGGTGCTGTCAGAAAACCGTTCTCACCATCGGTCACTATCTCCGGAATGCCCCCTACACGCGTGGAGATTACGGGTTTACCGTAACTCATAGCCTCCAGTATCGAGATAGGAACCCCCTCGTAGTAGGAGGGTAACATGAAGACATCGGTAGCGCGCAGGAGCCGGTCCTTTTTGTCACCGTTGACCCATCCGGCAAATTCTACCATTGAACCGAGACCTTTTTCAGCCACCATTTTTTCAAACTGTTCGGTCTCTCCGTAGCCTCCGACAATCAGGCGGACTTTCCCCTCGTAGCGGCCACGTTGCTCGTCGAGAATCTCCAGAAGGTCGTAGATGCCCTTCTCTTTCATGATTTTTCCGAGGAAGGTAAGGCGGAGCGGCTCACTCTCCGCTCTTTCCGACGGTGAGCAAGGTGGTTCGGGGCGTGACACCAGATTGGGTATAACCACAACACGCCGACATTTAAGTTCTTCGCTGAAATAACGCTTCCAGTCGTCCGACAGAGCAACTATGCAGTCGGCCTGATCAAGAACTTTCTTCACTTGTTCAGGATAGTCGGCATAGAATTTCTTGAACCGGCCTCCATGGTTGTGATATATGATTTTTTTCCCGAAAAACCTCCCGATGCGTATGAACATGCGTTTCCGCCAGAAGCTCGCCTCTGTCGAGGCGTTTACGTGTACAATCTCGATATCCCTGTCGGTTATCATCCTGAGGGTGAAGCGCACGAGTCCCTCGGCTGCCACGAGCGCTTTCTTCGCTTTGCCGCCGTTCACGCAAGTGCGCACAAACTTGAAAGGCGACAGAAATTTAGCGTATTCATGTTCAACCGACGCCACTCCTCCTATCGGATTGCGGTAATCTATGCCTATGTAAAGTATTTTGGATGCTAAATTCTTGTCCATTGCGGGGTCTACGTGCGGTCTCAGGGTTTTCGTACTGCAAAGTTAATTATTTAAACCGATATTTCCCTATGTATTGAAACACATTTATAACATCAGCCCTGAACATTTTAACGTACTTTATTATAAGGATATTACATGTCTACTGTTCTATCCCCCATATCGCTGAACTGAAACCATTGATGCTCGATCTTACGGAAAAATGCTATTATACCGGCAGGTGCGACGCCGAATCTCCGGAGCCCGGTGGTTAGAGAGTCATAAAGATCTCGCCGGACTGGCGGAAATCGCAGCCGATGCGTGGAAGACAATATTATCCGAAAAGTATTATTCCCTGACCGGAGTGGAACTTCCGGCCCCCCTCCTCAGGCATATTCCTGCGCAAAGGTGGCTGCCAGATGACGAATCACGACAGACGTTCCGACAGCTCCGAACTGCTGATTGTGTCGGCGGTAAGATGCGGCCCGCGGGGCATACTTCGGGCGCGTATTATTCCGTCGGCGATCGCCGCTGGTGTGAAGTCGGTCAGGATGGCGTTTCCCACTCCGGCAAGCTGATCGCGACCGCCGGTGGTGTCGGTCGATACGACTGGGACACCGAAAGTCAGCGCCTCCTGAATGGTGATTCCGTAACCCTCGTGGCGCGACGGCTGCATGTAGATATCCGCAAGCCGCATGTATGCGTAGGGATTGAGGGTGACACCGTGGAACACAGCTGCGTTTCCTACCCCGAGCCTTTCTGCGAGCCCACGCAGCTTTTCAGCCGCCGGACCTCCTCCTACGAAATGCCAGATTACGTTTTCACCTTTCTCACGCAGCAGCGCAAGAGCCTCCAGAGCCAGATCCTGACCCTTTTCGTCGGACAGGCGCCCTACGGTGACTATATGGATCTCGCCGGTTTTCTTGTTGAACGGGGTTTCCTCCTCGGCCATCCGTTCTATAGTGCGGCGGCTCACTATATTGGGCATTACTTCAGTTCGCCCGGCAAGCGACGGAAACATACGGTCGAACACACGCTTACCCTCTTCCGATACTACGAAAATACTGTCGAAGCGGCTGTAGCTTTCAAGAATGCTGCGTGGCTTTATGTAGCAACGGCTCACATCGAAGTGAATCCAACCGATCTTACGCCTGGCTCTGACGCGGTCGGCGACATAACTGTCGAGATATTCACCCGGTCCGTGAAATGATACCGCAACATCGAATTCCATGTCGTGGGCGCGTTCGTTGCGGGTGATGTGGCGGCTGAAACCGTTGAGCGATCCCCGCTGTTTGGCAAGCGCGTAATGCCACATAAGTCTTATCCCCGTAATCCATTTCCCATCTTTCATATATCTGAGAAATCCCTTCATGGGATGCTGGCAGAAATAACCGTGGCGGTTGAGCGACTCGATGCATCCGGTCTTTACATTGGGCGGTACTGCCGACAGAAAACCGCCTTCCGGATAAATCAGATCAAGATAAATATCCCATTCTTCAGGATCGAGAGCGTTGAGTACTCCAGTGAGAGCTTTCTCAACTCCCCCTACATTCATAGAAGTCGCAACAAAAAGAATGGTCTTCACTGACGTTTGATTATACGTTTGATTTTATTGTTTACCATATTTCGGGTCGCACTGTCTATACCGAAGCAGTAGGTGAGCGAGAGTGTCATGGCTGTTGTGAACATCGCCATCAGAATGGCACGCATCAGGCCTTCCTCGCCGAGTGTCTTCATCCACAAGGCCGACCCGGTGACAGCTCCTACTATCAGAAGCGGAACCAATACCCCTTTGCGCCAGAACTGCCGGATTCTGAAGCTATTAAGCTGAATTTTCAATATTATCGTGTCAGCGAGCAGCACCATGGCGATAAACAGGCAGTGTACGCAATATACCACCGGCGGACGTCCCGTGTATTTCAGCAGCAGATACATAGCCGGAAGTTCTATCAGATAGAGAGTTCCGGATATGAAACTCAAACGTTTTACATTGCCGGTGGCATGGATTCCGATGCATACGGTAGTGATAAGCAGCTCGCCGCATGCGGCAATGAGGCTTATGCGGCAGAATGTGGCCGTATATTCGGGTACATCGCCGAAGCCTAACCACAGACCGAGAAGGTAATCCATCTCGATGAACATAGGCGCCACCAGCAACCCCATAAGCAGGAAGGAATAGCGTGCGCAGTTGTTTAGCAGTGTAAGCATGTCGCTGTAATTGCGGCGCGCATACTGCTGGATGATCTGCGGGCGGAAAGCCGTTGTCACTGCCGAAGCAAAGCTCGTGATTGTTCCCGATACGGTAAGGGTCAGGTTGCCGGCGGCGTTCAGCGCGGTGCCACTGAATTTGTTGAGGATAACGATCGTTCCCTGCACTCGTCCCGTATAGCATAGATTTCCGTATAGATCCCAGCCCGAAAACTTGAGCATCGACAAAAAGATTCCACGGTCCACATGGCGCGAGAACCGGCATTCGCTGAACTTCCTCACACAGTACGCACGGTACAGAGCTGCAACAATCCACGCGGCTGCTGCCATCATCACTGCATATATAATCAGGGTGTCCAGACCGGGAAACAATACGAGCGACATGGCCACACCGAGCTTCAGACCCACGTTAAGTATCGACATGCCCGCATATACATTCATCCGCTCGTTGGCCATTATGGAGGCCACGTATGGAATCTGCACTATCGACGCCACAGCTGCCAGAATCGAGAGCTGGTAGGTGACATTGGCTGCATACATTCGCTCGGGCGCTATATTTAGATGGCTGTTAACATACCATAGCCCGACAGTTTCACCCAATACGACAACTAAGGCGGCGATAGCCATGTGCAGAAGCAGGGCGTTGCTGAAAGTGCGCCGCGTGCGGTCAGGATCGCCCCCCCCCATCTCATAGTTCAGGAAACGCTGGGTGGCGCCGGCCATGGTTCCGTTGATGAAGCCGAGAATCGCTACGATGCCTCCTACAAGCCCGTAAATACCATAATTATGCACACCGAGCGTCTCCATCACAAGGCGCGTGGTATATAGCGATGCTCCGACAGTCAGAAGCATCCTTCCGTAGAGGTATACGGCGTTACGGGCTATGCGTTTGCTGTCGTTGCTGGTCATGATACGCTTCCCCCGGCAATTTGATCTGTTTCATCGGCATTTTCATAGTCCGGTCGGTTTGTCAGAAGAACGATACCGTAGGTAAGCCCTACAAGATATAACGACATGATGCGCACCAGACCGTCGAAACCGCCGATACCGAACCAGGCGAACATAACCATTACACTGAGAAAATAAACTGAATCGCGTTTTTTTCTCACCAGAAGATACAGTCCCACGAAGAATGCGATGTGTAAGGCAAGTCCTATCCAGCCTATGGAAGTGAAAACCTCGAGAGCGGAAACTTCAATGTTGTTGGCAACCTCCCAGTTGTCCTCACTGTATTCTTCGAAATACAGATCGTTGTAAATGATATATTTCGATGGGGTGTTCTCGATTACATCGAGAAATCCGAAACCTGTCCATTGCTTGTTCTCGTCGTAAAGAAGTTCTATCTTCGGGATTGCCTGGCCCATTCGGCTGGTACCGAGCTTGGCGAGATCCTCCTCGTCCTGAATTTCAAAAGCGAATATAATCTGATCTACCGACGACTTTATTCGCAGGAAGCTTTGGGTGCCGCCTAGTTCCCCCGTATCACGCGAAGGCAACGCACCGTCAACGAAATATAATATCGGAAAAACCACCAGACCGAGAAGCCCCCACTTGAGAGTCTGACGCAAATTTCCGCGAAGGAACATGTAGCCGAGCACCAGACCTGAGATAACGGTAAAAGTGAAGGTTGAGATCATGCCGCCGATAATCGCGAGCCATTGCCATGCACGCAACCGGTATACGCGGATCAGAGGAATCACTGCCAATGTGAACAGATAGATTCCTACAGGATATTTTCTTGCTGGATTCATTGATAAGGGGCGCCATACCAGATTGTTGAAGGTCGATTCACGGAAGTTGGAGAGATGGGTGCAGGGAACCAGCACATTACCGCAGAATATAAAGCCGTCGATAATATAGAATACACCCATGATTATGACATAGGGCATCACGGCGCGCCAGAATTTACGTATATCGAAAGGACGTCCTGAGAAAAACAGAAGGGGAAATATGAAATATATTACCGAAAGATAGCGTGTGATACGCGGAAACTGAACGTTCATCGACACAATGCTGCACATCGCAAGCATTATCAGCCCCACACCGTAAAGTCCCCACATTGCCATCGACTTGTTGAGAAGCGGATATTTTTTCAGACACAGATAGCCGGCTATGCCTACCAGCAGAGTGATATTCTGACTGCCGATACCCAGAGAGTTGAACGTAGCTACACCATATCCTCCCATGAAAATAGTGAACATCATCAGGAAGTCGTAGCGGTTGCTGCGATAGCGGGCCGCCATCAGCACGAATGCCGTGATGTAACCTATCGGAAACTTCAGCCCTATCATCGACATGGAGAGCATGAACGCAAGAGCCCATCCCCACTCTCCGCGAGTGAGTTGCAGAAGCTCTTTCCGGGGGGTGTCGATGCGGTTGCCCGTAGATGGTGCTTCGTTTGTGGCTGCGGTGACTGTTGTAGATAGTGCTTCCCCCATCAGGGTGTATGAAGAGTTTTATTTATATCCGTAGCCGTAGCCCTGCTTCGACTGGGTGCCGTTGATTACGACTGACAGCTTGTTGAGACGCTTGTCGTGGTTGATCTTGTTGAGATATTGAAGGTCGGTTATCTGCGAATAGTTCACGCGGGTCACGAATACTGTGGCGTCAGATACGCGGTTGAGCGAGAACGTGTCGGATACCATTCCCACCGGTGCCGAATCTATCACGATGTAATCATACATTGTGCGCAGATGTCTGAACAGCTCGTCGACATGGTCGGAGGCAAGCAGTTCGGCCGGGTTTGGCGGAACCGGACCTGCCACGATAACATCCATATTTTCGATCGGAACGTTGCGTCTGATTATGTTTTCAATAGGCATGCCGGGGGTCGACAGATATTGCGTAAGTCCCGGATTTGCCGGTATACCCAGATAGTTGGCAAGCTGAGGCTTGCGGATATCCATACCGATCAGCAGCACACGTTTCCCTTTCAGAAGGGCCAGCGTGGCGGCTAGATTGATGGATATGAACGATTTGCCCTCCCCTGAACGGGCGGAAGTCATAAGCACAACCTTATCGTCGGCCCCGTTGAGCATGAACAGAAGGTTCGTACGGAGCAGGCGGAAAAGTTCCGACGAACTGGAATATATGCCGTTGCCGACAACGACGCTCCCTTTGGATTCGCGGATCTGGCACATCTCGCCGAGTACCGGTACATCCACATATTTCTCGGCTTCCTCGCGTGTCTCGAATTTATTGCGAAGTAGTTTACGAAGGAACAGATAGGCCGGTGGCAAGCAAATGGCAATACACATTGCCAGCATCATGATCATCATATTTCCCAAGCCGAGAGGTTTGTTAAGCGTGTAAGCTTCGTCGACTATCTGACCTTTGGGAACAGCGTTCGCCATAAGCATCTGGGTCTCTTCGCCTCGTTGAAGCAGGAACATGTAGAGGTTGTGTTTTACCAGTTGCTCGCGCTGCAACGTGTAGAATTCACGCTCTTTAGTCGGTATCTCGCCCATGCTCGATCTTGTGGCGTCTACCTGGCGGCCTATCTCTTTTACGGTCAGATCTGCCGATACTTTCGCCCGTTTGATCGAGGTGAGTACATTTGTACGCATTGCATCGATCTGGGCATTCATCTGCTGAAGCATTAAATTATTCGGCTGGGCGCTTCCGAGAAGTTCTATGCGTTTGAGTATGATCTCATTATAGGTATTCATCGTCTCAGCCAGATCCGGAATGGTAGCGGGCACGAGCGCATAGGCGTTATCGGGATTCTGCATGAATTCAAGTGTCATTTTCAGAATCTCGGCTTCTGTCTCAGCCGTGAGCAGCGATTTTTCGAGATCACCCATCTTCTGGGCGCTGTAGGTCATGTCGAGTTTGAGATCGGTGAGATTGTGCTCGCGCTTGTATTGCTCGATAGCTATTTCAGCATCATTCAGACCTTCGTTGAGAATTACAAGACGGTCGGCGATAAACTGGCTGGTTTTCTCACCCTGAAGGTTCTTCTCTTTGATACCGCGTTGGTTATATAGGGTTATGATCTCATTCAGGATTGCTTCGCCGAGAGCCGGATTCTTGGTATCGATGGCCAGTTCTATAGCGTTACTCTTCTTGCTGGCTATCGACGCCGATACGTCGAGGGCAAGATCTTCGGCTGCTGCATGGTAGCCGGTGAAGCTCATGTTGTCGTTAAGCGCCTCACCCTCGGTGAAGAATTCTGTTTTCTCGATGGTGAAATCACCGTAGGGGGTGGTGAGGGTCACCGGCAGAGGTTGGTTCTTGATGTCGGCGATGACTTTCCGCTTGGCTTTCGCCTCGATAGTCGCCATCCCCTTTTCGTTAACCTTTACTTTGAAGGTGATGCCGGCAGTGAGAGTATCGGGAAGTTCGGGAGCTGTCACTATTCTAAGCGGACCATCAGGATAGGTGTCCACACGCTTGAGCAATCCGCGCTTCACCATATTGCTCTGATTGATGCCTAAAGTTTTCACTACATCGCGGAGCAGGGAGTGGGAGCTGATTACATATACCTCGTCGTCAACACGGCCTTTCGAGCCGAGAAGGTCGCCGACAGCTCCCATGGCGCTCAGTGGGTTGGTGTCGTCAACCTGAATCAGCACGTTGGCGCGCACTCCGTAGGTGCGCACTCTGGCTTTGCAGAAAAGCAGGGCGATTCCTCCGCAGATTACTGCTGATATCACGAAAAGGTACCATTTGGAAAGATACTGGCGCAGCAGTCCCTTGATATCGATAAAATCGGAATTATTATTGTTTGCCATGGGATTCGTCTGGTTATTTCACAGTGAGAGCGATTATGAGCGATGCTATCACCGAGGCGGCGCTCACAATGGTTGAAGTCATTGACAGTTTATAACTGTTGTCCTGGTTGTAACGGGAGTTCGCCTGACGTATCTTGTTGGGTTCAACATATACATAGTCGTTCTGCTGAAGGTAGAAGTAGGGCGACGACAGAAGATCGGATGAGTTGAGATTAAGATGCACGAATTTGCGCTCTCCATCCTCCTCGCGGATAAGAAGTATATTCGAGCGTTCTCCGTAGGGGGTCAGGTCGCCGGCGGCCGACAGGGCGTCGAGGATGCTGAAACGGTTGCGGTTCACCTGAATGGTCGACGGACTTACCACTTCGCCTGCAACTACAACCGTGAAGTTTATAAGTTCCACCCTTACTACCGGATCCTTCACATCGGCGCTGATGTCGCGGGTAAGCTGTTCCTGAAGCTGCTCGGTGGTCAGCCCTGCGACGTGGAGTTTTCCAAGTACAGGAAAGTTGATATCTCCCTTTGTGTCGACAATGTATGTCTGCTGTTTGGGTTGCGTAGTAACTTCAAGAGCGTCGCTTGTAGCGGGATTGGAGAGGGGTAGATTATAGTGGGCCGAGGCCATTGGCTCGCGCGAGGTTACGGTAATGAACAGTTCGTCGTCGGGCTGAATGGTCGGCATATAGTCTCCGGCATCCATGGAGCCTTCCGCAACAGTGCGTATATCAGTAAAATAGGGGAGAACCGTTTTGGACGTGTTGCATGACGCCAACATGAACACACCAACGCACCCCATTAACATGTGCTTTAGTCTCATGATGTTTATTTACGTAAATATCTTAATCCGAAGGATCAGGTATTGGCGGTACAGATCTATGCTGCCGCATTACGATTTATTAACGTATTAACCCTTCGATTATTGCATAGCAACCACAAAGGTAACAATTTTTCCACTCTCCGGCAAACATCTTTACTGAATGAAGATGATATCTGCGGCGTATGATGATAGTTAAAAACAGAACAGCCCCGTCTCGCGGCGGGGCTGTTTCTTGGCTTACGTAATTAAAAAATCAATCTTATGTGGTTTTAGCTATAAACTGCATATTGTCATGGAAGAGATCGGCAGTGCGCTCACCGCACGATCATCTTCGATACTTCATTGCCCTGACGGCGGATAACGAGAGTTCCGGCGGCCGGATTCTTTACCATCATACCCTGAAGGTTGAAATATTCTGCTTGGGCATCTGCGGCATCTCCGGCTGTTACATCGGTCACACCGGTGGTGGTTACGTCAGGAAGGCGGAACGAAGTGAGGAAGCCATGGAAGCTGCCGAAGGTTTCGGTTGCCGCTTCCGTACCTCCGAGCCCGGCAAGACCTTTGGCATACATAGGCACCAGAAGCTGTTTGGTGTCGTTGTTGAACAGAGCCGGGGTCATATTGCTTGTGCCGGATGCCAGGACGTATGCCTGGTCGAGGGTTCCGTCCTCTTCAAACTGATAGAGATTTCCAAATGTGCCGGTAAGCTGATAGGCAATGGTATATACTTTACCGTTCTCAGTATCGCGGATTACATAGAAGTCATTGCCGATATTGTCGGAGTTTGTCACGTAGGCTGTGGTGGCGGCCATGGTGGCAGGGTCAACGGCGATTGTGGTGTTCTCGAGCTTGTTGCTTGAGGATGATGCTACCGTTGTTCCGTTCTGCTCGAGGGCACCGTTGTTGGAGCCGCTGATATAAAGGCGGTCGCCTATAGCCTGTATGTTCTGGATCTGCGCGTTGTGGGATGCGGAGATTTCGGTCTTGTTGGCCGTCAGCGCGCCGGCTTCGGTACACTTGAATGTGGATAGGTCAACCTTGCCGTACACGATGTTTGCGGCGAAGTCCGAACTTACCTCTGTCTCCACATCGAAAAGGTTGTATTTCAGGTTCTCTGCACCGTCGACTATAAGGGCACAGTAAAGTGTATTACCGTCGATTGTCATTGCGCTCAGAGATTCCTTGGCGGCATAGGGGGCGCTTGCCGAAGAGGTGAGGAAACCTGTGTTTTTACCGGTGTTGTCGAACCGGGCTATGAAAGCATCACCGTTGTTGGTGACCTTGCCGTTGCTTTCCACTCCCAGATTGATGGCAAAACGGCTTTCCTGATTGTCGCCGAGAACGAGGGCTGTCTTATATACACCGCCGGCATATACATTACCTTCGCTGTCGACAGCCAGAGCATTGAAGCTTACTACGTTGGCATCGAATTTTCCGGCAGATTCGTATCCGTCGGCGCCTACAACGCTATTCCATTCCATCTCGCCGTCGGCGCTGAATTTGATCAGCACTCCCGCATAAGGGCTCTTCTCTTCCGGAGCGTTGTTTAGCTCAAGGGTAACGGCGTTACCTTTGGTGTCGGTGAATTTCATAAGTTCCGGGGCGCCTCCACCTGCATTACTGTTGAAAGTGGCGTTCGCCATCATCACTACACCACCGTCGGGGGTCTGGGCTACGCGCAGGGAGTTGTTCGCGATATTGGCGTTAATGGCGGTGATATGCCATTTCATAGTGCCGTCGGAGCTGATGCGGCCGAGGGTCCAGTTGCGCTGGTATGCGGTTGTCATCTCTTCCGAGGGGGTCAGGTCGGTGTCGCCCCACTTTACGGATTCCGATTTTGCGAAAGAGGCGCCTACATAATAATCTCCCTCCGGAGCGGTTGCAACAGAGTTTACGGTACTCATCACGGCATCGCCGGCGTTGACAACATTGTTCCACTGATATTCGACGTTAATCGTCGCTGAAGCCGCGCATGCCACGGCTGCTGCTGAAAGTGAAAGTAAAATTTTTCTCATAAATTAGCGTTGTTATTCTTTTCAAGTGCAAATATACTCATTTTTTGTTCAAGGGTGTATCGGCCGATAATGAAAATACCTATAAATCGGTATGCGATATACTTCGCCGGTACTCCGCCGGGTGGAGAGTCTAATTAAAATTAGGTAGCATACCGGGAGTCCTCCTCACGGTGTTGCATTAATGGCTCCTGTACGGTTATTGACATATGCTTTTTTTTACGTAATTTTGCAGTTGCTTCATCGTTATTATAACGGTAAAAATCAGCATAATGTTTGGTTTCACGGCTACTTTATCCGAAATCGCGTCTGTGCTGTTCAAACTATATTACATTATGAAAGGACGTCTGGTTGTTTTTCTGATTCTATTATGTATGGGCAGTATATTCTCCGGAGTGCAGGCCCAGATTATTTCTGTTCCGAGCGAGAATGTGGACACCGATTCGCTCAAGCGCGCTTTTGCCGATACACACTATTATTTCGGTATCTATAAGGATAATTATTTTATTTTCGGACCCTCCATATCGTCGAAACCTACCAGTAAAAATACAAATATAAAGTTTCAGATATCCTTTGCACAGAAGCTAACAAAAAACACTCTCCCATGGGGCACATATCTTTATCTATATTATTCTCAGAAAGTTTTCTGGAATGTGCTTGAGAATTCCATGCCGATGACCGACCTCAACTTCAACCCCGGTATCGGTCTGGCGAAACCTATATTTATGAAAAACCGTTTTATAGGTAAGCTTAGCCTTCAGCTCGAACATGAGAGCAACGGACGCGACGGTCTGGAATCCCGTTCATGGAATAAGGTGACATTCGGGGGTAGCGTGATGGTCGATCCGAACTTCGTGGTCTACGGCAAGTTCTGGATTCCGATTGTCGACGGCGAAAACAACCGTGACATACTTAAGTATTGCGGAATCTTTCAGGTCGGCTGGTCATTGCAATCTCCTAACCGCAAGCTGTCCACATCAGTGACAATGATAAAACGCTCGGGATGGAACCTGAACTATAACTGGATCTTCGAGGCCGCATACCGTTTCTCCACCAAGTCGAATCAATATCTTTTCGCACAGCTTTATACAGGCTATGGCGAAGGGCTGCTCGCCTACAAGGAGTACCACAACCAGTTGCGCGTCGGCATAGTCATAAAACCGACCCTCTTCTCTGAATTCTAAGCGATGGAGCGGTAGAGCAGGAGAGATCAGAAGATAAAAATCACGGGTTGCCCGTCAGCCGGTCTTGTTTGCGGTGCGGATGCATCCGGTGTCTCACATTCGCTCTCTACGTTTTCCGGTTCTTAACTACTGAAATACGATATTCCTCACTATTGTCCATGCCGCCACAATTGCGACAATCACCCATAGCGCTGCGGGTGACGTAAGCCGTGTGTAGATAGCTGTCATACGGTTCCATCCCGGATTTATCCAATGAAACCCGCATACTGCCAGATAAGCCGCTGCAAAAGGCAGAAGGAGGTTGTGGTGGAAGCTCTCGTACAGGTGTCCTTCGAGCAGGCTGTGGAGCGCACGCTGGCTGCCGCAGCCGGGGCAGTCGAAGCCTGTCAGCATTTTTATCGGACAGCGGGGCATTAATCCGGTGACATCCACCAGAAACAGATATAAAGCAATCAGAGCCACCACTGCTGTTACAAGCAGGCTGGCTCTGACGATTATGTCGCGATTCGGCATACTTTGAAAAAACTCAAAGCCCCATAAAAGCTATCTGGAAAGGCCAGGTGACAGCGCCGAGAGTAATGGACAGAATAATGAACCATTGTGCCCGTTCGCTGTATTTTTTCGCTTTCTCAAGGTCTCCTTTATAGTATGCGCTCTTTGTCATGGACGAGAAGATAATCGCAGGAATACCCACGATTGTGCAGCACAGCACTGTGGCGATGACACTCCATGCGATATACGCCGGAGGACATGGTTCGGCGGGGAGCGTTGCCGCTCCTTGTTGCTGTGGTCCGGCGGTATATTGCTGATTCTCACGCCGGGGTTCGCAGGGCTGAGTTTGCGCACCGTAAGCCTGTTGCTGCTGTTCCTGCGGAGCGGTAGCGGCCGATGTGTCGCGGATGCGCATCATCGATGCCAGTTCCTCTATTTGTTCCGCGGGGGTCCATTCTGTCAGCCCTTCGCACCATACGAGGGTGTCGCCTTTCAGCCCGGCGTCTATAAGTTGCCGGGCGCTGTATGGACCCGCATGCCGGCGGTCTACGATTATCCAGTATTCCATGTTGTTGAACCGGTTTTAGAAATATTTAGTCTCTGTGCCCCAGATGGCGGTGAGCAGGTTGTTGGCAAGACCGCTCGCACCGATGCGGAAATACTCGTTGGTGAGCCATTGCTCACCCAGAACTTCCTTGACGATGCAGTAGTAGCTTACTGCCTCTTCGGGGGTGCGTACGCCGCCCGAGGGTTTGAAACCTACCATGCGGCCTGTCTTTTCGTAGTACTCCTTGATGCAGCTGCACATTACATAAGCGGCCTCCAGACTTGCCCCGGGATATTCCTTTCCGGTAGAAGTCTTTATGAAATCGGCTCCGCTGTACATGGCAAGCACAGAGGCTGCCTTGATGTTTTCGGCAGTCTTAAGCGCGCCCGTCTCGAGGATAACCTTCAGGCGTGCGTCGCGGCAGGCGTGTTTCTGCTCCGAGATTTCGTCGCACACCTCCTCGTAATCGCCGTCGAGGAAATTGCCCAGATTGAGTACGATATCAATCTCGTCGGCACCACCGTCAACCGCAAGAGCGGTCTCGGCGATCTTGACCTCGATGAACGACTGCGACGACGGGAAGCATCCCGACACGCAGGCTATGTCGACATCGCTCACCTCGAGAACCGTGCGTACAACCTGTGCGAAGTTGGGATACACGCAGATGGCGGCAACGTTTTTCATCTCGGGATGCTCGTTGTCGAAAGCGTTGACACGTTCGGTAAAGTCTGCCACACTGCGTGGCGAATCGGTGGAGCGCAGAGTGGTGAGATCTATACAGTTGAAGAGGAATTTATATACCTCTTCATTCATGTTTTCGGCCAGATGGTCCGCTATGATCTTCTCTACAGCGCTTTTCACGGCGTTGTCGTCGGAAAGAACATGCGATTCTTCCACAGCCTGATGATATTTGTCTTCTGCCATAAGATAGAAGTTGAGAAGTTAAGAAGTATAGAAGTTTAGAGCAGGGAAGCAGTAGAGCGGTAGAACACGAGACCGGCTCCAATTACTAATTGCGAATTACTGATTATCAATTGACCTCCAGATCGGCGTTCACAATCTCATGCCAGGGAAGACCCTGAACGTTGAGCTGCTCCATGAAAGGATCCGGATCGAACTCCTCTACATTGTGTACGCCCGCTTTGCGCCATTTGCCGGTGAGGAACATCATGGCCCCGATCATGGCGGGAACACCGGTTGTGTAGCTCACAGCCTGCATACCTGTCTCGCGATATGCCTCCTCGTGTGAGCAGTTGTTGTAAATGTAATATGTCATCGGCTCGCCATCCTTGCCCTTGCCTGAGATACGGCAGCCTATAGAGGTCTCGCCGGTGTAGTTTTCACCCAACTCCTGCGGATCGGGAAGAACCGCCTTGAGGAACTGCAGGGGCACGATCTTCTGACCGTTGTACTCTATCTCGTCGATACGCGCCATACCTATATCCTGAATCACACGCAGATGGGTGAGATATTCCTGACCGAAAGTCATCCAGAAGCGGGCACGTTTGATTGTCGGGAAATTCTGAACCAGGCTCTCCAGCTCCTCGTGATAGAGCAGGTAGCTGTCGCGCGGACCGATATTCGGATAAGTCAGTTCCTGATGTATTTCGAGCGGACCGGTAGTCACCCATTCGCCGTTGAGCCAGTAGCGGCCGTTCTGGGTGATTTCGCGGATATTGATCTCAGGGTTGAAGTTGGTGGCGAAAGCCTTCCCGTGGTTACCCGCGTTGCAGTCTACGATATCGAGGGTCTCCATCTCCGAGAAATAATGCTTGGCGGCGTAGGCGGTGAACACACCCGACACACCCGGGTCGAAACCACACCCGAGGATCGCGGTCAGACCTGCCTTTTCGAAGCGTTCGCGATAGGCCCACTGCCATGAATACTCGAAGTGAGCTACATCGCGCGGCTCATAATTGGCCGTGTCGAGATAGTTGACCCCACACTCCAGACACGCATCCATTATGGTGAGATCCTGATACGGCAGAGCCACATTTATTACCATTTCGGGTTTGTGGCGGCGGAAGAGCTCGCAGAGCTGCTCGACGCTGTCGGCGTCGACACTGTCGGTAGTGATCACAGGGAGCTTGCGCCCGTCGCGGAGCGCCGCCTCCTCGATAGCCTTCGCCAGAGCGTCGCATTTGCGGCGCGTACGCGAAGCGATCACTATTTCACTGAACACTTCGGGGTTCTGGGCGCATTTGTGAGCCGCTACGCTGCCCACACCTCCGGCGCCGATGATAATAACTTTTGCCATTCCTTTCTTTTTGTCGGTTGTCAGACCGCCGCGCTCTTTCCCTTTTTTAGAAGCCTCATGCGCGGCAGACTGTGCTGAAAAAACGGTTTGGTATGCGGCCTTGTTCCGCCGCTACACCTATCAATCTGCAAATTTAATAAAATTTTCGTAATGACAACACCCCGCCCCCAAATCCCAGGGCAATCCCATCAAATCAGGCGCCTCAGGCGCTCCAATCAACATCAGTCTTTCTTGTCCATGACTGTTGTTTTTTGATGCTAACCACAAAAATACAAATAAGTTATGAAAGAACCAGCCTGATATGTGGGAAATTCAGAGCATCCGCAAAACTCAGCCTGATAGTTGGAGTACGTTGTTTTTGGAGAATCGGTTTCGCGTATTTCTGTTGAAAATAAGCAATATAGATTCATCCTTTGAGGCGTTTGAAATTCTCCTTTGTCTGCTCGATTTCCCGTTTTAACTCCTCTTCGGTCGGAAGCATTAGTTTGTATTTCGAGGTAAACACCCCAATATCATTACGGTTGCCCAACGTATATTCAATCACGGTGTCATTCTTCTCGGTACACAATATGATACCTACGGTTGGGTTGTCATCGGGTGTGCATACTTCCCGGTTGAAATAGTTGACGTAAAGCTGCATTTGGCCTACGTCGGCATAACCGGCCTTTGACATTTTCAAGTCTACTATCACATAGCAACGGGCCGGTATATTGTAAAACACCAAGTCAGGATAGAAATGATCTCCCTCCAATGTAAATCTTTTCTGCCTGCCGACAAACGCAAAACCTCTCCCGAGCTCAAGCAGAAAATCCTCAATATGGGTGAGAATGGCGCTTTCCAACTCTTGTTCCTGTAACGCCGGATCTTCTTTCATATCGAGAAATTCAAGCACAAAGGGGTCATGAACCAATTTCAACGGATCGAATTTTTCGGGATTTACCGGGAGATTACTTTTTATGATTTCCCGGACTTCCGTATCATCGCTATGTGAGGCAAGCAGCCGCTCATAATATTGAGTGGCAATCTGACGCTCCAATTGCCGGACACTCCAGCCTCCTTTTGCGGCCTCCTCTACGTAATACTCCCGCGCCTTGGGATTGGTTACGCGCATAAGTTCTTGATAATGTGACCAAGATAATTTAGCAGACACTGTCTGCCAAATTGGGAAAGAAATGCAAAATTGGCGCATATTACGCAAATTTCGTGCTGAAAAACCTTTGCCAAACTGTGCAGTCAGCTTTTTAGAAACGGCATTGATCAGATCATCTCCGTAGGCGGCTCTTTCTTCTCCACCCTGAGCATCAACAATCAGTTTGCCTATATGCCAATATGCCTGGACCATAGCCGTATTGACGGTAGTAGCTACTTTTGTTCTTGCCTCTTTGAGAATCAGGCTAATTTGCGAATACAGGTGATCCGGCTCTATGCTGTTGGTGTCTATTAGTTTACCCATATTTATTCCCGGTTCATGGCTATTTTGATGTTAAACACAAAAATACAAATAAGTTATGAAAGAACAATATTTATCAGTAGGAAATTCAGGCCGACCTCATCAAATTAGCCGGTATCGATCCCTGCACCGTATTAGGAGAGCGGGTATTTGCTGATTGTCGCGGAATTTTGTAATTTTGGATTGATGAAGGAAGTTCCGGCCACGCCGGTGTTATGTTTTTATGGGTAAGCATTCCAAAGACAAATCCCCGGAGCTGCAACAGAAAATTGCCATGCTCCCGTCCACTCCCGGTGTCTACATGTACTACGATGCCGAGGGGGTGGTGATCTATGTAGGTAAAGCCAAGAATCTCAAGCGGCGTGTATCGTCTTACTTCAACCGCACCCACGATGTGTTGCGCACAAGTCTGCTTGTGCGCGCCATTGCCGACATGAGCTATATCGTGGTGCCTACGGAGCAGGATGCCCTCAATCTCGAGAACTCCATGATCAAGGAGTACAAGCCCCGCTACAATGTGCTGCTTAAAGACGATAAGTCCTACCCATGGATCTGTGTCACCAACGAGCTTTACCCCCGTGTGTTCCTCACACGTCAGCGCCTGCGCGACGGCTCGAAATATTTCGGCCCTTACACTGAGGTCGGAGCCGCACGCACCGTCATAGAGCTTGCACGCGAGCTTTACCCTATCCGCACCTGCCGCTTACCCATCACCCCCGACACTCTCGCCCGGGGCAAAGGACGCCTCTGCCTCGAATATCATCTCAAGCGCTGCCTGGGATGCTGCGTGGGTAAGATATCGCCCGAGGAATACGGGCGATATATCGACCATATACGTCAGATACTGCGTGGCGAGACCGGAGAACTCATGGCATATCTACGCTCCGAGATGGAGCGTCTTGCCGGCGAGTTGAAATTCGAGGAGGCACAGGAGCTTAAGGTGAAATATCAGCTTGTGGAGCGCTATCGCGCCAAGAGTGTCATCGTTAGCCAGACGGTCGATAACGTGGATGTGTTCGGCATCGACGACGACGGCGGCAACGACGTCTACATAAACTATATGCATGTACGCCGCGGGGCGGTGGTGCGCAGCGTCACCCTCCGCTACAAGCGCCGCCTTCAGGAGGAGGCGTCTGCCCTTCTCAGCTATGCACTAGACGAGATACGCACCCGCTTCGGGGTGAGGTATACCGAAGTGATAGTGTCGATGCTCCCCGACCTCGAGATGGAGGGGGTGACATTCACCATACCCCAGCGCGGCGACAAAGCGAAACTTCTTGAGGTCAGCACCCGCAACGCCCGCCAGAATAAGCTCGACGATCTCAAGCAGCTCGAATGGACCGACCCGGAGAAGCGCGCCGAGAAAACCCTTGAGCGCATGAAAGCCGATTTCCGCCTGAAAGTACTGCCGCGACACATCGAATGTTTCGACAACTCCAACATTCAGGGCACCAATCCCGTGGCTTCATGCGTGGTATTCCGCGATGCCAAGCCGTCGAAAAAAGACTACCGCCACTTCAATATCAAGACCGTTGTGGGTCCCGACGATTTCGCATCTATGAAGGAAGTGCTCACCCGCCGCTACACCCGGCTGATGGAGGAAGCTCCCGACGATCTTCCGCAGCTAATCGTTGTCGACGGTGGCAAAGGGCAGCTCAGCGCGGCAGTCGAAGCCCTCGAATCCATAGGACTGCGAGGGAAAATCGCTGTAGTCGGCATCGCCAAGCGCCTTGAGGAGATCTATTTCCCAGGCGACAGTGTCCCGCTGTATATCGACAAGAACTCCGAATCGCTGCGCGTCGTTCAGCAGCTGCGCGACGAAGCCCACCGCTTCGGAATCACCCACCACCGCGACCGACGATCAAAATCAGCTATCGTCAGCGAACTTTCAACAATCAAAGGTATCGGGCCCGGCACGGAGCAGACCCTCCTGCGCCACTTCAAGAGCGTAAAACGCATCCGTGAAGCCTCACTTGATGCCCTCGCCTCCGTTGTAGGTCCTGCCAAAGCACGCATCCTACGCGATCATTTCACCGCTCCCGATAACAAAAAGTGAGTATCGGGCGTGGAAATGCCGGATATATAAAGGTTGTTAAATTACCTGAAAATAGGTATTGTGCAAGTATTGATATAGCGGTAATTTTGCATCGTTAATTCACAAAGTTAAGCGATGTCACATTTCCGGTATATAGAGGAATGGGGTAAGGGGATTTATGTGCAATTTAGTAAGCGGGTGATTCGGGCAGCCATACTGGGGAGTACGGTTGCAGTGGCTACTGTATCGGCATATGCCGAAGGACACTCCGACAACAGTTTTCTGAACCGCCTTACCGTCGGGGGCTATGGTGAAGCCGTATATAGCTACAACTTTTTCAGCGATGACTACAAGCGCTATTCCTCTCCTGAAAAATATCGCGATGCGAGCCACGGGCGTTTCGATCTGCCGCATGTGGTGATCTATCTCGGATATAATTTCGGTAAGGGATGGAGTATGACCTCCGAGATAGAATTTGAGCATGGCGGAGTGGAAGCAGCAGTAGAAATCGAGCCGGAAGAATCCGGCGAGTATGAGAAGGAGATAGAACGAGGCGGTGAAGTGGCTCTCGAGCAATTTTACATTCAGAAAGAATTTTTTCCGCAACTGAAGGTGCGTGCCGGTATGCAGGTCGTACCGGTCGGAGCTACTAATGCCCGCCACGAGCCTTTGAATTTCTTCGGTGTATACCGTCCGGAAGGTGAAAACACCATAATGCCATGCACATGGCATGAGGTGGCGCTCAGCGTTGTCGGAACAGCCGGTCCGTGGAGCTACACGGCCATGCTTATGCCGGGGCTTGACAGCGAGCGGTTCGGCAATCAGGGATGGATTCACGACGGTTCGGCATCGCCGTTTGAATTCAAGATTGCCAACAATCTCGCGGGAGCGGCCCGTGTCGACTATCGCATACCGCGCGCAGGGTTGCGCCTGTCCGTAAGCGGATATGCCGGGCGCTCGTTCCGCAACACACTCTATCCGATCGATAACTCCAAAAACAGTGGAATCACAGGTACCGTCGCAATCGGCTCATTCGATTTCGATTGGAATCCGCGTAATGCCAAGGTACGAGGCTATTTCGATTACGGCCATCTTTCCGATTCGCACCATATCTCCGACTTCAACATCCATATGTCGAAAAACACCACTTCCAAACGCCAGGAAATAGCCTCCGACGCTATTGCAGCCGGTGTGGAGGCCGGCTACGACATATTCTCTTTCATACCACGCATGAGTGCCGAGAATCAGAGGTTCTATATTTTCGGACGCTACGACTATTACGACTCCATGTATCGAATGGAACACGGAACGCCTCTTGGATGGTGTGGCCGTCAGCGCATAGCAGCCGGTGTCAACTGGTATCCGCTGCCTCAGATCGTAGTCAAAGGGGAATATTCCATAGGGTTGCTTGAGAAACGCTACAACAACGAACCCGCCATATCCATCGGAGTGGCATATGCCGGATTCTTCCTGTGAAACTCATAAAATAAAACTTGTAATTATATCGTTCAATGAAATCAACCGTTATCAAATCCTTTCTTGCCGGAACGGCATGCGTGGCAACACTGCTGTGTTCATGCTCCGACGACACCACCAATGAATTCAATCCTTACGAACAGCAGGAGAGTGTCCTGCGCGATGCCGTAGTGGCTTATATCGACCATACGGTACTTCCTACTTATGCCGATATGGCTGATGCCGCCGTTGAACTGGCAGATCTATGCAACGCGATAATGGAGAAAAGTCTTGAGGGAACTCTTACGACGGCCGATGTTGTCAGTGCAGGCGAAGTATGGAAACAGTCGCGGAAAAGCTGGGAGCTTTCCGAAGCCTTCCTGTTCGGTCCCGCCGCTAACCACAATATTGACCCGCATATCGACTCATGGCCTCTCGACAAGGCCGCAATGGACGACCTCCTCGCTGATATCCGCGCACATAAGAACTGGAATCTCATCAATAACGGCGGCTATGGTCTGATAGGTTTCCACTCGCTTGAGTATATGCTGTTTGAACTCACTGTCGATGAGAATGAATCGCAGCCCCATTCGCTCAACTACACCGAAGAGGAACTTCTATATATGGTTGCAGTCGCTGAAGATCTGCGCGACCAGTGTGTTTGTCTTGAGGCCTGCTGGGCAGGAACAGACGGTGTGTCGGAGCGTAAGCAGCAGATTCTTGCAGATGCCGAACTCGACTACAACGAAAACTACGGATGGGAGATGAAACACAGCGGTGAACCCGGATCGCATTTCCGTACATATCAGGAAGCTGCCGAAGAGATTATCCAGGGGTGTATCGATATTGCCGATGAGGTTGGCAATACCAAAATCGGCCGGCCGCATTATGCCGCCGACGACGAGGACAAAAACTATATCGAATCGCCCTATAGCCTCAACTCCATTGAGGATTTCGCCGACAATATCCGCTCGATACGCAATTCATATTGCGGATCCCGCACGGGCGACACATCCATAAGCACCTATGTGGCATCGGTAGATGCAGACCTCGATACCCGCGTGCGAACCATTATCGACAACACAATCAGGACCATCGAAGCTGTTCCCGAACCGTTCACCAAAACGGCATCCGGTCGTGAAGCTGCCGAGGCTATGACGGCTGCCGGGGTCACTCTCGCCGATGTGCTTGCAGAGGTATATAATCTGTTGGGAAAGTAATATATTGAAATTACATAACGATTTACTCAGATGAATGTCAAAAGGTCCGGATTTATTATTTTAGCAGCGGCCTCGATAGCTTTGGCTTCATGTTCCGACGACGAACCGGTAACGGATATGCCCGGAAAGACCGATTCTGCCGCCAAGCCTGAATGGTATTATGCCGGCGGAGTTCTGGGAACATCCGAACTCTTCACCGCCAATGCCTTCGAACAACCTACACAGGCTGTGATGGATGCCGGAATGTATCAGTCGTTCAAAAATGGCGAAGCGCTTTTCGAGAAACCGTTCATGACTAATACAAGCGGTGTGCGCCATGGGCTTGGACCTGTCTACATCCGCACCTCATGCCTCCACTGCCATCCCAACTACGGCCACGGACAACGGCTCCGTGAAGGGAGTTTCAGCACTAAAGATCCCGGAAACGGCTGTCTGCTGGTTGTCTACAATCCGGAAACGGAGGCATACGTGCCCTGGCTGGCAGGCATGCCTCAGGGCTACGCTGTGGCCCCATTCAAGGCACCGGTCGACGAAAGCAAAGTGAATGTGCATTGGGTGACTGCCACCGACGAATGGGGCAACCGTTTTCCCGACGGAGAAACCTACGAACTCACCTACCCCGAAGTAACCATGCCGGAAGATGCCATATATGTAGTAAATCAAGGTTACACGCTACCCACTCCCTATGCGGTGAAACTTGAGAGTACGATAGGCATATACGGTACGGGGCTGCTCGATGCCATAGCCGAGGAGGATATCAATGCGCAGTGGGAACTGGAAGAGAGCGACGGATATTTACCCAACGGGCTCAATACCGCCTACTTCGAGAGCGGACAGTGGAAAAGCCCGTATGCCAACACGCTTCAGGGCGATGGCACAGGCTATGCACGACGTTTCACATATGCATTGTCGCGCGGACCGCTTCAGGATGCGGCCGGTGCCAATGCCATATGGAATATCACGAATGTTACCCGCTCGGACCGCAGATACCACTATCTTGACGCTGCCGGAACATATGCCGACTACTCGTCGCGCGATCCCGAGGTGCAGGCCGGTTTCGATGCATACATATCGCGCATTGATCCGGACATGGAACATCCCGAATGGCATGAAGGAGCGATCGAGACACGTATCCTGGCCTATCTCAACTCCAGGAACCTTCCGGCCGAGATGACCGACGATGAATACACAGATCTGATGGTATGGCATCGCGGACTGGCTGTTCCCGCCGTGCGTGATGTCGACGATCCGGAGGTTGTGCGTGGCCGTGAGCTTTTCGAGGAGATCGGATGTGCATATTGCCATCGTCCGTCGTGGACCACCGGTCCCGACCGCGTTGTCGATCCGGCCCGTTTCTTCAAGGCGGATGAATTGCCGAGATATCCCTATCAGACTATATGGCCATATACCGATATGGTTCAGCACAAACTTCTGATGGCTAATGATATCCGCGGCGGATGGTGTCGCACCACTCCTCTCTGGGGACGCGGACTGCACCAGCGCATTACCGGATCGGCCACTGCCGACCGCCTGCACGATTGTCGCGCCCGCAACGCCATGGAGGCCATAATGTGGCACGGATATTCGCCGCAGAGCGACGGACGACGCTCCGTAGAGAACTTCCGCCGGTTGCCGAAAGCCGACCGCGATGCAGTATGCGCTTTTGTCGATGCTATTTGACACTCTTCAGATGAAAATAAGCAAGTCGTTAAATATTCTTTTCAGGTCCCCCGCCACTTTCGCGCTCCACATTGCGTTGAGCGTGGTTGTGGCGGGAGCCTTAATCACGCATTTTACCGGAATTCAGGGAAAGATAACCCTTTCCGAGGGGGGAGAACCGGTATGCCGTTATGAGGTTACAGGCAATATCGGCGACGGGAAGTTGCCTTTCTGCGTTCAGTTGCTCGCCACCGAGGTGAGCTACTATCCCGATACCTCCTCCCCTTCGGATTTTGCATCGGAACTTCGGATCAATCTTCCCGATGGATCGGTTGCTGACGGACGTGTATCTATGAACCGTGTGTTTCAGTACCGTGGCTGGCGATTCTATCAGA
The DNA here is from genome assembly GCA_014800795.1 of Bacteroidales bacterium. Classification (GTDB taxonomy): domain Bacteria; phylum Bacteroidota; class Bacteroidia; order Bacteroidales; family Muribaculaceae; genus UBA7173. The sequence continues at coordinate 31,118 of JAAVFL010000005.1, read as the reverse complement.
CGGCAGTTGCCCCGGGAAGTTCAACGCTTACCATAGCCCGCGATCCGGCGGGTATCGCCGTGACATATACCGGATATATACTTCTGGGGGTCTCGATGATTTTTTTTCTTCTCTCCCGATCAACGGGCTGGCGTGCGGCCGTGAGGCGTCTGCCGGTAGTGGTTGTGGTGCTGATGTCCGCTGTCCGGGGTGGAGCAACCCCTGCGTCTGAACGGACGCTTCCTTCTACCATTCAGCGCCCCCTGGCGCGCGAGATGGGTAAGCTGCTCATATATGATCAGGGACGCATACGGCCTATGTCGGCGTTTGCCGCCGATTTCACACGCGCTCTATGCGGTTCAGACAATTACCGTGGACTTACCCCGGAGCAGGTTCTTGCCGGCTGGCTTTTCTATTACGACAGTTGGAAGCGAGAACCGATGATCAGGATAAAGGGGCGAAAATTGTGCGAAGCGCTCGGAGTTGACGGAAACTACGCGTCGCTACGCGACTTTTTCTCCCCCGACGGTTACCGGCTGGAAACGTTGATTGCCGACCGAACCGACCGCAATGTACTTGACGCCGATGCCAGAGTAGCCCTCATTTCTACTGTAGCGACCGGTGCTGCTTTCCGCATGTTTCCATATGAGAGCGCTTCGGGAGTCAGGGAATGGCTTTCATGGGGATCGGTTCGCCCGTCGGCTATCGATGCCGCACAGTGGCAATTCATATCAGGTACTCTGCCGGATATCAACCGCCTTCTTGCGCAGGGACGTAACGTGGCTGTGGATTCGGTATTCGGCTGTATTGCCGGTTTTCAGAGGGAGGTGTTGGCGGCAGGAGGCACCGATTGCGATCAGTTGATGAAAAAAGCATCGGTCGAGAGGCTCTACAGCAGATATGTGAAACTTTTCCCTTGCGGAGGGCTGTTCGTGATGGCCGGTTTGATTTTGGTATTTCTGAGTGTCTGTCAGTTGCCACGCCGATATGCGCGGTCGCTCTGCCGGTTCTCATTTCTGGTTGCTGCGGTTGGATTGATCTATGTTTCCGCGCTTCTGGCGGCGCGATGGTATATCGGCGGTCACATACCGCTATCGAATGGATACGAAACAATGCTTACGATGGGGTTCATCGCGCTTGTCGGTTCGGTAGTTGCGGCGGGAAGGTGGCAGATCGTTCGTGGTGGACTGCTTGTTGCCGCAGGGCTTGCAACGCTGGTTGCCGCTATGAGCGGAGGTGGTGTGCAGATCGGCCCTCTTATGCCCGTACTCGCCTCCCCGTGGCTTAGCGTGCATGTTCTTCTGGTAATGACGGCCTATTCTCTGGCGGCATTGATAACCGTTGTCTCAGTAACGGCTCTGTGTGCAGGTGATACCCGGCGCCGCAATCTCGCTGATCTCAGCCTTGTATTGCTCCTTCCTGCCGTGTTTCTGCTCGCTGCGGGTATCTTTACAGGCGCTGTATGGGCTAATCAGGCCTGGGGGCGTTATTGGGGGTGGGATCCGAAGGAGACATGCGCTCTTGTAACAATGCTCATATACGCCTTGCCGCTTCATCGCCGGTCTGTCGGGTTTTTCCGGAATCCGAAGGCAGTAAGCTCTTATCTCGCACTGGCATTCCTTGCAGTTCTGTTCACCTACTTCGGGGCCAACTACCTGCTTCCTGGGCTGCATTCCTACGCTTGACGGGAGGTGGATAAGTAACTGGGTGGATAAGTAACTGGGTATCCATCCGCATCAACACCTTGCGTTCGCAGAATTGTTACCGTGGGAGACCTCATCGGTTAAAATTACTTAATATATGCGGTGGGATTACATCAGCCCCGCCGCTTTTTTGTAACTTGCGCGAAATAAGGAACACGTTGTATGCCTTAGATTTATCCTGCTTAACTTCGCTGTAATCATGAAAATTTCAAGTTCAACCACATGCATGCTTCTTACGGTGATGTCTGTGTTGTTCGCGGCTGTATCCGTTCAGCCCCGCAATCTCTATATCCACGACCGTCCGGCTTGTATGCCTGCATTTTTGGGAAACCTTGATGGTGATGTGGAGAAGTTTATCAATAAAAATTTCATTTACCCTCAGGATGCGTGGAGAGTGCAGAAATGGAATGAAGCTGTGGTATCGCTTCTTGTAAAGGCCGACGGCAATGTGGAGGAGTTCTATATCGAAAACATCAAGGAAAAACCCCACCCGCTGCTGATCGCCGAGATGGAGCGGGTGATCGATAAAATGGAATGGAAACCGGGTTACGAAGGCATCAGCGCGGTCAACTCATATACCACAATTCTTTTCCCGTTCAGCAGCCACTTCCCTAAATATAACTATCGTATTCCCACGGGGATGAAGAAGCAGTTCGAGCAGGCATGGTACCACGCCTGCGAATGGGGATTTAATGAAAAAGATCCGGTTCCTGATGAGCAAAAGGAACAGCAGGCTCTCCGGACTATGGAGAAAAACGGAATATTTTTCTCCGACTCTCCCCAGATTCTTACCGGGCTGATCAGGGCGCTATGTTCCAGAAACCGCTCCGGGCAGGCGGTGACGTTTGCCGACAACAGTCTCGAGGAGTATCAGACCCGCTATGAAACCTCCTCCGATCCTGTAACCGGGATAACTATAAAGATGAATAAGGCTGAAAACTACAGCGGCCGCTCAGAGGCATGGCTCGGTGCGTTGCGCGCTATCATACATGACTATGTGTCTGGGGCCCCGGCCGACACTTTTTACGATGCGGCGATCGGTCTCATTGACGCCCGCATTGCCGACGGTTATCTGTATCCTACCGATTATTGGCTGAATCCCAAGGGTAAGAGCCAGTATTATAATAACCTGAAAAGTTACATGCGTTTTCATCCTTTCGATGAGGCTCTGTGCGAAGAAATCGCGCAACTTGAAAAAGATCTGCTATGCGGACAATATGCCACAAATGATGAGCAACTTAACCTTTTCGGGGCCAAGGCTATGCTTGTATGGCTACGCGACGGCTACGAGGGGATGCGCTCATATCTCGCTGAACTCCGCGGTGGAAAACTTTCCGGAAAGCTGAAGAAATATCTCGACCGCCTTGAAAAAAGATATAATGCGAACTCTGCCACGCTTTCCGACCGCAGGGGAGTGGTTGAAGCTCTGGCATGTTATGTTCCGCCCGGTTTCCCTACCGACGATGAGCGCAGCGCCTTCTATGGCCGCCGCCGCGCATTCACCGATGTTTTCCCCATAAGCTGGCTTTTCGCAGTCAGCTGACCGCCGGCGCTGTTGCTGCCGCGTAGAGTTACTTCTCACTTTGTGGTTAAAAATCGGGGTCAGAGAGAAAATAATTGAGTACCTTTGCACCCGGAATTTGTTATAACCGCGTAAATAAACAACAATCAATATACTACACAACAACAATGAGCAATATCAACGTAAATGTGAAAGAGGTGCTCGCCACCGTGAGCGCACAGCAGATCGAGGCACTCAATCCCGCTGCTGCCGAAGCGCTCGAGAAACTTCATAAAGGCACCGGAGCAGGAGCCGACTTCCTCGGGTGGGTGAATCTCCCTGAAGAAACTACAGAGGAACTTGTGGCCGATATCGAAGCTACGGCCACCCGTCTGCGCGATATGTGCGACTACGTGGTGGCTATCGGCATCGGTGGCTCATACCTTGGCGCAAAGGCTGTGATCGAGGCCCTTGCCGACTCTTTCTCGGCTCTCCGCGCCGACGACGACCGCCGCTGCCGCGTTCTATTCGCCGGACAGAACATCGGTGAAGACTACCTTTGCGAGCTTCAGGACTTCCTCCGCGACAAGAAATTCGGTATCATCGTAATCTCCAAGTCGGGCACTACCACCGAACCGGCTATCGCTTTCCGTCTGCTCAAAGAGCAGCTCGAGACTCAGATCGGCAAGGAGGAGGCTTCGAAGCGCATCGTGGCCATAACCGACGCCAAGCGCGGCGCTCTGCGTCAGCTCGCTACCGAAGAGGGCTACAAGACTTTCGTCATCGCCGACAACGTTGGCGGCCGTTTCTCGGTTCTCACTCCCGTAGGTCTGCTACCCATCGCTGTGGCCGGATTCAGCATCCGCGAACTCCTTGAAGGCGCACGCACCATGCAGCGCGCAACCGTTGAACCTACCGATGCCAACCCCTCGCTTCTCTATGCAACCACCCGCAACGCCCTCTACCGCGCCGGCAAAAAGATCGAGATTCTCGTTAACTACAACCCCAAACTCCATTTCATGGCAGAATGGTGGAAACAGCTCTACGGCGAGTCGGAGGGTAAAGACCACAAGGGCATCTTCCCCGCATCGGTCGACAACTCTACAGATCTCCACTCAATGGGCCAGTGGATTCAGGACGGCGAGCGCATCATCTTCGAGACAGTTCTTTCCGTTGAGAAACCCCGCCACGAAGTGGCTATCCCCACTGATGCCGCCAACCTCGACGGTCTAAACTATCTCGCCGGCAAACGTGTCGACGAGGTCAACAAGATGGCCGAACTCGGAACCCGCATCGCCCACGTCGACGGCGGTGTACCCAACATCCGCATCACCATCCCCGCTCTCGAGGAGCGTTATCTCGGCGAGCTCATCTACTTCTTCGAGAAAGGCTGCGGTATCTCCGGCTATATTCTCGATGTGAACCCCTTCAATCAGCCCGGTGTGGAAGACTACAAGCGCAACATGTTCGCTCTTCTCGAAAAGCCCGGCTACGAAGAGGAAACTGCCAAGATCAAGAGCCGCCTCTAAGCCCTGTATTCAGATAATTTCTTAATTTGATAAGCTGCGTGGCGATGGAGTCAACTTTTTGTTGACTCCATCGCCACATATTTATCAAAAAGGTGACAATTGTGTTAAATAGTGTTAAGTCAAGGAAGAATTTTGCCGAAAAAGTATGTTATATAACATAAAGGTTTTACCTTTGCATCAGTTTTTCATGGTATTAGATTTAAGGTAAGAAGATTATTCGTCGTGATGACGAGTAATTTTTTTTTTGTGTCTGTGCGGACAGGCTGAAATCCGACCTATTTGCCAATCATTGGTGTAAAAGTCGAAAAATCGCCATCTCAGATCCCATATTGAGTGTCGGGCATTTTGTAATTTTGTGGTCGGATATAAATTTCAGCTCACTCAAACCTTTTTAACATTTATAATGTTTTAAACTCAGAGAATCGTCTCCATCCCCCGCAGTAAACTTACTTGCGATATAATATCACCCCGGAGGCGTATTCATGACAAGGACACGTTTCAATTACCATTTAATTCACGGGCTTGCTTCCGCATCTCTGTAATATGAATAAGAAAATTTTAGCATCAGTTGCTCTGGCTCTGCTTGCATCGGGCGCCCCCCTGCAGGCCGAGGCTCAGGTCTATTCACTCGACTCTTGCCGCACCCTCGCTCTGGCCAACAACAAAGAGCTGATGGTGAAGGCCGAGAAAGTGCGCCAGGCGGGATATACGAAGAAAGAAGCTTTCGCAGCTTACCTTCCCGGGATCGATTTTGCCGGAGGGTATACTTACAACCAGAAGAAGCTGTCGGTATTCGACAGCGACCAGCACTTGCCGGTGGGAACCTTCGACCCCCTCACAAAAGGGTATAAATATGAGCAGGCGACTTTCCCGGTAATGGGATCGGACGGTAAGCCTGTGATAGGGGAAGATGGCAAACCTGTCACCGTACCTCTGACGCTTCCCGACGGAACGCCTATCCCTGCCCAGACCGCGCTTATACCAAAGGAATCGATGGAGTTCGACATACACAACGTGTTTTTCGGTGCCGTTACCCTTACCCAGCCTATATATATGGGCGGGAAGATTGTGGCGCTTAACAAACTCGCCGACATAAACCAGCGCGCTCAGGAAGAACTCAGGCGCAACGAGGAGCAGAATGTGATTTATGCCGTCGATGCTGCCTACTGGACTGTGGTGTCGCTGAAGGCCAAACACAGGCTCGCCACGAGCTATGTGAATCTGCTCGATTCGCTCGACCATAATGTGAAGCTTATGGTGGAGCAGGGTGTGGCTACCCGCAGTGATCTGCTAAGCGTCGATGTTAAGCTCAACGAAGCCAATGTCGATCTGCTGAAAGTAGAAAACGGTCTGTCGCTCTGCCGTATGGCGCTCGCTCAGCTTTGTGGCCTTCCGGTAGATACCCCGATCACCGTAGCCGATGAGGATAAGAATACAATTGACCCTAAGGCGCAGATATCCAATAGCTATAACATGCAGGATGTATATGCCAACCGTCCCGACCTGCGCGCTCTCGAGCTTGCCACCGATGCATCGGCGATGGAGAAGCGGGTGGCCATGAGCAGTATGCTCCCGAATGTGGCGCTCATCGGAGCATATTCGTTCAGCAATCCCAACATGTACGACGGATTCAAAAACAGTTTCAGCGGAGCTTTCTCCGTTGGTGTGATGGTAAAGATACCGCTGTGGCACTGGGGCGGCAACTACAACAAATACCGCGCCGCACGCTCCGAGGAGACAATAATGAAGCTTCAGGTTGCCGACGCCAGAGAGAAGATCGAACTTCAGGTGAACCAGGCCGCTTTCAAGGCTCAGGAGGCTGTGAAAACCTATATGGCTACAGAAACCAACCTCGACAAGGCTCAGGAGAATCTCCGCACGGCAACCCTCGGTTTCCGCGAAGGTGTAATTACTTCCGACGATGTGATGGCCGCGCAGACAGCCTGGCTGAAGGCTAACTCCGAGAATATCGACGCACTCATAGAGGTGCAGCTCTGCGACGTGTATCTGAGCAAGGTTCTCGGTACACTCTGAATACCCCCCGTCTCCGTAAAGAAATAACATCATATACTGAAAACTTAAAGATATTACATAAGTCATGGCAGATCTGAATCAGCTCTCCCCCGAACAGAAAAAAGAGAACCGCACTCTCATTTCGGCTCTCGGAATAGTAGTGATAGTAGTGGCGGCCCTTGCCATAGTAGGCTTCCTTTTCCTCAACAAACCCGCAGAGATTGTAGAGGGACAGGCGGAAGCTACCTCGGTGCGTGTGTCGGGTAAGCTTCCCGGACGCGTGGTAGAGTTTTACGTCGGCGAAGGCGATATGGTGAAAGCCGGCGATACCCTGGTGCATATCCATTCGTCGCTTGTGGAGGCACGCCTTCAGCAGGCGCGCAGCATGGAGGAAGTGGCACGCGCCACAAACCGGAAAGTTGATGCCGGTACCCGCTCGCAAATAATACAGAGCGCCTACGAGATGTGGCAGCAGGCCAACGCCGCGGTTACCATCACCAAAAAGACATACGACCGCCTTGAGGCTCTCTATAAGGAAGGAGTAATGTCGGAGCAGAAGCGCGACGAGGCAAAGGCTGCCTACGACGCTGCGGTAGCGGCTTCATCGGCTGCAAAGAGCCAGTATGAGATGGCCAGGCAGGGCGCGCAAAGCGAAGATAAGGAGGCTGCCTCGGCTATGGTTAGCGCTGCCGGCGCCGGAGTAAGTGAGGTTGAGGCTCTGCTTGAGGACCAGTACCTCACAGCCCCATGCGACGGTCAGATCGACGTAATATTCCCCCACGAGGGTGAGCTGGTGGCTCTCGGGGCCCCGATTATGAATGTGCTTAAGATTGAAGACAAGTGGATTACCTTCAATGTGCGCGAGGATCTGCTCAAAGATCTTACCATGGGCAAGGAGATCACCGTGACTATTCCGGCCCTCGATAAAGATGTGAAGGCGAAGATATATTACGTGCGTGATCTCGGCAGCTACGCCACCTGGCACGCTACCAAAACCACAGGCGACTGGGATTCAAAGACGTTCGAGATCAAAGCCCGTCCCCTCGAAGCTGTTCCCGACCTCCGTCCCGGAATGACAGTCCTCTACCGTTAACTTAATTATCAATTTTCAAATATTAATTAGTAATGGCGGGATTAAGAAAACCGCCGGTATAAAATTACTAATTAATATTGCTGATTATCAATTATTTAAATGATGCTCCGGCAAGTAATAAAACGCGAAATCAGGCTTCTGGGCTCCCGGCCGATGTGGCTGGTGGGGATGACGCTTGTACCTCTCGTAATGGCATTCTTTTTCCTCTCGATACTGAGTGGAGGGCTGCCGAAGAAGGTGCCGGCGGCAATCGTCGACCTCGACCACTCGCAGATGTCGCGCCAGATTACCCGATCGCTCAATGCCACCGAGCTGGTGGATATCAATATGGCGGCTGAATCGTTCAACGAAGCCATGGATGCCGTTCAGCGAGGGGAGGTATTCGGATTCTTTGTGATTCCGGCCGACTTCGAACGCGATGCAGTGGGTGGCAGGGGGCCTACACTCACCTTCTACTCCAACCTTACATATTATGTGCCCGGCACCATGGTGTTCAAAGGGTTCAAGACCCTCGGGGTTACCACATCAGGGCGTGTGGCGCAGACCAATCTCGTAAGCATGGGGGCGCCCCAGAATATGGCGGAGGTACTCATACAACCCATGACCATTCAGACCCATCCGCTCAGGAATCCATGGCTCAACTACAGCTATTATCTGAGTACATCGTTCCTGCCCGGTATTCTGGAGCTGATGATTTTCATACTGACCGTATGGGCTATAGCCCATGAGATCAAGACCGGAACCTCGCGCGAGTGGCTTGCCACAGCACGAGGCGACATATGGACAGCCATCATAGGAAAGCTTGCCCCGCAAACGGTAGTGTTCACCGTAGTAGGACTCGGCATAAACGCCCTGATGTATAACTACCACCACTTCCCGCTCAACGGTCCATTGTGGCACATGGTGCTGGCGATGTTTCTTTTCGTTATCGCATGTCAGGGATTCGCAACCTTTATCTGTTGCGTGCTTCCGAACCTGCGTCTGGCTCTCAGCGTCTGCTCCCTGACCGGTATTCTCGCCTTCTCGATCGCGGCTTTCTCGTTTCCGGTGGAGAATATGTATGGCGGAGTGGCAATCTTCAGCTACCTGCTTCCGGTCCGTTACTATTTCGAGATATATATAGGACAGGCCCTCAACGGCATACCGCTGTACTATTCGCGCTACTACTATGCCGCACTGCTGGTATTCCCCATCCTTGCCATGCTTGCAGCTCCGCTGCTGCGCAAGGCTGCGAGACGCCCGGTGTATGTACCCTGATCCCGACCACCTGTTTTTAAGTCACAACTGATTATGTTCAACTGGATACGTAATATAGCCTTGGTTATGCGCCGGGAGTTCCGCATGGTTCTCTCGAGCGTCGGAACCATGATATTTTTCTTCGGGCTTCCGCTGGCCTATCCTGTCGTTTACTCGGCGATATACAATACGGAGGTGACGCGCGACATGCCTGTCGCCGTAGTCGACCGTTGCCGTACGGCCGAAAGCCGTGAGTTCGTGCGCCATGCAGATGCAACTCAGGCGATGAAGATATGCGGATATGCCTCCGATATGGAGGAAGCACGGCGCTGGTGGGCTGAGAAAAAATGTTTCGCTGTCATTGAGATTCCCGCCGACTATTCGGAAAAGGTTACCCGGGGTGAGCAAGGCGTTATCCAGTTCTACAGCGACGCCAGCCTGCTGCTACGCTACCGCACATTCCTCGAGTCGCTTACCGAGCTTCAGATGGCTACGGACGCAGATCTGCGCGAGCTTGCAATAAACACCCTCGGGGCATCGGCTATAGCATCGGGCACCGGATCGTCGGTCGGTACAGAGGCATATTTCCTCGGCGACACACAGCAGGGATTCGCATCATTCATCATTCCCGGCATCGTAGTCTTCATTCTACAGCAGAGCATGCTTCTCGGCATAACGTTCCTCGGTGGTGGCGCCAACGAGCGCAGGCGAGCCAACGGCGGTATCGATCCGCTTGCCGTCCCGGCATCCCCGTCAGCTACCGTCATCGGCAAAACGCTCTGTTACGTAATCCTCTACCTCCCACTGAGCATATATATACTCCATTATATCCCCTTGTGGTTCCACTTCCCACATCAGGGAACATTGGTTGACTACATCTTATTCATATTCCCCATGCTGCTGGCCTCGGCGATGCTCGGTCAGACCCTCACATGCATCGCCTCCGAAAAGGAGAGCGCCTTTGTGGTGGTTGTATTCACTACTCTCGCCTTCCTGTTTCTGTCGGGTCTCACATGGCCCCGCTACGCGATGCCGGTATTCTGGCAGTGGATAGGCGACATAGTGCCCGCAACATGGGGTGTGGAAGGCTTCATCCGCATCAACAACAACGGCGCGACACTCGCTCAGCAGACTACCCCCTACCTCTGGCTATGGGGTCTCACCGCCTTCTACTCCATCACCGCATGGCTCATTGCCCGCCTCAGGAGCAAAACCGCCGGAGTAAAGAGTGTAAAAGCTTGAAACACGGGTGCATGATCTGTGAGCAGTAAAGCGGAAATAGGGTTCGATTCTTTGATTAAAAAAACCAAATGGGTTCTGTAAGTCATGTCCGACTTACAGGACCCATTTGGCTTTCAATATATTATGTTTCCGATACCTGTTGACCTAAGTAATCGGACAACACTTGTTTCGCGAAAAATTACTTATTGATAACTACTAATTATTTTTCGGGGTGATCCTCGGCGTAGGCAACGTCGGGGTGGCAGCCGCTGCCGTCGAAGCAGTGGGTGCAGACACATTCGCGCGGCAGGCCTATGCTTTCGATAAGGGTGTCTACCTTGCTGAACTGGAGAGTGGTGAGTTCGAGACGGCGCGCTATTTCATCGACCAGACGCTTGTATTCCGGAGTTCCCGGTGTCTTGTAAAGGTCGAGTTTGGCGGAGGCGTCCCCCTCGAAGCCCTCGATGATGCGGCGTGTGATCAGTTCCATATCGCTCTTCGACGAGGTGAAGTTCACGAATTCGCAGCCGTAGATGAGTGGGGGACAAGAGATGCGGGCATGCACCTCTTTTGCACCGCAGTCATAGAAAGTGCGCACATTGTCGCGCAGCTGGGTGCCGCGCACAATCGAATCGTCGCAGAACACCACGCGGCGTCCGTCGAGAATCGCGCGGTTCGGTATAAGTTTCATCTTGGCAACCAGATTGCGGCGCTCCTGAGTGCTGGGGGTGAAGCTACGGGGCCAGGTGGGGGTATATTTCAGCACGGCGCGGCAATAGGGAATCTTGCGCCCGTCGGCATAGCCAAGGGCATGGCCAACGCCCGAATCGGGAATACCGCACACACAGTCGGCCTCGGTGGTGTCTTCCTGACCCATACGGCGCCCCGATTCCTCGCGCACGGCCTCGGCGTTCACACCGAGATAATCGCTCGATGGGAAACCGTAGTAGACCCACAGGAAAGAGCATATCTGCTGGCGGCGTGCCGGCTTCTGAAGCACCTCCATATTGTCGGGGGTGAGCTTCACGATCTCGCCCGGACCGAGGTCGCGAACCACCTCGAAGTCGAGGTTCGGGAACGCCGACGATTCGGAAGTGGCGGCGTAGGCTCCCTCCTTTCGTCCGATCACAATCGGAGTGCGCCCCATGTAGTCGCGGGCAGCGATGATACCGTCCTCGGTGAGGATGAGCATCGAGCATGAGCCCTTTATCTTCTTGTAAACAAGATTGATGCCGTCGACGAAAGTATCGCCCATATTGATCAGAAGTCCGATCACTTCCGTAGGGTTGATGTTGTTCGACGACATCTCGGTGAAGTGGATACGCTGCTCTATGAGTTCGTCGGCGATCTCGCGCAGATTCTTGATCTTGGCTACAGTCACTATGGCGTAGCGCCCCAGATGTGAGTTGATGAGAATAGGTTGCGGATCCGTGTCGCTTATGACACCTATACCTGAGTTTCCTGTGAATTTTGGCAGTTCCTCCTCGAATTTCGTGCGGAAATAACTGCGTTCCAGACTGTGGATAGCCCTTGAGAAACCGAGCTCAGGGGCGAATGTGACCATTCCTGCACGGCGGGTGCCCAGATGCGAGTTGTAATCGATTCCGTAGAACAGATCCGTTGCGCAGGGTCGCTTGGAAATGGTACCGAAAAAGCCTCCCATATACGAGAAATTTTGAAAATGCGTTCGTTTCAAAAATGAAAGCACAAAGGTACAAAAAAAGCCTGTAGCTTCGTCAGAAAATTCCCGGAAAAAATCGCGCGCAACCACGTCAGAGGATTACATCAGGATTACCGAATGATTTTATCCGTTTGATATAAACGGAGATCCTTTACCTGACAACAAATTTCAGCATGGCATCCATTGCTGTCACGATATAAACTCCGGGCATATATCCCTCTACGTTCAGTTCAAAACTGTCGTTTTCAATATAAAAATCCCTTACGACCATACCTGTTGCCGAGAAAACTTTTATCTGCCCTATGGCTCCGCCGCCTGATTTCACCGCTATCGCATTGCCGTGTCTTGTTATTGAACAATCCGCGCTATACGCGATTTCAGCCGCATCTGCCAGCAATCCCCCTGCGGCTTCGTCCTTATAGAGGATATTACCCTCCGCATCGCTGATCTCATAGAGATAACGATTCCAGGATATTTGAGCTGAGGCCTGATCTTCAGGACCGAAAAGGTCGCCCATATATACGGTCTGATCATCGAAAGACTCTGCTGCACTGAGCCATCCCAGCCCCTCTGTCATCATCAAGGGGATCCATGAATTGTCTGCCGTATGGGTTGAACGCGTAACTCCATCCACTCCCATATATACAGCCTCTGTATAGCCACCCGTATAGAATGCGTCTGTTGCCGTCATGTTTGCCGGCTCCATAAAATCATACAAAACTTCTTCCTCCGAAGTGCTTAAACAATCATAGGCATGGCTTCTCCATATGCTGTTGAAATCGTTGTTCCTAAGGCATATAACTCTTTTAGCGGGAATGTCCTCGCGGAGATAAGCCAAAGTTCCTGTGAATTCGGGGTTCCCCTCGTTCACGTCATACTGGTTAAGGCAATAATATTGAGTTCCGTTTATATTTGTTTTCCCTTCTATCTTCTGATAAATGGTAAAACTTTTTTCATAAAAACTATTCCACATTACATATTTCCATGTCTTCCCCTCCTCAAGCATGGGGATATAATTATAGTTGCGTTCTGGCGCTTTTGTAAAAGAACCTATATGATTTACTGCAATTCGTTTTAATGGATTAACCCTGTATTTATCATATTCATAAAATGCCCGGATACAATTTATATCGCAGTTAGTGTAATCATGTATGTTTACTTCCTTAGCTTGAATTTTAAGTCTTGCATAACGCTCTGTAATAACGTTTTTCAAGTCACATACGCCCGGTGTTTTGATAATCAGATAGGTTCCCTCTTTAAGTAAGATATTATCAACAACCACATCGTCATTTGCATCAATTGTATATTCTCCCGAAGGAAAAATAAGTTGACCGGATGGAGAATTTTGTAACATTTTATATTCAAAATTTCCTATATATGCTTTATCACAATAGAAATATTTTTTAGAACTGAAATCAGAAAAAATATAATTCAAATTTCTAGGAGAAATACAATTGTCACCTGTTATATAAACATAACTGTTAAGTAAATTTGGAAGATTTATGCTTAGGTAACTGGAAATAGGATACGATGTGAAATTACGATTGTTATCTACAACGATTACCCTGGGATTTCTATCTTTAAACAGATTTAATTTAGTACCGCTAAAATTCAATGAACATTCTGTAGCAAACGCCTCATATCTATTAGTAATGCTTGGATGTGGGATTTTTATAGGTTTTTGTCTCCACAATTCCACAGACGGATCGCCTAGCATATTATGAGCAAGACCAATTGAATGAGAAACGCTAGTTCTGAGATACATTGATAAAGCCTCTGCAACACCTAATTGCATTGTATTAAGACTATAATCATTCAAACATTCAAAAAATCTTTTTTCATACTTACCAGAAAAGCTCACCCAACCATAACGAGTATTTCCCAAAAAGGCTACTCCTCCATAATTGTGCCCCATTGTAAATGATTCGCCAACATTCCATGACAGCACATCATAATCGGGTGCAAAATAGCCGAGATTATTATATTTAGGCGAATCGAATGGCATTAAAGTACATGAGGCGGAATATGAAAACGCTGGATACATAAAGTTATTCCATAAATCGAACCCTCTGTTAGGAAGATCAGCATGGTAAACCCTTTCATTCTGTAATGGTGTCAGTCCATGAGATTGATGGAAATAAGTTTTTAACCCTACACCATCAGGAGCTCCATGTCCGTGAAAATCAACGAACACATATTTCTTATCGTTGAGTTTTTGCATTATATCAGCCGGCATCGGATACTCCCTGTTCTGAAAGGATAAATCAATGTTGGGAATTAACTTATGGATAGGGTTATATATCTCTCCGAAATCATCGTGATAAGAATATTTAGAACCAATTTCAGCTGCGAGTTCCGCATTATTTTCAGGTTTAAAGAACTGATAAGCAAAATGCAAGAAGGCATTAGATAAATAGCTATAATCACCACCTCCTGGATTTAACTCATAGATCTCTAATTTATCAAGATAATTGACAATATCTGTTTGGTCTTTACATAATAAACGACCAACCCAGAGATCTGGAGTAAATGAAACCCCATCAGATGTTTCTCCATAAATACTATCATTATCTTTATTCCAGTTACAAGTCAAATTTGAAAAATACTTGTCGGATGGGATAATTCTTGCAAAGCCATCGAAGCTTTTACTATCAGGATGTGTTTCGTTATATTCCTTATGTTTATTGTATTCTTTTTCGAAAGTTGTATTATTCTCATTTCCGTTGTATCCGTATCTTATAGGTACCAAAGGTGGACGGCCTGCAAGAAAAACATATCGTGTACCATTTTCATACGCACACAACAGATATCTGCGTAAGCAACCAGCGTCATCAATTATATTAGAAATAGTATCACCTTTTTGGTACTCCAACTCCTCCAGTATATCTTCCATGCATACTATACCAGCATCTATGCCTTTCATTTCTTTTAAAGCAACTAGACGTTCAAGTGCAGGTGCCATTGAGCGTGTTGTAATAATACAATAAGGATACACAGGAATATTATGCACTTTTTTACGCATATTCGGAATGTTTTTTGTGGGAATCCTTAATCTACTTTTTGTAGCTTGCAACGTAGCCTTAAATGATACTACATCATCAGTATTATCTACTAAAGATTCTAAAATAGACATGTCTTGTTCAAGATCATGCCATTGCACTCGATTAATCGAGAGTTCAACTGCCTTATTATCAATAGAATATTCTATATCAAAGCTGATTTGTTTTAGTGTCTGAAATGAACATGCATTCTCATTAATCTTAATTCTATCTACTACCACTGACAATATCTGTCCCACAAAATGAAAGTTATCATTAGATAAAATCCTAACTTCACTTTGATTCTTAATAACATATTTCCGATTATTGGCGTAAATAGGGACTGTGTCTTCATTTTCATACCATTCCCTTGATTGAACTGGCATCAGCTTTTCAGACAATGATATAGGTATATCATAAGTTGTTATCACATTTGTAATTGATATGTCCTTTGCTCCCACGGGTAATGCATATGAGTGAACAGAAGAACAAACAGATGGAGAGCCACAATCTTCCAACAGTATAGCATCTTCCATTGTTACATTTGAATAAATCGAATCACCAACAGATTGGATACTAACAAGTGTCTTATCCGTATTATATTTTTTACTTACATGTATAGACTCTCCAAAGCATATAATGTTGGTAGTCAGGGCAATCAGGATTAACAGGAGGTTCCGGGCTCTCATAATAAAACAATCTAAATAATTTAACAAATGCATCCAATTGAGATGGAAATATTATCAATGGCAAATATATGGAATATTTTTTTTATTTCCTAATCAATTCTATCTTTTGGCGGCCAACCGCATCAAAATAGTCGAGGGTGTTGAAGAATCGGCAAAATTGATACCCTGAGAGGGTGTTGCAAAATATGAATCTTCGCCTTTGGTAGGGACGCACGGCTCGTGCGTCCTTGTTTATGTTGCTGATTGCCAGACTTATTGTATAGTGGACGCACGAGCCGTGCGTCCCTACATTAGAATATTGCCAAGTTTTGCAACACCCTCGGGCGTTTTCAAGTTCAACAATACCCTCCCGCAGCAAGCGACCCATCGGGTTGCGCAGCTGTGGGTTGATGACGGTGTGTGGGGGGAGGAGCGCTCCGTCAGGAGTGCAACAATCCTTTTATAAAGCCGGAGTAATGGTTTCTAATTTTTCTGTTGCAGTAAGCCCTCGTCGGTGAGTTCTTTCTTGAGAATGTTGTATTCCTCGAGCATGCGCCGGTTCTGTACATCCTCATCAGTAAAATCATAGACCGAAGCGGCGGGTGTGAGTCCGGTCTCTGAGAGCTCGGCGAATTCTATTCTGATCTCATCGCCGGGAGCAAGGGGATTACTGATCCAGTCGTGTGAGAGCATTTCTGAATCAAGTCCCCCCAGATTTAAGTCGACTTTACCCATTTTATCATTAATGATAATTCCGTATATGCCTCCCGGCAGTCCACAGCTGTATCTCCGGTTCCTGAACGTTACGATTAGCCCTTTCATAAGATTTGTCAGTCGTTTATTAACCCTTTATTTTTGAGTGTCTTTTCAAGTTCGTGGAATCGTGTAAGTTTGTCGGGGATCTTACGGACTATGTCGTTTGTTGTCTTTTTTTCGATAGATGCGGGGACGCGGTCCGATGCCGCGATGTCGCCGTATCTGATCTGTATTATGTCGCCTTGTTCCGGATGGCAAATCGGTATCCATATTTTACGTATCCGTTTATCCCCCTCGTTATACGATGCAGATGCATGAAACTCATACTGATCCTTTACGCAATGACACATTATTGGTCAGTGCGTTCTCTTCGCAGGGGAACTCTACCTCTCCGCCGGGGTAT
Organism: Bacteroidales bacterium; assembly: GCA_014800795.1. Lineage (GTDB taxonomy): Bacteria > Bacteroidota > Bacteroidia > Bacteroidales > Muribaculaceae > UBA7173. The sequence continues at coordinate 14,297 of JAAVFL010000005.1, read as the reverse complement.
ATGATCCGGAATCCTTTGTTCATATTCAATGGAAAACATTAAAGGTACTGTCGGAAGGAGCGGACTGATGACTGGGCCCGGTGTCCCGACAGTACCTTAAATTTTAATTTATCAGGTTCGTATGTCTGATTACAGGGCGAGCTTGGTCACTGTGGTGCCGGCGGGTGTGGTGACGCGCACAAGGTAGATGCCGGCGGGGAGGGAGGTTTCTACGGCGGTTCCGGTAGCGCTGTGGCGGAGGATGCCGTCGGTAGAGTAAACCTCGATAAGGGCATTGTCGGTGCCGGTAATCTCGATGCGCCCGCATGAAACGCTTACAACCGGAGCGCTTTCGGCAGCAGCGACTGTTTCAACCCCCGAGTGCGACGCTTTCTCGTAGAGCGAGAATCCGGCAACCTTGAGATCCTGACTGCCGTGGGTGTCGGTGAATTTGATGCGGTAGTGGCGGTAGGGTTTGCCCACGGCCGGATTGACTACGTTGTAGTTGTCGTCGGTGAGCCCGGCGCGGCGCAACATGTCGGCGCTCTCGAGCAGGAAGATACCGCTCAGGAGGTTCGACGAGCAGTAGTAGCCGTCGGGGCGTCCGTTCTCGCCGTTGCCGACGCGGTCTGTGCGGTGTTTCCAGTCGGGCAGAACCTTGAGGTTGGGCAGCTGCAGGGCGCAGTTGTAGAAGGAGCGGGCGTTCTCTATGAGATACTGCGCGTAGCGGTACTGGCGCTCGCTGTCGAGGTAGCCGGATAGCACCCAGTTGGTTATGTAGCGGATAAGGATCCCTTTGAACATGCCACCGTCGGCCCAACCGGCCTCGCGGAGTATCCCTTCGGGGGAGTACCACCGGTTGAAGAGGCACTTGTCGAGCAGATCGACGGCTATGTCGTAGTATTTCTGCTCCTGGGTGATCCGGTAGAGCTCGAGCAGACCGCCGATCCATGTACCCTGATTGTAGGTGAAGGTCCAGCCGCGGTCGTTGTTGCCGGGGGCATCCTTGATGAATCCGTCGTCGAAGCGCGAGTGGGTCAGCATCCAATCGAAGATCATCACCGCTTTATCGAGATACTCTTCTTCGCCGGTGAGCTGGTAAAGTTTTGCTGCGCCGATCATGGCGGGAGCGTTCGAGCATGAGTTCTTACCCGTGCCGCTGCCGCTGTTCCAGCGTATTCCCCCCTCGCTGCCGTCGTCGTAGTTCCACCCCTGCCATATCCAGTCGAAGAGCTGTTTGGCCTCCGAGAGCCATACGTTTGAGCGCGGGAAATTCTCATAGGCGCGGATGCAGGCGAGATTCATCCATTCCATGTCGTCGTAATATGAATTCCACAGATCCTGACGGCCGGCGTCGTAGGCGGTGTACATACCCACTTTGATAGAGTTGGCCGTGGTTTGGAATTTGCTTTTCCCCGTTCGGGCATATGCGTCGATATATGCATCTATAGCATGTGCCATCCACCAGTAGTTGTAGCCACGGTCAATTTTCGATGCGTCGGCATGCCATGAGTGGATCAGATATTTGCCGTTGCCGTATTTATACAGGAAATCCGACTCTGCCAGATCGAAAAGCTTGTCTGATATGGCGGCGAAGTCTATGCCGCCGTTCTGATCGGTGAGCGAGCGGGTTGTCATGTAGGTGTCTACGGCGAAGTTGTCGGCGTTGCAGCGAACGTCGAGAGTTACCCAGTCGCTTCCGTTGTCGGAGGCGAGCAGCTCCCATGAGCTCGGGCGCATGGTTTCCTGTGAAACGGCGTTAGTGGTGAGGGAGTATGCGCCGATGGCGGTGGGCTCATCGAATGAGTATTGGATCCAGGCATCGTCAAGGCCGTTGGTATTTCTTACACCTGTGAATTCCACTGCGGTCTTGGGATTGCGGTCGTTGAGCGCTTCCGGCGTCTTGGCTTTCGACGGAGTTGAGAAGCTTCCGTTGGCTTCGGTCGACAGCGGTTTGTCGCTTTCTGCCATGCCGAGAAGCTGAATCTCACTCAGTTCGAGTGCGCTTCCGGTGATTCCGGTAATTTCGATTTTATATCGGGAGTATTCTTTATACACGCCTCCGGAAGTGGTGGCTTTACTCACTGTGCCGGTGTAGGGGAAAGAGGGCTTGAAATTACTGCTTCGTCCGAGCGCATTCCATTTAGCCTGATCTTCTGAGTATGCATAAAGGGTTATCTTGCCTGTTGCCAGAGCAAGGTCGGAGCCTGCCACCACATTCAGGCCCGATACATTCCACGGGCGGTCAAGATCGAAGATGAACGATACGTTCTCGACATTGTCAATCCTGCATACCGAGGTGAAATCTCCATCGATAAGATTGGAGATTTCGGCAGGGAGGGAGGCTATCCCGTCGATTTCAATTCTTGCACCGGTCAGTGCGTTATCGGTGGCGAGTACCTGCTGAGCGTGAGCTGCCACGAAGCCGGTCAGACAAGAAAGAACAGCTGCGGATAGTAATTTGGTATTCATTTAAGTAATCTGTAATTAAACGTGTTAAAGAGAGATGTTAAAATAGGAGAGAGGAGAATGAGGCTATATTGTGCGGATGATAATCCCGGGGGATATGTAAGTCGCTCAAAAATCCACTCCCTGAAAGTATAAAATAATTTTCACGACTTACTTATGTTATTTCGAGATACCGAACTCATAGATTCGGGCAACTCCACCGTCAGGTTCCTGAACGGGATGAACCACATTCAGACGTATGTAACGGGCGCTCTGCGGATTCTCGAACCGTTTATGAACCACATTGCGCTTATTGCCGGTGAAATGACCGAGAGTGCGCCATTCCTCCTGCGGGGTGTTGCGTCCCTGAAGCAGACACGATGAAGTGACATATGCAGGGCTCTCGGAAGCGGCGTTGACAACGCGCCATGAATTGAACTCTGTCACCTCGCCCAGATCGAAGTCGACATATGAGGGAACGGATGATGTGTCGCACCATTTTGTTGTCTCGTCGCCGTCGACAAGTCCGCGTGGATGTTCCTTCTCATTTACGAAACCGGACCATCCGATGATCTGCTCCGGACGCAGAAGGTTTGTGAATCCGCCGTCGGTGGAGACAGGGGTGGTGAGATTGCCTTTGTTTGCGGTGCGGAAGAGTTGTGTGGCGGCTGTCGCTGCGGGGCGCTCTTCGGTAGTGGCGGTTGCAGCGAAAAGAACTATGTCGGGGTTATCGGGGAGGATGATCTCGGTAGCTTTAGCCGGAATATCTACCGGGAAGCAGAACATGTAGGTAAATTCATATGGGTTATCCCCTTCGGCGCTGTGGCGGTGGGTCCCCACATATGCTATTTCTGCATCGGTAAGATAGCCGGTGGTGTGTCCGTCGTGTCCCCACTGGCCTACGAAGCCGGTGTAGGAGGGTACGGTGAGCGGTGTCACAGATTTTCCCGCGCGAATTTCGCCGTCGACAGGGGCGCCGTCGGTGGCGGCAGCCGCCAGAAGGTAAAGACGGTTGAAATTATGGCCGGCGGGGAGGCGCAGGGTATCCCCCTGGCACATCATACCGTTGAGCATCTCCTTGTTCTCGAGAGTGAAAGGCACGTTGCCTACTTTCAATACATCGGGCACGAGTTCCGCCGCATAGGAATAGCCGGCATGGAAATCGCCGTCGGAGGCGAAGCCGTTCCATGTGAAGGCTCGCTTGTCGAAGTCGAGCGCCATCGGCAGATGGTTGCCGGGAGCAACGGCCTTGCGGTCGAGTTTTATCTTATATGTCTTTACGCTGTTGGGGCCTACAGCCACATTGAGTGTATTGCCGGAGAAATCGGCATTGCCGATAGTCTTTTCCGTGCCGTCGGCCTCGCTTGCGGCGAGTATAGGAGCGGCGAATGTGATTTTAGCATTCTGTCGCTCCTTACCTCCGGTCTCGTAGATGCGGACTACATATTCGTCGGAACTTTCAGCTTTCTTCAGAGCCTTGATGGAGATGTTCCCGTTGTCGGCCGATGCGAGGGAGAACTGTTTGCCGAGTTCGCCGGGGTGGGCGGTTGTGGCGAATCCTTTCACCCGCTGGTTAAGCTGCTCGGCGTTGCGGTTAGTCTCGGCTTTTGCCAGAGCGCCCGCGTGAGGCATGAGGCTATAGGTGAATGTGTGGTGACCCATATCCTGACGGTCCTGATAGGCATATCCGCCGTTGGTCTGTGGGGTGTGGAGCAGGGTAAGGCGGATGGTATTGTTATCAGGTTTGTCCCAGCCGTACTTGCTGTCGTTCATCACTGTCACACCATAGCTGTCGGAGCTGTCGGTCAGGTCTGCCCACTGCTGTGCATATACCTCATAGGCGGTCTGAGTGTTGTTGCCACGCTTCACGGCACCGATTCCGAGGTCATAGGTAGCGAATTCGTTGTCAATCGCCAGAGGGAATTCGGCTTTCAGCAGTGCGTTTGTCGAACGCCAGTCGATCTCGTTGTAGAAGTCTATGCGGTCGGCAAGCGCACCTTCGTACAGGCGGATATACTGGGCGAATTCGGAATCGCCGTATTTCTTTGTCACGCGGAGTGTCTTGCGTACGGGACCATCCTCTACCATGGCTATCTCCACATTGTCGGTGATGGATACGGGGGTAGCGTCTACGGTCTCTTTCATCACCTCCCATGCGGGCCATGCATATGATTTATTCTCGGGGAACATCGCCAGGCGGATGGCTTTGCCATCTTTTACCACCTCGCGTGAGTTGGCTTTATCGAAAAGTGAGGTTATGTCGCCGTTTTTGTCGAAGGTGAGGCGGTAGCGGGAGTTTTCCACTACAGATGCAGGTGTAGAGGCGGGTTGCTGACCGTTGCCGGAAAGGGTTACACCGTAAACGGCATATCCGTTGGCGGGAACAGCAGCTTCGGCTAATATCGTGGCTTTCCCGTCGGCATATCCTATAATCTGGGCGGGAACTTTTTTGCCTTCGGGATTCACTACTTCTGCTGTGCGGGGACGGCGCGAGGCGGGGAGGGTAAGTTCCACAAGGTCGGTGACAGGGGTTCCGAGAGCGTTGAAAAGTACAACGGGAGTTCCCTTGACGCGGGTATCCATCTTGTCGGCTACCGCGCCGGCGGCAGCCGTCAGAGTGCCGGCGAAATCCTTGAGTGAGATAAGCTCATCGTTCCATGAGAACTCGTATGCACGCGGGATGCTGGTGCCGGTAAGGTCGTCGTGGAACTGATGGAATATAAAGCGCTGCCATGCTTTTGTGAGTTTGTCGGAAGGATATTCCATGGCTCCCATGAGTTCGGCGGCCACGGCGGCGCGTTCGGCAGCGTCGCCGAGCTGCTCGTTCTGGCGGTTGTATAGCTTCATGGCAGCTTGCGATGTGTAACATCCGGTGCCGTGAACGTCCATAAGTAGTTCACCTTCGTACAGCGGAAGTTCCGGATGGTTTTCGTAGGGAAGGAAGTCCTTGAAAATCCGGTCGCTTGTCGCGCTGATGATTTCAACGGGGCCGTTACCTTTAATCCCCTTTTCAACCGCAGCGACCGATGTGGCGGTGGGCGATCCGCCTATGTCGCCGGTGCCATAGTAGCGGGCTACCATGTTGAGTTCGCTTTCAGCAGCGTTGTCGCGGAGCATTTTGTTCTGGCTCAGGTCTTCGAGATCCCAGCGGCGGCCGTAGTCGAAACCGTGTGTCATCATGATGGTAGAGCCGTCGATACCGCGCCACAGGCCTACGGTGTAGGGATAGCGGCGGTCACCTTCGTAGAAGGGGTTTGTACGCCAACCGAGTTTCTGCGATGAGAATCCGATCAGTCCGCAATGGTTGGCGACGGTGGGCAGTGTGTATCCGAAGCCGAAGCAGTCGGGAAGGAAAATATCCGTGCTTTCCACTCCGAATTCGCGGCGGTACAGTTCCTGACCGAGCATTATGTTGCGGATGGCCGATTCAGTGGATGGTACAATGGCGTCGGTGGCATCCCAGCTCGCGCCCGAAATATGCCAGCGTCCGTTTTTGATATATTCCTTCATCAGCTCGTATTCGCGTGGATAATACTCTTTCATCCAGTCGTATTTCACGCCTCCTTCGAAGTTGAAAACATAGTCGGGATATTGCTCCAGAAGGAGAAGATTCTGGTTAAGGGTGTTCCATACGTATTCCTTGATGGTGGTCTGAATATCCCAGTTCCACTGGGTGTCGAGGTGTGCGTCCGCCACCATGTAGGCTTTTGCACGCGGTGTATTCTCTTCTGCGTTTTCAGCACCGTAGGCCGGGGTGCATACGGCGGTCAGGGCTATTGCGAATGCCGGCAGGCACTTCACATTTTTCTTCATTTCGGTAAAGTTTAACACGGTTATGATTGTTTGTTATTTGCTTATGTTCTCATCGTTTCTCACGGATATACAAAGTTACATCAAAAAAACGTACAGTTATATTTCATAGCTGCCAAAAACGTAAAGGATAGCGCCAAAGTCGTCTCCCGTCGGGATATATAAGTAGCCGTGTCATTGGAAATCCTGACACGGCCACTTTGTGGTCCGGGGGGCAAAGGGCTCTGCGGCTGAGATGCCGTGGCCGGTTTGCCTGCGGTTTATCTGTTTATTTCACTACAGTCTTTTTACCGTTTATAATGTAGAAGCCCGGGGCGAGATTACCGAGTGCATCTGCGGATGCACCGTTGAGAACTACACGTCCGTCGGCTGTCACAACTGTATACGATACCGGGGTGCGGTTGTCGCCAACAGCAGTTATACCGTTGAATGTGGAGTCGAAATTGTATTTGACACTGATGTTCTCATTGCTCTGAACGCCGTCGAAGAGCAGTGTGCCGTAGGTTATCGAAAGTGTATATTCACCGGCCACTGTGGGAGCGGGATCGAAGGTGAATTTAAGGGCGGGGTGTCCGTCGAATTCGAATTCCTCAATCTCTGCCGATGCGAAATATGAATAGTCGCTCTTGCGCAGGCTTACACCAGGATATTCGCTCAGGCCTACTGTTTCGGCATCGTTAAAGTACATGTTGATCTCGGCGAGCGACGATACTGTCTCTGCATCGGGATCGGGGGTGAAAGTCCAGGTATAGTCGCGTTCGGCAACAACTTCCCATGTATATTCGATGGCGGGAGAGGGCACACCTGAAATTGAAAGCATTCCTTCAGGAGCCACCAGACGCAACGTACCGGTCATTCCTACATAGGGTTCTTTTTCGAGGTTGATCATTAATGCCGGGCTTTCGATGCGGGTGGTGTAGTCGGAGATGCTCACGGCTTCACCGTTGAAATAGAGTTCGCGGGAAGAGAAGTTTTCACCGTAGCTTACACTTTCGTTTTCATCGAATACGATGGCTACATAGGTGCCCCATGCGTCGGCAAGCACTTTGCCGGTAGGCGACGGGCTCCAGTCGGTGTTCACTTCATCGGCTGATTTTGATACGGTATAGCGGGCTGTGATTGCCGGGCTGTCCTGATTGCCGTCGAGCACAAACGATCCCTCATCGATAAGGAGTGAGTAGCTTCCGGGAATTGTCTGTGTGATGGGGAATTTCACAGAGAATACAGGATAGTCCGAACCTTCCACGGCGGTTACTTCCGGCTCGGGAGCGATCCAAGACGAGGTGCGGAGTATTGCATAGAAATTGGTGGATGATACCGCCGCAGAGGTGGCATCCGGGAAGCTGACGAGAATTTCAGCGAGATCTTCGGCAGCAAGTGTCGCACCGGATTCGGGGAATATCGAGTAGGTGTATTCACGTACTTCACCGTAGGTGACGGTGTAGTCGATAGCGGGCGACGGTTTTCCGTTTACTGTGAAGTCTCCTTCGTCACTCCTGATTGTAAGTACGCCGGGCTTTGTGAATACGGTGGCAGCGAATACGAAGTGGATTTCGGGATCACCGTAAGATGCGGCGGTGTAGTAGTAGCCTCCGCGCGATAGCGCATCAGAGAGGTTTGCGCAGCATGGAACCTGATTGCCGGCATATTCCACCTGGAATACTGTGGGCGAACCGTCGGCACCCTCCATGGTAAGCGGACCGTTGAAGTAGAAATATACGTGCGATGCATACTCGTCGTTGAAAGGCTCTACCGACCCGTTGGCGGGCTCGCAGGTAAAGTTGGTGATAGTATATTCCGCTGTGATTTCAGGGCTGACGTCGCCATCTTTGATGAAGGCGCCTTCCTCTACTTTCAGTTCCCATGTTCCGGGAGTGCCGATGGTCACATCGTCATCGTTTTCATCCATAAAGTAGAAGCTGCGCTGATTGCCCCAGCCTCCGATAGTGCCCTTGTATGTGACGTCGCCGTTGGAGATGGTGACGGCTGCCTCGTCGTTGACCTGGAGTGAATAGTCCCCTTGGTCGAGAGCGCTGAATGATATGGTGATCGCAGAGATGCTTGCAACCGGTTCAGACGGTGACGGATCGAGTGTGTAGCTGTCGAGAATAGAGGGCGCGTCGGCACTTACGGTATAGATTACCTCTAAGGCCGGGTTCATCGGATCGGTGTCGGAAAATACGGTTTCCCATGTTTCCCAGTCCATACTGGCTTCATGAATGGTTCCTTCAGGAATGGCGAGAGTGTACTGACCCGGCTCAGCTACGTTGCCGAATGAAAGGATCAATGTGTTCAGTGGCCATGATTCCCAGTCGGTCTCAACACCGGAACATGTGATCGGATCTGAATCTCCCTCGCGCAGAAGAGTGATTTCCGAAACTTGGTCTTCGGGTATGGCGAGCAAATTATCCTCGTTTGAAAGGCTGTAGGAGATTTTGATTGTCGAGATGGATTTTACGGCGGTCTCCGGCGACGGGGTCAGTGTCGGAGTTCCGAGATCGGAAGCAGACATGCCTGAAACTCCCGAGAGCAGGGCTGCCAATACAGTTCCTAGATAAAGTAATTGTTGTTTCATAAGCTTTATGATAATTTGAAAATTTAAATGATGCGCAGAAATAACCGTAGGTTATTAGTTTATGTACAAATTCAATTCAGAATGTTTCTTGAAAGATTCGGCAAAGATAAAAATTAATATTGAGAACACATAGAAACTTTCATAAAAATTTTTAGCTGAACAATAAAAAAGATATGGAAGTATGCTGAAATGCATTAACTTTGTATATCTATAGCTGTTTTGGTTATTCCGGGAGATGGGTGACCGTTGTAAGCCGGTGGTCAAATTACCGGAATCTGTACCACTCACGTCTGTAGCTACTTATCCATTATAATATGATTGTCCGCTTATGATAGAGTCAATTTATTTCGCAGGAGGATGTTTCTGGGGCACGGCCCGATTGTTTTCGCTGGTACCCGGTGTGGTGTCGGTAACGGCGGGATATGCTAACAGTATAGTTGAGAATCCTACATATAAGGAGGTCTGCACCGGAAATACCGGAGCAGCTGAGACAGTGAAGGTTGATTACGATCCGGAGCGCGTCGGGCTGACGGATCTGATATCATTGTATTTCAGAAGCATCGATCCGCTGTCGGTAAACCGGCAGGGTGGTGACTGCGGTACACAATATCGCACCGGTATCTATTACACTTCCCCGGATGATGCGCCTGTGGTGGAGGCGATGCTGGCTACGCTTCAGCGCCGCTATTCCGAGCCGTTGGCAGTGGAGCAGGGACCGCTCGTGAATTTCTACCCGGCGGAGGAATATCATCAGGATTATCTGGTAAAGAATCCGGGGGGATATTGCCATGTGGATCCGCAGTTGTTCCGCGAGGCGCGTGAGCTGACTTCCCGCTGTAGCGGCGGCAAGGAGGAGTTGCGCCGGCGGCTGACACCGCTGCAGTGGGAGGTGACCCAGAACGGTGCCACGGAGCGGCCGTTCGTCAATGAATATGACGATGAGTTTCGCCCCGGTATCTATGTCGACATCACCGACGGTACGCCGCTTTTCGTATCCTCGCGAAAATTCAACTCGGGCTGTGGCTGGCCGGCCTTCTCACGTCCGATCGACGAATCGGTTCTAACCGAGCATACCGACACATCGTTCGGGAGGGTTCGCACGGAAGTCAGATCCGCGAGTTCGGGTTCGCATCTGGGACATGTATTCCCCGACGGGCCGCAAGCCGACGGCGGTCTGCGCTACTGCATAAATTCCGCGGCTCTCCGATTCATTCCGTCGGCTGATATGGAAAAGGAAGGTTATGCCGAGTATCTTCCTCTTATAGACCAAAAATAAAAAACCGATTTAATATTATCCGTTATCCACCTGAAACCTATGGCAAAGAAATCTCCGAAAAACGGCAAACCGATATCCAGCATAATCACACGCATCGAATTCAGCGACCGTCATTTCCGGAAGGCGCAGTTTCCTACCGATATGTTTTATGTGAAGCTGGCTAACCGCATACTTCCGCTCATGACCCGCGCTCTCGACGGTTTCCCCGGCAAGACACAGAAACTGACGCGGACCGTTACGCTCAACATAGTGTCGTATCTGGAGGATCTTGTATCGCAGGCAGGTATCTGGCAGGCGTTCGTAGCCATATGCCGTAAAAGATATGGTAAAGCAATTCCCTTCTACGATTACTGTCCCGAGGAGGAAAACGACATTTTCGAATTCCCTACACCCCAGGGCATCAGTTTCATACTTTGGTATTCACTGAACACTACACATCCGGGGGCATTCATCAACCCATTGAATGCGGCGATAGAATCGCTCGCCATGTCGTTGATGCCTGTCCTGTGTGAGGCATATGAGGAGGCTCCCGACACCCCCGGGCGTCCGAAGTTGCGCCCCGAAGCAGAATGTGGCATACCGCTGTTCTATCAGGTAAGAAATCTATGTGCCTGGGTAGTTGACAAATGCTATCTCACGAATCTCCCTGCTCCAGCTTATACCAACACTGAGTTTGTAGATTTCATGCAGGCGCTCGTAGATAAAGCGACAGGAAATTCCGATATGATCGACTTCGGAATAAACTCTATTGTGCCGTTCAATACTCTTGCAGGTCCGGTGGGTGCTTATCCGCAGGAATGGGTAGCCGAGATGGTGGCTTGCAGCTGTGAACCGGGCGAGGAGGCTTACCTGCCGATTCTGAATGACATAAAGTCGCTCCCCTATGCTTTCTACGGATACAGGGAGGTTGGTGAAACGGGAGCTGTGATCCTCGATTGCGACGGTGAGCCGATGAACCTGTCGTCAGCGACAATGAATGGCGAAGTGATGCCTGACAACGTAAAAGACGGGATGTCTGCGTTCATGTCGTTGGTTTATTTTGATAATGCTTGGGTTCTCAACGGATTGGGAATGCCGGGATTGCCTCCGGAAGTGTTCGCCGATGCCCGGACACAGCGTCAGGAGGAGCTAAAGAAACAACACGACAATTACGGGCAGAATCTCCGTAATCTTTCCGGCTCCCCTATCGGTGTATGCCGTAATCTCGACGAATATCTGTCGCGTTTCCCCGAATTAAAAGACAAGATGCTTGAAGATGCGGACAGTTCCATGATCGAAAAGCTACGCGACACCGACAATCTGCTTTATTTCCTGAACAGCGATGGAAACGTATCGCTCCTTCCCGGATACGCTACCTGCATCGATTTGCCCGGTAATCCGTATTATGACCCCGAGAACCGCGATGGTATAAGTCTGATACTCAACCATCGGATCTCTACTCCAGAAATGCGCCGATATATCATTGACAATAATCTGATTCCCGATGCCGGATTAACATCGGCCGTGTCTGCCGAGGAAGGTATAAGGCTGTTCCACGACAACATACGTTTCCTCAACGACTACGCCGGCCGCGACAGAGTTGTATTCCTGACCGACAAATAAATCTCACCGACAGGGATCCTCCGGCAGAGATTCCCCGGGAATGGCTCAGAAGGGGCTGAATTTCTTCTTTTCCGATGAGCTGAATCTCGCCCTCGACGGTAATATATGGAGCGGTAATGCGTGTGTCGCTGAGCGAGGAGTATTTCTTCCGTCCACTCTTCGACTGGCATCAGGAGCGCGGACTGCTTTCCCACCGGCGCGGCTCGACCCGCGCCGGTCTTTTCGGTCCGGTGCGCCTCCTCTTCGACTGACCACGGATTCAGCGGCGGGGGAGCCAGACTTTGTGGGCGGTGTCGCGCCGGCGGTTGGCGATAGAGTAATAAGGGATAGCTATCGCATCACCGCAGGTGATGGTATTGACGCCGCCGAGCAGATCGGGATTGCTGTTGAGCGAGAATCCGGCCGAGGGGTCGATCGATACCGCATCGAGGTTTGGATTATCCACGCTCTCGAAGCTGTAGACAACGGGGCCTGATGCGAGGCAGACGGTTCCGGTGAGGTCGGCGATCTCGGGATGCGGGGTTATCACGCGCGGCTGCATGGGGAGGGTGAGGGCGATTTTGTCGCCTTTGCGCCATTTACGGTCGATTGTCACATATCCGTCGCGGATCTTCATATCCACCGCCTTACCGTTGACAGTGAGCGCGGGGCGCTCTTTCAGGTCGGAGGTATAGAGATCGTAGGGGTTCTCCTTGCCCTGTGCCCATCCCGGGATGCGGACTTTCACTTCGAAACAGGCTGCTTTTTCAGGATCTACAGATATGTTGACGGTGCCTTTCCAGGGATAGGCTGTCTGCTGCTCTATTCTCACAGGTACGCCGGCAATATCAAGATTCGCTTCATTGCCGATAAATAGATTGACATACAGATCTTTCCCGTCGATATTATAGATGTAGGAGGGGAGGAGCGAGGTTATTTTGAGGAACATCGGCGGGCAGCAGGGGCATCCGTGCCATTCCCAGCGGTTGTGGCCTACGGCATTCAGAGGGTTCTGGTAGGTATAGTTATCGCCGGCGAGCGATATGGCTGTCAGCAGACTGTTGTAAAGCACCTGTTCGAGCTGGTCGACATACATCCCCTTGTGGGTGAGCTCGTGCATACGACCGCTGAAGAATGCGGCACCTACGGCGGCACATGTCTCGAGATATGCACCCGGGGGGAGGAAATAGTCGGGACCGAATTTCTCGTCCTCATGTATGGCACCTACGCCTCCGGTGATGAACATGCGTCGGCCTGCCATGTTGTCCCACAGGCGGGTGGCTGCATCTATGTAGCGGGGGTCATTGTTCTCGAGCGCCATAGTGGCTATGCCGGTGGCGAGGAGGGTGGCGCGCACGGCGTGTCCCTCGATTGTCTGCTGTTCGAAGACGGGGATTGAATCCTGCGCGTAGTCGCCCCATGTGGGTCGGGTATGGGCTCCATATTCCGGCGCGTTGTAACGCGCTTCTTTAATCCATTTTTCCGATTCGGGATTTCCCCATTCGAGCCAGTGGGGGTAACCGCAGTGGTGACCGCGGTTCTCGATCCAGAATGTTACCAGATCGAGATACTGCTGCTCGTCGACAGGCTGCGATATGCGCTGTTTCAGTTCAGGTTCATCGCGGAAAAGCTGGTAGAGCTTCACCACCGCTTCCTCGGGGCCGGAGTGGGAGGGCACGATATTGCGGCGGGGTTCGGGACCCATTAGCTGTGCCATATGGTTGGCGTAGCGCACGGCACATTCGAGCAGGGCCGTCTTGCCGGTGGCGCGGTAATAGTGTACGGCAGCCTCCACCATCGCGCCGGCATTGTAAACGTCGTGCTGAAAGCGGAGGAAACCTCCGTTGTCGCCCCAGCGGTGGTCGGGTTCCTGAAGTAGGGTGTATGTGGAAATATAGCCGGTAGGCTCAGTAGCCTGCGCGGCAGCCACGCGCTCTATGTATGCATCGATGCGTGCCTCCAGAGCGGGGTCGGGAAACATCAGCAGATAGTCGGCTATACCGCGGATCGATTCGAAGATAAGCCCGTCGAACCAGGGGGCTCCGAAGTGGTTGTGAGTACCGCGGTCTCCGGCGGCTACCTTATCGAAATTGGCGAAAGCGTCGTTACCGGCGGGATTGTCGGTATGTTGCCCCTCGAACTTGCGGAGCACGTCGGGGATGGTGACATCGTTCCAGACCTGCAGTTTCGGAGCCCAGAAACTGTCGGTGATTTTCACCCCATCCACGGCCTGAGGCATCTTATCTCCCGCATGAGCAACTACACCACACATAGCCAGGGCTGCCACCACGCAACTTTTTTTTATATTTATTTTCATGGTATCCTGATTTTTCAGTTATGGAACAAAGTTACGAAAAAGCGGCTACCTCCGCAACCCCACCGGTATGAATGCCATGGTGACCGCATCAAAACAGTCGCCATGGTATGAATGCACATCACAAATCGTGGAGTAAATCAATGAATCGTAGGCGAATTTATTATGTCTGCCGAGCGGTTATCGCCATTTTTGGGCCTAATGGACATTTTGGGTGATGAAAACATCTAAAAAAATCACTAATGGACATTTCGGGTGATACACTCCCATTTAGTAGTGCCTACATAAATATTCATCGATAAGCCTCTTCCTGT
>JAAVFL010000004.1 GCA_014800795.1 Bacteroidales bacterium | reverse complement strand
TCGCCGGATTTCGCCCTCACCTTCAGTCGTGTAGCTCGCTACACTCCTTCATCTTCGAGCAAAATCCGACTGAAAGTATGATCACGGATAATATAAAATAATTTCCACGACTTACTTAATTCCCACAATTCATTTCCACTACTGATCAGTACCGCTCCACCCCTACCGACATACGGACAAAAGACAGTGTGGCTGTGTCATGATTTTGACACAGCCACACTTTATCAGATAAAACTATTATTTCATCAGGGAATAAGGTCGTATTTGCGGAATACCTTCTGGATTTTTTCCAGCGCTGTCTGAACCTGCTCACGTGTATGAGTGGCCATAAGACTGAAGCGGATCAGAGTGTCATGAGGCGCAACAGCAGGGCTTACAACGGGATTTACAAATATACCCTCATCGAAAAGATCGCGTGTAATAGCGAAAGTCTTGAAGTCGTCACGGATAAAGAGCGGGATAATCGGAGTTGATGTATTCCCGATCTCACATCCCATATTACGGAATCCATCGAGGGCAAAATCAGTAATCTCCCACAGATGTTCCTGACGTTCGGGTTCTGCTTCCATAATATCTATTGCCTTGAGAGCAGCAGCGGTAGAGGCAGGAGTAATGCTGGCTGTGAAGATATATGAGCGGGAGTGATGGCGGAGGAAATTCGTTATTTCCTTATCGGTGGCAATAAAGCCGCCAAGAGATGCGAACGATTTAGAGAATGTTCCCATAATCAGATCGACATCGTCTGTCACGCCGAAGTGATTACACGTACCGCGGCCGCCTTTACCGAACACACCTATACCGTGGGCCTCGTCAACCATTATCTGGGCATCGTACTTCTTTGCAAGACGGACCATTTCCGGAAGATTAGCAACATCACCCTCCATTGAGAACACACCGTCGGTTACAATGAGCTTCACCTTATCCGGCGCGCATTTCTGAAGCTGCTTTTCAAGCGACTCCATATCATTGTGGCGATATTTCAATGACTGCGAGAAGCTTAGGCGACGGCCTTCGATAATAGACGCATGATCCTGTTCATCCCACAGGATATAATCTTCACGACCGGTCAGACATGAAACTACCCCGAGGTTCACCTCGAAGCCGGTGGAATAAATCATAACATCTTCCTTACCGATATATTCGGCAATGCGAGCTTCGAGCTGCTTATGAAGATCGAGAGTTCCGTTAAGAAACGGAGACCCGGCACATCCGGTACCATATTTCTTAATGGCTTCAATCGCGGCTTCCTTGATACGTGGATCAGAGACCAGACCAGAATAGCAGTTTGAACCGAACATCAGCACCTTTTTGCCATTGATCATAACCTCCGGTTCCTGCTCAGAAGATATAGCTCTGAAATATGGATATACTCCGGCGGCTTTTGCCTCCTGGGGAGCGGTATATTTGGAGAGTTTGGCTTGTAATAGCTTCATACTTTTCCTATTGCTTACTTTCGCATCATCCCGCTTGATATCCGCAAACCAATGCGCACATCCGGCGGACCGATGCCCAAAATCTATAGAATTATACAGACAGGCATTCACTGACTGCCTAAACAGATTGCAAATTTAGTGAATTTTTACGAAACAGAGGCTTTATTTTCAAGAAAAATAGCACTTACTCACTAAAGTTACAGCGAAAAAATTCTTAAACACAAAATAAGGTCTCCCCGACATCGGCTGCCGGGGAGACCTTTATAAGAATACAGGTAAAATCCAACCATGCGGAGCCGGGAGGATCTATACCTCGTACATAGCTGAAAGGATATTTATTTCACGGGGGTTTCCTCTTCGATTCCGGCAATCTCGGGATCGATGATTATACGTCCGCAATATTCACATACAATCACTTTCTTATGCATCTTGATTTCCAACTGCTTCTGGGGGGGGATCCGGTTGAAGCAACCGCCGCATGCGTTACGCTGGATGCAGACAAGCCCGAGGCCATTGCGTGCATTCTTACGGATACGTTTGAAAGCAGAGAGAGTCCGGTCATCGTCGATCTGCGCTTCAAGATCCTTGGCCTGCTGACGCAGACGTTCCTCGTCCTGACGGGTCTCTGTCACGATTTCATCGAGTTCCGCCTTCTTTTCCGCAAGGATATGCTCGTTGTCGGAGATCTTCTCCTTAGTGGTCTCGATATCGGCTGTGCGATTTTCAATCTGACGGGTGAACTCGTTGATATGCTTTTCACAAAGTTCTATTTCAAGACTCTGAAACTCAACTTCTTTAGTCAGGAGATCGAACTCACGGTTGTTGCGCACGTTGTCGAGCTGCTCTTTATAACGCACGATCTTATTCTGAGCGTCGGAGATTTTTTCTTTTTCCTGAGCGAGCTTATTGCGGAATTCCTCGATTTCAGCGGTGTAGTTGGCGATACGTGTACGAAGACCCTCGAGATTGTCTTCCAGATCCTTCACTTCCAGAGGTAGCTCACCGCGGATAATCTTTATACGGTCAATCTCGGTGAGGATAGTCTGAAGTTCATAAAGCGAGCGAAGACGGCTCTCCACAGAGAGGTTCTCGTTTTTGATTTTATCGTTAGCCATTTCTGCTTACAAATATGTTATTGGATTTTTTTCTTTCTCTGAGTAACAGACTGCAAAGTTAGGAAATTTTTCTGTGATTACATCGAAAAAAATCTGCTTTGTACACTCTTCGGTCTCGAAATGTCCCGCATCCACCAGTACAATGTCACCGGCATGGTCGAGAAATTGGTTGAGCTTACAGTCTGCGGTCACATAAACCTGTGCCCCGGCAGCGATAGCCTCAGGAACGAATTCAGCTGCGGAACCTCCGCACAGAGCGGCTCTCGTCACTATTTCCGAACCATCGAAACGCGACACTTTCAGCACCGCACACCGGAACGCCTCCTTAACCGAAGCCAGAAACCGATCCATAGTAACCGCTTCAGAAAGATTGCCGACAACTCCAAGACCAGTAGGGGCACCGTCCGACGATGGCACCAGCACTTTCACATCCTTCAGTCCGAGGCGTCCGGCCATACGCCACGACACCCCGCCTACCGTGCTGTCTGTAGCCGTATGCGATGAATACACCGTGACACCCTTTCTTATAGCCGCGGCCAACACACGTTCAGGCCGGTTACGCCCTATAACGCACTTCACACCGCGGAAAAGCAGGGGATGGTGCGACACAATAAGATTACAGCCTTTTGCCACCGCCTCTTCCACAATCTCCTCCGTCACATCCACGCAGAGCAGGACACCGGAGACCTCAGCCTCCGGATCTCCTGTCTGGTAGCCGGTGTTGTCATATCCCTCCTGAAGCGAGGGAGGTGCGAACCGTTCTATAACGTCTGTTATCTCTCTGATTTTCATCCTTCGGTTATAATTCACGCTTTTTTGTCCGCCGGAGCCAGCTCAAGCTGAAGTTCATCGAGCTGTTTCTGATCAAGAGGTGCGGGAGCCTCAAGCATCACGTCGCGACCGGAATTATTCTTCGGGAAAGCGATGCAGTCACGGATACTGTCGAGACCGGCGAAAAGCGATACCCATCGGTCAAGACCATATGCCAGACCTCCGTGAGGGGGTGCGCCGAATTTGAATGCATTCATCAGGAAGCCGAACTGCTCCTGAGCCTTCTCGGGTGTAAAGCCGAGAATCTCGAACATCTTTGCCTGCAACTCGCTGTCGTGGATACGTATGGAACCTCCGCCTACTTCAACACCGTTGACAACCATATCGTATGCATCCGCACGAACAGAAGCGGGATCTGTGTCAAGCATTGGAATATCCTCATCCTTGGGATGAGTGAACGGATGGTGCATAGCCATCAGGCGCTGTTCCTCTTCGCTCCACTCGAACATCGGGAAATCGACAACCCACAGACAGGCGAACTTATTTTTGTCGCGCAGACCCAGACGGTTACCCATCTCAAGACGAAGCTCGCACAATTGCTTGCGGGTCTTCATCGCATCGTCGCCGCTGAGAATCAGAATCAGGTCGCCGGGTTCGGCACCGAACGCTTCCTTCATCTTCTGCAGGGTCTCCTGCGAATAGAATTTATCTACCGACGATTTCACACTGCCGTCCGGTTCGACACGCGCATATACCATACCTTTCGCACCGATCTGCGGACGCTTCACAAACTCTGTCAACTGGTCAAGTTGCTTGCGTGTATAGCCGGCGGCGCCTTTGGCGCAGATACCGCCGATATAAGCGGCATTATCAAACACGGCGAAACCGCTCCCCTTCAGGATATCCATCAGCTCCACAAACTTCATGTCGAAGCGCAGATCTGGTTTGTCGCTGCCATAGTACTTCATAGCGTCGCTCCATGGCATACGCACGAACGGCTCGGTAAGTTCCACACCGCGCAGTTCCCTGAACAGATGTTTTGCCATTCCCTCGAAGAGCGATATCACATCTTCCTGCTCGACAAAACTCATCTCACAGTCGATCTGGGTAAACTCCGGCTGACGGTCGGCACGCAGATCCTCATCGCGGAAACACTTTACGATCTGGAAATAGCGGTCCATACCCGACACCATCAGAAGTTGCTTGAGCGTCTGAGGCGACTGCGGGAGGGCATAGAAACATCCCGGATTCATGCGCGAAGGCACCACAAAGTCGCGGGCGCCTTCCGGTGTCGATCCCACGAGCATCGGAGTTTCAATTTCAAGAAATCCCTTGCTGTCGAGATAGCGGCGCACCTCCATCGTCATGCGGTGGCGCAACTCAAGATTACGGCGCACCGGATTACGGCGCAGATCGAGATAACGATATTTCATGCGCAGATCGTCGCCGCCATCGCTTTCATCCTCGATGGTAAATGGAGGTACCTCCGACGGATTCAACACTTTCAAACCCGAAGCTATAATCTCCACATCACCGGTTGGAAGATTCGGATTTTTCGAGGTACGCTCGGCAACAGTACCCGTTACCTGAACCACATATTCGCGTCCCAGATGATTGGCCTGCTCGCAAAGCGAAGCATCCGTATCGTTGTTAAACACAATCTGAGTAATGCCGTAACGGTCGCGCAGATCAAGGAATGTCATGCCCCCCATCTTACGCACACGCTGCACCCAGCCGGCAAGTGTTACCTCTTTACCGGCATCGGCAAGGCGAAGTTCGCCGCATGTTGTTGTTCTGTACATTGTTATATGATAATTTATTTTTTCTTTCTTCCGTATATACACACCCTTCCCCCACAACTTGCAAATTTAGCAATTTTTCCGCAAAGAAAAAGGTGGTATGCTCAAATCGTTTGGCACACCACCGGTTTTTCAATCTTTTATTACCCTATTATTGTATCTATGCTTTGGATTATGTCGCACTATTTTTCAGTTCAGACAACTGCCCTGACAAATAATTCACCGTATTACTATCTTTTTCCCATCGCGTACATATATTCCCGGAACAGACGCATCAGGATTCACCTCCACCCCAGTCATGGAATAAGTCCGCCCCGCAACAGCAACATTTTCCGCTGCGACAGCTGCGATACCATCCACCACCGGTTCATCAACCTGAACCATCTTTATCAGTCCACCGGTCGGATGCACTATATGAAGCTGACGGCTGCCGTCATGTTCCACCACATTTCCGTCGGGAAACCAACGGGGCGATCCAGGTTCGAAATCGTCGAAAAGGACAACTGTACCCTCGCCTCCGGCATTGTATTCGGTCACCTTCACATTATCGATATATGCCTCGTCGTTCTGCTGTGACGATGAATCGATGCGGAAACCCACTTTTCCATATGTCAGATTACTCGAAAAATCAAGAAAACGGTCAACCATCATATCATCTATATAGGTATCGATAAAGCCCCCTTTCACCTCTATCAGCATGTGACGGGGAGTATTCTTGATCTGCGCTTTGGTAAACTGACTGAACTCACTGTCGTTCCAGTTAAGAGCGCCGTTGGTGAATATATGATGACGGATGCGCGGCTTCGATCCGTCGAAGATGTTAAGGGCCCACATGTAGTAATTGCTATTATCCAGATGGCTGAATACATAGCACAGATCATCCTCCACCAAGGTCAGATCGGCCTCCATTGTGAACCATACATACTCCCCCAGCAGCCGCGACCACGCATAGCGGTCGCCACCCTGCACACCTACTACCCGCAGGGTGCCATCGCGCAGCTCACCGCCATAGAAAGGATTCTCCTCCTCGAAATCACATTCCATCAGCACCGTTCCCTCGGGATCTGCCGTTACCGATATATTGTCGAACAACGCTATCTCAAGGCGGTTACCCGATTTATCGCTGAAACCCTGACGGAATCCGAGACCGCCAAGCGGAAAATCGCCGTCGCGCATGTCAACCAGAACTCCGTTTATGTAGGTATCGGCATGTTTTTCGTCTGTCACCACTATTTTCAGGTGATTGTCAGTTCCGGGCGTCACACTCGCCTCAGCTGGAATTGGTACCTCAGCCATACAGGAAGGGTCGCCCCCCATCCATCGGTGAGGACGCAACAGCGGACGCGCTTCATCCTCGCAGTTGATCTGCCACATATAGAAGTTCGCCTGATTCTTCACGCCGAAGCATACACCGGCACTGAGGCTCTCGATGTTGAAATCCATCTCGATTGTGTAGCCCTCCTCCGGCTCTGTCGAAGGCTCCACAGCCCCGGTAGGATCAAGAATGCTGTTCTCTACAAGGAATACCGACTGCTCCGGAGCAAGCGTTAGGGTGAAGGTTGTGAAACCGTCGGCACGGGTTACTTCGGCTGGGACAACAGTCCCGGTGCGGGGATTCATCAGCGAACACTCGCCAAGCTCACCACGCACCGTTACGGTACACGTACTCATATAATCGTCGATATTGCCGAAGTAATATACATTGCCTTCATCCACTACCTTATGGATGTAGTTGAACGGATTCTGCGACGTCGAGAACCGCACGTCAAGTTCCTCACCTGCCAGCGCTGCCGCAAGACTTTCCGCCGTAGGATCAGCTACAAACTCCGCGCCACCAGAGGCGAGCATACGTTCTACCGCCGCGGCCACCTCCTCATGGGTTGTATCACGGTCGGCGCTCTCACATGGCAGCTGGGTGGTGAATATCACCTTGACACCCGCATCGCATGCCTCCTCGATTTTCTTAAGGGTTCCGGTTGTCAGAGTCTTGCATCCGGGAAGTATCATAACCGAAAATTTCTCCGTGTTGACCGTATTGTGCATCACAAGGCGGTCACCTTCAACCGAGCAGCGGTCATCTATCACATCCGGATGAAGATAGGTGAAATCCACACCGATCTCGTCGGTAAGAATCCGGGACACTACATTATAATCTGTACCCGGAACACTGACACCACCGGCCATATACCCAAGCGGTCCATCGAGATAGTGACCGGCCTGAAGCGTGTTGATCGGATAAAGCATAGCGACAGAAGCCACATGGCGCGCCGGACGAGCCAACATATAATTCAGGCGGCTCAGGAAGCGGTTGAAATCAGGAAGCGCATCTTTATATAGCGGATTACGCCACGACAGTTCAGGAAGGAATGTCACATCCTGATCATTATACCATACAGCATGGGGAATAAGATGATTCACGCCCTTTGTATATTGCTCCGTAGCCACTCGATACATCGTTTCAACCGAAATATTGCCCATCGCGCCGTATGTTTCCGACATGACGTAAGTTTTGTCCCAGTTGTTTGCCGACGACGACACCACCTTGTAGAAATGTTCGGCCGGGCGGTCGCCACCGATCTTGTCGATACCCGGCATGGATATGTGTTTGCCCACAAGCATCAGATCGCCTGACACACTACAGGGATTCAGCACCTCTTCCTGATCCTGATGCCCTGTAGCAAGGATGCCATGTTCGGCCGCCCAATCACCTATTGTCTTCATAAAACCTTCTGAGTAAAGGCGCGCATGAAGTCCGAAAAGCATATTGCGGGCAGCAGCGGTGTTCTCGCCCATATCATACCATAGGGCGGGATAAAGCGTCTCCGGCGAAAAGCCGTATGCAGCCTCGAACTTCTCGTTGAAATCGCCCGTCCACATACGGCCAGATGCACGATACATGGTGGGCTCGTCGAAGAAAGTCGATTTCACGACACTTCCGAACGCATCGCTGAAACGGTTGTAATACTGCTGATGGGTATCTTCTACGAAAAGTTTTACAGCCTCGGGGGAAAGATAATCTACATTCGGATCGTCGTCTTTCACACATTTGAATATCATCAGCGTCCAGTTTCCATCGTCAGGCACGGTCCATTCAAGGCCATTGTTTTCGTCTATGAACTCGCGCAGATTTATAACCTCATGCGATTTCTTGTCGAAGGCCACTACAGACATCAGGTTCGACGAACCGACCGCACGCTTTGAAACCTTACTACCGTTTTTCAGTGTTGTTTCCGTTTTGTCAAGTCGCTTTATACAATGCTCAGGATGATTGTTCTTGAAAGTGGTGACACCTGATCCGTTGATCGCTCCCATGCTGCCGCTGGGGAAACCATATTCATCGTAAATCGACATAGCGGCGCCGTGTTCACGTGCAATTTCAATCGCTTTGCCATATAGCGAAAAATAATCGTTGGAAAGATAGCCCGGTGTAAACGAACCGCCGAACGGCAATATAGCACATCCGCCATAACCGTCAGTAGTCAGCATCTGCTCCAGCTGATAAACTACCTGATCTTCATTCACGGATGTATTGTTCCAGAACCAGAGCGGAACCGGACGCCAACTCATATCGGGCGCGGCGAAATCCCCCGCCACATAAGCCTTTGTATGAGCGGAGATTACCGAAGCAGCTGTAGCTGCGACAAAAACAGTTAACAAACCTTTGAGTTTCATGATAATAGTAATTTAACCAACTGCCGCCTACTTGAATTTAAGTTCTTATATATCTTGATTTTTGGTATGGAGAACCCGATGGTCCCTATCGCGGCATTAGCTCCCACAAAGGTAATTATTTTTTTTAATGATATTATTTTTTCAAGCAAATATATTTGGTCGCATGTGCCATATTTTCACACATACACATATCGATATACCCTCCCGGACTACTCAATCGGATTCATGGAAAACTTCTTGCGGGGGAATAAATTAATCGTGCAGCCTCGTGAAAAATCGTGGGGTAAAAAGCGGTATTGTACGATTAATACATTATATTTGCAAAAAAGTTACACATCGCCTGAAAAGAATTAACTATCACACTATGGAGAGAATAGTAGAGTGTGTGCCCAACTTCAGTGAAGGGCGCGACATGAAAGTGATTGACAGCATAGTAGACGCTATCAGAGAAGTAGAGGGTATCAGAGTTCTCGATGTGGATCCCGGCGAAGCCACCAACCGCACGGTAGTTACTTTCGTCGGATCGCCTGAAGCTGTGACTGAAGCGGCGTTCCGCGGAGTGCGTCGTGCAGCAGAGCTTATCGACATGCGCAAACATACCGGAGCCCATCCGCGCATCGGAGCGACCGACGTTCTGCCCCTTATACCGGTATCGGGAATCACACTTGAGGAGTGTGCCGGTCTCGCCCGCAAGCTGGCAGAGAGAATAGCTACGGAACTCAACATCCCTACATACTGCTACGAAGCGGCAGCCTTCACCCCCGGCCGCAAGAACCTTGCCGTAGTGCGCAAAGGTGAATATGAGGCACTGACTGAACGAGCCGATAAAGAGGGGGAAGCTCCCGACTTCGGCGCGCGCCCGTTCGACGAAGCAATGGCACGCAGCGGGGCTACTGTGGTTGGCGCCCGCGACTTCCTTATCGCAGTTAACTTCAACCTGAACACAACCTCGACCCGACGAGCCAACGCCATAGCATTCGACGTACGCGAAAAGGGACGCCCCATGCGCCAGGGACCGAAAGTAACCGACAAACCTGTAATCGGAGAAGATGGGAAACCTGTCATGATTCCCGGTACCCTCAAAGGGACAAAAGCAATCGGATGGTATATCGATGAATATGGCATAGCTCAGGTATCGATGAACATCACAGACATTGCAGCCACACCTCTGCACAAAGCTTTCGACGAAGTATGCCGTGCAGCCGCCGAACGCGGAGTACGCGTCACCGGAACTGAAATCGTGGGGCTTGTACCCAGACGCACACTCATTGAAGCCGGCAAATATTTCCTCAGGAAGCAACAGCGTTCCACAGGTATTTCTGACGATGAAATCATACGGATGGCCGTAAAATCGATGGGACTTGATGACCTCAAACCTTTCGTTGCATCGGAGAAAGTTATTGAAGACCTCATAGCACCTTCTGAGGGAAAGGGCCTCATTGATCTCACATGCAAAGGATTTGCCGAAGAAACAGCCAGTGAATCGCCCGCCCCTGGAGGCGGATCCATATCCGCATATATGGGTGCCCTGGCCGCCGCGCTCGGAACCATGGTCGCCAATCTGTCGGCTCACAAACCCGGATGGGATGACAGGTGGGAAACATTCAGCGATGCCGCTGAAACCGGTCAGACCCATCTGCGCGAACTGCTACGGCTTGTAGATGAAGACACCGATGCCTTCAACCGCATTATGGACGCATTCAAACTCCCTAAAGCCACCGACGAGGAGAAAGCCGCCCGCACAGCCGCCATTCAGGAAGCTACGCTATATGCCACACAAGTACCCCTGCGCACCATGAAGGCCGCTTTCGCCGTATTCCCTCTCCTGAAGCAGATGGCATCCGACGGCAATCCTGCTTCTGTCAGCGATGCCGGAGTAGGCGCGCTTGCAGCCCGCAGCGCTGTTCTCGGCGCATGGCTCAACGTTAAAATAAATGCCGCCGGGCTGAAAGACCGCGCTGTTGCCGACGCTATACTCGCAGAAGCCGCTGCAATTGCCGCTGAATCCGAAACCTGCGAACGGGAAGTTATAGAAATTGTAAATTCAAAAATCTGACACATATCACAGCATATGACAACCGAAGAATTTCGCATAAAGGTTGCGGAAGGGATACCTCAACAGCTTCCGCCACCCCGTCCATACGATCCGGCGGTAAACCATGCCCCACGCAGAAAAGACATTCTGACACCGGCGGAAAAAGAACTGGCACTCGCCAACGCTTTACGCTACTTCGATCCTCGCCACCATGCCGAACTCGCGCCGGAATTTGCCGACGAACTGAACCGTTACGGGCGCATATATATGTATCGCTTTCGTCCGGACTATGAGATGAAGGCACGTCCTATCGATCATTACCCCGCACGCTCACGCAAAGCGGCTGCCATAATGATGATGATACAGAACAACCTCGATCCGCAGGTGGCGCAGCATCCCCACGAACTGATCACTTACGGAGGCAACGGCGCCGTGTTCCAGAACTGGGCGCAATATCGCCTTACGATGAAATATCTGTCGGAGATGACCGACGAACAGACCCTTGTGATGTACTCGGGTCACCCGCTCGGGCTTTTCCCCTCGCACCCCGCAGCGCCACGCGTGGTGGTCACGAACGGAATGGTTATTCCCAACTATTCCAAGGCCGACGACTGGGAGCGCTTCAATGCGCTCGGTGTGAGCCAGTACGGACAGATGACCGCCGGCTCCTACATGTACATCGGTCCACAAGGTATAGTTCATGGCACCACCATCACTGTGCTGAACGCCGCCCGCAAACGACTTTCAAAGGAGCGCCCGTCCATAGCCGGCATGCTCTTTGTCACTGCCGGTTTGGGCGGTATGTCCGGAGCCCAGCCCAAAGCGGGGAATATAGCCGGGGTCGTGAGCATCACAGCTGAGATCAATCCTAAGGCTGTGGAAAAGCGCAAGGCGCAGGGATGGGTCGATGAGGTATATACCTCGCTCGATGAACTCATTCCACGGGCAAAGCGGGCGATGGAACAGAAAGAAACCGTATCTCTCGCCTATCAAGGCAATGTTGTGGATCTCTGGGAACGTCTTGCCGACGATAACATACAGGTAGATCTCGGCAGCGACCAGACATCCCTCCATAATCCCTGGGCAGGAGGTTACTACCCCGCAGGACTGACATACGAGGAGTCACAGCGTATGATGGCCGACGAACCCGATCGCTTCCGCGAAGCTGTGCAGCAGTCGCTGCGCCGTCAGGTGGCAGCCATAAACCGCCTTACCGACAAAGGTATGTACTTCTTCGACTACGGAAATGCATTTCTCCTCGAAGCCTCACGCGCGGGAGCCGACGTGATGGGAACTGACGGTGCATTCCGCTATCCATCGTATGTTCAGGATATCATGGGCCCGCTATTCTTCGATTACGGCTTCGGTCCTTTCCGCTGGGTATGCAGCTCCGGAAAGCCGGAAGATCTCGCCGTCACCGACCGCCTGGCAGCCGAGGTACTGGAACAGATGCTTGCCGAAGCTCCCGACGAAATAAAAGGACAGCTCGAAGACAACCTGCACTGGATCAGAAAAGCCGAGGAAAACCGACTCGTGGTAGGCTCTCAAGCCCGCATACTCTACGCCGACAGCGAAGGACGCATGCGCATTGCCCGCGCATTCAACGATGCCATCCACCGCGGCGAGATATCCGCTCCTGTGGTTCTCGGGCGTGACCATCACGACGTTTCAGGCACAGACTCCCCATATCGCGAAACATCGAATATCTACGACGGCTCCAACCGCACGGCCGATATGGCCGTACACAACGTTATCGGCGATGCCTTCCGCGGTGCCACATGGGTTTCGATCCACAATGGCGGTGGAGTTGGCTGGGGCGAAGTTATAAACGGAGGTTTCGGTATGGTGATCGACGGTTCTGAAGAATCGGAAAAAGCCATAGGCGAAATGCTTCTCTGGGATGTGAACAACGGAATAGCACGTCGCTCATGGGCCCGCAATAAGGGTGCGATAAGCGCCATCCGACGCGAGATGGAGCGTACACCGCTTCTGCGCGTCACCCTCCCCAATTTCGCTGATCCCGCCCTTATAGCGTCAGCACTAAAGTAAACATTGTAATTAAAGAATCCGGAAGTCAAATAAGCAGAGTAAAAGAAACAGTTTCAACTCTACACATACCACAACTTCTTCACTTAACTATATGCCTACCCACCATATCAGCTCCGAATGGCTTACAATCGACCGTGTGGAGCAAATCATAAGAGAGGGAATGACACTCACCCTCAGCGACGACGCCCGACAGCGAATAGCCCGTTGCCGTGAGTATCTCGACAATAAGATGAATAACCAGACAGAACCGATCTACGGTATTACTACCGGATTCGGTTCGCTATGCAATATCTCCATTCCCGATACCAAACTGTCCGAGCTGCAGCGTAATCTGGTGATGTCTCACTCATGCAGCATCGGCGAGCGCGTGCCCTCCGAAGTTGTAAAAATCATGTTGCTCAACAAGATACAGTCGCTCAGTTACGGCAATTCCGGTGTACAGCTCGCTACCGTCGAGCGCCTTGTGGAGATGTTCAACAACGATATTCTCCCGTTGGTATATCAGCAGGGGTCGCTCGGCGCATCGGGCGACCTGGCACCGCTCGCCAATCTCTCGCTCCCCCTTCTAGGACTGGGCGAGGTGGAAATGGACGGAAAAGTTGTCAGCGGAGCCGAAATGCTTGCCGCCAAAGGCTGGGAACCGATAAGCCTCCAGTGTAAGGAGGGGCTTGCACTGCTCAACGGCACACAGTTCATGTCGGCATACGGTGTATGGTGTGTCATAGAAGCGCGTAAGCTCAGCCGATGGGCCGACAAGATCGGTGCCCTTTCACTCGACGCTTTCGACGGAAGAATTGACCCGTTCCTACCCCAGATTCAACAGATACGCCCCCACCGCGGACAGATTCTCACCGGTGAGGCCGTAACCGCCTACCTCAAGGGAAGCGAACTCATTGCGAAACCCAAGAGGCATGTGCAGGACCCATATTCGTTCCGCTGCATGCCTCAGGTTCACGGTGCGTCGAAAGACACTATCGCATATGTCGCATCCGTCATCGAGACAGAAATAAACAGCGTCACCGACAATCCCACGATTTTCCCCGACGAGGATCTTGTGATTTCTGCCGGAAATTTCCATGGCGAACCTATCGCACAACCTATGGATTTCATGGCCGTGGCTCTGTCGGAACTGGCAAATATTTCCGAACGCCGCACATACAAACTCATTGCCGGAGTGCGCGGACTTCCGTCATTTCTTGTAGCCAACCCGGGTGTAAACAGCGGTTTCATGATTCCACAATATGCCGCAGCATCAGTCGTGAGCCAGAATAAAGGGTTGTGCTGGCCCGCATCGTGCGATTCCATCCCGTCGTCGCAAGGGCAGGAAGACCACGTATCCATGGGGTCGAACGCTGCTACAAAACTCTATCGGGTGGTAGAGAACACCCGGCGAGTACTTGCCATCGAACTATTCAACGCAGCCCAGGCGCTTGAATTCCGCCGGCCGGAACATACGTCGCCCATACTTGAGGCCATGATGTGCGAGTATCGCAAGATCGTGCCGTTCATCGAAAACGACACTGTGATGTATCCTTACATCGATGCCTCGGTCCGCTTCATAACCGAACAACCCGTTTAAGAACCATGGCAATAAAGCTGTTCACCAATATCGGTACACTGGTGGGTGCGGACCGCTCCCCCGCACCCGTCAAGGCCGGGTGTGAGATGAACCGTATAGCGGTTATAAACAACGCATGGATGGCAGTTGAGGATGACCGTATAATGGATTTCGGATCTATGTACGAACTCCCAACGAGGACATTCGGATCTCTGTGTCATACAACCGATCTCTACGGCCAGTGGATATTTCCTTCGTTCTGCGATTCACATACACATATTGTATATGCCGGTGAACGCACAGGTGAATTTATCGATAAGATCAATGGTCTGAGCTACGAAGAGATAGCTGCCCGCGGAGGGGGAATATTAAACTCGGCAGACCTTCTGCACGACACTACGGAAGATGAGCTTTTCGAACAGGCGATGGAACGCGTCAACGAGATGATAGGCAAAGGCACCGGAGCCCTGGAGATAAAGAGCGGCTACGGACTCACCACTGCCGACGAGCTGAAAATGCTTCGCGTAATCCGCCGTATACGCGAAGCCACCCCCCTGTCTGTTAAAGCGACCTTTCTTGGAGCACATGCTGTCGGACGGCAATATGCCGGACGACAGACGGAATACGTAGACCTCATATGCCGGGAAATGATTCCCGAAGTGGGAACACAGAAACTCGCCGACTATGTGGATGTATTCTGCGACACTGGATTCTTCACCGTAGAGGATACGGACCGTATCCTCAATGCCGCCGCCAAATGGGGACTGAAGCCGAAAATCCATGCAAACGAACTCGGAGTTTCAGGTGGAGTTCAGGTTGGAGTGCGCCACAGTGCTGTATCAGTCGACCATCTGGAACGCACAGGCGTGGAAGAGATTGAAGTTCTGAAAAATTCCCCGACAATGCCGACCATGCTTCCCGGGGCGTCATTTTTTCTGGGAATGCCCTACGGCAATGCCTGGGGATTCATAAACGCCGGACTCCCCGTCGCTCTCGCATCTGACTATAATCCCGGATCCTCACCATCAGGCGACATGCGCTTTGTTGCCGCGCTGGGATGCATAAAAATGAAACTCACACCCGAGCAGGCATGGAATGCAGTAACCCTGAACGGAGCGGCGGCTATGGAACTGAGTCAAAGCACAGGCACAATAACTCCGGGTAAAAAAGCGAACTTCTTTACTACAGTGCCCCTCCCATCGCTCGCATTCCCGCTGTATGCTTATACCACACCTGTCATCTCACATATTTGGCTCGAGGGAGAAAAAATAGTCTGAAGTTCTTGCACATAATGCCATTCATTGGTATCTTTGCGTACTTCAAACGGTGGCTCAGGCCGCCTGCCGTGCGGCTCCGGAGGGAATCGCCGGTCATATCTTATCAATATATAACGTTTTAGCTATAGAAGAAGATAATTATGAAGAAGAAATTCATCTGCACCGTATGTGGCTACGTTCACGAAGGTGACGAGGCACCTGAAAAGTGCCCGATGTGCGGCGCTCCGCGCAGCAAATTCAAGGAAGTAGAGGACACTGAAGTGCTCAATTTCGTGACAGAGCATGAGATCGGCGTTGCCAAGGGTTGCGACGAGGAAATGATCAAGGATCTCAACAACCACTTCCTCGGTGAATGCACCGAAGTGGGTATGTATCTGGCTATGTCGCGCCAGGCCGACCGCGAAGGTTATCCCGAAATTGCAGAAGCATTCAAGCGCTACGCATGGGAGGAAGCCGAACATGCATCAAAATTCGCAGAACTCCTCGGCGACATGGTATGGGACACCAAGACCAACCTTGAAAAACGCATGATGGCAGAAGCCGGTGCTAACGCCGACAAAATGCGCATCGCAGCAAACGCCAAGAAAGCCAACCTCGACGCTATCCACGATACCGTTCACGAAATGGCTAAGGATGAAGCACGCCATGGCCGCGGCTTCAAGGGACTTTTTGACCGCTACTTCGGTAAGTAAGCAGCGGACTAATCGCCGATAAATAAAAAACCGACGACGGGACAGCTAACCGGAAAGGCACTATCCCGTCGTTGTTATTTCATGAATCCGTATATCCGGTTATCTTACCAACGTCTTCTTGCCATCCACGATATACATTCCGGCTGAAAGTCCGTCGATAGAGCCGCAGTCGCGGAGAAGACGCCCGGTTACGTCATAAACTCCTTTTGTCTGCAACTGATTACAGAGTTCGGTTTCCACCCCGTCAACACCGGTGCCGGTATGCGGCTCCACATAAAAGAGGCGGAACTCATCAACCTTGAACCAGCCGGAATTGTCCGATGTTGTGCTGCCGTCGTTCTTGCGGCAACTGGAGCGTATTCCGAGTTTCAGATCATCACCCTCGTTTATAGCCACCCTTACATGCATATTACGGAGGATGAAATTATTGTTCTGCCCTCCGGCATATCCTCCGTAGGTAGCATTCTCGTCAGGTTCGAGAAGGTTGGTATAGTCGGTGTCGTATCCGTAATACTGAACCTCATTGTTGGCGAACATGCGGCAATTGTTCTTCTTGGCAACTTCCACCCATAGTTTGCAACGCACTTCGTAAACGCCAGGTTTCAGCTTTTCAGCAGGGACAGTCTGCGACAGTTCGAAGAATTCGGGCATCGGCGACGAGTTGATCCAGCAGAGGTTGTCGCCGTGGATGTTCGAGCCGTCGTTGTTTATTCCATAAGACATCTGTCCGGAGCCGTTAAGCTTCAGTTCTCCCTCCGAATCCCATCCGTAGGGTATACCTCTGTCAACATTTCCTGCCGGATTGACCTCACCGGCGCGGTTGATCTCGAAATCAGGATTTACGAGCAGTTCGCCGGTAACCTCGAGATCGGTCCAGGTCGTCACATCGGGAACTATATCAAGCCCGACAAGCGTTCTGAACACATTCACAGCCATATACTCGGCACTTGTGGCATCGAAATGCAGCTCGTCTTTCTGAAGTGTCTGCTCAGACATATCTACCAGATATACATTCGGATCCTCCTCGGCAATGCGCTTCTGGGCAGCCTCCACATCGGCATTATATTGCTTGCTGCGATGTGGCACCGTGCCCATTATGAATGGTAACTCGCGATATTCCTCATTGCCGGTTGTTTCAGCGATAAAGCCACGCATATGAGCTATAAGAGCCGAGAGATTTCCGTAATAGTTCTGGGGTCCGTCAAATGTGGAATCGCTCTCACCCTGATGCCAGAGAATGGCTTTCACGTCATATCCACCCTCGATAGCCGCCAGAGTATTCTCCACACAGGCCGCGAAAGAGCGCTCGAACGACTTCATAAGCGACTTTCCGCCGAGGCTTGAGGCCGTCTGGGCAGCATACCATTCCGGATCACAGCTCCAGAACAGACCGCTGTTCGAATTGCTGCACGACGGATCGATAGCCGTGCCGCCGAGAGTTTCCTTCACTACATAGAATTTGTCGCCGGTCGCCTGGCCTATATAATGGTAAACGAACGCATCGTAACCGAAACGGTTCGAATCACCGCTTACATGTGTATACGGAGTGTATGTCTCAAAAGCTCCGTCGCGGAACGTGTTGCCATCTGCATAGCAATACATGCAATTGCTGAAATCGGCATAATAGGGCACATCGGTGTCAGGAATCCGGCCGTCGCTGTTCGACTGTCCTGCGACCACAAATACCGGAACAGGCTTCGATGCCACTGCTGCGAAAACGCTTAACGCCGCTGCCGGAATCAGCAGCAGCGTTCGTGTAAAGGTAAACTTCATTATAAGTATCTTAGGTTATTAAGGACGTATCTCGTAGCCCGGGATATCTTTCAGACGCATATTGAAACGTAGGGCAGAATATGGGGGTACATTCCCCGAAGCCACGCTTCCATATCCCGACAGATATGGAACAACCACCTGAACCGTATCTCCGACATGCATCTCGAGCATAGCTATACGCCAACCTTTGATAAGACTGGATAGTTGCGATGTAAACACATCATCGTCAAGCCCCTCCGAGGTATCAACAAGGACATCGGTGCTAAGATACAGATCATAGCTGGCAGAAATCCACGACGTTACGAACGGTGTCAGATTTCCGGCAGTCTCGTTGCGGTCGTTGAACCAGTGCATAAGCACATAACTGCCCTTGTCCCAGTCAGGAACAATTTTTGTATAGAACAGATCACCGTTTTCGTCGAGCAGACCCTCCTGCTCAAGCACCCAGCTGTTGTTACTCTCGCGCCATTCACGGTAATTTTCCCATGTATCGGCTCCGGTAGTCTCGGTACATGCCGATGAGCCGACAGCAAGCGCAAGCGCAGCAACAGGTGCAAATATGAGTTTCTTCACTTTTAATACTATCTAATATTTAAAACTCGACCTTCGGAGCGCTTTGTGCGGCGGCATCGGCCTCGAACATCTGACGGGCGTCAAAGTTGAATATCGACGCGAAAATATTACCGGGGAAACGGAGAACCTTACGGTTGTATGCTTCCACAGCTTCGTTATAGCGGGTACGCTCGGTTGAAATGCGGTTTTCAGTCCCCTCGAGCTGTGCCTGCAGGTCAAGGAAGTTCTGGTTCGCCTTCAGATCGGGATATGCCTCGCGCACAGCATTCACATATATCCCCAAGGCGCTCTGAAGCTTTTCCTGAGCCTGCTGGAACTGTTTCAGATTTTCGGGAGCCGACTGATTTTCTGCCGTAGCCTCCTGCGCCTCGTTATAAGCCTCAGTCAGGCCTGCACGGGCGCGGGTCACACTCTCAAGCGTACTGGCCTCATGTTCGGAATACCCCTTTACTGTAGCCACAAGGTTGGGAATCAGATCGGCGCGGCGCTGATATTGATTCTGAACGTTACCCCATTGTTTGTCGACAGCCTGTCCGGCGTCAACCATTCCGTTGTACGACGAGCATCCTCCCGCGAAAAGAATCACGAGCAGAGCAACTATCGCTATACCTGTTATTGTTCCTTTTTTCATTGTCGGAAATTTAATTAAGAGAGAAATTGACGGAGAGAGATTCCATAGCTCAACCGAGCTTGCGGAGCAGACTGTTGAGGCTCACACGATCGTGAATCAGAGAGTGAAGCTCGTCGATCTTCACACGCTTCTGCTCCATAGAGTCGCGCTCGCGCAGTGTCACGGTGTTGTCTTCCAGCGTCTGATGGTCAACTGTGATACAGAACGGCGTACCTATCGCATCCTGACGGCGATAACGTTTGCCGATTGAATCCTTCTCCTCGTAATGGGTGTTGAAGTCGAACTTGAGGTCGTTGACGATCTCGCGTGCCTTTTCAGGAAGTCCGTCCTTGCGCACGAGCGGCATCACGGCACACTTCACCGGGGCGAGTGCCTCGGGCAGATGGAGAACCACACGTGTGTCGCCACCCTCGAGCTGCTGCTCCTCATAGGCCGAACACATCACACTGAGGAACATGCGGTCCACACCGATAGATGTCTCGATCACATAGGGGATATAGCTTTCATTGAGTTCGGGGTCAAAATACTGAATCTTCTTGCCCGAGAATTTCTCATGCTGCGAAAGGTCGAAATTGGTGCGTGAGTGAATACCTTCCACCTCCTTGAAGCCGAAAGGCATCTGAAACTCGATGTCGGTGGCGGCGTTGGCATAGTGAGCCAGTTTCTCGTGGTCGTGATAGCGATATTTCTCATCGCCAAGTCCGAGCGCCTTGTGCCAGCGTAGACGGGTCTCCTTCCATTTCTTGAACCACTCGAGCTCCGAGCCGGGACGCACGAAGAACTGCATCTCCATCTGCTCGAACTCGCGCATGCGGAAAATGAACTGACGGGCCACAATCTCGTTGCGGAAAGCCTTGCCTATCTGGGCAATACCGAACGGAATGCGCATGCGTCCGGTCTTCTGAACGTTGAGATAGTTTACGAAAATGCCCTGAGCGGTCTCGGGACGCAGATACACGTTCATGGCGCCGTCGGCCGTAGAGCCCATCTCGGTCTTGAACATGAGGTTGAACTGGCGCACGTCGGTCCAGTTCTTTGTGCCGCTGATCGGGTCAACGATCTCTTCGTCGAGAATTATCTGACGCAGACCGTCGAGGTCATTTGCATTCATTGCGTCGGAGAAACGTGTATGGAGGGCGTCGCGCTTTGCCTTATGCTCCATCACACGGGGATTGGTCTCGCGGAAAAGCGCTTCATCGAACGACTCGCCGAAGCGTTTGCGGGCCTTGGCTACCTCCTTCTCAATCTTGTCGTCATATTTGGCTATCTGCTCCTCGATGAGCACGTCGGCGCGGTAGCGCTTTTTGGAATCGCGGTTGTCGATCAGGGGATCGTTGAACGCGTCGACATGGCCGGATGCCTTCCAGATAGTCGGGTGCATGAAGATAGCTGAATCGATACCCACGATATTCTCGTGGAGCAGGGTCATCGATTCCCACCAGTAACGTTTGATATTATTCTTGAGCTCCACGCCGTTCTGACCGTAGTCGTAGACCGCCGACAGACCATCGTAGATTTCACTTGACTGGAACACGAACCCATACTCCTTGGCATGGGAAACTATCTTCTTAAACACATCTTCCTGTTGTGCCATCGCAATATATATTTATTCTTTACTTATTGATTCCGTTACTTGTTGACTTAAAGCATTATTTGTTGTCGGGCAAAGTTACGATTTTTTCGCGATATGACAAAACGGGTGAGCACCCGCGCAGGCGCTCACCCGTTAAATAATCTTATTGGGTTACAGTATGTCAGTACACCAGCTCCATATCGTCGACATACATCACCGATCCGCGGCCACCGGAGAAGTAATCGCCGTAGCGGCTTGCCGAGCATGTCACTACTATACCCGAAGCCTTGACATCTGTCTTGAAATACTCCAGAGGAATGTTGACCTCGATCATACCGGAGGTCGCCTCCGTGAACACACGCTCTCCGTAAGCAATTACATTGCTGTCATCCTTGCTGAAGAGTTCCTTTGTTGCAGTCTTCACTATCACAGGCCAGCTTTCACCGCTCTCTGTTTTCGAGATAGAGTTGTCGACCAGAGCGATATATACTATACCCTGATCGAGATCACCCTCTTTCAAAGGAGACCCGCTAACTACTTCTTTACTATTGACAGTCTGCGGAGTATAGCTGATCCATACTCTTAGAGCCTTCGGGCGTGAAGCGAACGGACGTCCCCAGCCGAGTACACCGTCTGTGCCGTCAGTACGGATATAATGTCCGGCAAAGAGGTTGCCGGCCGCGAATTTACCGATTATACCTAAACCTACGAACTGGCTTTCAAGTTTAGCAGAATACCGGCCGGTATGCACCACCTCCTCTGATGGGGTCGTGATATTCTGGTTCATGGTAGCCGAGCCGTGGTTACCGCTGTCCCAGAACATGCTGCCTTTGTCGGCACACAGAAGCTCAACCTTACCGTCTATACACCAGTCTTCGAAGCTTGCGTTGGGAAGGGGTGTTGTATCCTCGGTTGTAAATGTCAGTATATCCGCCACATCGTCGGCCTCGTTACAGATCATCTGATATTCATAGGTTGTATTCGGGGTAAGACCGCTGATTTCAGTCGAAACGGCCGTTCCCTCAGGGGTATTGTCGTCTGAGGCTGCAACCGAATTCCACTGCTGGGTGCCACTGGCACGATATTGGAAGGCAATCCCTGTCAGACCGGACTTTAGAACTGTTCCACGCAGGGTAGCATGGTCGGTCCAGGCATCAGCAGCATCCATCTCGGCTGTCTGCACCTTGGCATCGCTGAGCATCAGCACCATAGTTGCCGATGCTGTTTTCCCGTTGTTGTCGGTAACTCTGAAGGTTACCGTATGCTCACCATTGGGGAACAGATTCATGAAGTTATCATCGAAAATAAGCTTCATCTCCTCGAAACTGCGGTCTGCCTCCGGAACGTCTTCCTCCGCATGTGTGAAATGCTGATAAGAGAAGCCCTTCTCAGTCAGAACATCGCGGATAAAATCGGCCATATTGAGCACCTCGAAGTCGTCACCTCCTATCCCGAGGAACTCGGAGAATGCGTCGCAGCTTACCATCACATCCTTGAAACCGGATACACTCTTGATGTATACCTTCTTTTCGGTGATCTGTCCGGCCTGTCCCATAACCGGCTTCGACATCACGAAGTTGGTGCCCTGGAATGTAGGAGCTGATTCGATCACATAACGGTCTTCCACCTCTACGGCATTCTCATCCACTTCAATCTTGATCACCGCTCCACCAATCTCGTCGTCGGTCGGGCCGCCATGCTTCACCCTGACTACATACTTTGTCATTGGCTTCGCGTTCTCAATCGTTATTGAGTGAGTGAAGGCACCACCGCTTAATGTCTTACCCGTGAGTGTACAGGTCAGATTCTTATCGAATGAAGGCATCATGAAGTAGCCCGGCACCTTTTCGTCGTCGCGGCCTTTGTATTCAAGAGAGCCAGCCTTATGACCGACAGTCATCACATAATCAGTCAGAACCTCGTCGATCTCATCTTCGTATTCCACAGCTACTACACTGTTTGCAATCGTACACTCCACGGTGACACCTGTAGTGCCCCCGGCCTTTACGTCAAACGCCTGGAGCCCCTTGTAGTATCGGTTGTCGAACGATGCCGGAACAGAGTCGCCGGCCCATACTTCGGCCACATACGAGCCGCTTACGAGTGATATACCATCCTGAGGCACATTCTGCACACCTTTGTATTTGCGTACCACACCATTCTTTTTCGCACTGGTGGCTGATATCCAGATGATGGCGTTCTCTGCCAGTTCATCGTCGGAAAGAATGGCACGGCTCTCTACTTTCACCTCGCTGTTGAGCATCGGGCGAAGGAACACACGTCCCTCCCCTTCGGCGCCGTCAACATCGTAGTCAATCGCGTCGGAGCAGCTGCTGAATGAAAACATCGCCAGCGTTGCTGCGCAAAAGAACAATATCTTCTTCATTTTCGATTCAGTTTATTTATGGAATTTGAGAGTCATTGATTTCGGCTCGCCCTGTATCGGAGTTACCGTAATAGTAAAGTCACTGTTGCCCGGATAGATACCCAGAAGCGGCACGAACTGAGTGATATCGAAATTGATGGCATTGTCAGGATCCTCGGTTATCTGTTCCTTGACGGGAAGTCCCAGACCGGCGAGTCCCTCGGAAAGATCGTCACCATCGGGAATTGACAATCCTGTAACCAGGTCAAAACTGCTCGCCAGTCCCACTCCCTTGAGAACGTCGGGGGTCAGACCCTCTGAATCGATCACAACTTCAAGTTTCTTGAATCCTGATTCTGACCTGATGATAACGATTGCATCACCGACATATCCGTCGACTTCGTTCACTCCGCCATCGATATCAAGAGGACAGTTGTCCGGCTTACTGAACTCGACGGTCGCATCGCCGACAGGCTCGTCGGGAGTATCAGGAGCGTCAGGATTATCCTCCTTGCCGGGACGGTCGTCCGAGGGCAGAATCTCCTCTTCGATGGGAGAATCGCTTGTCAGATCCTCGCGCGTCACGGTAGTGGAGACCGATATTCCCTCACCGTCGGGAATCACGTCGCCGAATTCGTCGGGCACCGGGTTTGTATTTCCGCGCAATGAGAAGCTCACCTTACGGTGTTGGCCGGCCTCGACATTCTGAAGTGTATAGGGGAAATCCTCGAGCGTACCGTTGACGGTTCCATAGAAACGAACTGCCAGAGTGGTCTGTCCTTCCGAATGAAAATATCCCTTGTTATTCATCGTCTCACGTGTGAAGGAAAGGCTGTGGGCATCGTCACATGAAGTAACGGTCACGACAAGATCCTCGCCGGCAGCATTCAGTAATGCTTCGTCGAACTGAACGCTGACACAGATATTCGAGAGTTTGCACACCACAGTCTCCACATTCGTAACCTCGTTCTTTCTGATCACGAATGTCTGGCTTCCAACGAAGCGCGGTGCATCCCACTCGGCATGCACCTCATCGCGCGACACTACATTGATTGTATATGTACCGACAGGGAAAGTAGGCAGCGAGGGCATTGCGGCATATGTCCATTCTGCGGCCGGCACTCCACGGCTGTCCTCAACCGTGATCCTGAAGTCAGACAGATCATAGGCATCGCGCGACATAGCACCTCGCGATGCGTTCTGCTCGGAGATTATAATCTCCGCATTCAATACCTCGGGAACAATCGACGAGGTGTTCAGCATACCTTCATCGATACTCTCCACCGGCATCTGGTCGCTGATACATGAACTTGAGCCGAAAGCCAAAGCCAAAACAGCTAAACTCGATAAATATTTAGTTTTCATATATTTTCTTTATTCTGTCGGAGATTAATAGTTAAGTTCCACTTCGTCGATATACAGTTCAGCACCGGTATGTGGATTTCCGTAATTCAGCCAGCTTCCATTTTTATTTCCGGGAGTCTTGTTGGAAGAAAGGAAGCGTACATAGAGCCAACCGCATGTCGGGGCATTTTCAGGATACGACAATGTAATCGTCGTTTTCTCTTCTCCATATTCATCACGCATGCCCAGATCCTGCTTTTTCTCGACAATGGTATTGCCAGACTTATCTATCACACGGATAAGAACTTCACCGGTGTCTCCGGAGTTGGGAGCGGAATACTTGTAGTAGAACGACATAGATTCCGGACGTGAAGAGAATTCTATACCGCAGTCAAGGTCGCTTGTTTCGTAGATATCAGATGCGCGCGTGGAGCGTTCAGCTCCGAGATGGAGCAGCGCCGGGTCCACATATTTAATTATGCTCCAGGATCCTGCATTGGTGTTTCCGCTACCCCAGCCGGTTGTACGAAGCAACGCAGCCTTACCGCTCACGGCATCGGTAGTCTGAAGTGAGCCTGAATTGCGGCAATATTCAGATGATCCACCCTGACTTGAGGTCATAGTATTATTCGTACCCCACCCGACGAACTCATACCGATGGCTATCATGTGAAATAACATCGTCATCCAGATTACCGTTAGGAATCTGAAGAGCCTGCTCAGTGGTGAAGCTGATCGGCTGGGAACCGAGACCGTCGAGATATGCTTTCGCCATATATGTCTGACCGGGTTCCAGACCATCGAATTTCAGTTTCTTGCCTGATACCGTCGCCGGCACGGCAACATAGCTTTGACCACCATCAGACGAGAGCATCAGCGTAGCGCCGCTTGCCGAGGCTGCATCACCCGTAAGAGTTACGGCAGCATGTCTGGCGAAAACATCGTTCTCCACAACTTCCGCAGGGAGCGACTCGCGGACAGCTGTGTATTCTTCAGACTCATCCTTACCGGCCAATACCTTGAACACTACATCACCGTCGCCAGAAACGGGGATAATCACATGATACAGCTGGCTGTTGTCGGCATCCGCCACCACACTCAG
This sequence comes from Bacteroidales bacterium, assembly GCA_014800795.1. Lineage (GTDB taxonomy): Bacteria > Bacteroidota > Bacteroidia > Bacteroidales > Muribaculaceae > UBA7173. Next base: position 239,596 of record JAAVFL010000004.1, on the reverse strand, counting down.
CGGCTTCACGAGATCCCATGTGTTGCGGATATTGCGAACCTGCACTTTCACATTCTTTTCAAATCCGGAAGCGTTATAGAGTACATCGAAGCCGAGCTGTGTCTCATCCTGCTTGATAGGTTCGATATCTGTCACCATAAGGGCAAGGTTTTCTACCTCGAACTTCAGTTCGAACGGTTCTTCCGACGAATGTGACGCGCGGTCGGTTGCAACAAGGCTAAACGAGGTGGTATTGTCCATACCCTCGACATATGGCACATGTTCCACTACACCGCCGAAATCTATCTGAGCAATCTTCGATGTCGGACTGTCAAGGCCATATATTTTCAGACCATATTCGGTAAGGAGCGCCTGCGTTACTTCATCGAGATCAGCCAGATCCACTGTCTCGGGCCATCCCTGACCTATAAGCCATGTGGAGCTGGTTGTCATGACAACGCTTCTTATGCCGGCCTGACCTACAATGGTAGCGGTAAGGTTATCGACAGGCACATTTTCCACAAGCATGATTAGTTCGCCATTTTCAAAGCCGTTTGCATGAATCTCGGGAGCAGGCGCCGAAAGAATCTCGTCGCTGAGATCTATCTCGACTACCTCTTCATCAAGAGCCGAACTGAAGGTTACGGAAAGTGTAGGGCTACCGGTCTCGCCGCCGTTCACATCGAAATTGACATGATAGTGGTTGCGGGCTTCAGCCATGATCCTGTCTGTTGAAAGAGTGGCAGTCACACCATTCTGTTTCTTTACATCGACTGTAACCGATACGGCACCCGGAGTTACATAAAGCGGACGCTCTTCCTCAGGAGCGTAAGTGAATTCATTCTGCAGCGAGGTGTGAACGGTACCGTCGATCTCACTGAAGTAGCTGAGAACGGCGTCGGAATAGCTTACCGATACCATAGCGTCGGCAAGCGTAGCTGTCACCTCAACGGTCGATGTCTGATTTTCCATAACGGTAACCGTCTGCTCACCGTAATAATAAGGCTTTTCGAAACCTTCATCCTCAGGTTCACCGTAGTATACCTCGAACTGATATGTTCCCACAGGAACTTCCCCCGAATCCGCCATTTCTTCAGCTGTATCCCAGCTTTCATCGTAGCTTCCGTCTTCGGAGACAAGACGCAATGTGAGATCTTCGACGGAGATTTCGTCGGCTTGAGTTCGCGATGCGGGAGCCTTAGCCCTGTCCTTGGGGGATGCGATATCTTTGTCAAGACTCACATTCACAAGTAGCCTTCCCCTCTTGTCGGAGGCTATTGCAGGATCAAACGTATCGTTGCAGGCCGACAGCAAGGTCAGCATTGCCACAGCTACGGTAGTCCCACCCAGCAATTTGTTAACAAACATAATTAATGAAAGAGATTAGTATAATGTTTTATTTTCTCCATTATAATTTTTCACACAAATTTTCGCACAAACCAAAGCCACTTCCATCCTTAGTTTACAAAAATTTTGGCAAATATAACTAATATTTTTTAATATATGCCATATGCGCTCCAATTTTCTCCACTAAAGGAAATCATTTTCGCGTAAATCGCGAAAACCTCAAAAACAGAAATTATCCGGAAACCTATCCATCACCCTAAACGTTTGAAATCTGAGGGACGGGTAAGAATCGATATGCTGATAAAAACCGATTTGTATAGCTGAGAATATTTCCAACAGTAGCCCTGACAGTATTTACTCACCGTTTAATTCCCATTAATATATTATATATGAAAGATCTATCAAATATCATAACGAACAGGACCGTCAGAAATCTCATAATCGTGCCTATGGCTCTCGCTCTCACACTACCGTTCCTTACAGGTTGCGACGACAACGATGAATATACTGAAATGCCCGGGAAAATCCAGTCGTTCGTATCGGAATACTTCCCCGAGACATCTGTTTCCGACTACAGTTTTTCCAACAACATATATCATGTCACGCTAAGCGGAAGCGCTTACCTCGAATTCAATGCTGTGCCGGCATGGATAAAAATCGACGGGCGAGGGAGCGTATTGCCTGAAATGCTGCTCTACGATCAGCTTCCATCCACACTTTACACATATATCGAAACACTGGAGGCTACAGAGGGCATCTATTCTATTGCCCGCAATAAGGAGGCTATCACGGCATCGCTGCTCGACAGCACCATTACCTACGACATAGCCACCGGCAAGATTAACGGTCCGGAATAAATCTCAGCTGCGCGCAGTTGCAACCGCATTAAATCAGTTGCGTGCGAATCTCAGCATGGATTTATAGATCGGGAAACGGAATGACAGAACCGCGCCGTCGGTAAGGTCGGCCGTCACTTCCTCGCCCATATCCTCGAACAAGGCGTCGAACCACACCACATCGTAATGTCCGGCAAACGGCGTGGCATACAGGTGTGCTTTCACCATACCCGGTTCCCACCGGCGGCTGTTTGTGGTAGCTCCCCCGATATATATCACATCATATTCCGGTATCCTTCCGTCACATTGCGGAGCATCGGCAACCATCAGCGAGTCGTGGGGTACTATAGCCAGACGGTAGCGCCCTCCCGGTTCCGCCCACCGGCTGTCGGTATCGCGGTCGAGAAACCTCCATTGCCCGGCAGGGTTTTCCTCAACAGCCACATCTATAGCTTCGAGTTCGGCAATTGTCCATGCGGTGGCAAGTTGCCGTTTCAGATCGCGGCGCCACTTAACTACCGTATCATATAACTTCATATCTTTAGTTCCCCCGATACGGATGGCGGCCACCGATCGGGGCAGTTCTCCCCCTATGGCATATACACCACCGTCGCGTCCCAGCCACATTGCGAACGTTCCTCCACGGTTGTCGATCACTACAGTATTTACGCGCCCGTAAATCTCCGCATCGTTGTGAAGTTCCGCGACATCGCAGTTTACCGATTCACCGCCGGAACTTACGGAGTCGAGCGTGAGTTTCAGAAATCTGCTGTCGGCGAAACCATTGTAAAGCGGCGCCGTGTCGTAGCGGGCGGTGATACGTCTCACCACATCGGAATAGTCATCTAAAAATTCTATTATCCACTGCTGCCCGTTCAGTCCGCCCGCCATGTGATTTCCTGAAAACAGAAGCTTACCCTCAAGAACGAACTCCCCACACCCCGACGGAAATTCCAGAACCGCCGTAGTGCCGCCCTTACATTGCGCAGGGGCCGGTTCGAAATACTCCCATCCGGCCATACGCAACGGCATCATGATACAGATAACAGCCACGCAGAAAGCCACGGACCGGGGAATGCGGTATGTACGGAAGCCAGGTCTCATTCCTTTCTGTATATCCTCAGACATTCATCGGTAAAACCGTCCCTGTCCATATCGTAAGGGAGCCAGTGTATTTTGAAACCACGGCGCTCCATGCCGCGAAACCATGTCATCTGACGTTTTGCAAACTGATGAATTGCGATTTCCAGACCGGTGCGCATCTCGTCTTTCGTCAGTTCCCCTATTACATAGCGGGTAAGGAATTTATATTCGAGCCCGTAATACATCAGATCCTCAGGAGAAATTCCGGATGCGAGAAGTCCGCGGACCTCCTCCACCATCCCCGCCTCCAGACGGGCGTCAAGACGCCCGGTGATGCGGCGGCGGCGTGCTTCACGGTCGATATCCACACCTATTATCACCGAATCGAGCGGCACCGGCGCTACAACGTACTCCGCGCTTTCGGGATGCTCCCCGTAATAAGTCTGAATCTCTATGGCACGCACGGCGCGCTTGGCCGTATCTATATCGGTTGTGTTGTGAAGGTTCTTCATTCCGGCGAGAATTTCTGTAAGCTCGCCGAGTGTCTTTCCTTCGAGCGAACGGCGCAGCGGCTCGTTGACCGGTACCTCGGGAAGACGCATCCCCTTGAGCAACGACTCCACATAGAGCCCGGTTCCGCCGCATACAACCGGTACCTTCCTTTTCGACTCAATCAGATCGAGCGCCTCGCCCGCATCGCGCAAAAACTCGTAAAGATTATATTTGCTACCGGCGGGAGCCACATCGATCAGATGATAGGGAATCTCCTCATACTCCTCAAGATCCTTGCCGGTTCCGAGATCCATTCCGCTGTAAACCTGGCGCGAATCACCGCTGAGTATCTCCCCGCCGAGAGCGCGTGCAACGTCAACGGCCCGGCGCGTTTTGCCCGAAGCTGTGGGTCCTACAATTGCGAGTATGCGTGACATATATAAATTAATAGTTGGAGCAGGAGGTCAGAACATTAGGAACAGAGAGTCTGAGATTACAGAACTTGAGAACGTCAGACAGATGGGGCCGGAGATATGTCAGGGAAAATTATCCGGTGCGGGAGATCAGAAACAACAGTCTGTGTTTTTCCCATGACACCTCCACTCTATTGCTCTGCTGCTCTTTTCTTTCTCCTCATCCGTTTGTTGAAAAGCCTGCGGATCGGATACCAGAAACTATCCTGATTATTTTTTGATATTATAAGCCAGTGCGGATCATCGAAATCAACCTCCCAGTTCTTTATATCGCGCAAGCGGAAAGTGGGGCGGTAATGCTTAATGCTGTAGAGTCGCCGTCCTTGTTCATCATACGTCTTCCATGCCATAGCCACCTTATATATTCTGTTCAGCTCGCTTACCAAAACGCTGCTCAACAGTTTCTGATGAGCCATCTGGCGGAGATGTCCCCATGTAAGCCATTCCCCTTCTATTTTGGAATCAATGATCGCCTCACTGTCGGGAAGAAATGCAAAATAGTGAAACACATTCTGATACGTGATGGTATCGGGCGAGGTATATGCCAGACGGATAACCGCGTCTCTGATACCGGTCGACTGCTCGAACAGGCGTATCGCGTTGTGGATATTCTCGTTCTCGCTGTAGGAAGTACGTATCACGGCAGGAGTATCAAAATGTTTCATCCTCGCACCGTTGCCGAATTTCATGCCCGTATCCACTATGCTTATGAACAGCTTGTCCTCGTTCAGAATGAGATAGCGCAGAGTGGACGCCGATGGTTTGGCGACCATGCCGTCTTCATCGTTGTGACAATAATACACCCACAGTGAATAATACCGGCAACCGAGATAGACCAGCGACAGTACGTACAGCGCGAGAGGAAGCCATACGAAAAAGAAAAAATCGGCCTTGTTAAGATTTATATTCACATAGTGAACCAAATAATATCCCCATTCGATTACCGACAGAAGCACGGACAGAGCGAACAGCATGCGGGTCTGATAGAGAAATTCACGCCGGAACAGTTTCCCGACAAAGCCATGTTCTATCACATTGCCGTAGCGGACCTTACATTTCTGGCATACAAGCGGCTCGCTGCGCCGCAACAGGAACACCAAGGTCACAATCGAGGCCACCGGAGCTGTGACGAGTATGGCTATCAGAGGGGAATCGGCCAGAAAGGGCTGTCCCGTAACCTCATACAATTCCTTTCCGCGGGCAAAAAAATGCAGGGCTACAACAAATAGAGCTGTGACAAGTATCACCGCTGAAACCTCCTGGATAAGTCGCGAACATGATGGTACGTCGCGTTTCCGCATTGCAGAATGCATCCATTGCAATGCAAGGAAAAATACTATATTAATAGGGGCCAGCCATTGCCGTGGCACAAGCGGCGCACACACAGCAAGTATTGTCAGCAGCCCCACAGCTACCGCCCAGTTCCGCCACAATCCGGAAATGGCGGCGGTAAGTCCTTGCATTCTTTTGTCGGCTCTATTCATTTTAGACAGATATGTATGAGGTAATGAATCAGAGGTTATCCTGGAAATACTTTATCATACGTCCATATACAAGCGCCCTCGCATCACATCCGTTAATAGAATGGTTCATCGCTGGGAACAGGAACATATCGCAATAGCGGTCAGCGGCCTGAAGAGCGCCAACAAACTCCATGGTATTGGAAAGATGAACGTTATCGTCGGACGTACCGTGGATTATGAGCAGATTGCAAGCCAGACGCGACGCACGGCCTACGGGTGCGCTTTCGTCATAGCCGTCGGCATTCTCCTGAGGAGTGAGCATGTAGCGCTCGGCATATACCGTATCGTAGTAGCGCCATGAGGTCACGGGAGCTATCGCAACAGCCGCTTTCCAGGGAGAATCGCTATCGGTGATACCCATGAGTGTCTCATATCCTCCGTAGCTCCAGCCGCTAAGACCGATGCGGTCACCGTCGGCATACGGAAGAGAAGCCACATGACGTGCGGCTGCAATCTGGTCGATAGTCTCGTAATAACCCAGACGCTTGTACACTACATCGCGGAATGCTTCGCCACGCCCACCGGTCCCGCGCCCGTCGACGCAAACCACCAGAAATCCCTGACTTGCAGCATACACATCCCAATCCATCTTCCAGCGGTTGACCACCTCCTGCGATCCGGGACCGCTATACTGCCACATAATCACCGGATAGCGGCGCGAGGAATCGAAATTGGCAGGTTTAACCATATACCCGTTGAGCGTAGTGCCGTCGGACTGCATGGTGAAAAATTCACGGCGTGGTGCCTGCGCATAGCGGGCAGCATAGCCGGAGTTATCTTCGAGAACACGCAACTGTTTCCCCTTGCTGTTGAAAAGGGTGTAGACAGGAGGGGTTGCGGCAGTACTGTAATTCGTGATATAGAACGACATGCCGGGAGCGAACCGGGCACTTCCCCATCCGGTCGCAGCCGTCAGATTTTCCACTTTCTTGCCGGTGCGGTCCACACGGCATACCACACGGTTGAGGGCATTGGATGGGTCGTTTCCCTCAGGGACAGTCTGATAATATACGTTCCCGAGAGCATCCGTTCCGTAATAAGCTGTAACATCGGCATTTCCCGAAGTTATGGCACGTAGTTCCTGACCGGCGTATGAATATTTATAGAGATGGTTCCAACCTGTGCGTTCGCTCATTACGGTGAACCCGTCGTTCTCGAACCTTATATCCTCATAAGTAGCCGGATTAAGCCACGCCTTGGCCTGCTCCACGAGAAGCGATTTCGCTACAGTCGATTTGGGATTCGCCATATATAACTCCATACGGCTCTGGGCACGGTCAAGTGTCACGATCATCAGACGCTCTGACGAATCACCGCCAAACTCCAGACGGGGTATATACTCGATATTGGCATCCGGAAGAGCCACTTCCTTTGTCTTGCGCGTATCCACATCGTAGGTGTGTATCGTCACAACCGAATTGGGTTCTCCTGCCACTGGATATTTATATGAGAACTGACCGGGATAAAGAGCATATTCCTGACGCGGACTGCACCATCCGGCATAATCCGTGAAAGTAAACATCGGCACACGGCTCTCGTCGTAGCGGAGAAAACATAGCGATGTATTGTCCGGCGACCAGGTCATGGAGCAGTTTGTGGCAAACTCCTCTTCGTAGGTCCAGTCAGGAACACCGTTTATTACCTTGTTCGGCTCGCCATCTTCGGTCACGGCAACCTCGGTGTCGTAATCGGTTTTCTTTATATAGATATTGTTTTCGGCTACGAACGCCACCATGCGGTCGTCGGGTGAGAAAAGCGGAGCCTGCTGAAGCGCATGCTGCTTGCTGAGCGGTCTGAGTATGTTTCGCTTTATCTCGAATACATAATATGCGGCTTTAACCGAACGTCGGTAGACGGGAGAAGTAGATGTGCGGAGAAGCAGTTTTGTTCCGCCCGGGCTGATAGTGAAAGCATCGACCGAAGCGATTGAATTCTCACGCGTATGACCGGCATCAAACACTGTTTCTATCTCTTTACCGGTGGCAATGTCATAACGGATGATTTTCGTGCCGCCGTCGCTCATTCTCAGAAACGATGTGCCGTCAGGCATGAACTGCATCGCACCCGGGGTTGCAGCCGCATTCGAAGGATAAACATAGTCGGCGATCGAACTTACGTTTATCACTCCTGCCGGAGCTGACACAGTGGCGGCCTCCGCTGTTTGGAAACAAGCCGAAACCAACATCAGTGTTCCGGCCGCGAGGGAATATAAGGTATTATTCTCTTTCATCTTGATTTCTTTGTTGTTAGTTTTGTGAGGAAGGGAAGGAGAGGATTACCGGATAAATCACCATAGCGACATCTGTGCCGGATGATCGGGAGTAATCTTCCTGTCAGGCTCCTTGTATCCGAACTCATTCTGAACTTCCGACTGCTGGTTTTTCTTTTTTACAGGAGGAGTAGCCACAAGCCAGTCGGTATCGGCGATGGTATCGTCGATTGCCGATATGCGCGGCTTAGGTTTGCGCCCGCGCTTGCTCTTGCGCTTCTGTTCGCCGGAAGCCGCTACAGAAGTTGATTCATCGGCATTTTCCGACGGTTGCCCGGAGGTTACTCCATCTACAATCACTTCGAGCATATCAGCCTCATCCATAGGCTGCCCCTCATCCGTCAGCACACTTTCACTGAGATAAGTTTCTTTGGGTTTCGCATCCTTGACCGGTGTCTCGCGTATGCCGGTCAAGTTTCTCAACCGTTCGATCTCCTGCCGGAACACACTCTCAGAGCGGGCATGCTCATATAGATTGTTCTCTATCGTCTTGCGCAGCGCCTCCGTTCCATCCTCAAGCGATCTTATGGTATTCTCTTTTGCTTCAAGCACCGCCTCATAGTCGGCCTTCTCCTTTTCAAGACGGCGTACCGCCTCATGAACCGCCATCAACTCATCTTTGAGCTGACGGCGCTGTGAGTCGTGCTGACGGCGAGCGTCTTCAAGCTCGTCGAGCTGAGCGTTCATCTTTTCCACAATCTCGAGGTTACGGTTTGCTTCGTCGAGCTGCTCGCGGAGCGAACTGTTCTCAGCCTTGAGCATCGTCACCTCACTTCGCAACGATGATGTCTCAGCCTCGAGAATCGAGGTCTGCGACCGAACCAGATCGGCGTTTTTAATAAACGTTTCCTCCTTCTGGCGATATGCTTCCATCTCTTCGGCAAGCCTGCGGCGGCTATTGTCGAGCGCCATCAGATTTTCCTTAGCCTCCCGCTCGGCGGCGTCTGTCAGCTCCTTCTGGTGTCCGAGTTCCCTGCGGGCGGAATCAAGCGCCTCGGTCAGTTCGGTAAAACGGCCGGCCATCTCATCGTCAGTGGGGGCGATGCCGGTGACGGAATACATTCTTACCTTGTTCAGAAGACTTTTATTTTCAAGCAGGTACTGCTCGTTTTCGGCCTGGAGCGCTGCTATCTGTTTTTCCTGTTCACTTATCCGTTCGTTTAAGGCGCGTTTCTGACGCTGGGCGCTGAGCTGCTGTTTTTTTGATTCCGAACTGTCAATTTCTTCTTGCTGCACCCGCTTGCGAAGTTCGTCCATCTCCTCCTGCATCGAGCGACGTTCATTCTCGAAGCGGCGGTCGCACGCCTTTCCGGCGTTCTCAGCAACTTTATCAAGATAACTTTTCATGGAAGCGTCAAGCGCCTCATAGATATATTCGCGCTGGCTTTTTTCATCGACGCTGCTCTGAAGAAATTCAGGCAACGATTCGTTGAAAATCTTTACAACCGTATCGAATATAGCATCAGGCACATGTATCTGTTCGGCCGTAGATTCTATAGCTGCCATATCGGAATCTGCTGCCACCTTTTCGGCAACGGCCGGAGTGCAGGAGATTGCCGGAGAGATTTCAACCTCCGTTCCGGCTTGCCCGCAGACCACCTCGTTGTCTTGGCGGATGCGCAAAGGGATAACACGCGCATCAATACCGTCCAGCTCCTCATCTTCCGAGGAATCGCTGAATCCGAACGCCATTTTCAGCTTCCTTACGAAACCCATCTGAACCTCTTTTTAGTGATTTATACTAATTCACACAAAGTTACGAACTCCCCACGAATTATCCAATCAATCGCCAACTTTATTTATCTCCCCGACACCGAATATACTGCAAATAAATATTATCTTTGCGGTATAGAAAAAATTTGGCGGGGAGGAACCTTGACTGATATCCATCAAAAAACAGATATATAACCATGATTCATCGATTTATTCTCAACGAAGTGTCATACTTCGGACCGGGCGCACGCAAGGAGTTGCCCGAAGTAGTAGGCCGCCTCGGCAAAAAGAAAGCGCTTGTTGTAACTGACAAGGGGCTCATACAGTTCGGCGTGGCGAAAAAAGTGACCGACGTTCTCGACGAGGCAGGAATACCTTACGAGATTTTCAGCGAAGTGAAGCCGAATCCTACTGTCACAAATGTGAAGGATGGCCTGAAAGCTTTCGAAAAATCAGGTGCCGACCTGCTGATAGCCATAGGTGGAGGTTCCGCCATGGATACTGCCAAAGGTATCGGTATCGTTGCCAACAATCCTGAATTCTCCGACATTGTGTCGCTCGAAGGATGCGCTCCGACCAAAAACAAATCTGCGCCCATCGTAGCTCTCCCGACCACTGCGGGAACAGCGGCCGAAACCACCATCAATTATGTGATCATCGACGAGGAGAAGAAAAAGAAGATGGTATGTGTCGACCCCAACGACATCCCCGCCGTGGCCATTATCGACGCAGAACTGATGTATTCCCTCCCCAAAAACCTTACCGCGGCAACCGGCATGGATGCCCTTACCCACGCCATCGAAGGCTACATAACCAAAGGCGCATGGGAGATGAGCGATATGTTTGAGATCGAAGCCATCCGCATGATCCACCGAAACCTCGAAAAGGCTGTCTTCGAGCCCTCGAATCCGGAAGGGCGCAACGGGATGGCAGTGGCGCAGTATATCGCAGGCATGGCGTTCTCCAACGTAGGTCTCGGTCTGGCTCACGGCATGGCGCACCCGATGGGATCGCTCTTCGACATTCCCCACGGCGTTGCCAACGCCCTCCTTCTCCCCACTGTAATGGAATTCAACATGGAAGCATGCAAGGACAAATATCCGCGCATCGCCGAGGCTATGGGTGTGGATATCTCCGGAATGACTGTCGATGAAGCCTCGCAGGCAGCCGTCGATGCTGTCCGCCGCCTCGCCGTCACCGTTGGTATCCCCCAACACCTCACTGAGCTCGGCATCACCGAGGCTGACATCCCGGCCCTCGCCGACCAGGCTCTCGCCGACGTCTGCACCCCCGGCAATCCCCGCGACGTAACCCTCGCCGACATCATAGCCCTCTACCGCAAAGTTCTCTGACAATCAACCGGCTTTTCATATCAAATCGGCCCAAAAACGATCGTTTTTGGGCCGATTTGATAACCTTGTTAAGAATGATTAGGGTTTGCGGACGAGGCCGGCGGTGCGGCGGCCGTCGATGCCGATGGTGATGGGGGCGCTGAAATTGACAACACGCACAAACTCGCTCTCATATTCTGCAGGCTGGGCATCGAGGAAAGCCTGATCGATGAAGTCGTCGGTGCCGAACGGGTTGACAGTAAAATAGCCCACACCGAACGAGGTGAGATTCTGGAAGAAGTGTGTACCTTGACTCGGCTCTATGCGGTAGTTATGGAGGGCAGTCTCCACGATGAGCCTCGCTGCGGAAATGTCGGACCAGCGCACTGGCACACCGAGCGCATCGTCGCTCGAGCCCCAGCGTCCGGGTCCGATGAGGATATACCCCTCCCCTGCTTCTGTCATCCGGCGGTTTATACCGGCGATTTCGGCAGCAATGCGGCGGTTGTTGAAAGAGCAGAAAGTGTCGGGACGTACATAAACTATGCGGGTGATATTGTCGGTGGTTCCGTGACCGAGAGCCGTATTGCTGCGTAGTATCAGTTCGCTGTCGGGGAGCGCCATCAGTTCGGGATCGATATCCTCCTTGCGGTCGATGATCGGGCGAATCTGGAGCCAGTATATATTCCCCTTGTGTTCTCCGTCTTTCTCGATATTTCCGGCGAACTCAATCTCTACAGGTCGCTGCATGGCGTTCTGTCCGACAGTAAGCATAAAATTAACGGCATCAGCCATCGGGAAAGCCTTGTCGCGCAGAATATTGGAAAATGTAACCACTTTGCGTCCGGACCCGACGGCACTGTCGCGCAACATCTGGTCGTTACGGTCATATGTCGAAACCATCAGTTTCAAAGCATCGGTATCCTTGAAGTCCTGGACATTGGCACGGGTAAGATTGAAACTGTCGTCGACCTTGAAATCACGTTCCATATCGTTGAGATGCAGACAATACATCTCACGCTGAGTATCACGGAGAGCCAGTTCGAGCGTCGAGGTCTGGAGAACTTTCGACGGATGACGCGGCGAAAAACGCAGCGAACGCCCTCCGTCGACGATATATTTTCCAAGCCCTATGGCAACCTCCGCCACTCCGTCCTCGGGCAGCTCATCGTTGATCGGATAATAGTTGAGCGAGCGGCCTACGCCTGCGAACGACGGGAAATAATATCCGTCGTAGTCCTTTCCCACCACCTCCTGAATGATCACCGCCATTTTCTCTTGATCGATCACATTTGAGGTTGCTGTCATGTAAGCCTTGCTTTCGGCATAAAATACCGAGGCATACACACCCTTGATGGCATCCGTGAGAAGTTTACGCATCCGTTCGCCATCGTCGATGTGCGGAATCATATATGTCGAGTATACCCCGGCGAAGGGCTGATAATGGGAATCTTCGAGCAACGACGAACTCCTTACCGCCAGCGGACGGTCCACCACCTCAGTGAGCGCCAGCAGATCGTCGCGCACTCTTTCCGGTAGTCTTGCCTGCAGGAACGCCTCAAGGATATCCTCGTCGGAGGCATTGCTCAGCGCCAGAGGATACAAGTCGTTGTCGGCCATGAATTCATCGAAGATATCGGTACAGAGAACCACCGTGCGCGGTATGGAGATCGTAACCCCCTGGAAATTGTCACATTCCGGAAATTTCTTTATTATGGAATCTATAAATGCCAGACCGCGCCCTTTGCCACCGAGCGACCCCTGCCCTATTCGGGCGAAGTTCGAATAATAGTCGAAGCGATCCTTGCGGAACTCGGCCACCACGCCACGGTTCTTCATCTTGCGATACTTCACGATGAGATCGAAGAAGAGACGCTTTACTGCCGGAGCCTCCTCTATGGAATTGAACCGGTGAAATTTCACCACATCGGCTATGGGGAACATTGCCCGCGAATATAGCCAGCGCGATATATCGTTACGACGTGCATGGTAAAGAAGCGAATCAGACGGGATGTCGAACATACGCTTCTGGAGCTCGTTGACCGATGAAACGCGCATTATCTCCGTGCCGGTTTCAGGATCAAGAAAACGGAAATCTCCAAAGCCGAAACTCTTCATTATAGCCTTCCCGAGGTCGACCGGAAGTTTCTTTGATGTCTTATCGAGAAACACACCGTCGAATGCCGTCACCTTGTCGCGGTTGTCGCTCTCGGTCGACTCCACAATGATAGGCAGATAGGGGTCGCGCTCACGGACATACGCGGCAAATTTCAGTCCGGCATGCTGATCCTTCACCCCCTCCCGCATGAAGCTGACATCGGTAATCACACCGAGCATCTTGTCGGAAAACTTGTTGTAGAGCGCCACCGCCTCCTCATAGTTACGCGCAAGGATAACCTTCGGACGTCCGCGCATGCGCAGCATCTTCTCGTGTTCGTTGAGCGCCTCGGTCGAGAATATCACGCTCTGTTTGAGCAGGAATTTATAAAGGTGTGGCAGAATCGACGAGTAAAACCTCACCGAATCCTCCACCATCAGAATCATCTGTACCCCTACTTCAAGAACATCGTTGTCGGCGTTCATCTTGTCCTCAAGCAGTTTGATGATCGCCAGAAGCAGATCTACATTGCCGAGCCATGAGAACACATAGTCGACACCACTGAGATCCTCTGCCGCGATGCGCCGCGAGACCTCCTTTGAAAAGGGTGTAAGAACCACCACTGGGACATCCGGATAATCGCGCTTCAGCGCTTTGGCGGTAGTGAATGTATCGCTGATATCCATACCTGGCATAGCGATCACCAGATCGAAATGCTTCTGTGCCATAGCTGCAAGTGCCTCGCTGATATGCGACACACGTGTGATTCGCGGAGGCGACGAAAGATTGAGCGACACATATTCGTTATACAGCTGCTCCTCCACACGCCCGTCTTCCTCCATCATGAAGGCATCGTAGGGGGCGGCCACAAGAAGCACATTGATTATGCGTCGTTGCATCAGGTTCTGGAAAGCCGTATCTTTAAGGTAGAGCTGGCTCAGCGATTCTTCGTTCATATTCTACAAGACTACCGGTTTCATCACAATGCGCTCAGCGACGCTATCACAGCTTTCGGATCCTCCGCTCCGAACACATAACTTCCGGCCACAAGTATATCGGCTCCCGCTTCGGCGAGAAGCGGTGCCGTAGCCGCGTTCACTCCGCCATCTATCTCTATCTCGGCGTGCGATCCCGAGCGATCTATCAGCTCGCGGAGACGCCGCGTCTTTTCAACGATGGCAGGTATGAATTTCTGCCCTCCGAAACCGGGATTCACCGACATAAGAAGCACCATATCAAGATCGCCGATTATATCCTCGAGCATGCACACCGGTGTTGCGGGATTGAGCGTGACAGCAGCTTTCATACCGGCGCTCTTTATGGCCTGCACAGTGCGGTGAAGATGAACACACGCCTCCTGATGAACATTCATTATCGCAGCTCCGCAGTCGCGCACCTGCGACACATAGTTCTGCGGATTGACTATCATCAGGTGAACGTCGAGCGGTTTGCGGGCTACCTTGTTTATTGCCTCTATGACTGGAAATCCGAAAGATATATTGGGCACAAATACACCATCCATCACATCAAGATGAATCATATCGGCTACGCTTTCGTTAAGCATCTCCACTTCGCGGGCTATATGACCGAAATCAGCGGAGAGGAATGAGGGTGAGACTTTCATTTACGATTATTTATTGCGTTTGCTTATTACGTTCCATACTATATAACCTATACATCCCGCAAGGAGTGCCAGACCAGCCCATGTAAGATATCCGTTATATTCCTCAACTTTAGCATAAAGCTGGCTGATATCTATAGTCTTTCCGAGCCAATAGCCGAGAACGGCGAGAATACAGTTCCACAACAGCGCACCCAGCCCGGTAAACACCACGAATTTCACGATATTCATCCGCGCCAGACCGGCCGGAATCGATATCAGCTGACGCACCGCGGGGATAAGCCGGCCGATAAATGTAGAGGACGATCCATGTTCGTCGAAATATTTCTCGGCTTTTTCGACTTTCGCATGATCGATCAGACACGCATGTCCGAACTTGCTGTTGGCAAAGGCATAGACGATCGGACGCCCCACCCACACCGAAAGATAATAGTTGATCAGAGCGCCTGTGATGGCACCGGCCGTAGCCACAAGCACTATCAGAACTACATTCATATCCGGAATATCGATCGTATGACCGTTGTAGATAAGCTGGCGCGAAGTCTGCGCAGCAAGAAAAGCAGCCGGAGGCACTACCACTTCCGAAGGGAAGGGGAGAAACGAGCTCTCTATTACCATGAAAAGGAACACCAGCCAGTAGCCGGCGTTGTCGATGAACAGCTGTAGCAGATACTGGGCGTTTGCGTAGTCGGTTATGGCGCAATCAATCATAATTTCAACAGGTTTGATTTTGTTGCACAAAATTACGCAAATGTTTCCACTTTACATCACTGACTACGGGTGAAACCGCGCATACATCGGCAATAATTTATCATATGCAAGTCGTGAGAATGAATTTTTACGACTTACATATGATCTATAAAATCCCCAGTTCGCGGAACATTGAAGCGTAATATTCCGCTTTCCGTTCGAGCGCGAGCGGATAGGCACGCGATGTCGACGGCATGCGCCATATCTTCAGGCCATCGGCGGCCACTATCTGCTCGCCCATGCGCGGCAGCGGGGTATCTGTCAGCTCCGCTACCACCCCGGCGGCCTTTTCGCCCGTGGTAGCCACAGCATGGCAGTCGGGCATCGCGGCAAGCAGATCAGCCAGCGGCACCGGTTCCACAATCTCCAGAAACTTGTCGGATGCGTTACCCTTGAGGCGGCGCACGGCGCGTGCGGTATCGTTCAGGGCGATATGCCGCTCAGCAAGCAGGCGCTTTATGGCAGGCAGATCGAATGTGCGTGTCGCGCGGTTGTAGAGAGCGTCGCGGTCGCTCATGAATATCAACCCCATCATAAACCAGAAATCATTCGTGCGGTTAGGGTAATAGAAATCCATGCTCCACCGGTGGCTCCCCGGCGGAAACGTCCCCATTATCAACACCTTCGCGCCCTCCGGCATAAACGGTTCCCACGGATGCCTCTCCAGCGGCAACATCTCGTTATCCTTAGATTCCATAAACAAATTCATCAGTTAAAGTGTCTATTTAACATACAACAATTTTATCGGCGCTACGGATTATATCTCCGTCAACCACTGTCCATATAAATATAACAACGTAAAATAAATATTTTTTATGCTACAACCGAAAAGCAATGTCAGGGGATTTCTCATAGGAAATGCGTGCATACTGCTTGCCGCAATATTCTGGGGTGTGAATATATCTGTAACCAAAGCCCTTATACCCGATTGGATGAATGCGCAAGGGGTGTCGGTAGTGCGTCTCGTCGGGGGATGCGCACTGTTCTGGATCGTATCGTTGTTTATGAAGTGTGAGCGCATAGCCCGTCAGGATTGGCTCAAGATCGTGCTCGGCGGTGCAATAGGATTGTTCGCCTTCATATACCTTTTCATCGAATCGCTCCGCTATGCCAACCCTATCAATGTATCGATCATAATGACCCTGCCACCGGTATTCGTTATCCTTATCGGCGTTATATTTCAGCACCGTCGCCCATCGCTGCTTGAATACATAGGTGTTGCGGTATCATTTGTCGGCGCCTTCATCGTGATCGCATCCGACGGTCACGGCACAAAGGGGTCGGATGAATTACTTGGCGATCTGCTCGCTGTGTTATCTACCATATGCTACGCCTTCTATCTCGTGATACTCGAAAAACCGAGCCATACCTACAGACCGGTCACAATGCTGAGATGGGTATTCCTGTTCGCAGCCATCCCGGCACTGTTCCTGATTCCGTCGATGAACGGAATGCCGATCCTCCACACCGCCGATCTTACACCTTGGCTCGAGATAGGCTTCATACTCCTATGCCCCACATTCCTGGCATATTTCCTCGTTCAGCCCGCCATAAAAGATATCGGTTCGGAATTAGTTTCTATCTACCAGTATCTCGTACCAGTATTCGCCTCGATATCTGCGGTAATGATGGGAATCGACCACATCCGCTGGATTCAGATACTCGCCATGGCAGTGATAATCGCGGGCATGATCCTGACCAACGTGGGAAAGAAACGACGAATGACGAAAACGACCCCCGTCTCCACAACTGTAAAATAAAATCCGACATAAACGGCAGCGACAGCGCACCTGACTATTTCCGGTGCGCTGTCGCTGTTGTTTATTTATACCTTTCCGGGGGGATGGCTTACGCTTTCACACGCTCCAGATAGTTGCCGGTGCGGGTGTCTACACGAACCTTGTCACCGATGTTGCAGAAGAGGGGCACACGGATTTCGGCGCCGGTCTCAACGGTAGCGGGTTTTAGAGTGTTGGTGGCGGTGTCGCCCTTGATGCCGGGCTCGGTGTACTGGATCTCGAGCACTACGTTGGCGGGGAGCTCGCAGGTAAGCACTGTTTCGGAAGCGGCGTGAACCATAGCCTCTACGATATCGCCGTCTTTCAGGAATGCCACGCCCTCGATGCTCTCGGCGGGGAGCACGATCTCTTCCCATGTCTCGGTATGGAGGAAATGATAGCCCATCTCGTCCTTGTAAGAGTACTGGTAGGGACGGCGCTCGATGCGGACCTCGTTAACCTTCACACCCGAGTTCCAGGTCTTGTCGAGGATGCGGCCGGTTTTCACATTGCGGAGCTTTGTGCGCACGAAAGCAGGACCCTTACCGGGCTTCACATGCAGGAATTCAACAATAAAGAAATAGTTGCCATCGATATCGAGGCACATGCCGTTCTTAAAATCAGCGGTTGTAGCCATAGTGGTTTTTACTTATATATTTTTATGTAATTATTTCTCACACAGACACATTAGCACTTCGCCCGCTACAGACGACGCACAAATGCTTACGAATTAACATGCAAATTTACAACTTTTTCCCTCCATTTCCAAACCCTCCTCCTTACTTCTCATTCTTTAAACCTCTTATTTTTTTGCATATCACACATTTTTTATATCTTTGCGCAAATTCTCATGCCGATCGGGGGCCGTCCGATAATTATGATGGTTTTTGGCAGGGGAACTACATTTTGAAAAGGCGTGAAGATTCCTAAGCGTCAGCGCAATATTCGCCGACACTGAAACGAGGGTCGACGTCTATATACAGCCGCCGGCATTCTCGTGCGCACCGGCTGCGACAGGAACAACCTGAAGACTCTCGCTTCCGGCCCATACATACTCCGCTCACCGGCCGCTGCCGCCATCATACACATGAAGTAACCCCTCATTAACTTCATATTTACTAAGAGCAACTAATCCGCTATATTCTCCCGCCTTTCCACCCGCGGGAGAATATAGCGGAATTTTTCTGGCAAAATGCTTGACGCCTCAATATATTTTTGTAATTTTGCACCGGATTTAACAAAGAAGCGGACAAAATGCCGCTTCTGTCCGGTAAAATCCGGCAACTGTCGCCCCGACACTCCAATAATACAACATATATTCCAATTAGGTACAAAAAAGTTTCTATGGACGTAAAACTGTTTATCGAAGACCTGCGCAGCCGTTTCCCCAACGAGCCCGAATATCTGCAGGCTGTTGAAGAGGTTGTAAACTCTATCGCCGATGTTTATTCACAGTATCCTGCATTCGATAGAGTTAATCTGCTTGAACGTCTCTGTATCCCCGACCGCATCTACACTTTCCGCGTTTCGTGGGTTGACGACAACGGCCGCGTACGCAACAACATGGGCTATCGCGTTCAGCACAACAACGCCATCGGCCCCTACAAAGGCGGTATCCGCTTCCACTCTTCGGTAAACCTCAGCATCCTCAAGTTTCTCGCTTTCGAGCAGACATTCAAAAACTCCCTCACCACCCTCGCGATGGGTGGCGCAAAAGGCGGCTCCGATTTCTCTCCCCGCGGCAAGAGCGACATGGAGATCATGCGCTTCTGCCAGGCATTCGTCAACGAGCTTTACCGCCACATCGGTCCTGACACCGACGTTCCCGCCGGCGATATAGGCGTAGGCGGCCGTGAGGTCGGCTACATGTTCGGCTGGTACAAGAAGATGACACGCGAATTCACAGGCACCTTCACAGGCAAGGGTCTCGATTTCGGTGGTTCGCTCATACGTCCCGAGGCAACCGGCTACGGCAACGTATATTTCCTCCAGAACATGCTCGCAACCCGCGATATTGACGTCAAAGACAAACGGGTGGCGATCTCCGGCTCTGGAAACGTAGCTCTCTACACCGCAGAAAAGCTTCTGTCGCTCGGTGCAAAAGTTATCTCTTTCAGCGACTCCGACGGCTCGATCGTAGTGCCCGAAGGCATCACTCAGGAACAGTTCGAGGAGATCTTCGACCTCAAGACCCTATATCGCGGACGCATCTCGGAATTCGCCGAGAAACATCCCGATGTTTGCAAGTACTTCCCGCGTGAACGTCCCTGGAAGCACGTTGAGAAGGTGGATATCGCAATGCCATCCGCAACCCAGAACGAGCTCGACGGCGACGACGCACGTGCCCTTCTCGCAGCAGGATGCTTCGCCGTGAGCGAAGGCGCCAACATGCCCTCCACCCCCGAAGCTATCGCCGAATTCCAGAAAGCCCGCATCCTCTATGCCCCCGGTAAGGCGGCTAACGCCGGCGGCGTTTCGGTGAGCGGCCTTGAAATGGCACAGAACGCCCAGATGATGCACTGGACAGCAGAGGAGGTCGACAACCGCCTGCGCGATATCATGGCCGACATCCACACACAGTGTGTGAAATACGGTACCGATGAAGACGGCTATGTGAACTACGTTCGCGGAGCCAACACCGCCGGCTTCCTCAAGGTTGCCCGCGCCATGATGGCACAGGGTGTGGTATAACATCATCCCCCAAGCCAGACACATAAAAACAATACAAGCAGCAGGAATAGAGAACACAAGGATAGCGTTCTCATCCCAATAGAATCAGACAGTGGCCGTGGCATTTATTTTATGCCACGGCCACTGTCTGCTCGTCTGAGGGGATGAGAAG
Organism: Bacteroidales bacterium; assembly: GCA_014800795.1. Taxonomy (GTDB): domain Bacteria; phylum Bacteroidota; class Bacteroidia; order Bacteroidales; family Muribaculaceae; genus UBA7173. The sequence continues at coordinate 219,461 of JAAVFL010000004.1, read as the reverse complement.
GTAGGAAGTATAGCCGCAGCGGTTCACATAGTGGCATTACTGACGGGAAATGTGATAGCACCGTGCTGTCGATAAGATAATTTCCAGGGAGAAACTTTTTGAAAAAAAAAGTAATTTTGCAGTCAGTTCTAACCCCTCCGACGCAAAAGATGAGAAACGACAGAATAGAAATCCGCGGTGCGAAAGTGCATAATCTGCGGAATATCAATGTAGATATTCCCCTGGGTAAAATTGTCGGCATAGCCGGCGTTTCCGGATCGGGGAAATCCTCCCTTGCTCTGGGAGTGTTGTATGCAGAAGGTTCGCGGCGTTACCTCGAGGCCCTCTCGACCTACACCCGCCGACGCATTTCGCAGGCTGCAAGGGCTGATGTGGATGAGATACTCCATGTACCCGCGGCCGTGGCGCTGCATCAACGGCCGGGAGTCCCGGGGGTCAGAAGTACATTCGGAACCGGAACGGAACTTCTCAACAGCCTACGTCTGATGTTCTCACGTCTGGCAAGCCACCGCTGCCCCCAATGCGGACATTATCACGCTCCATCGCTCGATGTCGCTGCCGAGAAGGAACTTGTATGCGAAAATTGCGGAACACATTTCTACGGCCCCGGAGCCGAGCAATTGGCATTCAACAGCACCGGAGCATGCGAGAAATGCGGTGGTACGGGAATTGTAATGACGGTAGACCGCTCGACCCTCGTTCCTGACGAATCGCTTTCTATCGACCAGGGGGCTGTGGCCCCATGGAACAGTCTGATGTGGTCGCTTATGACCGATGTATGCCGGGCCATGGGTGTCAGAACCGACGTTCCGTTCAATCAGCTCACCGATAAGGAACGCGACATAGTTTTCAACGGACCGGCCGTAAAAAAGACTATTCTATATAAAGCAAAGAAAAGCGATACTGCCGGAGAACTTGACTTCACTTATTACAATGCAGTCTACACTGTTGAAAACGCATTGGCAAAGGTGACAGACGAAAAAGGAATGAAACGCGTAGAGAAATTTCTTAAAAGCGATGTATGTCCCTGCTGCCACGGCACACGGTTATCGGAAGCGGCACGCTCTCCGCTTATAACCGGAATCGGACTTGACAAGGCCACTGCCATGACACTTTCAGAAGCAATCGAATGGGTAAGATCCGTTCCTGCCACACTGCCCGAAGGAATGCGACAGATGGCTCTCAACATCGGCGAGTCATTTCTTCTGACAGCCAGACGGCTGGTTGATCTCGGACTAGGATACCTGAGCCTCGACAGAGCCTCTTCCACCCTGTCGACAGGCGAGCGTCAGCGCATGCAGCTGGCACGTGTGGTACGTAACCGCACCACAGGTATCCTTTACGTACTCGACGAACCCTCCATCGGCCTCCATCCCGCCAACATCAACGGACTGAAGGGAGTAATGCACGATCTGATATCAGACGGCAATTCAATAGTGCTTGTCGACCATGACACACAGATATTACGCGATGCCGACTGGCTTGTGGAACTGGGACCCGGTGCAGGCGCCAACGGAGGACATATAATCGCAGAGGGAACCATCAGCGAGATCGAACATAATCCCGAATCAAAAATAGGAACATTCCTTGCCGGTGAAGGCGAACAACGCATCCGGCCGGAAATCTCTCCCGATAAAATCTTCGACATGGGGACTATCGAAATGTCGACATCGGCAATCCATACCGTAAAGCCGCTTGAAATCCGGGTGCCCAAAGGACGCCTTACTGTGGTTACCGGAGTATCCGGCTCCGGCAAGACCACTCTTGTGCTCGAGAGCCTCGTGCCAGGCCTGCAGGCCGCGGTCGATAATAAACCGATGCCCGCACATGTCACATCCGTAAACGCCCCGGGTATAAAACATGTAAAACTCATCGATTCTACGCCGATTGGAGCAAACGTACGCTCCACAGTCGCCACATATGCGAATATTCATGACGAACTACGCAAAATATTCGGACGCTCCAAAGATGCCAAAAGCAGAAATCTCAAAGCCGGAGACTTCTCGTATAATACGGGTAGCCTGCGCTGCCCCGTATGCGATGGCACAGGAACAGTGAGCCTCGATGTCCAGTTTCTGCCCGACGTGGATATTCCATGCCCCCAATGCAAAGGTTCACGCTACGGAAAAACAGCCTGGTCCGTAAGGATACCCGCATCAGAGAGACACGAAGTCTCACTTCCGCAGCTTATGGACCAGGATATAGAACAGGCCATTGAAGAGTGTCTCTCCCACAAAACAGTATCATCACGTCTCTCCACACTCAAAGATCTCGGTCTCGGCTATCTGACACTGGGAGAAGCAACCCCGAGCCTGTCGGGAGGAGAAGCCCAGCGACTGAAACTCGCCACAGAAATGGGACGCGAGCAAAACGATACACTTTTTGTATTCGATGAACCCACAATCGGTCTGCACCCGCTCGATGTAAGAAAACTCATAGAAGTCTTCAGCCGGCTGCTTGAACTTGGAGCAACCGTAATTGTGATCGAACATGATCTCGACGTAATAAGAAACGCTGATTATATTATCGATATGGGACCGGGAGGAGGAGATGACGGCGGACGGATCATAGCGACAGGAACTCCCGCCGAAGTCGCCTCAACCCCACAAAGCGTGACAGGACGATTTATCTGATATTGCAGCCAGGCACCGTCTGGCATCGGCAGAATCCGGCCCGGAGCGCCACCATCGTCTGAGATGCGTAGCAGTAGGGAATACCACAACGGCGACTATTTTGATGCGCCCGCAGCTCATGTGATATGCAGTTTGGCACACTTGCGATTTTTTTGTATCTTTGTGTGCCGCAAAAGGCTCCGGAAGGTAGCCATAAGCCTAAAGAGGCGCGGCCTACTGACCATGAACGAGCTGAATATCTTCGAAACCGTACCCGACAACAACGTTACAACCTCTGCGGCGGCAAACGCCACCGCAGGCAACATCCTGCAATCCGACGCACCGACGCTTCACAACAACACGGAAAGCGGCGACACTTCCACCGTGGAATATGCCGAAGACGATATCAAAACCCTCGATTGGCGCGAACATATACGCTTGCGCCCCGGTATGTACATCGGTAAGCTTGGCGACGGATCGTATAACGACGACGGCATATACGTGCTGCTGAAGGAGGTGCTCGACAACGCCATCGATGAATATATGATGGGCTACGGCAAGCATATCACCGTCGATGTGGAGGATCGCACCGTACGCGTACGCGACTACGGCCGCGGCATACCTCTGGGCAAGCTGATCGACGTGGCCTCGAAGATGAATACCGGCGCAAAATATGACTCCAAAGCCTTCAAAAAATCTGTAGGTCTGAACGGTGTGGGCATTAAGGCGGTAAACGCCCTCAGCACAACATTCACAATCCGGTCGCACCGCGACGGACTGATGCGTGCTGCCATCTTCGAACGGGGAGTTCTTATCGAAACCACCGGCGATACACCAACCGACGAACCGAACGGAACATACGTGGAGTTCACACCCGACGACACCATATTCCGCGACTACTCGTTCAACCATGAGTTCATCGTCACACTGCTGAAAAACTACACCTATCTCAACACCGGGCTGGCGATCATATTCAATGGCAAACGCTACCTCTCACGCGACGGTCTGCTCGACCTGCTGAAAGCCAATATGACCAAAGACCCCCTCTATCCGGTAATACACCTGAAAGGGGACGACATCGAGGTAGCCATCACCCACGCCAACCAATACGGTGAGGAATATTATTCATTCGTCAACGGACAGCATACGACCCAGGGGGGCACCCATCTGGCAGCCTTCAAGGAGTCGGTGTCGCGTACGATCAAAGACTATTTCGGACGCAACTTCGAATACTCCGACATACGCAACGGCATGATAGCCGCCGTATCCATCAAGGTTGAGGAACCGGTTTTCGAATCGCAGACCAAAACCAAGCTCGGCTCACGCGACATGGGTAAGGACGGCCCGACGGTGGCGAAACACATAAGCGACTTCCTTAAAAAAGAGCTTGACAACTACCTCCATAAAAACCTCGACACCTCCGAGGTGATACTGAAAAAGATACAGGAGAGTGAGCGCGAGCGCAAAGCCATGTCGGGAATCGCGAAAATTGCCCGCGAACGCGCAAAAAAAGTAAACCTCCACAACAGCAAACTGCGCGACTGCCGCATACACCTCAACGATACCAAAGGAGACAACGACCGCAAACTCCAGTCGTCTATATTCATCACCGAGGGCGACTCCGCATCCGGATCCATAACCAAAATCCGCGATGTTGAGACTCAGGCTGTATTCTCCCTCCGCGGCAAACCGCTCAACTCTTTCGGTCTCACCCGAAAGGTTGTGTATGAAAACGAGGAATTCAACCTCCTGCAAGCCGCTCTCAACATAGAGGACGGCATCGACGGATTGCGCTACAACAATGTCATAATAGCTACCGATGCCGATGTCGACGGCATGCACATACGTCTGCTGCTGCTCACATTCTTCCTACAGTTCTTCCCGGATCTGGTGAAAAAAGGACACGTATATGTGCTTCAGACCCCCCTCTTCCGCGTTCGCGATGCCAACGCCGTAAAGCGTTCGGGACGCCGCAAAGCCGCCAGACCGCGTAAGGACAACGGAGCCGACGGTTCCGACACCCAGCCGGAACTCCCGTCGACCGTATATTGCTACACCGACGAAGAACGCATCAAAGCTATCGAACGGTTCGGAGCAGCCGCAGAAATCACCCGATTCAAAGGTCTCGGAGAAATCTCGCCCGACGAGTTCCGCGGTTTCATCGGCCCCGACATGCGCCTCGACCGCGTAACCCTCCGCAAAGAGGACGGTGTGGCGGAACTTCTCGAATTCTATATGGGTAAAAACACCTCCGACCGCCAGACCTTTATCATTGACAATCTTGTGGTAGAGGATGATTCGGAAATAGAACATATCTGAATGAATAATCCCCGTCCACCACGTATAGCCCTCTTCGCAGGTTCATTCGATCCCTTCACCATAGGCCATCAGTCCATAGTCGACCGCGGTCTGGAGATATTCGACCGCATAGTGATAGGTATCGGTGTCAATGCCGGTAAAAAAGGCTGGCTTCCCGTTGAGGAGCGCAAAAACTCCATCGAACGTATTTACACAGGCAACAACCGTGTGAAAGTGATTGAATTCGACTGCCTTACCACTGAAGCCGCACGCAGGGAAGAAGCCCGCTTCCTGCTGCGTGGAGTGCGATCCGCCGCCGATTTCGAATATGAGCGCACACTTGCAGATATTAACCGCAACCTTTCCGGCATCGAAACTGTTTTAATATATGCATTGCCCTGCTATGCATCGGTAAGCTCGTCGGTAGTCCGCGAACTTGCCTCGTATGGGGCAGACATACGTCCCTACCTGCCTGTTCCACCCCCGCATAAGGAAGAATAGGTGCGGGCGCAACATTCAGTTCAACTAATTTAAACAAAGAGAGATGAGACGCTTCTTCATATTCGCGGCAGCTGCCGCGGCACTGATGGCTTCGGCACAGTACATCACCACCAATGCAGACAACGACCAGACACCTCAGGTGCCACCCGACCAGAAACTGCGTTTTGCGGAAAAGGTTATCGAGACCTACTATGTCGATTCTGTCGATGCCAACAAAATCGTGACAGAAGCGATAGTGGCGATGCTCAAGACCCTCGACCCACACTCATCTTACTCCGACCCTGAGGAGACGAAAGAACTAACCATACCGCTGGAGGGAAATTTCAGCGGCATCGGTATTCAGTTCAATATGCTCAACGACACACTATTCGTTGTACAGACCACTTCCGGCGGACCTTCTGAAAAGGTTGGCATCCTGCCTGGCGACCGGATCCTTCAGGCAGGCGACTCGGTTATGTCTGGAGTCAAGAGCCCCAATTCGCGTGTACTGAAAATACTGCGCGGTCCGAAAGGCTCGGAGGTGACACTGAAAGTACTCCGCAAAGGGGTTGAAGAACCGCTTACATTCAACATCGTCCGCGACGACATCCCTGTATATAGCGTCGACGCATCCTATATGGCAGACCCCGAAACCGGATATATACGCATATCACGCTTCGCGGAAGCCACAGACGAAGAGTTTCAGAAAGCTCTCGCCGAACTTCGCAAACAGGGAATGAAGAACCTCATCATCGACCTTGAGGACAACGGCGGAGGCTACCTCAACGCGGCCACCGAACTCGCATCCCATTTCCTTGACAAAGGCGACCTAGTAGTCTATACAGACGCGCCGAAAATGGGAGCACACAAATATTTTGTGGAAAAAGCCGGCGACATGCGCGACGGTAAGCTCGTAATCATGGCAAATCAGTACAGCGCATCAGCAAGCGAAATTCTGTCCGGTGCCATACAGGACAACGACCGCGGCCTGATCGTAGGACGGCGCACATTCGGAAAGGGGCTCGTACAGCGCCCGTTCCCGATACCGGACGGCTCAATGATACGCCTCACCATATCGCGCTACTATACCCCCTCCGGACGCTCGATTCAGAAACCATACACGGCAGGCGAGGGAGACGACTACCGCATGGACATGCTTCACCGCTACGAAGCCGGCGAATTTTCTTCGGCCGACTCGGTACACTTCGCCGACTCACTGCGATACGAGACCTTGAAAAACAGGCGCCCCGTATACGGAGGCGGAGGTATAATGCCCGATCAGTTCGTCCCTATCGACACTACGATGTTCACCCCCTATTACCGCGACCTCGTAGCCAAAGGGATTATCAACCGATATAGTCTCACCTATGTCGACAACAACCGCAAACAACTAAAACAGACATACCCCACCGAACAGAAATTCATCGACAACTTCGAGGTAACCCCCGACATGCTTCAGGAAATAGTAAAGATGGGTGAAAACGACAGCGTGAAATATAACGCCGAACAGTTCGACAAGTCTGCCCTGATGATGCGGACGGTTGTAAAGGGCATCATCGGCCGCGATCTTTTCACTACTTCAACCTACTTCAAGGTTGTCAACCCTGTATTGAGTCCGGTTTATCGCGAGGCACTTCAACTTATCAACGACGACGAACGATATAACAGACTGCTCAAGGGGGAATGACACCAGCTTCCGAGGTAACCCATACGGTTGCACTCATAGATATAGATATAGTGTAGCTGAAAAAGCGACAAATAGCACAATTTTATGACATTTTTACCAGTTGAAATGTAAAAGAAAGTTAACTGCACGTCACTTTTCCACATCTTCACTATATCCTCTCCGAAGTAAAAGGCTACCTTTGCAGCCATAAACAACAAAAAAAGACAACCGAACTCTCACTCCACAGCATCGTGGCGGAATAAACCGACCAACGAAGTTCTCTCCGAAAAGCCTTCGTTAACGATGCAGATAGAACCACTTGATATGGCAAATGTTCTGACCACACTCGTCGAAAGACAAAGTAAAAAATACACCGACCGTGCAGCAATCTACAGACGCAATCCCGGTGGAGAATGGATTCCGTATTCCTGGAACGAACTTTCCGCGATGGTAGAACGGGCAGCATGCGCCCTCGAGATTCTCGGCATCAAGGAGAAAGAACGCATAGCGGTATTCTCTCAGAATGATCCCGATATAATCATCACCGATCTTGCGGCATTCGCCAACCGCGCGGTCCCCGTAAGCATATATGCGACTTCATCGCCACAGCAGGTCGAGTACATCGTCAACGATTCGGGCGCACGCATGATTTTCGTAGGATCCGAAGCGCAGTATCTCATAGCCCGCGAAGTGTCGGCAAAATCCTCATGCCTGACCCAGATAGTCACATTCTGCGAGATAGAACGTCAGGAAGGTGACACCTCCACACTCACGTTCCCACAGTTTCTGAAACTCGGCGAAGCCGCCACACAGAACTGCCGCGACGAAGTCAAGCGACGCACAGCCGCCGCTACCCCCGATGACATCGCCACCCTCCTGTACACTTCAGGAACGACAGGCGACCCAAAAGGTGCGATACTCCCCCACTCATGTTTCACGGCAGCCATAGAAATGCACCACGAACGCCTCACGTCGCTCAGCGATGCCGACCGCTCGCTATGCTTTCTGCCACTGAGCCACATATTCGAAAAAGCGTGGACATTCTTCTGCCTTGACAGCGGTATAAAGGTTTATGTAAATGCCGATACGCGTGAAATACAGAATACCCTCCGCGAAGTCCGCCCCACATGCATGTGTTCCGTACCGCGTTTCTGGGAGAAAGCCTACGCCGCGATTCAGGAAAAAATAAGCCATATGAAAGGGATCAGCCGATGGATGTGTGCCCGCGCCCTTAAAATCGGCCGGAAACGCAATCTTGAATACGTAAGAAACGGACGTCGCGTACCCTCATGGCTTGAGACCCGCTATCGTTTCTACGATAAAAACGTGTTCGCTAAAGTGCGCCGGGTTATGGGAATAGAGAACGGAAACATGTTTCCTACAGCCGGCGCTCCCCTGAGCCCCGCCATCACGGAGTTTTTCCGCACTATAGGTGTGCCTATCGTAATCGGGTACGGACTGTCGGAAACCACCGCCACCGTCAGCTGCTACCCCTATGTGGGTTATGAGATCGGCACCGTCGGCACCGTGCTGCCCGGCATAGAGGTGAAAATCGGCGCTGAGAACGAAATTCTCGTAAAGGGTCCCACAGTGATGCGCGGATACTTCAACAAACCGGAAGAGACAGCCGCAGCATTCACAGCCGACGGATTCTTCCGCACAGGCGATGCCGGATATTTCGACGAACACGGTGCCCTCATACTCACCGAGCGTATAAAGGATCTTTTCAAAACCTCAAACGGTAAATATATAGCTCCTCAGGCTATCGAAAGCCGACTTGGCGAAGATAAATATATCGAGCAGGTAGCCGTAATAGGCGACAACCGCAAGTTTGTCACCGCGATTATAGTGCCGGCGGTAGAAGCCATCAAGGAGTATGCCAACCGCAAGAAAATACAATATCGGTCACTTGAGGAACTGTTGAAAAACAATCAGGTCCGCGATCTGATAAGCCGCCGTATCGAAACGCTTCAGGAGGGATTGGCCTCATTTGAGAAAATCAAGAAATTCACCCTCCTACCCAAAGAGTTCACGATGGAAGCCGGCGAGCTCACAAACACACTCAAAATCCGCCGCCCTGTAATCAACCGCCACTATGCTTCGGAAATCGAGGCAATGTATGCGTGAAAATAGAGCAGAGCGCTTTGCTACAGCTGCGACATCATCAATAAACGATAAACGATAAAAAACAGCTCACCGGAATGTTAGACTAACATTCCGGTGAGCTGTTTTTTTTATCGTGATCGTCGAGACAGCTGATGAACTCACGCAATTCCTACTATCGCTCTGCCGCTTTTCGTCTCTTCCGCTATATCAGCTCTTCCTACAGCGTAATACGGCGGGTGGTGGAGCCGGCACGGAGAATAAAAATTCCGCGTGAATCCAGTTTGATGCGGTGCATCCCGGGTTTGAGGCTTTCCTGGGATATCAACTGACCGAGAATTGAAAATATTTTTATGGTTATGGGTTTCTCGCTTGATATATATATATAGCCGTCAGCAACCACAATGCCGACTTCGGCCTCGCTTTCCAGACTTTGCACAACAGACGGCACAGGGGATGAGACCTCCTCCCATGTGGCTTTCGAAGCTGCGGAGGCATTAAGCGATACCCCCATCGCAACAGCAAACGATATCAATATCTTATGCAAAGTTTTCATTGACACTATTTCAATTCACAAAATTAGAAAAAATATCCATTCCTACCAAACCGCTTTCAGGGCAACCGCATCAAAAAAATGCGGAATCCTACGACAGAAGTAAAAATAAATAAATCAAGTGGTGGAGAACGAGGGGGAGGGCAGGCACAAGAAAGAGTAGTGAACCATATAAGTGTCGTCAGGTGTCTCGATGGCGACTATTTTGATGCGGTTGGCCATGAAGCCACTTCCAACCGACTTATGTTAAAAAATGTCCGCTTTGAAAAATCAATTTCACCCGATACATCTGTTTTTTTTCAATAATCGGCAAAATTCATACTCTTTTTCCGGTATGTGTGTGGTACAGAGGGAAATTATTGCTACATTTGTGGTATCATGCCGCAGAAGTATCGTGGCACTGCTAAAAGTTAGGTATAATGGCACAGTACAAGAAGAAAAATATTGCGTTGGGAGCGTTCGGACGCCTCCTTTTCAACGAGGGATTGTGGACAAAAAGATTTGCCCTGTCATGGGCGGGATGTCTTCTGACTGTTCTGGTTTTCGATCTGCTGTGGTGCGGTCAGACAACTTTCCGCGCTCTTGGTTTCGTTTCCACTTACATCAACGCGCTCACTCTGGCAACTGTGATGGCGCTTCCGTCGGTCGCTACCCGCAAGCAATGGCCGCAGATTGCGTTGATGGCGGTTGTCGATCTCCTGATGATAGCCAACCTCATGTACTGCCGGACATATTTCAACTCCATCCCTCCGGCAAGCTACCTACTTGTCGGACAGGTTTTCGATTTCCACACCAGCATAGCAGACTCATGGAGCTGGCGCTACCTCTCTCTTCCGTTAGTGACACTCCTTACCCTGCTCTTCACATTTACAGGGAAAGAGGTACGCAAACCGGTATGGACACCATATCTCATAACGCTCGTCCTGTTGGGTTCATGTTCGGTACTGGCTGCGGTAGTGAACGGCGGTCTGGTTTCACATGTGGAATGGCTGAAAAGCGAATGCTACTACGCCACCACTCCGCCGGTAATATACACCCCTTTCGGAACTTTGGCGGCTGAACTCGCTATCACCGAGCGCGCTATCACACCGGAAGAACGCGAAGGAGTGGCTCAGTGGAATCGCGACCATATGCGCTTTCAGAGCCGGATGCAGCAAACCTCCCGCACCATTCCTGACAGTCTGCGGCGCGACAATCTTATCGTAATAATATGCGAATCACTGGAATCATGGCCCATAGGTGCCAGACTTGAAGGCAAGGAACTTACTCCACATCTGAACGCCGCCATGGCCGACACCGCATCCACATGGTATGCCTCTCAGGTACTGTCGCAAGTCGGCAACGGGCGAAGCATCGACGGTCAGCTGCTGATGCTCGCCGGAATGTATCCGATGCGCAACGATGTGTTCTCCATGAAATATCCGGAGGCGAAATTCTTCGCCCTTCCCGACGCTATGAAAGAGCAGGGAGCCAAAACCTACCTTCTTAGCGGCGACAAGCCATCCACATGGAATCAGGGACTTGTGGCGAGGAGCTTCGGTATCACCCGACAGGAAATGGCCGATAGCTGGGACAATTCCGAGCGTATAGGCCATCCCAAGCGTCTTAGTGACGGATCACTTATAGAACAGACCATAGCGAAAATGCAGCGTGGCGATGTATGGCCTGAAGGTGAAAAGGCATATGTGCAACTCGTCACGTATACGGGTCACAACCCGTTCAAAATACCAGAAAAACTGCGGACGATAACATTTTCAGGCGACCACCACGGAAAATTAATCGATTATCTTACAGCCGTCAACTATACCGATCAGGCTTTGGGACACTTTATCGACTATCTGAAAAGCCGTCCCGACTGGGACAGGACAATGGTCGTCGTCGCAGGCGATCATGAGGCGCTCGCTTCATGGCGCCATGAGATACGCAACTCAGCAGAGGGACGCGAGTTGGTGGCACCGGCAGGCTTCGTTCCGATGATCGTGCTCAACTCTCCCGTAGGAGGCACACATAATGAAGTGATGGGACAGGTGGATGTTTACACCACCCTTCTTGACCTCATGGGACTTCCATACAGCTGGAGGGGCATGGGCTTCTCAGCCCTGTCGCCCGACAGTCCGCGGTTCGCCTATGACTATCAGGGCACAATGGAGGGAACTGCCGCAGGAGCTGCCGCAGGGCTCAGGGAGCATGTGGCCTCAGCTCCGCAGAACTCCGACCTCATGATCCGCCATCAGCTCATCAACTGAGATAAATCAAGCCCCCTGATAGAGATTATCGGGCCACAAAAATCACTGACTACTAACCACCAATCACCAATCAACCGAAGTGTTCTGGTTCGCAGACTTCATCACAACTCCATGGGTGTACTGGACGATAGCTGTCCTGTACATGCTCACCATACTCGGAATCATCGTTGTGGTAGTGAGTGAAAACCGGAACCCGGTGAAGTCTCTGGCATGGATCACGGTGCTTCTGGTGGTTCCCATGGTAGGATTGATTCTGTACATAGTTTTCGGCAGGAACATACAGACAAAACGCATAATCTCACGGCGCAACCGGAGGAAGTTGAAACGCCTGAATCCCGCAGCTAGATCGAAACCCGTAAAACTTCAGAACTATCCTGCCCAGCTGCGGCAACAGGTTAACCTCGCCCACTCGCTATGCAGCGCCAACTATTACGAAGGCAACGAGGTAGAACTGTTCGATAACGGCACGGACAAATTCAACGCTCTGCTCGCCGATATCGCCGCCGCAAAAAAGTATATCAACCTGCAATACTACATAATCGTCGACGATAAGATAGGCAACCGTGTGCTTGACGCCCTTGCCGAACGGGCCAGGGCAGGAGTGAAGGTGAGGGTCATATACGATCATGTCGGTTCGTTCAAACTTTCAAGACGCGCCTGTCGCCGGATGCGTGAAGCCGGCATAGAGGCATATCCGTTCTTCAAGGTTGTATTTCCACCATTCGGCACACGCATAAACTGGCGCAACCATCGGAAGCTCGCTGTCATCGACGGCGAGATCGGCTACATCGGGGGTATGAATATCGCCGACCGCTACATCGACGGCGGAAAACTGTTCGATACCTGGCGCGACCTGCACTTGCGTCTGCGAGGCCCCGCGGTAGGTGCGCTCCAGCAATCGTTTGCAATCGACTGGAACTTCATGGGACAGCCGCTGATCGAGGAAATTGCCGGTACAAAGATAGAAACATCGTCGCCGGCAGGGATGCAGCTTGTAACCGGAGGCCCCACTTCACAGTGGATGAACATGACCCTCATATTTCAGCATGCCATATCGTCGGCGCGGAAATGTATCTACATAATGACCCCATACTTCATTCCGTCGGAGGGGTTGCTGCATGCCCTGCAGGTCGCGGCTCTCGGCAAAGTGGATGTGCGCCTGATGCTGCCTCAACGTTCCGACAGCGACATGCTCCGGTGGGCTTCTTTCTCCTATATTCAGGAATGTCTGCGGTCCGGAATAAAGGTTTATCTCTATCAGAAAGGGATGCTCCACAGCAAGGCGATCATCATCGACGACGACTTCGCCACCGTTGGCTCGACAAATTTCGATTTCCGCAGCTTCGAACACAACTTCGAGGCAAACATGCTGATCTATTCGACCGACTTCAACAAAAGGATGAAAGATCAGTTTTTCAACGACCAGAAAGACTCCATTCGCGTCACCCCGACATCGTGGCGCGGACGACCTCTGCATGAGAAAGCTTTAGAATCGTTCATGCGCCTGTTCTCACCGATTCTCTGACTCCCCCCCCGTCTGCCTCTCATTCACCGATGAAGAGGCAGGCATCGCCGTAGCTCAGAAAGCGGTAACCTCCGTCGAGCGCATGGTCGTAAACACTACGCCATTCATTGCCACCGCCGGTAAATGCGCTCACAAGCAGAAGCAGAGTGGAGCGAGGCTGATGGAAGTTCGTCACTATTCCCTTTACAATGCGGTAACGGTATCCCGGAGCGATTATCACTCTGGTGGAGGCCACGAAAGTATCCCCTTCGAACCTGTCGAGAAGCGCCTTAAGCGCATCCGCTACCGACAGCTGCGGATGATCGCTGTCGTAAGGATACCACTGAGGCAGCTCATCGACCGGAAGCCCCTGCGCCGCGCGACAGCCCAGATGATATAGGCTTTCGAGCGTGCGCACCGAAGTTGTGCCCACAGCAATCACACGCCGGTCTGTCGACGCAAGTTCGTCTATAAGGGAACGGCTGACAGCGATAAACTCGCTGTGCATCATATGTTCTCCGATCTCATCCGATTTGACGGGCTGAAAAGTGCCGGCCCCCACATGTAATGTAAGTTCGCGGCGAGGAATACCTCGGTCCGAGATCTCGTCGAGCACGCGGGGAGTGAAATGCAGTCCGGCGGTCGGAGCCGCTACCGAGCCGTCGATATGGGAATAGACCGTCTGATAGTCCGATGCGTCCGACGCTTCTGTCGAGCGGTTCAGATATGGAGGGATGGGTATCTCCCCGGCCGCCTCGATTATGTCGGCAAAAGTAAGTTCCGGAACATCCCATGAGAATTCTATCACCGACGCATTAGCCTCACGCCCCACACGGTCGGCACGGAAATCAACCTGATATCCCTTTACATCAAGGCGCAGAATAAGCTGCCCTTGCTTCCACTTTTTTGAGTTCCCGACAAAACAGATCCACGAACAGTGCCCGTTTGAAGCGAAACTCTGCGCATAATCGCGCGGAGACACCGGTTCAAGACAGAAGATCTCGATGAGCGCCCCCTCTGGCTTACGGAAACGCAGACGGGCGTTGATCACACGCGTATTGTTGTATACCAGCATGCTGTCGGCAGGAAGAATCTGCGGCAGCTCGCTGAAAACGCCGTCGGATATAGATCCGTCGGCGCGTCGCACAAGCAGTTTACAGCTGTCGCGTAGGGCAAGCGGATGTTTTGCAATGCGCTCGTCGGGGAGCGGATAATCGAAATCGTCGATTCTCAAATTCTTTACCATGATGCAAAGTTACGTAAATGTCGGGGAAATTGCGTAAGTTTGTATCGGGAAACAACGGAAGAGATATTTTACATAGACATAATACACGCATAGATATGACGAAAGTAGGAGACAACGTAAGATTCCTTAGCTCCACCGGGGGCGGACGAGTGGTGAAAATCGACGGACAGATTGCCCACGTCGAAGAGGAGGACGGATTTGTAACCCCCGTAATGCTCAAAGAACTCGTAGTGGTAAGCACACCCGGCGAGGAGGGCGCCAGGCGCGATATTTTCGGCGGAACCGGACAACACCGCCAGGAACGCGAACAGCAGGCGAAAAGCAAATTCGTGCCCACACAGATGCCGGAAGCTCCGAAACCCGAACCTGTGGCGGAGACACCCGGGGGTGAGAAGCTCAACGTTGTACTCGCATTTGCGGCTATGGAACTCAAACACCTTTCCACCACCTCCTACGAGGCATATCTGGTGAACGACTCGAACTATTTCCTATATTTCACCTACCTTTCACGCGCCGATGGCGAGGAAGGGTGGACAACCCGCTATGCCGGACTTGTAGAGCCAAACATGCAGGTGTTTCTCGAAGAGCTGACCCGCGACCAGGTTGGACGGCTCGACCGTCTGGCGTTCCAGTATGTAGCCTTCAAGCGCGACCGTCAGTTCCGCCTGAAGGCGCCTGTAGCCGTGGAGACGCCGATGGATACCACCAAATTCTTCAAGCTGCACTGCTTCCGCGACAACCCCTATTTCGATGAACCCGTGATTGCGGTGGATATCGTGAAAAACGATATTCCACAGCGTGCCATGACAATCGACAGTTCGCAGCTCGAAGATGCCATGCGTCGCAAACGCCACGAGGACAGCCGTCCGCTCAAGCGCCCCGTACAGAAAAAACAGCCCAAGGATGGTCCTCTGGTGATAGACCTCCATATCAACGAATTGCTCGACAGCACCCGCGGACTCAGCAACGCCGACATATTAAACTACCAGATCGACACCTTCCGCAAGGTGATGAAAGAAAATCTCACAAAAAAAGGTCAGAAAATAGTTTTCATCCACGGCAAAGGTGAAGGAATTCTCCGTCAGGCTCTTATGAAGGAGCTCAACTATAGCTTCAAGGGACATGATGTTCAGGATGCATCGTTCCGCGAGTATGGCTACGGAGCCACACAGGTAACCATCCGCTAATCATTCCCGATACAGACAAAGATGCTGATTGTATTTTCAGGAACAGGCAATTCACTTCGGGTAGCTCGGGAGCTGCAGCGGCATGCCGGGGGCGAGACGGTGATTCTCGGCGGGGAGCGTCTGCTCAATCCCGGCAAGGAGACGCTTGAAGTGACAGAAGAAGGGGAACCGGTGATCTGGGTAATGCCTGTATATTCGTGGGGCATACCCCCGGTTATGGAGCGCTTCATAAGCAAAGTTCGCTTCAAGGGAGCGCCGCAGTGTCCGCATTATGTGGTATTGACCTGCGGCGACGACATAGGCTATGCCGACAACTGCTGGCGAAAGCTTGTCGGGCGCCGCGGATGGACACCGCGCGGCAGTTTCTCCGTAGCGATGCCTAATACATATGTGTGCATGAAGGGATTCGATGTTGACTCAACCGACATAGAGGCTGGAAAGATGGCCGCAATGCCAGGAAGAGTGGAGGAGATTGCATCCGCTATAAAAAGGAAATTCTCTGACGACGACGTTGTACGCGGAGCAGGAGCATGGTGGAAAACCTACCTGATACGCCCGTTCTTCAACGCTTTCTGCACATCGCCCCATAAATTCCGGGCGTCTGATCGCTGCACAGGTTGCTCGACATGCGCACTTTCATGCCCGATGGACAACATCACAATGAAAGATAGTCGCCCTGCGTGGGGACGTGACTGCGCTTTCTGCCTGCGTTGCTACCACATATGTCCTCACCATGCTGTTGAGTATGGCGACACCACCCTCCACAAAGGGCAAAAACAAGTGTTCCGCTCAGACCTTTAGACCGGCAATCTCGGCGGTAAGCGCCGGGATAGTCTCAATGGCGTTCTGATCGGCGCGCACAGGCACTATCGAGGCATAATCGCGGTCGAGCCAGTATAGATCTGTCTCGTCGCTGTCAGGCTCCTCGTTCACAAGATCGCCGGTAAGCAGATAGAACGGCTTGCCATGCGGATCGAGATACTCCTTGTACTCCTCGGTCCAGCGGCTGCGGGCGGAGCGCACCACTTTCACCCCCTTTATCTTCACCTTCGCAGGAAAATTGACATTAAGCGCCACCCCCTCCGGCAGCCCGTTCTCCAACACCATGCGGGTGATAGCCTTCACCCAAGGGGTACATTCACTGAAATCAGCCTTTATCGAATGGTGAAGCAGTGAGAAGCCGACCGCAGGAATACCCTGCATGGCACCTTCGAAGGCGGCACCCATCGTCCCTGAATAGATCACAGAATTACCGGCGTTGGAGCCGTGGTTCACACCCGACAGCACTATATCGGGGCGGCGGGGAACGATATGATGCATGGCGAGCTTCACACAGTCGACCGGAGTACCGTTGACCGAAAATACCCGTGCGCCTTCGTAACCCTCATGACCGGTGACACGCAGCGGCACGCTTACCGTGAAAGCCGACGACTGCCCGGAATGCTGCTCATCGGGAGCCACAACATATATTTCACCGAAATCCTTCACGCAATCCACCAAATAACGCAGCCCGGGAGCGCTGATGCTGTCATCGTTCGTAATAAGTATCAAAGGCTTCATAACCGTATATTTATCTTCGTAATTATTAACTGATAATTCCTCGCTTCCACCACTCACCTCTACAAAGGTAACACTTTTCTCCGACACATTGTTAACCTATGGAAGAACATAAGAACGTCTGAGTACCATAGCAGGAGCTGAAACAAATGGTATGGAACCTCCCACCATGCCTCAGAAAGCCTGTAGCGCAATTTTTTCACATTATTTTTTCTATTTTTTCAAAATATTTTGGCAAAAAGAACAATTAACGCATCTTTGCTACAAATTAACAATACTGTTATTCGCAATTTCTAATATTTTTCCACGTGACAACAAGATCTTCATTATACACATTACTTCCTGGGGCAGCTATATTGGGAAGCGGTAGCTACGCGTATACGAACTTCCATCCTTCGAAGCGCCAAACTCCCCCTTCCGATACGCTTTAAGCAAATATCGAGGCACTTTCTGACGGAGAGAGTTCAGAATCAGGCAACAACAATTTTCGCTATCCCAAAAAAGATGGTAAAGCCGAAAAGTGTACTTTGTTCAAATATATTTCTCTCTCAGGAGAAGGATCATTTACTTTAACTGACGGCGGATTGGAAGGAAAACTTGAGGGAAAGTATATAAAAACAACCATTACCGGATTGCTTGACACATGTCCGATTGAGAATGGTGATGGCTGTAATCCTTTCTCATGTCAAGAGGTCCCGTATTAATTCGTTTTAGAATGATTCTCCAGACTCAGGTTATACTCTCAGGTTATACTCATTCGCTTGTCGTATTTTACGACTCTACCGAATGTATGTCGTGTGCGCTTACCAAGATACATGGGTGGAATAAGCTGATTACCGAATATGAACCGAAGGGGGTAAACTTCATTTTCATTCTGGCTCCGGAGAGAGATGAAACGGAGACAATGTCAATATGGTTCGAGGCAGAACAATTCATTCATTCTGTATATATCGATTCGTTGCAGACATTCATACAGAATAATGCCTGGATAAATGTATCATACATTTCTAATTGACTCCGACAATAAAATAGTGCTTGTTGGAGATCCGCGCAGATATGAATCCTTGATGAAATTATTTGAAAAGACTGTATCGGAATGATAATGATAAAGCGTTGCGTATCTACCGATATATCATATCGTGAGTGTCTTATGCTCCAGAGATGATCACGCTTTTCAGCAGCTACATAACAGACCATATATTTTATAGTGAGCGAATCGGACAACCGGATCAGCAGATCGGCGGCATGATGTTCCACGGACAATGTTAAAATGTTCCACAGTTATGAACAATATTGCCCACTTATCAACAAAAAGGCTTAAATGAAGCCATGATAATTTTCATATACCGCTGAAAACCCTTTACTTTGCAGAAAATACAAGAAAACCACATGGGCAAAATCATAGCTATCGCAAATCAGAAAGGTGGCGTCGGAAAAACCACCACTACCATAAACCTTGCAGCCTCGCTTGCAAGCCGAGGCAAGAAAGTGCTCATAATCGATGCCGACCCGCAGGCCAACGCTACGTCGGGCTACGGCATAGACCCGCGCCATATGCAGTCGTCGATCTACGAATGTCTGGTAGACGGATACCCCGTTGACGGTTCTCAGGTTCCGACCTGCGTGGAGGGTCTTGATCTTGTAGGCTCACGCATCGACCTCGCCGGAGCAGAGCTCGAACTTATCAGTCAGCCCGACCGCGAACGTGTGCTTGCAAAGCTTCTGGCCGATGTTGCGCCGAAATATGATTTCATACTCATCGACTGCTCTCCATCCCTGGGACTGATCACAGTCAATGCGCTCACTGCCGCCGATTCGGTAATAATACCCGTACAGGCAGAATATTTCGCCCTCGAGGGAATCAGCAAACTGCTCAATACTATCAGGATCATAAAATCGAAACTGAATCCTCAGCTCGAGATAGAAGGCTTTCTGCTGACTATGTACGATGCCCGTCTGCGACTTGCAAACCAGATTTATGAGGAGTTGAAAACCCACTTCGGTGATATGGTATTCAACACCGTGATTCCTAGAAACATACGCCTGAGCGAGGCTCCTTCGCACGGACTGCCGGCCCTGCTCTACGATCCTGAGAGCCGTGGCGCCACCTCTCATATAATGCTCGCCAAGGAACTGATTGCCAAGAACTGATAAATACATCTCCTCCCCTCGTACTCATACCGATTCAAACCATATGGCACAACACAGAAACGCTCTCGGCCGCGGGCTCGGCTCGCTGATCTCGATGGACGATACCCCTGCCAAGGGATCGTCGGCGATAAACGACATTAACCTTGACCGGATCACACCGAATCCGGCTCAGCCACGCACTACCTTCGACGAGGAAGCACTCGAAGAACTCGCCGCCTCTATCCGCGAACTCGGCATAATACAGCCGCTGTCGCTACGCAAGACCGGACCGGACAGCTACCAGATTATTGCCGGCGAACGCCGATACCGCGCCGCACGTATGGCAGGCCTGACCTCCGTACCAGCCTACATACGCACCGCCAACGATTCGGAACTTACCGAAATGGCGCTTATAGAAAACATACAGCGCGAGGATCTGAACGCCATAGAGATCGCCCTCACCTTCAAGAAACTAATCGACCAATACAGTCTTACCCAGGAACGGCTGTCGGAGCGTATAGGCAAGAAGCGGGCCACCATTGCCAACTTCCTGCGTCTGCTGCGTCTGCCGGCAGAGGTGCAGCTCGGTCTGCGCGACAAGCGGCTGGACATGGGCCATGCCCGCGCCCTCCTTTCCATCGACAATCCTTCGATACAGCTCAAGATATATAAGGAAATTATACGCCAGGGGTTATCGGTCCGCAAGGTAGAGGAACTTGCAAAAGCCTACCAACAAGGGGAACTCGACAAAAACACAACTGCCGAAAAAAATGACCGCCAATATGCCAGCCATGACTTCGACTTGCTGAAAAAGCATCTGTCGAACGCCTTCCAGACTCCGGTCAAGTTCTCATGTGATAAGAAAGGCAAAGGTTCGATCACATTCAGTTTCAGCAACGAGGAGGATCTCGCACGGTTAATCACACTTTTTGATACACTGAAGCCTTAACATTTCAGCGATCCCGGACGTTATAACCGGTGTGTGGCATTCGGAAAATCCACGCATCGGTTTCCTGTATCCGTAAAAAAGCATAAGACACGTAACTGAGAACATATATACACAACCATACCAAACGACAAAACTACATAGACAATGAAAAAACTTGCAACACTCTGCGCAGGGATAGTCGCTATCGCATCCCTCGCTTCATGCTCCGGCTCGAAAACAGTGGCCACCATAGCCGATCTCAACGGTGAATGGAACGTAACATCCATAGATGGCAAGGCAGTCACCGTGCCGGAAAACCAGGAAAGCCCCTTCCTCGGGTTCGACACCTCCACCGGTCAACTCTACGGCAACGCATCGTGCAACTCGCTTATGGGCAGTTTCCAGACCGACGCCGCTCCCGGTGTACTTGACCTGAGCCAGACCGGCGCCACACGCATGATGTGTCCCGACATGTCGGTTGAGGACGCGCTTCTCGGAGCGCTCAGCCGTGTAAAGGGATACGACGTCACCAAATCAGGGGAGGTTGAACTCACCGACACTCAGGGGCACACAGTGATAACCCTCACCCACCGTGCCTCGACTGAAACCACGGAATAACTTTGCGCGCACTTACATGAGCCACTGAAGAAAACGCATCAAAACCAACTAATACAGCCAGCCGTCGGCAAAGCACCGGATACCAGATTCCGGCCGCTTACACCGACGGCTGGCTGTATTACGATAAACATGTCTTCCCGGAAATATAAAAAGGCGCTTATCACTAAGCGCCTTCTTATTGGTTTCCAATAGGTACAATTTCT
This sequence comes from Bacteroidales bacterium, assembly GCA_014800795.1. GTDB lineage: Bacteria > Bacteroidota > Bacteroidia > Bacteroidales > Muribaculaceae > UBA7173. The sequence continues at coordinate 198,130 of JAAVFL010000004.1, read as the reverse complement.
AAGGTAAAAAAGATTGTTTTAGGTTTGTGATGCAAAGGTCACCTTTTTTCGGTTGGCTACAAAATAAATTCATATGTTATACGACATAGTTTAATAACCTCTTTCACATTTTTCCAACCAAATATGCCATTTACGCCACTATCAATCAGCGTTATATAAAATCGCCCCAAGTGGGAGTAGCTATTGTTAAAAACAGTTAATTCAGTGTTTAACACTTTCTTTTTGCCCAAAAACGTCCGATTCTCCGCCTACTTTCTGCCGTTTTCCACATCTGTCCGAGCCTCGAAACGATGAAGCGAAAACTCTTTTCCATCGAATACCCCGTAAGAAAAATGGTGAATCCAGTCGCCAAGGATAATCATATGGCTATGATCCACCCCAAGAGGATAATCTACCAGCACATGGCGGTGACCGAACACGAAATAATCGACACTTCCCGGATGTTCCGCAAGATATTCCCGACAGAAAGCGATCAAGGGCTCACCATATTCCCCGAGGAAGCGGGGAGTAGAGTTGGCGAAATCGCGCGAATGGGCCGACCAGCGCAGAGCGAACGGTATAGTCCACCGCGGATGGATAGCCGAATAGAGCCGCTGACAGAAACGGTTGCGGAAAGTGGCACGGATAGCCCGGAACGGCAGCGGGAGCTTTCCCAGCCCGTCGCCATGGCTAAGAAAGAACTTACGTCCCATTATAGTGCGCAACTCATAACCATCGACAACTTTCATTCCTATTTCATCGCGAAGATAGTCGAATAGCCATATATCATGGTTGCCTATGAACCATGTGATCTTAACTCCTCTATCCGACAGACGGCCCAAAGCTCCGAAAAATCGTGTGTATCCCCGGGGAACCACCGTCCGGTACTCATACCAGTAGTCGAGGATATCGCCAAGCAGATAAAGCTCGGCAACATCGTCGGCAATACTGTCGAGAAACTTTGCCACCCGCTTCTCATAATCGCGTGGTTCGGAAAGGTAACTGGCCCCCAGATGGAGATCGGAGATGAAGTAAGCCTTGCCCCCCGGAGTTTCCGCCGATATTTGCCCGGCAGTAATCATAGAAAACCGAGTTCGAGTTTGGCCTCCTCGCTCATCATGTCACGATTCCATTCGGGCTCAAAAACCAGATTGATTGTAACCGATTTGATTCCTTCGATAGACTCCAGTTTAATTCTGGCATCCTCGATTATAAAATCTGCCATCGGACATGACGGCGCAGTCATTGTCATGTCGACAACGAGGTTTCCTTCGTCGGAAATATCGATTCTGTATATAAGGCCGAGGCTGTAGATATCAACCGGAATCTCAGGGTCGAAAACCGTTTTGAGCATCTCCACAACCTTCTCTTCGAGCGCGAGATGTGTCTGTGCATCCATAAGTTCTGATAATATTTTACGCAAAGATAGCTGTTTTATGTGGTTTTCAGAAAATTTTTGTTACATTTGCGTGTTATATAGGGGAGATCGGTGGAACAGACGGGATGCTTTATCACGGAATCAACTATAAACCAAATTTATATTTATGAAAAAATTCAAGACCCTCATTGTTTCGGCACTTATGGTATGCGCCGCATTCGTTTCAAATGTTCCGGCAGCTTCCGCAGGCAGCCCCCTCCGTTTCGGTATCAAGGCCGGTATGAACGTCAGCAAACTCAGTCTTGACAAGGATCTCTACTCTTCGGCCAACCGCTCCGGCTTCACCGGCGGTCTGAACGTGCAGTTCACCGCGCCCATCATCAACATTGGCGTTGACGCATCGGTAATGTACACCCACCGCAACAACGGAATCTCGTTTAAAGACGTTGAAGATGCATTAAAGGAAACCGGTACTTTCAACTGCGATTACCTCGAAGTTCCCGTAAACTTCCGCTGGAACATCGGCCTGCCTCTGATCGGTAAAGTTTTCACACCCTACCTTCTCACAGGTCCTGACTTCTCTTTCCGTCTGTCAAACCAGACTGTAAAGGAGGCTGTGAAATACCGTAGCTTCGATGTTGCATGGAACTTCGGTCTCGGCTTCCGCCTTATCGACCATCTCGAACTCGGAGCCACCTACGGCCTGGGTATCACCAACTCCGCATCCGGCAATGACGCCCTTTACGGAAAAAACATATTTGACGGCAAAAACCGCTTCTGGACAGTAACCGCAACCTGGCTTTTCTGATCTTTTCGGCCGACACCGGTTCATCCCCACAATCATCCAACCACCCGCATTGAGCTGCCGACGGCAACGCCGTCGCTGAAACAGCTCAATGCGGGTGGTTTTTTAACCTTATTAACATAATATGCAGTTTATTCGCATCGAAACATTTGGCTTATCTGCCTAATTTCAGTAACTTTGCAATCGAAAATCTATCTTTAACCTACGACGGATCTCCGGCGGTCGTGACCGCCACCTGTTTTTGCTACGTTCCACACACTGAGCCGTCTGAAATTTACCATAAATCGATGTCGAGATTTCTCGCTACCATAATGACAGGATTATTTCTGGCAGTGCTTCCCGTGAGCGGTGCCAAACCTGTTGCGCAGACAAAAAATCCAATTCACCGCATATCATCGGAACTTCCCGCTGACGAAGAGATGACATATGCGTCAATCTCGCGAACAAATCCATTTGAAATAGTACCCGCTGCCGGTATGTCAATCACCGACGAAATATCCGATGACGATATGTCGCTCATGGCAGACGACATGATTGCATTCGCGAAAAAATATATCGGCACACGTTACGTCCGCGGAGGCAAATCACCGAAAGGTTTTGACTGCTCGGGATTCACAGGCTACGTATTCAGTCAGTTCGGCTACTCATTGGCTCCCTCATCGAGCGCGCAATATGGTCAGGGAACAAAAATAGACCGTTCGGAGATAAGCAAAGGCGACCTCCTCTTCTTCACAGGCCGCAACTCGCGTAGCGGTCGCGTAGGTCATGTGGGCATCGCTATAGACAACGACCCGGTGACAGGCGAGATAACCTTCATCCACGCAGCCACCAGCGGCGGCATACGCATCGACCGCACCAGCGCCCCCTACTACGCAAACCGTTTCATAGGTGCCCGCAGAGTATTGTAATTAAAGAAATCAATAAGCTGAGCAATAATTCCTGAATTCAAGATGCGGAACATTTTTTCCTGACAAGTCTTTAACATAATATATAAAAACAGATCACCGGAGCATCCTGAAGAACTCCGGTGATCTGTTTTTTTGTCGATCTGTAAACGTATGTAACAACAAACGTATTCTTTCCTGACTTCTAATCTCTTAATTTCTCGATTTTTCCATTACAGATATTTATCTCCGAGCGACATATGCACATCGTTCACCATCTGTTTGATACGCTGTTCCTCCGCTTTCGGGCAGATCAACAGAACATCGCCGGCATCGGCAATGATATAATCCTTCAGACCGTCGACAACAATCAGCTTCTCACCATTGACGGCAAATATATTGCCGGTGGAATTATAGGCGAGCACATTGCAGTTCTGGGTCACATTGGCATCGCGGTTCTTGGGCGACGTATCGTAGAGGGCGCTCCATGTACCGAGATCATTCCACCCGAATTCAACACACTCCACATATACGTTCTTAGCCTTCTCCATAACGGCGAAGTCAATCGATATACTCATGCAACCGGGGAAATTCTCATTTATAAACTCCAATTCGCGAGGGGTACCGATCATATCTATCCCACGGTCGAAAACGCCTGCCACATCCGGAGCATTATTCCGGAGTTCGCGGATAATTGTAGGGACACGCCAGAGAAAGATACCGGAATTCCAGAAGAATTCACCAGTCTCCACAAACACCTCGGCTAACTCGCGGCGAGGTTTCTCGGTAAATGTTTTTACAGAATAGAAATCTCCGTCGATATGGCGGCCGATCTGTATATATCCGTAGCCGGTTTCCGGACGGGTAGGTTTGATTCCGAGCGTAAGAAGCGCATCGTTTTCCTCAACAAACTCAAACCCGCGGCCTATCGATTCGATAAAAAGATTCTCACGGGTGATGATATGGTCGCTCGGCGCCACTATCACACTCGCCTCAGGATCGCGTGCAGCGATATGATACATCGCCCATGCGATACACGGAGCTGTATTCCGGCGCGCCGGTTCAAGCAGAATCTGGTCGTCGGTCAATTCAGGGAGCTGCTCACGCACAAGGGGAGCATACTGCTCGTTAGTAACGATTATAATGTTTTCTTTCGGTACGAGAGGCAATATACGGTCAACGCTCATCTGCAGCAAGGTACGTCCTGTACCCAGAAAGTCAATAAATTGTTTAGGGCGCGAAGATCGGCTGTAGGGCCAGAAACGGGATCCGATGCCCCCGCACATTATCACGCAATAACGATGTTTTTCTGTCATGTCAGTCAGTCGTGTGTGATTTGATATCTGCTAAGTTATGATTTTACACCGACATTTCCAACTTCCACACCCCATTTTTTATAAATATTGGATATTTTTTCATAGAATGAAGAAGATGCCGCGCACATTTTCACATCTCCATACGTTTACTAACTACAGGGAACAGATTTCATCCACAATACACGTTTATAAAAAAATATGATCCGCCACATAAGACTGACCGCCCTTCTCAGTGCATGCCTCCTTGCAATTACCGCATGGAGTGTCAACCCCTATCCGCAGCTCCGTGATAGAGCGCAACGTGCATTCGACCATGAGGAATGGGCTTCGGCATCGGCTCTACTCGATCTCATGCTTGAGGAGAAACCAACCATAGCCGACACATACGGTCAGGCAATCGTAGCCAACGCCATGCGCAACGACACCACCGCTCAGATGCGGCTGATGCAGAAAGCGCTCGACAACTACATTCCGTTCGATTCCGTATTCTCCCGGGTGCGTCAGTGGAGCTTTTCTCTTGGAAAGACCCACCTTCTCGAGCGGTTCCTGAAAGATACAAGATCACACTACCCCTGGCTGCAACGTACCATCAACGGTTATCTGCTCAAATATTACACCTTCCGCCGCAACGGTCAGGAAATGGTTGTCTACAGCAATATAATGCTGTCGCGCGCCCCTGAAAACGCCGAATTTCTCACATCGCTCGCCGAAGGCTACATGCTGCTCGGAATGGAAAACAACGGAGTCGAAACATACTGCCGCATACTCGACTCCGACCCGGACAATCTTAACGCACTTCTATCTCTCGGCAACCTGTATGCCGACCGTCCCGACACCGAATCACACATTTTGGCCGTAAGATATCTCGAACGGGCATACGCCCTGCATGCAACGCCCTATGTGGCGGCGCGCCTCAGACAGCTGGGAGGCGCCGGATATTAATTATCTCCGAGGAGGTCGGGGCGCAGACGGCGCGTGCGTTCGAGTGCCTGTTCGTGGCGCCATTCGGCGATTTTAGCCTCATGGCCCGACAGCAGTATGTCAGGCACACGCCATCCCTTATATTCCGCCGGACGCGTATAGTCGGGAGCTGCCAGCAAACTGTCCTGAAACGAATCGGACAGGGCACTCTGTTCATCGCCGATAGCTCCGGGAATAAGGCGCACGAGGGCATCGGATATTATTATGGCAGGTAGCTCACCACCTGTAAGCACATAGTCGCCGATTGAAATCTCTTTGGTAATCAGATGCTCGCGCACCCGATAGTCAACCCCCTTGTAATGGCCGCACAATATTATGATATTCTCCATCAGCGACATGCGGTTCGCCATCGGCTGATCGAAGCGCTCTCCGTCGGGAGATGTGAAAATCACTTCGTCGTATCTACGCTCGGCTCTCAGCGCCGACACACACAGGTCTATCGGCTCAATCTGCATAACCATTCCGGCCTCCCCCCCGAAAGGATAATCGTCAACCTTGCGGTGTTTGTTGGTGGAGTAATCGCGGAGATTATGTACGTGAAACTCCACAAGTCCCTTTTTCTGTGCCCGTTGCAGTATTGAGCAATTCAGGGGAGAATCAAACATTTCTGGTAAAACGGTAAGTATGTCGATACGCATAGGTAAGGGAGAATTTATTTGTGCAAAAAAATTAACGGTGGAAAGATTCCTGAGTCAAAGCAGGCAATCCTGCTGTAGAATCTGCAAAGCCAGCGGTCCGCGGAATATATTGCCTCCGATCGACGGAGCTGCAACTCTGTCGCCGTTCCACGCCGCGAGATCAGCTATCCGCACCGGTTTACCAAGAATACGGTTCCATACCCATATTTCGCCATAAACCTTAAGCGGCGCGGAATCGCGCACCAGCAGCAATACCGGTGAACGCGGACTTTCGCTATCGCCGCCTCCGCGTTTCGGATGCAGATATTCATAGAGCATGCGATCCTCGCCGTGGTCGGGATAAAGATCGGCCAGCCGCGTCTCGTAGGCGATCCGCAGTTCCTTGTCGAGTGTCGGGCTCATGTGAGGGAACAGAGCCAGAATCTGTTTCTCCGTATCGGTGATCAGTTTATGAAGCGTCTTTGCCATGGCCACAAGGCGTTTTTCAGTCAGATCGGAAGTATCTACCGCCTGCTGCCACGACCATGCCGCCACATGCGGCGACGATACGCGGTTGCACGGTAATTCAGGACGCAGCGCGTTCATTATCGTATAAACCCCGAACCCAGGAGCTATATCGTAGCGCGACAGCTGTCCGCGTAGCCACACATCGAGAGATCCTACAATCTCTACTGTCTGGTTTGCTCCGGGAAGGCGTATTATCGCTCCGGGATAACGGCCGTCAAGAAGCGGGGAATCCGTCGGAAGATACATGGGTGCCGTGACACGCCGCAGCGACAGACTCTCAACAAGACGCGGCTCAAGATAGCGTTTAATCTCCGTGAACGCTATCTCTGCCGTTTCGTGGAGCAACTGAGGTTTTAATTGAATAGTCTTTGCCACTGCATCATCAGAATTTCCATCCGAAACCGACAGCACCCGTAAGCCCCTGCGCGGGCACTCCGACAGCCTCATAGGCTTTGTTATCCAATATATTTTCCACGCGGCCGAACACTGTGAAAGCATCAGTGATGGCATATGATACTCCTGCGTCAAACAGGTTGCGGTCCTTAAGGCAGAAACGCTCGTCCGCCTCATAACTACCAAATTGTCCGAGCCCCATCGAGCGTGAAGCCGACATTGTATAGCCGAGATCAATAGCAAGTGCTGCTATCGGACGAACTGTCAGCGACGCATTCAGGCGGCTACGGGCACCGTCGCGCCAATAGAGCCATGCGTGTGAGGCATCTTTTTGAAGACGTGTTTCAAAACCGGCGTCAAGCGCCACTATCGAGCGGTAATTCCATGTAAGATGAACACCGGCTTTCCATGAACGCAGATCAGATGCCTGAAAACCGACTCCTACAAATTCGCCATACACAGGCATAAGCCACGAATTAGCGGCTGCATAAGCCAGATCAACCGAAATGGCAACCCCCTTGAACGGGCCCACACGAAGCCCTAACTCGCCGTCGACAGGAATGTTCGATGTGCCGTAAGCGAACAAGGGCGATATGTATGGTGTGAATTCGCTGAGTTCCTTAAGACTGTTGAGACATTCGCCGCCACCGAGCTTCAGCCATGCGCCGAAACTGCTTGCCGGGTTAATTCCCAAAAGAATATCCGGAGCCACGTGAAGTGCTTTTCCGTAATTGAAAGTCACATCAACCTGCGCACCGATGCGCAGACTTACCGCATGCGCCTGCGGCAGGAGGTTGTAATATGGATTAATGGAGAGTATTCCGATAGTTTTTCCCGAACCCGGAGCGGCAAGGAATCCATATTCCCCATCTGAATTATCTTCAGAGCCGGATTTTCCCGGAACTGTAGGATCACAGAAACTATTGTAACTCAAGAAGTCGGCCGTAATATCCAATCCGGCACGGTTGCGGTCGCCGAATGTATGCGACAGACCGAGATCAAACCCTATGTGACGCTGATGGACTGGTTCAGGTACCATATCTTCAGGCAGTCTGTTGCCGTCGCCCAGCAATTGCATCAGGTATGATGTTCGGTTGAAATTGAAAATACCGAAATCAGCGCCTGCATGATAGCGCAATCCCGAACCGTTGTTGCCGTGCCATGCCGCTCCGATATTCCACTCCACAGTGCCTTGACCGGTCTTGCCCGTCAACGGTTCCAGATCAGGATCACTCTCCATGATCAGCGCGTCGAGGTTTTTAAAAGAACGGAAGGCGAAATCTGTCGAGACAGACAGAGTTCCGTAACTACCCATACGTCTGGCGAACCCAACCCCCAACGCGCCGAAAAAGCGGTTGTAATTCACCTTTTCGCAGTCTGTAAACGGACGATCCTTGTAAGATATGTTGTTCAGTTGTCCCCACACGTTCAGCGCTGTCAGGCTATCGCTGAGAATGGAATATCCCGCCGACACTGTGACGTTAGCCGCAGGGAAATAACCGGCATCGACATAGCCGCGATAAGGGGTCTGCGCAATGGCCGCTTCGGTCGAAGCGGGCTGGAGTGTCCGCAGCGCGTTGGCGAAGGTTCCTGCTGTCGTATAGTCAAGAAAATCAAGATTCACTTTATCCGACGATATCGTAAGCGTACGTGGAAAAATATCCAGACGCGATGCGGCCCGCACTTCCGGCACTATCTCTCTTTCAATTGTTATCTCCTTGTTAAGCTGTGCGCTGGCGGTAGTGAAGGCAGCCCCTGCCAATACAGCGGCGCCCAGGATATTGTATCTCAAAACCGGTTTCAATTTCGTATTGATATAACTATTCAACTTCGATTTATCAAAAACTCCTCCCTTGCATATCGAAAGGATTATCAGCGTATACGCTCATCGATCATCCGGAAGATATCCGGTTCTGAACCCGGATAGTTCTGGCGAAGCGATTTGAGATATTCGTCAGCCTCGAAGGTCTCCCCTTTGGCACGCAGTATATCGCTGAGAAGTATGAATCCGCGGGCCAGCCAGTATTCGTGAGGCGGATTGGCATCGATGAGGGCATTGACATGTTCAAGCGCTTCATCGTGTCTGCCGTTTTCGAACAGATACTGCGACAGATAAACGGCGCTCTTGGTTCCGTTGAGAGTTTCGGGTTCCTCTGACAGACGCTCCCATATCTCCACAGCCTGCTCCCCTTTTCCGGTAGCGCTCAGTGCGGTAGCCTTTGTAAATTCCACTTCATCTTTAGAGCCGGCTCCGAGCGACGACGAACCCAGCAAAAGATCAGCCATCTCCAACGCGGTGGTATAGTCGGCCATATCACGGCTCAGACTCATGATACCGAGACGTGCATTATTGAGCGTAACGGCCGACGATGCTTTCTGTTCGAGCAGCCGGTAGGTGGAAAGTGCGCTCTCGGCATCTCCGGCCGCGAGTTCGGCTTCTGCCTTTATGATAAGGGCATCTACAGCCTGCGGGGAATCGGGATAGCGCTCCACAACCTCTGTTGCATGACGCAGAGCGTCTGCGTTCCTGCCTGCCTCGCGCGCTTTCTCGGCGCTCTGCAAGGTGAGTTCGGCAAGTTCGGCTGTCTCCATACGGGGAGCATCGGGCATCTTGCCGATGAAGGCTACATATTCATCGATTTTTCCATCATCGGCATAAATCTGTTTAAGGTCTTCGGACGCCACACGCGCCTGTTCCGACGAAGGATAATTCTCGATTACCTTACGATAGTGACTGATAGCCTGAGCGCGGTTTCCGCTGTTGAGGTATGTGATGGCGAGCAGAAGCTGAGCCTGCCGGCCCTGATCCGTCGACGGATACCGCGCTACAAGAGCGGTATACGTTTCAACCGCGCGTCCGGTCTGGTCAAGTTCGTTATAACTTTCGGCGATCTCAAGCATTGCGACCGGCACGAGAGCCGAACCGGGAAATTCCGCCATCATCTCGGTAAGCAGGTCAATTTTCCCCTGATAGTCGCGTGTAAGCCCTTTCATCACTCCCTGCTGATATATCGGATAGTCGCCCCCCTGCGGATTAGCCTTGTACGCCTTGGCATAGCTTTCAGCCGCTCCTGAGAAATCACGGGTATAATAGTCGCAGTCGGCCAGACGGTTCCATGCGTCAGCTATCATATGTTTGTCGGCATCGACCGGCTCGCGCAGGAATCGGCTGAAATCTGTCTTCGCCGATTTGAAATCTTTAAGCGCGAAGCGTGCATATCCCAGATCGTAGTAAGCCAGGGCACGGTTGCGCGCCGAACCCGACGACTGGTTGAGATAGTTGTTGTAGCTTCTTACGGCTGCACTGTAGTCGCCGAGTTTATACTGACACTCCCCCATCCACAGCGTAGCTTCGGCTGCGATCTCCGGACTGAGACGCCCCAGCGAGGCCGCTTCACTGAGATGGTCAAGGGCTGCGCGGGGTTGCGAACGCTGAAGTTCGCGCGTACCGAGCGAGTAAAGCACCATCTGTTTTATGGCCATCACGGCATCGCCCGGATATTTCACCTTCTCTATGGCCTGAAGGGCAGCCTCATAGTTGTTGTCGGTCATGTAGCCCTTAACAAGATAATCGGCCACCAGCGGAACATACTGCGAATCGGGGAAACGAACTAAAAATTCCTCGAGCAATGCCGAAGCGCTTCCGAAGGGCGATTTACCTCCCTGAAGCCTCGTAACCGCAAGATTATACAGCGCAGCCTCCTCCACTTTCGGATCTCCACCGGCTGCGGCAGCTTTTTCAAGCGCCATAGCCGCGGCATTATAATTATCCAGTTTCAGATAACTCTGACCGATGAACAGGTAAGCGCTCTGCCCCATCTCGCCGGAATCGGCCGTGACAGGTGTGAGGCGCTCGATTGCCTGCTTCCACATACCATGATTGTAATCGTCGACACCGAGAATATAAAGGGCGGAGAGCATCGGGTCGGGACACAGCGTTGCGTAGCGTTGCAGATACGGAAGAGCCTCCTTCTCCTTACCCTGACCGTAAAGCGATTCACCGGCTATGCGTAACGCCTCCCATTCGAAATCGGCTTCAACATCGCCACGCCCGGCAACTTTCTGTGCCAGTCGCGCCGCCGTCTGGTAGTCTTTCTTCATGTAAGCTATCTGCGCGAGATAATAATCTGCCATGGCGGCCGGCATTGCAGTCGCCGACGGGCTTACTGCCTCGAATTCGCGGGTGGCAGTGGCGAAATCGCCCTTCACATAAGCGATATATCCGATATAGAATCGCGCATCTGCTCCATAGGGCGTACCTAACAGAGACATATATAGATTGGATGCCCGGTCATACTCGGCATCTTTCAGCAGACAGTATGCCATGTGATAGCGGTATGCCTCGGCATCCGACGGGTTCAGCGCATCGGGGTTTACCTCGGTATATGCGCGCCGCGCCGCGCTCCATTCCCCCCTGTCGTAGAGTAGATCGGCAATGGCCAGCATCGCTGCCTCGCGGCGAACCGATGCAGGATACTCCTCGATGAACCGGCTGACAAGCTCGCTGCCATCGGTTGAAGGGAGCGCAAGAAGCGCTACTGTCTGCTGCCACAAGGCTTTTTCACGTTCAGCTCCGGGGGGAAGAAGCTCGAGAGCCTGCGTGAACTGGTCTGCGGCGCCGTGCATATTGGCATCGTTGAGCATCATTGTGGCGCGGGCAGCATAGGCCGCACCGTCAGCGGCCGCAACATTGCCGGAGCCGGCAGCGACCGTAGGGTTACCCGCAAGGGCACATAAGTTTCCCGCCATGGCGGTGCCGAGCGCCATAACGCGTCCTGCAAGTCTTATTCTGTTTCTCATCACGGTGTCTGTCTGAGTTGGAGGCGCACTCTTGCGAGTGCATTACCCTGCAAAGATAGCAAACTTAACACAAACAAACCGCTTACTGACCCGCTTTTTTAGCAAACAATATTTCGCTTTAGGATGTTTATAAGACGAAGAGGCAATAATACGGCTGTACTGTGGCCGTCTCTCTTGCAATTACAATTACTGAAAATTATATTTGTACACGATTATGGATAAGAAAAGTATCAAAGGTACACGTACCGAACAGAACCTCCTGAAATCATTTGCCGGTGAGTCGCAGGCACGCAACCGCTACTCTATTTTCGCAGACGTTGCACGCCAGGAAGGATATGAACAGATAGCTGCTATCTTCATGGAAACTGCCGAGCAGGAATTCGCCCACGCGAAAATGTTTTTCTCATACCTCGACGAAGGGATGCTCGAAATTACAGCTGCCTACCCCGCCGGTCCGGTAAGCGACACAACGCGCAACCTGCGTGAGGCTGCTATGGGCGAACACGAAGAATGGGCGTCGATGTACGTCGAATTCGCCAAAGTTGCCCGTGAGGAGGGTTTCACGGCTATCGCCAAACTCTATGAAAATATCGCTATCGTAGAGGAGGCTCACGAGGCGCGCTACCTCAAACTGCTCGCACGTATGGAAGCGGGCCAGACATTCTCCGATCCCGACGCCTCCACCCAGTGGCAGTGTCGCTACTGCGGATATATCCATACCGGAAACGACGCCCCCAAGGCATGCCCCATCTGCCGCAAGCCGCAGGCATATTTCCAGCGCCGTCAGGAGAACTTCTGATTCACCGAAAGTAAAAAAGTAAAAAAATCCTCGGAATCAACATCATAACGATTCCGAGGATTTTTTTACGTCGGGGTGACAGGATTCGAACCTGCGACCACCTGGTCCCAAACCAGGTGCGCTACCGGACTGCGCTACGCCCCGAAAACTCCGGCTTACGTATGCCCCTCATATTTTATCGCCGGGACATTCTGCCAAAGCGCTGCAAAGTTACGCAATATTTCTGTGATAAGCAAGAGCCGCAGCAAAGAAGTTTTTAAGATTATGACAGAAGCCGCAGAGCTGCACTCAAACATGCAGCATACAAAAACGGCTCGATCCGAAATTCCAGTCATATTTACCATCGCGGCTATCATGCACTGGAATTTTGGATTGATCCACAAAAGCATCGCTGTAAAGGAGGAGGGGAAAGCAGATGTATTATTGGCCAATGAAAAAAGTGGTTGCCGAAATAGCGAACGATGTTGGCCGGAAGCCGCGATAGATGATTGTGGCGGAGAGGCTGAAACTGAAGCGACGTATAAAGGATGAAACTTACGGGATGTGCGAAAGCGCCTCGATGGGGAATATTTTGAGGCGATTACCCCGGCCAAAACATGCTTTCCCCTCTTCGCCAGCTATCACTATCCCGCTCCTTTGTTCTATTCCCGAACCTGCCATCCTTCTCCCGCGCCCTTACCTGCATCTCACTTCTCCGATCCTATAGTCGCTATTCTGCAACTCCGCGGCTCCACAACCCGACTCTACAGCTCTGCTGTTCTTCCGCTCCATTACTATCTACCATACACCAAACGCTGACACATGTCATCCGCCCGAACAGGGTGGAGCTATGTGTCAGCGTTTATATAAAATTATCTGGTACCGCAGAGCATATCGGGCATAAACCCTCATTTTAGCCTACGGAGCGCGATATCTTTATCTGAACTCCCCGACTTTTGATAAGAAAGAGACAGGGGGGAGATGCCGTATTATTTCAGGAGGTCCTTAACGGCTTCGTTGGGCACCATTTGTTCCTGGAAGGTGTAAGCTCCGGTTTTGGGAGACTTGACCATTCTGATCACCTTTGAATAGGTGCGGCCTTCACCTTTCTGAAGAGATGCGACGGTTTTCTTTGCCATATCGAGTCAAAAAATATTATGCGGTTTCTTATTTGATTTCTTTGTGTACTGTCACCTTCTTGAGGATGGGGTTGTATTTCTTCAACTCCAGACGCTCGGTGGTGTTCTTGCGGTTCTTTGTGGTGATGTAGCGGGAAGTTCCGGGCATGCCACTTGCCTTGTGTTCGGTGCACTCGAGAATCACCTGCACGCGATTACCTTTTGCTTTCTTTGCCATTTTTCTTAGAAGTCTAATGTTTTGATTTCAGTGAGATAACCTTTCGCTGCGGCCTGCTTGAGAGCTGCGTCGAGACCCATTTTGTTGATGGTGCGGAGACCGGCGTTGCTGAGGGTGAGAAGAATCCAGGTGTCCTGCTCTACCCAGTAGAACTTGCGATTGAACAAGTTCACATTGAAGCGGCGCTTTGTATGGCGCTTTGAGTGCGATACGTTATTTCCTGTAATCGCTTTTTTGCCTGTGATCTGACAAATCTTTGACATGGCTGTTAATTATATTTTCTTGATTCTTGTTGTTGATTATCAGCATGATCCGATGGCCGCCATTCATTTCTCATATCGCCGGTGGCTGCATCACTGCCTCCGGCTTTTATCGAGGTGCCACGAATCAGAGTGCAAAGTAAGTGATTTTTTGCGACTTGACCAAATTTTTCAGTTTCATTTTCTTCATTCTTCATTTTTCCGCGCAATATCGGGGTCCGTTTGATTCCATTTTAGTAACTTAGCGGACTGCCTGAGGCAGATCGCGAACATTTTCCAGATATCACAGATATGAACAAAGGATTTTTCAGAGTGGCGGCTGTCACAACACCTGTGAGCCTTGCCGATCCAGGGGAGAACACCTGCGCCATCGGGGCTGCCGCCCGCTCTCTGGCGGCCCGTGGAGTGCGCGTGGCTGTATTTCCCGAACTTTCAGTCACCGGCTATACCTGCGGCGACCTTTTCCACAACTCCCTTCTGCTCGACAACGCTGAAGAGGCGCTCAGGGAACTTGCAGCCGAATCAATGCAATTCCCGTCGATTGCAATTATCGTAGGCGCACCGCTGCGCACCGCCGCACATCGTCTGCTCAACTGCGGAGTGGTGATTGCCGGAGGAGAGATCAAAGCGGTTGTGCCCAAAAGCTATATTCCCAACAACAACGAATTTTACGAGAAGCGCTGGTTCGACAGCGGTATAGGAGTGAACACGACCCTGATGGGTGTTCCGGCCGCTCCGGGCATTCTGCTCGACTTCGGCAACGGTGTGAAAGGAACGGTAGAAATCTGCGAGGATCTATGGACACCGGTTCCCCCATCCACCCGTGCTGCCATGCACGGCGCGCAAGTGATCTTCAACCTATCCGCCTCCAACGATCTTATCGGTAAATACGACTACCTGACCGGACTGATCAGGCAGCAGTCGGCACGATGCGTGGCGGCATATGTATACTCGTCGGCCGGATTCGGCGAATCATCGACCGATCTGGTGTTCGACGGGAAAGCCATTATCGCTGAAAACGGCAACTTGCTCTCCGCTACTCCACGCTGGAATCCGGAACCGGGGCAAGCGATTGTCGATATTGACATCGAGGCGCTTGACCGCGACCGTATGCACACGACCTCATTTCACGACTGCGCCGACGCAGAGCTGGGGGACACCGAATCTCTGACGGTAAAGATCGATCTCGCTCCCCCGCCTGCCGATACAGCCGACGAACTGCTCCGCGCCATAGATCCCCACCCGTTCGTACCCTCCTCAGACGATGCCATTGACGCCCGCGCCACAGAAATCATCAACATACAGACTGCTGCGCTCGCCCGCCGACTGACCGCCACCAGTTGCCGAACACTGGTAGTCGGCATTTCCGGAGGACTCGATTCCACCCTTGCCCTGCTCGTGGCGGTAAACGCTTTCGACCGCCTCGCACTGCCACGCACAGGAATCATCGGCATCACCATGCCGGGATTCGGAACTACCGGACGCACACATAGCAACGCCCTGCGGTTAATGGAGGAACTCGGTGTGACCTCCCGCGAGATTCCTATCGCAAAGGCGGTGATGCAACATTTCGAGGATATCGGTCAGAATCCGGAGGTCCACGATGTCACATATGAGAACTCGCAGGCACGCGAACGCACGCAGATACTGATGGATGTAGCCAACCGCGAAGGGGGAATGGTACTCGGCACAGGCGACCTCTCCGAGCTTGCCCTCGGATGGGCGACTTACAACGGCGACCATATGTCGATGTACGGTGTCAATGCCTCGGTTCCGAAAACGCTGGTTCAGTATCTGGTGAAATGGTTCGCATCGCGGACCGACAATCCCGTTGTCGCCAATACACTCCATGATATTATCGACACCCCTATCTCACCCGAACTGACACCCGCCGACAGCGATGGAAATATCCTGCAGAAAACCGAAGATCTGGTAGGTCCTTACGAACTTCACGACTTCTTCCTTTATTATATGCTTCGCTACGGTTTCTCGACTGAACGTATAGAATTCCTCGCACGTAAAGCCTTCAAGGGAAGATACTCCGACGAAACCATACGCCATTGGCTGCGCACCTTCATGCGCCGCTTCTTCAACCAGCAGTTCAAACGCTCATGCATGCCGGATGGCCCCAAGGTCGGATCCGTATGCCTGTCGCCCCGAGGCGACTGGCGCATGCCGTCCGATGCCTCCTCTGCCTTATGGATGATTTAGACGTGGTGAAGTAAAGAGAAGTAAAGAAGTGGAGAAGCTGCAATATTATTGCTTGACTTCTCCACTTCTTTACTGCTCTTTACTTCCCTTATTATTCCCGCGGCGGTTCTGCCGAAAAGAGGCTGTGCATCGCTGCATCGAGGCGAGGATATATCGGAGCGAAATGATTGCCCGGGCCGGTCACGAAATCGACAGCTATCCCATGCGAACGCAGATATTCCGCAATGGCAACCGTATTATCGTAGACCGATCCAAATGTTCCACCGGAACGCGCCTCCTCTTTCCCCAGCGACAGGAATACCTTCCCTCTCTTCTTCTCCACCGGTTGAGCCTCTACCCACGCTGCGAAACCGTCGTACCACATCGACCCCGAAACAGAACCGATATCGTCGAACAGATCGTCGGAGAGCCAAGCCCACAAAGCGAAAAGCCCCGACATGGACACGCCAATCACCGTCCGCCGCGGCTCTACCTGCAAACCTATATAACTTTCAACCGCCGGTATCACTGACTGCCTGAGCGCATAGAGAAACCGGCCTGCATCCCCCATGAACGGAGGAGCCTCCGGGGACACGCCGCCGGACTGCCACGGACTGAGATCGTTGTTCCAGTCCATCCCACTTATAACCGCTAACGAGCAACCATACCTCATAGCAGTCTGTTGCATCCAACCCTCGTCAATCGGACTGAAAGCAAGTATATAGCAGATTTCGGGGCGCGCACCGCGCTCCACATCGCATTGCAGTCCGTTTACTTTAATCGTATTCATGGCTCATGTTTTCGCCGTCGTTTCCGACCGCCGTTTATAATAGAAAACCTTAGCGACCGCAGATTGTTCACATTGACAAGAGCCGTTACACACAAAACCGTCAGGATGGGATACCTCAGCGACGGGGAGAGCTGTCGCCGTATTCTCGCAGGTAAAGTTCGCATGCCTGGGCAAGTTCGTCGTACCACTCCTGTCCGAAACGCTCAATAAGAGGCTCGCGCAGGAACTGATATAGACGGATCCCATTCTTGCGCCCGAGCGCCTCGGCATCGCGGCATATCTTCCACCGGTGATAGTTCACGGCGGTAAAGGTCGGATACTCCTTTATGCGGAGAGGGTAGAGCGAACATGAGGCCGGTTTCTTCCAGTCGGTGCGCCCCTCGCGATACGCTTTCTCAAGCGCGCACAGACACACGCCCCCCGGTGCGTAGCAGGTGAAGGCGCAGTTACGCCCGTCGAGAATCGTAGTGACCAGATCCCCTTCCACATCGGTATACGCAACTCCATTCGCCCGCACTTCCTCTATTGCGCGGGGCATCATATCGGCCTCTACCTCGGGAAGCACCCGCTCTATTTCTTTTACTTCTCCTTCAGTTACAGGCGCACCGGCATCACCTTCGATGCAGCACGCACCGAGACATTTACTGAGATCGCAGCAGAAAAACTGCTCGGCCAGATCGAGCGTAACAAGAGTATCCTTTATCTGAAGCATCATCCGTCAGGCGTTAGTGGAACTCACATGCACATCGAGCTGCGGGAATGGGAAATGTATGCCATACTTCGGCAGCTCGTTGTAGAACAATTCGTTGTAATAAAAATACACATTCCAGTAGTCGGCGCTCTTAACCCATGCACGCACCTGCAGATCGACACTCGACGCTCCAAGTTCGTTGACAAGCACCGCCGGAGAGTAGTTGGGAGGAGCTACAAGCTGGCCGCCTTTATCGTTTTTCTTCAGGCTTAGAAGCACATCTTCGGCTTCGGTGATCTTTTTCCCGAAGATAGAACGTATCCAACCGGGACGGCGCGCGGGGGCAGGTGCCGGTTCATCTTTAACCGCATCAACAGAGGTATCGTCGGCTGTTTCCGGTTCTTCTTTCCCGTTGCCATCTACGATCTGCATCTCCGGATTATCCTCATTGGTCAGAGGCATCACACGCTTGTCCTCTTCGAAGAGTTTGAAGATTGCGTCGCGCGCAGCATTCACATCATCACCATATGATATCGATACAGTCCATTGCACACGGCGGTATGCCTCGCGACTGTAGTTGTTGACACTCCCGGTTGAAAGACCGCCGTTTGGAATCAATATCGACTTGTTGTCGCCGGTGGTTATTACCGTGAAGAATATCTGAATCTCCCTTACTGTTCCTGAATATCCCTGCACCTCGATGAAATCGCCAATCTTGTAGGGCTTAAGGAGCAGGATGAGTACACCTCCGGCGAAATTCTGAAGCGTTCCGCTCAAGGCCATACCGATGGCGACACCGGCGGAAGCAAACAGCGCGAGGAAAGAGGTTGTTTCTATGCCGAGAATACCGATTACAGTCACTATCAGTATGAAGTACAACACTATGTTGATAAGACTGAGTACGAACGTTGCAAGCGACGGATCGATGCGCCTTGTCACGAATATTGACCGCACAAAGTCATATATCTTCTTGATTATAAACCTGCCGACATAAAATACAACGATAGCGATAGCGAGATTAATTGCAAAACTTACCGCCGAATTTGCCAGACGGCTGAGGAGATCTTGCGTCGAGAGGGCTTTAAGTTCCGCCAGTCCGCCGACGTTGCCGGCTGCCGCTGCCACAGAATCGGGAGGAGTGGCATCTGAGAAAAGCGTTTGAAGAAGAATCAATTTCTGAAGAAGCATAATGTGAAACGTGTTATTCGACTAATTTATTTTTTATATCGGAGCCGGCATAGCCGGAAAATTCAGAACAGGAAGGATACCACATCTGTATACCAGTCGAGCGTATCGTAGTTGAATGTTCCGGCACTTTGTAGGTTGTCAAGTATGTATGTTGACAGTCCGCAGTGGCTCTTAAGCTCAACCTCGATACTTCTCCCCCACACATCATGGCCCCCCTCCCAGATATAAGGTGTCGCCCCTTTATATACGACTGCTGCCTCGAGAGCGTCCTGTGCGTTGCGGACAGCGGCTTTCAGCCGCTCATCTCCATTCTCGGCAAAGGCTTCGAGATAATGTCCCAAATCAAAGAAATAACAATTATATCTGATAAACTTCTGAGGCTGATAGCCTGCCGGCAAAGTTGGATGGAGAGCATAAACCTCTGCGACAGCCTCGGCAAGCCTGTCGAGGCAGGATGTGTCGATAACCGACATGGTACATGTCCTGTTCACACCGGTATAGCTGTCGAAATAGGTAAAAGTAGCTTCTGCGGCACCCTCGGTATCGGCCTCATCCTTCATCAGGAACGGCAGAGTGAGCTGATAGGGCATCCCCTCGGATGGCAGTTCCGTAACCGATCCGATCACACGCGATGTGACATTCCTCAACTGATAAGCTACCTCCACCCCCGCCATATGGCAGCAATCGAAATATACGAAATCGAAGTCATAACCGGAAAGCACATCAGCCAGAGTGGTGATGTTCATCGAATAATTTCTGCCATCGAATCGGTCAATTCCGAACGCACGCTGCGGTGCGGATGCCGGCGCTGCATCCTCATCAGGTGTCATACCGTTCTGCTCCCATCCGCTACCGTGGCTCCATAGAATCAGTCCATAGTGTTCGGCACGTGCTTCTCTGCGGAAATCGTCGATAACCCTGCGCATACGCACTGAGCTGACAGCGCTTTCATCTTTGTCGTACACTTTTAATTCGACCAGCCCATCAGCCGTAACTTCCTTAAGCGCAGGATCATTACGCGAGCTGTGATGATATACGACCAGACGGTTTTCGCCAAAGGCTCCCTCACCGGCAGCCTCAAGCATCTCCTTAATGTCGTCGCTGTCGAAACCCGACAGATTATTGTTGGCAGCCATATAGACAAGAACCGCCCGGCCGATGGTATTTTCTATCGGTTGCGGATCATCGTTCTCTTCACACGATGTCAGTGTGAGGAGCATAGCCATTACCATGGTGATATATGTCAAGAGAGAGTATCGTTTCATAACTGACAGTTTATTTTAATATGTAGGTCGTGGAAATTATTTTATGTATTATACGGAATAATTTTCATGACTCACTTATGTAACGGACATTTGACCCGGAAAATTGCAACGATCTCAGCGTTCCGCCCTCATTGGATTTTTCAGAAAATCCTCGTAGGCCATGCGTATCCCGTCGGAAAGCTCGGTAACGTATGTCCATCCCAAGGCAGTCGCCTTACTCACGTCAAGGAGTTTACGGGGTGTGCCGTTCGGACGCGATGTGTCCCATTTTATTTCACCTGTGAATCCTACCACCGACGCTACAAGCTCCGTGAGTTCGCGTATCGACAACTCTTTACCGGTTCCGGCATTCACCGTCTCGTTGCCGGAATAGTTGTTCATCAGAAACACACACAGGTTGGCAAGATCGTCGACGTAAAGAAATTCTCTTAGCGGACTTCCGTCGCCCCAACATGTAACCCCCCCTAACCCAAGCTCTTTTGCTTCGTGGAAACGGCGTATCAGCGCGGGAAGCACATGGCTATGCTCCGGATGATAGTTGTCGTTGGGTCCGTAGAGATTCGTGGGCATTACGCTTATGTAGTCCGTTCCATACTGCCGGTTAAGATATTCGCAATATTTCAGACCGGAAATCTTGGCGAGTGCATATGCCTCGTTGGTTTTCTCAAGTTCCGAAGTCAGCAGACAGCTCTCAGGCATCGGTTGGGGAGCCATGCGGGGATAAATGCACGATGAGCCGAGAAACTCGAGTTTGCGGCAGCCGTTCCTCCAGGCAGCATTGATCACATTCATCTCCAGCATCATGTTCACATACATGAAATCGGCCGGGGCCGACGCATTAGCCACGATTCCACCCACCTTTGCCGCCGCGAGAAACACATATTCAGGTTTTTCGGCGGCAAAAAACTCGTTTACAGCCATCTGATCGGTCAGGTCAAGCTCCGCGTGGGTACGTGTGATGATATTCGTATAGCCCTGTCGCTGAAGCTCACGCACGATAGCCGATCCTACCATCCCGCGGTGGCCTGCAACATATATCTTCGATTCCTTCTCCATTTATTTTACAATGCCCTTTTCGAGATATTCGGCGAGATTGGTGCGCACATGATCGCCGGCGCGCTCCACTGCAACCTTAGCCATGTCGGCATCGACCATAAGATTCACAAGCTCCTCAAACGAGGTTTTCTTCGTCGGATCCCAACCGAGTTTCGCCTTCGCTTTCGACGGGTCTCCCATAAGGTTCACAACATCGGTCGGGCGGTAAAAGTCAGGTGAAACCTCCACAAGCACTTTCCCCGTCTTTGCATCTACACCCTTTTCGTCGGCGCCCTCCCCCTCGAACCGCAATTCGATACCTACTCGCCTGAATGCGAGTTCGCAGAATTCGCGGACCGAATGTTGCTCACCGGTGGCTATAACATAATCGTCGGGCTCCGGCTGCTGAAGGATGAGCCACATACACTCCACGTAATCGCGAGCGTAGCCCCAGTCGCGGAGCGACGACAGATTGCCGAGATATAGCTTATCCTGTTTCCCCTGCGCGATACGGGCGGCGGCAAGAGTGATTTTACGGGTTACGAAAGTCTCGCCCCGGCGCTCACTCTCATGATTGAAAAGAATACCCGAACATGCGAACATATGATAAGCCTCGCGATACTCCCTTACGATCCAGTAGCCGTACAGTTTGGCTACCGCATACGGACTATAAGGGTGGAAGGGGGTGTTCTCATTCTGAGGCACCTCCTCCACCTTTCCGTAAAGTTCAGAAGTAGAGGCCTGATAGAAACGACACGTATCTGCCAGACCACACTGACGTATCCCCTCAAGAATACGCAACACACCGGTCGCATCGACATTCGCCGTGTATTCAGGCGAATCGAAACTCACCTGCACATGGCTTTGGGCAGCGAGATTGTAGACCTCGTCGGGGCGCACCTTGTTAAGTACCTGAATGATCGACATAGAATCTATCATGTCGGCATAGTGGAGGTGAAAGTTGGAGTGTCCCTCCAGATGAGCGATGCGTTCGCGGAAATCCACAGACGACCGGCGGATGGTTCCATGAACATCATACCCCTTCTCGAGAAGGAACTCCGCGAGGAAAGAACCGTCCTGCCCGGTCACTCCGGTGATTAATGCAGTCTTCTTCATGGGTGATTCGTATGGAAGATTGTCTTATGCCTTCAGCAAATTGCGCATGATGTCGAAAGCTGCCGCCAGTCCGTCGGCATCCTTGCCGCCAGCCTGGGCGAAACCGGGCTGACCGCCACCGCCCCCTTTGATAGCTTTGGCTGCCTCGCGTACAAGCTGCGACGCATTGCGCCCTGCCTCTACGAGATCGTTGGTAAACATTACAGTGAGGAGGGGCTTGCCGGCGATGTCGCAGGTAGCTCCGAGGAAAACGGTGTTTTCCGGTGAGGCATTTCTAACTCCGAAAGCAACATTTTTGACAACATCCGGCAGACGCTGTCCTGTCATAGATACAACTTTCATTCCGCAGATATCTTCCGCATCTGCCACCAGCTTGGAAGTCAGTTGAGCCACGCGCTCCTTGAAGGCCTCCTCAGCCTGCTTGCGGAGGCTCTCATTCTCCTCTATCTCTTTTTTCAGAGCAGCAAGCAGATCGGGAGCATTATGAAGCATAGCTCCGATCTCATGCATGGTGTCGGTCATGGTGTCGATGGCTTTTTCGACATTCTCCCCGGTGATAGCCTCGATACGGCGTATGCCGGCGGCAATGCTGCTCTCGGAGATAATTTTTATCATACCGATATTTCCCGTGTTGTCGACGTGAGTGCCACCGCAAAGCTCTACGGAGCTACCGTAACGGATCACACGCACTTCGTCGCCGTATTTCTCGCCGAAGAGCGCCATGGCGCCCATGTTACGGGCCTCTTCGATAGGCACGTTGCGGCGTTCGTCGCGTGCATATGCCTCGCGAACCTTACGGTTGGCGAGATGCTCTACCTTGCGCAGTTCCTCGGGGGTAACTTTCTGGAAGTGGGAGAAATCGAAGCGGAGGATATCGGGTGATACATACGAGCCTTTCTGCTCCACATGCGTTCCCAACACCTCACGGAGAGCCTCATGGAGAAGATGGGTTGCAGTGTGGTTGCACGATGTGGCACGTCGTGCTTCCTTATTGATTGCGGCGGTGAACTCCGCCGACGGATCGGCAGGCAGTTTATGTGTAAGGTGAACACCGATACCGTTCTCACGCTTGGTGTCGAACACCTCCACCACTTCACCATCGGGGGCAGTCAGTGTGCCACTGTCGCCTACCTGACCGCCCATCTCGGCGTAAAATGGGGTGCGGTCGAGTATAATCTGATAATATTCCTTGTTTTTCTGCTTCACCTTGCGGTAGCGGAGAATGCGGGCCGGAGTTTCTGTGTGGTCGTAGCCTACAAACTCCTGATCCCCCTCGCGCACGGTCACCCAGTCGGTAGCTTCAACTGCGGCAGCATTGCGCGCACGCGCCTTCTGAGCAGCCATCTCGCGGTCGAATCCTTCCTGATCAAGTGTCATTCCGTTCTCTTTCAATATGAGCTGAGTAAGGTCGAGGGGAAATCCGTATGTATCGTACAATACGAATGCCTCGGCACCGTCAATCTCGGTTTTACCCGCTTTACGCGCTGCCTCTATATCACTTTCGAGCATCTTGATACCGTTCTCGAGAGTGCGCAGGAACGAATCTTCCTCCTCTTTGGTGACACGCATTATAAGCTCCCGCTGCTGCTTAAGCTCGGGATAAGCATCGCCCATCGAATCGATAAGTGTGTCGACGAGCTTGTACATGAACGCTTCCTTCTGCTCGAGGAAAGTATAAGCATACCGAACGGCACGGCGCAGGATGCGGCGGATCACATAGCCGGCCTTGGCATTGCCGGGAAGCTGCGAATCGGCGATCGAGAAAGCTATTGTGCGGATATGGTCGGCGATAACGCGCATAGCCACATCCACCTTGTGATCCTCGCCATATTTCTTGCCCGAAAGCTCGGCGATCTTGGCGATCATGGGGGTGAACACATCGGTATCATAGTTCGATTTCTTACCCTGAAGAGCCATACAGAGACGTTCGAAGCCCATTCCGGTGTCGATAACCTTTGCGGGGAGCGGTTCGAGCGAATGGTCGGCCTTACGGTTGAACTGCATGAACACGAGGTTCCAGATCTCGATAACCTGAGGATGATCCTTGTTCACAAGCTCGGCACCGGGAACAGCCTCGCGCTCCTCCTCGCTGCGGAGGTCGATATGGATCTCTGAGCATGGACCGCAGGGCCCTGTATCGCCCATCTCCCAGAAGTTGTCGTGTTTGTTTCCGTTTATTATATGGCTCTCGGGCAGGTGCGCAGCCCAGTAAGAGGCGGCCTCGTCGTCGCGTCCGAGCCCCTCGGCGGGAGAACCTTCGAAAACGGTTGCATAAAGATGAGCCGGATCAAGTCCGAGAACATCTACGAGAAATTCCCAGGCCCAGTCGATGGCTTCCTTCTTGAAGTAGTCGCCGAACGACCAGTTGCCCAGCATCTCGAACATAGTGTGGTGGTAGGTGTCGTGGCCCACCTCTTCGAGGTCGTTGTGCTTGCCGCTTACGCGGAGACACTTCTGGCTGTCGGTGACGCGGGTCCATTTCGGCGCCTTGTTGCCCAGAATGATATCCTTGAACTGATTCATACCCGCGTTGGTGAACATCAGCGTGGGATCGTCTTTTATTACCATCGGGGCCGACGGAACGATATGGTGCCCCTTGCTTTCAAAAAACTGCTTGAACGATTCTCTGATCTCCTTTGCAGTAAGAGGTTTGTTGCTCATGCGTATGGTAGTGATTTTTATTACCTTGCTTATTGTAGGCGCCCGTGCAGGCGCCATGCTGTAATTAGCTTGATTCAAAGCGCAAAATTACGCTTTTTTTACTACTTTTGCAAATTGATACGCCATGGCAGAGCTTGACAAGAAATACCTCCGGATTTGATAAGAATACTAACCTATGAAGTCTATAACCATTCTTGATAATAATTATCTCGCATGGGTCGAAGACCTATGCACAAGATATCGTACAAGTCAAATCAAAGCCGCCGTGAAGGTAAACCAGGAAATGCTACATTTTTATTGGCTTCTTGGCAAGGATATAACCGAGCGTGGCGACGAGAACAGATACGGTTCCTCTTTTTACGCCGCTTTAAGCAGAGATCTGAAAAGACTTCTGCCGGGAGCAACCGGATTATCGGAAAGAAATATCAGATATGCTCAGAGATTCTACAATCTTTATTCCGATTATATTCTGAATTTGCAGCAAGCTGCTGCAAATTCAGAACCATCAACGAGGTCAAACAACAACACATTATCACCCCGGAATCTGCAGCAAATTGTTGCAAATTTAAAGGAAAGCATCTATCAGATCCCCTGGGGACACCAGATGTTGCTAATCGATAAATTTCACAATAATCCAGAAAAAGCGGTATTCTATGCAGGAGAGATTATCAAAAACGGCTGGAGCAGAGATATGCTTCGTAATTTTATAGCTACTGATCTATTCAAGCGTAAAGGCAAAGCCTTGACTAATTTCAAACGGACGCTTCCGGAAATCACAAGTGATCTTGCTCAGGAATTGACCAAAGATCCATATAATTTCGCTTTTACCGGAATAACCTCACGATACAATGAAAAGCTACTCAAGGATGCTTTATTAAATAATATTACACAATTTCTTATTGATCTGGGGACGGGATTCGCATACGTAGGACGCGAATACAGATTACAAATAGGAGAAACAGAAAAATTCATAGATCTCCTATTTTATAATTTGAATCTATCTGCATATGTCGTTATCGAGGTGAAAATTGGTAAATTTGACTTTGCTGATGCTGGTCAGCTTGGAGGATATGTAGTAGCATGTAATCATATCTTGAGAAAAGAAAATAGAGACAACCCCACAATTGGCATTCTTATCTGTAAAGAGAAAGACAACATTGTAGCTCAATATGCTCTTGAAGCAAGCAACCTTCCTCTCGGAATCTCGGAATACGATCTGGCTCGCTTATATCCTGAAAAAATTGAAGGTACAATCCCTACACTGGACGAGTTAGAAAAAGGCATATTATCTGACAGTAATCAAGATAATGACCAGTAGCGATTTTTTGATTTATTCATATACAGGTTAGATTAAATCTGTTTCTAATTCACAGATACGCTATTGTAACGCTAATTAAAAAAGGCCATGGCAGAGCTTGACAAGAAATACTACAAAATAAAGGAGGTAGCCGACATACTCGGTCTGCCCGCTTCCACCCTGCGCTTCTGGGAGAAGAAATTCACCATAATCAAACCCAAACGTAGCGAAAGCGGCAGACGCTATTACACTCCCGCCGATATCGAACGTCTGCGCATGGTGACATATCTCGTAAAGGAGAAAGGGCTGCACCTCGAAGCCGCCGAAGAGCAGATCCGTCACAACCACGCCAACATCTCAAAACGCGCCCGGGCCGTAGAGCGCCTCCGCGAAATCCGCCGGACCCTCGTCCAGCTTCTTGAGGCAGCCAACACACGCCCCGGCAAGCGCCCCGGCACGGATGCCCCTGTTGATGAGTAAAAACAACTGGGCGATACCAATGTAAAATTACCGGAATATCCTGAAAAATATAACGGCTCATCATGATTGCCGGAACAGGCAGTCTGATGAGCCGTCGATTGATCGTATCCGCTACATATCACTCCACAGAAGCGTAACCACGCTGAGTGACAGTAATCATATTGTTCACGAAATCATACGCCTGAAATACAGCCGGGCGGTCTCGTAACCCTCAGGAGCCTCAGCTATAGACTTCAGTTTTATAAACCGATGCTCTTCATCCTCACCCCCGAGAGTGACCTGAAGCCAACCGCGATACACAAACTCACAATTATCATACGGAATCTCCTTGTTTTCGTGCGTATCTATGATCTCCACACCTATTTCTTCCCAATCCTGCTCTGAATAGATGTGAAATATTCTATATATATCCGCCCCATTTACCACTTCTTCCGTTAGAATCTCTCCTGAGAGATATTTTTCCTGATCTATATATGGGAAATAGGAGTCACCCTTTATCATAATACCCACTCCACCACCTCTCAATTTCGTAAGATTATCTTCAGATACATCTTGAGATGTAACCCAACACAATGTTACATATGAACCGGCAGAATACCGTATTTCTGCATCGGCATTAATTGGAGTAAGAACTACGCTACGAGCCTCAGATTCGAAAAGAGACACTCCATCTCTGCTTTCATCACAATCTATATTATTATTGTTAGTACATCCGATAAAGTACATACTTATTCCCATTATTACAAATAAGGGCAACCATTCTTTTATCTTATTCATAAATATTTCATTGTTTAATAAGTGGAAGGGAACATCTATCCTCCGCATATTACGAGAACCTAAAAACGGAATGACAAATAACCTAGAACTACAGGTCACTCCGATGGTGGGTAACCCTGCTGAGTGACCGTTATCATATTGTTCACAAAATCATACGCCGGATTGAAATACAGCCGGGCGGTCTCGTAACCCTCAGGAGCCTCAGCTATAGACTTCAGTTTTATAAACCGATGCTTCTCATCCTCACCCCCGAGAGTGACCTGAAGCCAACCACGGTACACAAACTCGCAGTTATCATACGGAATCTCCTTGTTTTCGTGCGTATCTATGATCTCCACACCTGTGTCGGACCAATCCACACCCGACAATACCGGAAGTATGTATCGTTCTTTTGGAACCAACGGGTATGCCAATATTTCTGAAATAATTTCACCTTCCGCATAGCCATCCTTATATGGTGTCGGATAATAACAATCTCCTTTCGTTATCGACATAAATCCTCCTTCCTTTCCAGCAAAACAGTTTTCGTCAACAAGTTCCTGAGATGTAATCCATAAGAAAGTAACCTTAGGACCCGCTGAGAACTCAATTCCCATTTCATTTTTGACATCAGTAAGAATTGCATTTCTTTCATTCTCACAGAATAGATCTTTTCCTTCATCATAAGTATATTCCGTCTTGCAGTAATCCGATGAATATCCATCGTCATCACTACAGCTATTCAACACCACCGGTAATATACATAAATAAATAGCATATTTAGTTTTTCTCATAAATTATGGTTTTACAACGGGTAAACATGACCTTTCACGAGAATAGGGTACTGAAACATCGGTTCATCAGCCGAACAACTGCCAATAAGCAATGCCAGCGGCATCAGGTAGAGTAATTTTTTCATAGATTCTACGGATTAGTGTTAACAATAATGATTCAGATATCGCCGTAAAGGTATGGCAAAAATCTATCCCATGCAAATATTTTATAAAATAATTGCATGGGATTTTTATCCTAAATCCAGAAAGGTTGAAAATTTACCGATTTATTAAATTTAAACAGCTATCCGGTTTGTAGCGCGACAAGCGCCGTAAGAAGGTTGTCTCCGGTTGACCTATATATGCGAGGGGGAGGAGAAAACGGATGTCACATGGACGGAAGGTGAGATTTTATTAACCATGATAGCATTGCGTACAAGGCAAGCTTTTGCATCGTCGAGAAGTCGGTCGCCGTCAGTCAGATTGGTTGTCCAAAAGGAGTAAGTTTTGTCCATGCGGTCGTAGACCCATGCATAGCGGTGACCGACCACAGGATAGCTGCATAGCTCGTAATTGATAATGACGGTTTTGTCGGAGAAATCGATATTTTCGCCCCAGTTCTCCTTTATGAGATCGCAGGAGGGAAATTCGTCGGCATCGTTCACCACAAACGTATGGAGGTGGAGGCTCTTCAATTGATCCCAAATCTCGGGCTCATTCTTCGACAGATAATCAAGATCGACAATCACCGATTCCTGATTGAACTGATATATAATCGGCACATAAACCTCTCGCTCCGGCTCGTCGTGGCGGTTGCAACCACTGAGAAAAACAGCTGCAACTATCACCGCCATCATCATAAAAACACTTGTAAGCTTTTTCATATCCATATAACGCCAACGGCAATATAAATATTATCAGTAAGTCATGAATTTCGCCCGATCCGGATACATATATGCTGTCCGCGACCGGCATCCGCTCTTGGCTTTCATGCGAATATTGCGTATATTTGCAAAATGAGAATCAACAGCGAACCAATCATCAATGTAGGCATAATGAGCGGGCGCGAAATACACGCCACCCTCTCCGGACGTTTCACCTTTGAAGGTGAGACCATTACCGGTGACATCGAGCTGTCAGGAAGCTCTGACGGCACGAGCGCAGTCACCTTCCGCGGCAAGAGATACGATGCACTGGAATTCACTCCGGAAGATCCCGCACACTGTTCCTTCGGACTCCATGATGTCACCATCGGCATCGGATTCCACTGGGAGCGCCGTGAGAGCCAGAAGTTCCGCGGATCGCTCAGTGTGATTCCCGATGCTGAAAACCCCGGTAAAATCATAGCGATCAACCGCATCGGTCTGGAAGAATACCTGAAAAGCGTAATCTCGTCGGAGATGAGCGCCACAGCATCGCCGGCACTGCTGCGCGCCCACGCCGTAGTGAGCCGCAGCTGGCTCATGCGTCAGCTTCTCGACCGAGGTAAGCACACCACCGCAGAGACAGCAACGACCACTACCACCCGACTGCCTGACGGGCGCGAGGTTGAAGAGATAGTAAAATGGTACGACCGCGAGGATCACACCCAATTCGATGTATGCGCCGACGATCACTGTCAGCGCTATCAGGGAATCACACGCCAGACACGCCCTGAAGTGTCGGAAGCCGTGGAGCAGACCCGCGGTGAGACACTTACATACGACGACGAGGTGTGCGACGCCAGATTCAGCAAATGCTGCGGCGGAGTGACCGAGCGGTTTGAAAACTGTTGGGAACCGGCGCCCAAACACTATCTGACCCATATCAGCGATACCGACACCGACGGCACTCCCTTCTGCGACACCGACGACCCTGACATTCTGGGGCAGGTACTCAACAACTACGACCGCGAGACTATAGATTTTTTTCGATGGGAGACACGCTACACCACAACCGAACTATCCGCCCTGATAAGCCGCCGCTCAGCTACCGACTTCGGTGAGATTACCACACTGAAGCCACTTGAAGTTACACCTTCCGGACGCATAATCCGCCTGCTCATTGAAGGAACCAAGAAAAGCATGATAGTGGGCAAAGAACTCGAGATACGCCGCCGCCTGTCTGAAAGCCACCTGCGCAGCTCTGCGTTCGAAGTAATTCGTAGCCCGGAGGGAGATTTCATACTCCGCGGCCGCGGGTGGGGACACGGCGTAGGTATGTGCCAGATCGGCGCCGCCGTGATGGGAGCGCGCGGCTACAGCTACCGCGAAATATTGCACCATTATTTCCCCTCAGCCACTATCACCACGCTATACCCCTAACCACCTTATTCACCCTATCCACCTTAAAAATTACCTTCCAGCATGACACAGCCAAATTCCACCACCGCTCACCGTAAAGACCGCGCATGGTGGTGGGTTCCGACACTATATTTCGCCGAAGGTCTCCCCTACATGGCCGTAATGACCATCAGCACGGTGATGTACAAATGTCTCGGCATCAGCAACACCGAGCTGGCGTTCTTCACCGCATGGCTCTATCTTCCCTGGGTAGTGAAGCCGTTCTGGAGCCCGTTCGTAGATATTATCCGCACCAAACGCTGGTGGGTGATCACCATGCAGTGGATCATAGCCATAGCGATGGCCGCCATAGCTTTCGTGCTCCCGGCCTCCGGATTCTTCAGCGCCACACTTGCCATTTTCTGGCTCATGGCGTTCGCTTCCGCCACACACGACATCGCCGCCGACGGCTTCTATATGCTCGGCCTCACCGAACATCGCCAGAGCATGTTCGTAGGGATCCGCTCGCTCTTCTACCGCATCTCTATGGTTGTAGGTCAGGGTGCGCTCGTGATAGTGGCTGCCTATGCAAGCGATGCATGGGCACAGCCCAAAGCCGGATGGATACTGGTATTCGCCATCCTCGCAGCCTTCTTTGCCGGAATAGCCCTGTACCACAGCGCCATCCTCCCCCGCCCCGCCGCCGACAGCATGCGCGACCCGCGGTCGGGCCGGGAAGTGATGCGTGAGTTCGCCGACACATTCGTGGAATTTTTCCGCAAACCTCAGGTGGGTACTGCCATACTGTTCATGCTGCTCTACCGACTGCCGGAGGCGCAGCTCGTGAAGATGATAACCCCGTTCATGCTCGACCCCGTTGAAAACGGAGGCCTCGGGCTTACCGCCGACGAAGTGGGATGGGTCTACGGAACAATTGGAGTGATAGGTCTGATGCTCGGCGGGATAGTCGGCGGCCTGGTTGCCGCGCGCAACGGTCTGCGCCACTGGCTCCACCCTATGGCATGGAGCATGTCGCTGACATGCCTTACTTTCGTGTATCTCGCTTTCGTACAGCCTGCGGCCATATGGCAGGTATATGCATGCGTGTTCATCGAACAGTTCGGCTACGGATTCGGATTCACCGCCTATATGCTTTACCTGATTTACTTCTCCGCCGGACGCTTCAAAACCGCCCATTACTCCATATGCACAGGCTTCATGGCGCTCGGCATGATGCTCCCGGGGATGGCCGCAGGATGGATAGCCGACACTTTCAGCTACACTTCCTTCTTCATCTGGACTATGGTATGCTGCATAGCCACGATCAGCGTTTGCTATCTGATAAAAGTCGATCCTGAATTCGGCAAAAAGAACTCCTGAAAAAAAACGATAACTACAAAATGGTACGTAAACTTATAACTGCGATATTTCTCAGTGTCACAACCCTGCTGACGGCAACCGCCGCCCCAAAGGTAAAACCCGGAATAGAGGTACTCAGGGAGAATAACTTCGACATTTTAAAAGGTAAACGCGTAGGACTTATCACAAATCCTACCGGAGTTGATAACGAACTTCGCTCCACCATCGACATACTACATGAAAGCCCGGAGGTAAACCTCGTGGCACTGTTCGCACCTGAACATGGTGTCAGAGGAGACATACCCGCCGGCGAGAAAGTGGGTGGCACTACCGATCCCGCCACTGGTGTGAAGGTTTACTCACTATATGGCGCCACACGCCGCCCTACCGCCGAGATGCTCAAGGATATAGATGTTCTCGTTTATGATATACAGGACAACGGATGCCGCTCATACACCTTTATATCCACTATGGGACTGGCAATGGAACAGTGTGCCCGACTGGGAAAGGAATTCGTAGTGCTCGATCGTCCGAATCCGCTTGGCGGACACAAAACCGAAGGACTTGTCACCGAACCCGACTGCATCAGCTTCGTGAGCCAGTATCCGATCCCATATATCTATGGCCTGACCCCCGGCGAACTGGCGCGCCTGCTCTATGAAGAGCATCTGCTATCCACCGACAAACCATTGAGTCTCACCGTAGTGCCTATGAAGGGCTGGAACCGCGGGATGCTCTTCACCGAAACCGGAATGCCGTGGGTGTTACCCTCACCCCATATACCATCGGCAGAGACAGCCATATATTATCCCGCGACAGGAATTGCCGGCGAACTCGACTACCTGAGCATCGGAGTAGGTTATACGATGCCGTTCCGCACATTCGCCGCCACCTGGATCGACGGCCGCGACCTCGCCGACAACCTCAACGCCCTGCAGATACCGGGGGTGATGTTCCGGCCGGTAAGCTACAAACCTTACTACGGTTTCAGCAAAGGATTGAATCTTAACGGAGTGGAAGTTTATGTTACAGACTTCGAAAAAGCGCCCCTCACGCTTGTGCAATTCTATGTCATGCAGGAGATAGCGCGCCTTTATCCGGCGCATGCGGCCTCAAAAGGAGCGACGGCCACACGATTCGACATGTTCGACAAAGTATGCGGCAGCAAGGATGTGCGCCGTAAATTCTTCCAGCGCCATAAGGTGGAGGATATAGAGACACTATGGAGCAAAGGGCTCGAGGAATTCAACAAGACTAAGAAACATTATCATATCTATTGATCAGGTAATGAAACTTACAGCCGACGGAGGAAGCACGAAAGTGCATTGGCTGCTGACAGATGGCAGCCGCAGAGTGCGGGAGATTTTCACCCCGGGAATGAATCCCGGAGTTATGGAATGTGCTGATATGCGTGAGCTGCTGACAAAGCATCTGCTTCCGCAACTCGGAGATGACGGCGGAGCAATAGGGTGCGTGGAATATTACGGTGCAGGATGCAGAGGGGAAGCATGCCGACGTATGGAGAAGCTGCTCCACGAACTTTTTCCGGAAGCGGACAGCATCATTGCCGACAGCGACATGGCCGGAGCATGCCATGCCGTGGCATCTGATTCGGCCGCTATCGTGTGCATACTCGGCACCGGAGCCAATTCATGCCTCTGCAATGGCGGCAAAATCATCGACAATGTGCCTCCGTTAGGATATATCCTCGGTGACGAAGGGTCCGGCGCATGGCTCGGAAAACGGCTTGTGGCCGACATACTGAAAGAATTGCTTCCATCCGATATAACTGCCGAATTTCACGCCGCATATCCTTACAGCTACGACGAACTGATACGTCACATCTACCGCCCTGCGCCGGACGATGGCACTCCTAACAGCTTTCTGGCCCGATTCGCGCCCTTTCTCAGCGCTCATATCGGATGTAAAGAAATAGAGAATATTGTTCTTGACGGGTTCAGTATGTTTTTCGACCGGAATGTGATGCTCTATTTCAGACGCCACGACCTTCCGCATACTACCGGGATCTACTTCGTCGGATCCGTAGCACACAATTTCCGCGAACAACTCTGCAAGGTAGCCGCACAACACGGTCTGAAAATATCTGGAATACGCCGCTCACCCCTGGCGGATCCGGGAAACTGAATTCACCGCCCTGACGGCAGACTTCCGCATGGCACAAACGAGGCCGGAGAAAGTTTCTCAAACCTCACTTAACTGAAACTTTCTCCGGCAAAAAATACGGTATCCTTACAGCGATTTCCGGTACGCCCCTGATCAATCAGTTGTGTAGAGTTCTAACTTTGATAGCGGCAGACCCCACGCTTCAGCGACAGCCGGGAACACGACTCTACCATCCACAATGTTAACCCCCTGCTCCAAAGCGCGATCCTCACCGCATGCGCGGCGCCATCCCTTGTCGGCGAGTTGAACCGCATATGGCAGAGTCGCGTTGGTGAGCGCCAGTGTGGAGGTATATGGTACAGCCCCGGGAATATTTGCTACGGCGTAATGGATAATGCCGTCGACGGTATATGTCGGTTCGGAGTGAGTGGTAGGCACTGAAGTTTCGAAGCATCCGCCCTGATCGATAGCGACATCTACCAGAAGCGAACCGGGGCGCATCAGTTTGAGCATATCGCGGGTAATAAGATGAGGAGCTTTCGCGCCCGGGATCAGCACGGAACCTATCACGAGATCGGTTGCCGGCAACTCAGCCTCGATATTGTGGCGCGACGAAAAGAGAGTCTTTACGTTGCGGGGCATTGTCTCCGCTACATGGCGAAGCGTCGGGAGCGATATATCGGTAATGGTTACATCGGCGCCCAGCCCGGCAGCCATCAGGGCGGCATTGCGGCCCACTACTCCGGCACCGAGAATCAACACCTTGGCCGGCTTTACTCCCGGAACACCGCCGAGCAATATGCCGCGTCCCCCCTGCGGTTTCTCAAGGAAACGACATCCCTCCTGAACCGACATACGTCCGGCGACCTCACTCATCGGCACCAGCAGCGGTAGCGAGCCGTTGGCAAGCCTCACCGTCTCGTATGCGATACACACCGCTCCGGAGGCGATCATCGATTCTGTCAGTTCCCGATCAGAGGCGAAATGAAAATAAGTGAACAGCACCTGCCCCTTGCGTATAAGCCCGTATTCCGGTTTTATCGGTTCCTTAACCTTTATTACCATCTCGGCTATGGCATACACCTCCTCGATCGTGGGCAGGATTGCAGCTCCCGCCGCTATATATTCGTCGTCTGAGAAACCGGTTCCGGCTCCGGCCGTAGCCTGCACATACACTTTGTGGCCATGCGCCACCAACTCACGGACCCCCGCAGGCGTCAGCGCCACGCGGTTCTCGTTGTTTTTGATCTCTTTGGGAACGCCAATAATCATGGTAAAACGTTTTTTTAAGGTTTCCGCTGGCAATTTCACCTGCGGCACGCGCAAATCTACTTAAAATCCCAAAATTATCGACATTCCGCCACTATGTTCTGCAACACTGTTTTTCGCCACACTATCGGAATCGGTCATCGGGGAAGCGAGGGAAGGGCTTTGACACGGACAGGATCAATGCCGAGAGTAAGAGCCCTGGCCGCATCGGCATCGCGGTCGGCGTCGCGGAAACGGAGATGGTTGAGGTAAGCACGCGAAAAATACAGTTCGCCATCGTCCGGGTCGAGTTCAAGCCCGCGGGCTATATCGTCGGCGGCCTCGAAAAACTCTCCCCCCAGCATACGACACATGGCGCGCGCCGAGTAATACACCGCTTCCGGATGGGCAGCGATAAGCTCGGTATAAAGCGGAATGGCATCTGCGGCACGACCGGTATTTGAATAGATCACCGCCAGCAACAGCGAACCGTGGGAATCATCAGGACGCAGCGCGCGGAATTTCACAGCATCATTCTCAGCCTCCTGAAATCGGTTGAGAGCGGTGAAAAGCGACGCCCTGTCGGCGTAAGCGTTGGCACAGGTCGAATCCATATCCAATATCATATCATAGTCGCGGAGGGCATCGTCGGTACGCCCCATGCCTGTCAGAACACGCGCGCGGTTGGTGAGTATCACAGTTGAGGCCGGCGCTATTGCCCTCGCCTCGCTGAGAGTATGCAAAGCGAGCGAATCCTCTCCCGCATAATACTGCATCATACCCAGATTGGAAAGCAACATTATGTTGAGCGGGTTCGACGGTTCGGTGTGCATCGCTTCCTGAATACACGCCATGGCCCGCTCCCAGTTACTTTTGGCCACCGCCTCATCGGCCCATTCAATAAGTTGCATGTACTGCGTCCCGCCGGCGGTTTCCTCGGCCGAAAGATTCTGGTATAGAAACAGAATGGCGAAAATCAACACCCGCATCCGGGCTGCCGCATCGCGTAATATCGAAGTTTTCATTCCCATTTATGATTATAATAGAGCCATGTCTGTATAGCCCCGCGCGCGAAAAGATAGCTTACGAAAGCGAGCCATAGCGCATGGTTGCCCATCGAGCGGAACAAGGTGAGGTAAATTATAAAGAATACGGCCATCGCACCTGCCATGGATACAAGGAGCTGGCGTGTGAGTGTGGCTCCGATGAATACACCGTCCCACGCAAAGGCGGCGAATCCGGCAAACGGCACACTGACTGCCCACAGATAATAATCGGACGAGGCGGCTATGACATCGCGATCTGACGACAAGATCTTAAGGAACCCCTCTCCCCCGCAAAAATATAGTGCCGTAAAGAGCCCAGCCCATATAGCTCCCCACATGAAAAGACGCTTCACACAGAGATGAAGCGACGCTATATCGCGGCTACCGGTAAATCGCCCGACAAGCGCCTCGCCGGCGTAGGCGAAGCCATCCATCATGTATGAAAAAAGCAGGAACAGCTGCATAAGAAGAGTATTGACGGCCAGAATCACCGCCCCCTGCGAAGCCCCCGCACGCGTGAACCATACGGTTACCGCGATCAGACATACCGTGCGCAGCATCATGTCGAAATTCACACGGAAGAAACGTTTCAGTTCGCCTCCTCGCAATATGTCGCCAATGGCAGGGCGATGCAGGCGATAGCGGCGCAATAACAGCACTCCCACTGCAAGTCCGGTCCATTGCGCAATAAGCGTTCCACACGCCACCCCCTCTATCTGCCATCCCAACCCATAGACAAATGCCAGACTGGCGACGATATTGACCGTATTGATAACGATGGAGGTTACCATAAGCATACGTGAATTCTGCATCCCGAGAAACCATCCCGACAGTGCATATGTGGCGAGTACGGCAGGTGCGCCATAAATCAGTATAGAGAAATATCGGTCGGCAAGCCGGGCTGTAGCCGGATCCGAATCAACGAATGATCTCAGTATATAGCCCAGAGGCCATTGCAGCAGAATCATAGCGAGCCCCACCGTGGCAGCCACCGCGAGCGACCGGTACAGCACCATGTCGGAAGCATCCCTGTCGCCGGCTCCGTAGGCCTGGGCTGCAAGCCCCGATGTTCCTCCACGCAGAAATCCGAACAGCCAGTAAAGCATATTGAACATCACTCCCCCTACGGCTATAGCACCGATATACACGGCGCTTCCCATATGCCCGGTAATAGCCGTATCCACCAGCCCCAGTAGCGGGGTTGTGATATTCGCCACTATCGACGGAATAGCGAGGCTCAGTATCTTTCGGTTCATTTACGGTTGGAGTCTTCGATTTAGGAGAAACGAGCGGCGCACCGCAGGAAAATAGCATGCAGCACACCGCTCAAAATTATGGTCTTCGAAAGTCAATCAAGCCTGCTTGAGAGTCCAGGTAATTGTTTCGTTATAGCTTTCGCCATCTTCATCGTCATAATCGTAGTAGCTTTCGGCAATTTTCATGCGGTTGTTGCCGGGGAAAGAAACAACGACATTCCCTGCGTAGTCGTCATCCTCCATGTCGTCGTAGTCCCATGAGTAGCGGAGGGTTCCGGCGTTTTCGTTGATCCACGACCATGTGGATATAGCAAGAGAGGAATTACGGTATTCCACCAGATAGGTTCCGGCCTTGGTGAAGATTACACGTTCAGCCATGTATTCCATTTCTTCCTCGAAATCGTCCCAGTCGATCTCTTCATCGTCGTCCAGAGCTCCGGCATTTGCAAGAGCCAGGTAGAGTTCGCGCATATTGTTTACATCGACCTCTTTGTCGAACATAACGCGATTATTGATTTTGATGGTGTAGCGAAGTCTCTCGAACTCCCATGTACGGCAGAGATTGTTAGTCATCATGCTGTCGGGCTTCTGATTCTTCCTCGCAGCCGTAACATTTACGTCTGTTCCATCTTCGAGGGTAATGTCGAGATCAACGGCTGTGCCGCCGTTACCGGTGACGGTAATGGTGCCGAATCCCTTCAGATTGTAGGTATTGTCACCTGTCTTGGTGAATGTACCCTCTATGATGCCGTTGTTGTAGGCGCGTGAGGATACAATAGCTGATTTGCGGAATACTCCGGCTTTTCTTGCGGGAGCGCCATAGTAACCGTAGTCCATTACCACGACATAGTTTCCGGCGGCAGTCAGCTCTATAGAGCGGTAGTCGCTGTTGGCTGATGTGATGTTGTAGAGCGCCGCATCAGCTTCATAGGTGGGAGTTGCGAGTTCCTGATTGATACCGGAACCGCTCTCCGGCTGATCGTCATCATCACTTGAGCAGGCTACGAATCCGGCAGAAACTGTCAGAGCGATAAACGCCATGCTGATCAACTTGAATGCTTTTTTCATTTTTGATTATTTTATGGATTAATACAACGTGTGTTATTTCTTTACGCGGCAGCTGTCGTACCACAGGTAGCCGATTAGAAGCAGGTAAACTATGATGCCGTAAACCTGGAGCATTCCGGGCTCTACGCCGCAGCTGTATTCGAATCCGAAGAAGCGGGTGAGGGCTGCGAACACTCCGAAGAGCGCGCCTCCGGCGATGAGACCCGATGCGATAAGGGTGCCGCGGTCGCGACGCATGTCGTTCACAGCCTTATCTTTGGAGCTGTTGCTTACGAAATAGGCAATCGCCCCACCTACGAGCAGCGGTGTATTGAGCGACAGGGGAATGAACATTCCAAGACAGAAAGCCAGAGCCGGCACTCCGAGCCAGTTGAGAAGCAGAGCCAGAATAACGCCGGTCATATAGAGAATCCAGGGAGTTTCGCCACCCATCATGAGGGGTTCGATCACTTTCGCCATGGCATTGGCCTGCGGAGCTACGAGAGCGTTCTCGCCTGTAAAACCGTAAACCTGGTTCAACACAAGAATCACACCGCCTACGGTAGCGGCCGATACCAGTGTTCCGAGGAACTTCCACTGTTCCTGCTTGCGGGGAGTGGATCCGAGCCAGTAGCCTACCTTCAGGTCGGTTACGAAGCCTCCGGCCATGGAGAGCGCCGTGCAGACCACACCACCTATCACCATCGATGCCACGATGCCCGACGGACCTTTCAGGCCGATTGCCACGAAGATTGCCGATGCCACGATGAGGGTCATAAGGGTCATACCGCTCACGGGGTTGGAACCTACTATAGCGATCGCATTGGCAGCGACAGTAGTGAAGAGGAACGCTATGATCGTTACTACAATCCATGCCACGAGCGCCTGCCACCAGTTGTGGATCACACCGAACCAGAAGAACAGCAGCACAGCGATGAGAGCTATGGCTATGAAGAATACGATATGCTTCATTGAGATATCCCACTGCCAGCGCATGGGACGGCCTTCAGATTTGCTGCCCCCTTTGAATTCGCGGCCGGCAAGCCCTACAGCCTGACGGATGATAGGCCACGATTTGATGATACCTATGACACCGGCCATAGCTATGCCGCCGATACCTATCATGCGGGCATAGTTGGAGAATATGTCCTGCGGATCCATGGCAGCGATGGTTTCGTTGCCGTAGGTTCCCATCAGCGGGATAAGCACCCACCATACGAAAAATGATCCGGCGCATATGATGAAAGCGTAACGGAGACCGACGATATAACCCAGACCAAGTACAGCAGCACCTGTGTTGCAGCTCAGCACAAGTTTTGTTTTTTCAGCCAGCGCCGTTCCCCATGAGCTTACCATGGTATTGAGTGTTCCGGCCCAGAAGCCGAATGTCTCCACGACATAGTCGTATATACCGCCTATGAGCGAGGCTATCACAAGCGTTTTCGCCTGTGATCCACCCTGGGCTCCGGCGCTCTGACCGGAGGCAAGTACCTGGGTTGTAGCTGTTGCTTCGGGGAAAGGATACTTTCCGTGCATATCCTTTACGAAATATTTGCGGAAAGGAATGAAGAACAGAATTCCGAGAACACCGCCAAGCAGCGAACTCAGGAATATCTGGAAGAAACTTACTGTGATTTCAGGATATTTGTCCTGAAGGATGTAAAGCGCCGGGAGAGTGAAAATAGCGCCTGCCACGATAACACCCGAGCATGCACCGATCGACTGTATAATCACATTCTGCCCCAGTGCATCTTTCTTACGCAACGCCCCCGAAAGCCCGACGGCTATTATGGCGATAGGAATGGCTGCCTCGAACACCTGTCCGACCTTCAGACCGAGGTAGGCGGCTGCGGCGCTGAATATGATACATAACACCAGCCCCATCACTACGGAGTAGACCGTCACTTCCTTATACTGCCGCGCCGGGTGCATTATCGGACGATAGTCTTCATCTTCGGCAAGTTCCCGGAACGCGTTCTCGGGAAGTTCCACGGGGTCGACCTCGGCGGCAAACTGGCGTTCCGATGTTTCGGAAGCGGCCGCCAGGTTCTGTTCGTTCACTTTTTTCATTATATGTGATATAATTGGTTTTGTTT
This sequence comes from Bacteroidales bacterium, assembly GCA_014800795.1. Lineage (GTDB taxonomy): Bacteria > Bacteroidota > Bacteroidia > Bacteroidales > Muribaculaceae > UBA7173. Next base: position 157,376 of record JAAVFL010000004.1, on the reverse strand, counting down.
TCAGTTGGTGTGGTTTATGCGGATGGCTGCTGCGGCATGGCGCGGCTCAGAATGTCGAAACGCTCCACTACAATCTCGGTTATATTGCGTTTGATGGCATTGAAATCCTGCCATGTGCGTGTGCGCAGCTTACCCTCGATGTAGAGTTTGGTCCCTTTTGTTATATACCTTTCGGCGGTGCGGGCAAAATCGTCCCACATTATTATGTTGTGCCATTCGGTGATTTCAGGCACCTGCTCCCCGCCGGCCGACGTGTAGGCCGGCTCGGAGGTAGCAAGCGTGAAGCGTACAAACGGACGGTCACCCACGAATTTCATCTCAGGGTTCTTTCCGACATTTCCTACCAGAATCACTTTATTGACAGACATATTCGTAGTTCCTTATTCGATTGCAAATTTATAAAAACTTTTCAGTAAAAAGTTATAAAGGGAGGAATTAAAATATTTTTTTACTGCGGAAAAGATATGCGAGCAGTTCGCGCTGCACTATGCTGCCGAGCAGGAAGTTCGCGAAAAGGTACACTCCTGCGCCGGCAACAGCCTGCACGCCTGCCACCGCCCATGGATTCGGCGAGCATCCTCTCAGAAGCCACATTACCGCCATCGCCGACAACGATATGAGCATATACGGGAGATTATCCCCGATGAACAGTATAAAACGTCGTCCTACGATCGCCGACGTCCGCCATGCCATCACCACCCACGTGATTGCAGAGGCCGCCACCTGCCCCCAAAGCAGGATTCCGATACCGGCCACAGGGTCGGCAGGGGTAGTATAGGCTATCATGGGAAATGATGCTACAAGAAATACGAGAGCCGTCACATCGCGCAAGGTTTCCATTTTCACAACCTCACGGGTGCGTGCCAAGGCTATGAGGTAGTTGTTGTAGAGGGTCACGAGTACCGTGAACACACCTCGCAGCAGCAACAGTTGAAACAGCGCGATCGAGGCATCCCATTTGGTGGCGAACAGGCAATGGAATATCTGCGGAGCGGCTACTGCCAGAAATCCCATTGCCGGCAACACAAGGTAAGCGGTGAAACGGTTCATCTTCGTGCTTACACGTATGAACCGCTCGCGGTCGTCCTGAACATGCGACAATCCCGGAAGGAAGGCCGATGTAACGGTCTGCGATATTGTGGTTATCCCCATTTTGCTCCACTTGTCGGCCTGAGAGTAATATGCAAGAGGAACCAGTCCGGCGCGGTTACCTATAAGGAACGCATATATATTCTGAAAAATGGTATTGAGCAGCGAGGTAGTCATCATTCCGGATCCTACACTGAAAAATTTACGGAGCGACTGCATCGAGAATCGCCATAGCGGAAGCCAGCCGGAAGCCAGCCATAGAACGAGACTTTTAACACCGCTGATTGTAATTGTCTGCCATACGAGCGCCCAGGCCCCGTAGCCTGAAAGGGCGAGAGCGATTCCAGCAACAGATCCGGCGAACAGTCCCGAAGCGTTGGAGGCCGCCACGAGACGCACATCCATAAGTTTCATCAGACGGTTTGTCTGCACTATCGCCGAAGCATTGAGAATGAATGAGAGAAACATTACCCGGCTGAGCGGAATCAGGCGTCTGTCACCAGCGAAACAGTCGGCTATCAGAGGTGCGCACACATAAAGAATCAGGTATATCGCAATTGCCATGGCGAGATTGAACCACAGCACAGTCGAATAGTCAAGTCTGGAAGTACGTTTGCGCTGGATCAGCGCATAGGAGAATCCGCTGTCGACGAACAGCGATGCAAATGCCTGAAAAACAAGTATGGCTCCCACCAGACCGAAATCATCCTTGCTCAACACGTTTGCCAGAATAACACCGGTGACGCCATAAAGCAACTGCGACAGGATTTTGTCGATCAGGTTCCACTTGACCGAGTTTGCCGTCATCTGTTTCAGACCGCGTGAAGCCAATTCAATCGGTAATTAGCAATTAGTAATCAGTAAGAGAATATTCACGGTAGGAAAAGGTGTCAGATATTACTTCTCTTTTTCATCGGCAGGCTCCGCCTCTTTCGAGCCCTTCCATTCCGCTCCGTCGAGATTATAGATCTTGACACCCATGGAATAGTTCTTAATCTTAGCCGAATTGCCACGGTAATATAACTTTCCGGACATCACGCCCTTTACTTTCAGCGTCTCTACCGGCCAGCAACCGGTTGTCCCGGTGCCGAGAAACTGAGCGCTCACATTGTTAGCCTCAAGATTGTCGGCCTGTATCGTACCTACCCCTGTGTTGACCAGCGTCGCGTTCTCACACTTGCCTGTCACAACCAGGGTACCGTTACCGGTCTTAATGGCTCCGTCGAATTTTGAGCATTCCAGATCGCGCAATATTACACGGCCGTTGCCTATCACGGTAGCCTTGATTTCCATTGTGGGACGTATGTTCACAACTCTGACTGTCGAATCTCCTCCGTTGCTGACCTCTTTAAGAAAACGGGAATAGACGGTTATTGTCGGCAATCCCTCGTCTAATTGTCCGTCCTGACGAAACGGCTTCTCTATTTTTAGTTTACCTTTATTATTGTTTTCGAAAATTATTTTGTCGGCGAGCGAGGGTACAGTAGTATACACCGCAAGCCCGGCCGAGTCGTGACTGCATCTGTATTCCACATTGAAACTGTCCTCTACATCAAGTTTGGTGAAGTCGCCTACTTTAAGTTCATATCGTTTGCGCACATCGTCGGCTCCGGTTGCAGTCGGAGCTGATGCCGCAAAGATGAACACTATCAGCGTAGCAACAAGTTTTTTTACAATTCTGATGCTCATAAGCAATGTGATTAAAGATCTGTTATTCCATTGGTGGCGTAACCTCTGACACGACATTTTCGGTTCGCATTTTCTCCACTTCGTCTATTATCTCGAAAAGCTCTGCTTTCGTATTGGCCCGTAGCATTCTTATGCGCGTCTCGCGGAAGAAAGGTAACCCTTTGAACAATGAGCTTACCGCCAGATGGCGCCTGATATGCAGTATACCGCGATATTCATCTATGCGGTCGATACTCTCGTCGATCTGCCGTCGGAGTATCCCGAATTTCTGATGGAGCGTAAGGGGTTCGGGAACATTACCGTGGAGCAGGGTCTGCTTCATGTCGTGGAAGATCCATGGATTGCCTATCGCGGCGCGGCCAACCATAACTCCATCCACTCCATATCTGTCGAATGCCTCCACCAGTTTTTCGGGGGTGGTGATATCGCCGTTGCCTATCACCGGGATGTTAAGCCGCGGATTTTCTTTCACACGGGCTATCATTTCCCAATCGGCTTCGCCTGTATACATCTGTGAGCGGGTTCGGCCGTGAACGGTAAGAGCCTTGATTCCGCAATCCTGAAGCTGCTCCGCAAGCTCCACTATTATTTTCTGGTTATGATCCCAGCCGAGGCGGGTCTTTACAGTCACAGGCACACTCACAGCTTTCACTACCTCGCGGGTAATTTCAAGCATCTTCGGAATGTCGCGTAACATTCCCGCACCGGCTCCCTTGCCGGCGACCTTTTTAACCGGACAGCCGAAGTTGATATCGAGCACATCGGGACGGGCGGCCTCCACTATTCGGGCAGCCTCCACCATCGGTTCAACCTCGCGGCCGTAGATCTGAATGGCTGTAGGACGTTCGGCCGGTTCGATATGTAGTTTTCGGGTGGTTGCGGCGATGTTTCTTATCAATGCATCGGCCGAAACAAACTCCGAATAGGTCATATCCGCACCAAGTTCCTTGCAGATAAGACGGAACGACTGATCGGTGACATCCTCCATAGGTGCAAGCATCACCGGCCTGTCTCCAAGGTCAATATCTCCTATGCGCATGATGATGATGATGTGATAAGTCTTGTTTTGAATTCATTTACAGTCTCTGACGATGGAATATTCACCCGCTGCCACTGTCAGTTGTCGGGAAACTTGCGATAATACTCCTCAAGCAGATTCCGGATATTGAAATAATAGGTGGCACTCTCCTTTCCTCCCTTTTTCTCTACCTCTATCCGGTCGAAATATGGTTCCTCATATTGCTGCTGCTTTGCAACTGCGTTCTGGAAGTTTATGATATTATATTCATGGCGAGGATCGATCACGAACCACGCGTTCTCCATATCGGCACCTGTTCCCGATGATACTATCGCCTGAAGCAGATGATTGAGGCGATACTGCCATATGTTTGCGAGATTCACTTTTCCGCGTGCCCTGAGGGCATATATAAGAAAGTTCATCTGCGATAGATTGAACGGATTGTCGGCAAGCGCCTCCTTCGCGTAGGTGATTATGGAGTCGAGCTCGGCGCGGGTATGATTCTGCTTGTAGTAGAGGTTCTCGTTTTTCGTGGATGCCTCCGAGTGGCGGTACGGATTGAAATCCTCCTGAAAAAGATAGCCATAGTAGAGGTGACGGTAATCGTCGAGATTCATCACGGTCTCGTTCTTCTCGTATCTCTCCATCAGTTTCGGATAATAATATGACGATTTCGGATTCAGAACCTCTTTCTTGATTTTATCGAGATCCGGTGCTTCCGGAGTCAGTTTTTTATCCTGATTGTGAGCAGCCGGTTGGGCCGCCGGAGCCGTCGGACGAGGTGGCACGGCCTTGGCTGTCGCAGGTGTGGCGCTACGGGCTGTCGCAGCGCCTGTCGCTATCGCTAAAAGCGCAAATATGTAGAGAAATATCTTCTTCATTTCATTCACTTCTTGAGATATACCCAAACCATTAATCGCCCCACCGTCCCATCTTCTCTTGCTGCCGGCTACCAATTGCCGGCTACCAATTGTCCCAGCGCCAGCCCTACGAGCGTCATTGTTATTACGGAGGGGAATCCGGCTGCCGCCGTCAGCCGCCACAACCCCGTCATAGAGCTTCGGCCCGCAGGAGTGCGGCTCCACGCGACAGCGGCCACTACCGCCCCGAGCGCCGAGCCGACGATCATGCCGCTCTGACCGAGAGTCAGCCCGGCAAGCATTCCCGCCATAGCTCCACCCGCTATGTAGTAACGGGCCGAGGCCGGATAAGAGGCTGCGGTATCACCTCCGGCAAGTCTTATTCCGAAAAGTATCATTACAGCTATGGCCCAGAACAGTATCGCCTGACCCGTAATGCCCGGGAGATGACCGCTGTCCCACATGGCCACCAATCCTGCAAACGAAAACATAGCGCCTGAAGATGGATGGCGGAAGGCCTCCACCACACCTGCGCTCAGCATAAGCGCACCGGCTATAAGCAGTAATGTCGACATATTCTTATCGGTATAAACTTCATCTCGGAGTCATGGAAATTATTTTCATATCATCGAAATAATCCCCCTTGACTTACTTTAGAACATCCCGCTCATACAGGCGGATGATTCACAAATCACAAATTTAAGTTTTTTCAGCCGAATTGTCACCATCTTTATTATTTATTCACACTTTTTCCCGATTCTTAAACCGTAGCTGCAATCTCCGCCACATGTCTTTCCCGACATACCCGTCAGACCAGACCTACAGCATGCAACCTACCGGCAACAGTCCGGAATTTTTACCGCAGCCAACCACCTGCATCACTGCGCGGGTATTTGCCCCGCCCCTCTTTTTTTCGTATCTTTGCAGTCGCTTTCAGGGTGTTGCACACTACACTCCGATTATTTTGATAAAGTAAACTCAGAAAACAGAGATATATGGCATTGCAATGTGGAATCGTAGGGCTGCCCAATGTGGGAAAGTCCACTCTTTTTAACTGTCTGTCGAACGCCAAGGCACAGTCGGCAAACTTTCCTTTCTGTACAATCGAACCCAACGTAGGGGTCATAACCGTGCCCGACGACCGTCTCAACAAGCTCGTGGAGATGTGCCAGCCCAAAAGTGTGGTTCCCGCTACCGTTGAGATAGTCGACATCGCCGGCCTGGTGAAAGGCGCGTCGAAAGGTGAAGGTCTAGGCAACAAGTTCCTCGCCAACATCCGCGAGACCGACGCAATAATCCATGTGCTCCGCTGCTTCGACAACGACAATATAACTCATGTCGACGGTTCAATAGATCCCGTCCGCGACAAGGAGATCATAGACTATGAACTGCAGCTCAAAGACCTCGAGACAATCGAAGGCCGTATAGCACGCACCCAGAAGCAGGCTCAGACCGGAGGCGACAAGGTTGCGAAAATGCAGTACGACGTTCTGTGCCGCTTCAAGGAAGCGCTCGACCAGGGAAAACCCGCGCGTACTGTAGAACTTGACACTCCCGACGAACGTAAGTTCGCACGCGAACTATTCCTTCTCACCTCAAAACCGGTTCTGTACGTATGTAATGTCGACGACGCTTCAGCCGTAAACGGGAACAAATATGTCGACGCTGTACGAAAGGCCATCGAAGGGGAAAACGCCCAGCTGCTCATTGTCGCCGCACAGACCGAGGCCGACATCGCCGAACTCGACACATATGAGGAACGTCAGGAATTCCTCAACGAGATAGGACTGGAGGAATCGGGGGTGGCACGCCTCATCCGCTCGGCTTATGCCCTGCTCAACCTACAGACATTCTTCACTGCCGGGGCTGACGAGGTGCGCGCATGGACATTCCTGCGCGGTGCGAAAGCCCCGCAATGCGCCGGAGTGATCCATACCGACTTCGAGAAAGGTTTCATCCGTGCCGAAGTTATCAAATACGACGATTACGTGAACCTCGGAGGTGAAACCGGAGTTAAAGAAGCCGGCAAACTCGGCGTGGAAGGTAAGGAATATGTCGTTCAAGACGGCGATATAATGCATTTCCGCTTCAACGTGTAACTCTACCGCTTATATAGCGTCTGATAAGTAAAGAAACAACAGAAATCATATAACTACCCACAGAAATGAAAATCATCAAACCTCTCATGGCAATGGCAGCTCTGGCTATCGCTTCAGGAACGGCTGCGAACGCCGAACACCTCAGAAGCGTCAATCCGGCATACATGGACAACGCGATCCCTGCCGGCGAAGATTTCTACATGCATGTGAACAAGGGATGGATGGATTCCCACCCCCTCACTGCCGAATACGCACGCTACGGCGTGTTCAACATCCTGGCTGACTCGGCCGAGGCAAAGGTTAAGGAGATCGTGCTGAATCTCGGCGCCACCAACCCCGAACCGGGAACCAACGCATACAAAATCTGGACCCTGTATTCGCAGGGCATGGATCTTGACCGCCGCAACGCCGACGATATCGCCCCCATCGTCGACGACCTCCGCAAGATCGAGGAAACCGACCATGAAGGAATGGACGACCTCCTGCTGTGGATGCACAAATACTATTCGAGCCCGTTCTTCGGCGCAGGCCCTATGGAGGATATGATGGATTCGAACAGCTACGCCATGTATGTGAGCGGCGGATCGATGGGTATGGGCGACCGCGACTACTACCTCAAGACCGACAAAGAAACCACACGCATACGCAACGCATATCAGAAACTCATCGTCGACCAGATGATGAACGCCGGTTACAAGAAGAAAGACGCGCAGCGAATCATGAAGAATGTGATGAAGATCGAGACTGCGATCGCCGATTCAGCTCTTACCCGCGAGGAGAGCCGCGACATCACACGCATGTACAACCCCCGCACTCTCGCCGAACTCAAGGAGCAGTATCCCCACATCAACTGGGACCGCTTCTTCATCGAGACCATGAATATCGACACTCCCGCAGACTTCATCGTAACCGAAACCAAGGGGCTGCAGCAGGCCGACAACCTCATTGCATCGCTCACCGACCGCGAGATCAAAGACTACTATCTTTGGAAATATGTAGCCCAGGCCGCTCCCTATCTCAGCGAGAAATTCACCGATACCAGTTTTGAATTTGCAAAAGTGCGTTCCGGTGTGCAGGAACAGCGTCCGCTCTGGAAACGCGCCCTCGGTGTGCCCGACAGCTACATGGGTGAAGCTATAGGCCGCCTCTATGTCGAGAAATATTTCCCTGAAACCTCGAAGCAGAAGATGCTCGACCTTGTAGGCAATCTGCGCGTGGCTCTCGGAAAGCACATCATCAACCTCCCCTGGATGACCGACGAAACAAAACTCAAGGCCATCGAAAAACTCAACTCGTTCACCGTAAAGATCGGATATCCCGACAAGTGGAAAGACTACTCCTCGATGGAGATCGACCCCAAGCTCTCATACTACCGCAACGTACACAATGCTTCGATGTGGCACAACGATGAGCAGCTCGCCAAATGGGGCAAGCCCGTCGACAAATCGGAATGGGGCATGACACCTCAGACCGTCAACGCATACTACAACCCCATGGCCAACGAAATTGTATTCCCGGCTGCCATACTCCAGAATCCATTCTTCGACCCCGAAGCATCCGACGCAGAGAATTACGGCGGCATCGGCGTGGTGATAGGCCACGAAATGACCCACGGATTCGACGACCAGGGCCGCAACTTCGACTCTAAAGGCAACATGACCAACTGGTGGACTGAAGAGGACGCCAAGAGCTTCGAAGAGCTCACCGCCAAACTCGGGAAACAGTTTGACGCCGTTGAGATACTCCCCGGCCTCTTTGCCAACGGAACCTATACAATGGGCGAAAACATTGCCGACCAGGGTGGCCTCCGCATCTCACGCACCGCATTCCTCGACGCGCAGAAGCGCAAGGGAGTGGATGTGGAATCGGAAGCCGCGCTCATCGACGGTTTCACACCCGCGCAGGCCTTCTACCTCAACTACGCCAACATCTGGGCTACCAACATGCGCGACGAAGAGAAACGCAATCTGACCATAGGCGACGTTCACTCTCTGGCCGAAAACCGCGTGAACGTAACCCTGCGCAACATCGTACCCTTCTTCGAGGCATTCGGAATCAAGGAGGGCGATAAACTCTACCTCCCCGCTGCCGAGCAGGTGGTAATCTGGTAATTGCCTCCTCCATACACACCTTTAGCCGGAACGTGCTGAAAGAAATATTTCAGCCGCTCCGGCATTTTTTTTGCCAAATATTTGCACAGATAAAAAAAACTCCCTACCTTTGCATCGCTTTTGAGGGATAAACCCGCTGCCAGGCATCAGCCACCCCCGAGCGACAGCGTAAACGGGTTCCCTCGCCAACACACCATCGGGGTGTAGCTCAGTTGGTTAGAGTACGCGTCTGGGGGGCGTGAGGTCGCTAGTTCGAGTCTAGTCACCCCGACAATATCAGGTCTGTCAACCTTCGGTTGACAGACCTGATTGCTTTTTGCATGATATTAAGGGAGGGGGAATGTCTCAAAACCCGGTTGAAAAGTAAAAAAACGGGGCTATACAAAATATAGGTTGTTAAAGTATCCGCAAAGATATGCACACCTCTGCCGCATGAAACAACTGCAAGCACTTAAAACGACTCAATCCGGAAGTGCTAACGGAAAAATTTTGATTATGTGGATTATCCGACTCTATCCGGAATTCAAGCGCATATTTACCATCGCGGCGCCTAAAGGCGCCGGGATGGTAAATATTTAACTTTTTAACAGTTTTTTATATTGACCCTTTTCAACCGGGTTTTACATCTGACCCCACCTTACCCCATCCTCATAATGCAACCGAGGCCTCCGGAATTCCGGAGGCCTCGGTTGGGAGTGGTGGGCGCTGACGGATTCGAACCGCCGACCCTCTGCTTGTAAGGCAGACGCTCTGAACCAGCTGAGCTAAGCGCCCTTGAATGCATCAGGCGAGAAGTTTCATGCGCTGTTTCTTCCATTGTCTCTCGACAGAAAGCCTCGCTTTATCAGCAAGGAGGCTCTCTCCAGAGCCGAAACGCATCGCATGAGAGAAGGTTGTGGGCGCTGACGGATTCGAACCGCCGACCCTCTGCTTGTAAGGCAGACGCTCTGAACCAGCTGAGCTAAGCGCCCTCTCGCCTCAAATGCGTTGCAAAGGTAGGCACTTTTTTTATATCCTCCAAATATTTCAGTAAATATTTTCAAAAAAATTTCTAACTTTGCATTGCAAAACTCATCAAGGCTTACCTAAGCCGCTATTATAACCCAATTTACACAACTTCAGTATATGGAACTGAGCCCATTAACAGCCATCTCTCCAGTCGACGGACGCTACCGCGGCAAAACTGCGGATCTCGACAAATACTTCTCGGAATTCGCCCTTATACGCTACCGCGTCAAAGTTGAGGTGGAATATTTCATCGCTCTGGCCGAACTCCCGCTCCCGCAACTCGAATCGCTGAGCATGACCGACAACGGCAAGGAACTCACGAAAGAGGAGATTTTCGGCCGCCTGCGCGATATATACCGCAACTTCACCATCGCCGACGCCGAGCGCATCAAAGCCCACGAATCCATCACAAACCACGATGTGAAAGCTGTGGAATATTTCCTTAAGGAAGAGTTCGACCGTCTCGGTCTCCAGCAGTGGAAAGAGTTCATACATTTCGGCCTCACCTCGCAGGATATCAACAACACATCAGTGCCCATGTCGGTGCGCGATGCCATCCACGAATCGTTTCTCCCCCTGCTCGGCGAACTTGTCGATGCTCTCGAAGCCAAAGCCAATGAATGGGCTGATATACCCATGCTTGCCAAAACCCACGGCCAGCCGGCATCTCCTACGCGCCTCGGCAAGGAGATGATGGTATATGTATATCGCCTGCGCGAGCAGATCAAACAGCTCCGGAGTGTGCCAGTCAGCGGCAAATTCGGCGGAGCCACAGGCAACTTCAACGCCCACCGTGCGGCATATCCCGGCTACGAATGGCCCGCATTCGCCGCAGAATTCCTCAGCGGCAAGCTCGGAATTGCACGCGAGGCATACACCACCCAGATATCCAATTACGACAATCTGGCTGCGCTCTTCGATGCCCTGCGCCGCATCAACACCATCATCCTCGACCTCGACCGCGACATATGGATGTATGTCAGCATGGAATACTTCAAACAGAAGATCAAGGCCGGCGAAGTAGGTTCATCAGCTATGCCCCACAAGGTAAACCCCATCGACTTTGAAAACTCCGAGGGCAACATAGGCATTGCCAATGCAATCTACGCCCACCTCGCCCAGAAACTCCCCGTGTCGCGTCTGCAGCGCGACCTCACCGACTCCACTGTGTTGCGCAACGTAGGGGTGCCTATGGCCCACTCCGTGATCGCCATCAGCTCTACCCTCAAAGGTCTCGGAAAACTGCTGCTCAACCGCGACGCCATCGACCGCGACCTTGCAGGCATGTGGAACGTCGTTGCCGAAGGCATACAGACCATTCTACGCCGCGAGGGATATCCTCACCCCTACGAGACCCTGAAGGCGCTCACACGCACCAACAGCGCCGTCACAGCCGAAAGCATCGCCGCTTTCATCGACACCCTTGAGGTAAGCGATGAGGTGCGCGCCGAGCTACACCGCCTCTCCCCCACAAGCTACACAGGCTTCTGACGCTATCTCCCCCCCACATCAGTATACAAAAAAAGATGGCTGTGTCGTTCGTTTTCTGAACTGCACAGCCACCTTTTTTGTGAGATATAAGTCTGCGAACCGCTCTTACCAAAGGGCGACTTTCAGGCCACCCTCGACCTCGAGATTCACATGAAGCCCCATCGCCTTGAACGCACGGGCAACCGTAGTCAGATTAAACGAACGCCCGTTCTCTATTCGGCTTATCTGAGCCTTCTTCACCCCATCAGTTCGCCGAGTTGCTGCGTCATATTTTTCTCCTTGCGGGCAGCCTTGATCGCCTCACCAAGGTAATACTCTTTTCTTTTTGCAACTGCTTTCTTAATCTCGCTTTTAGGTGTTTTCTGCGACTTCTTCACAGGTCCGTGCGTCGCGACAACAAGCGTTTCACCACCATTGTCCCAAATAGCTCCGGAACCGTTGTAGACCACCGACACCACGTTACTCTCCACCTCAGAGCTGTCAACCCACATTACATTGTCTGATCCGAATACAAATTCACACCCCTCCACCGTAATGAGACTATCGGTTCCACGGGTAGAAAAAATTCATGGTTCCGGTTTCCGCCACCGGAATACTGTATGTAGCCGATCCTTCAGAAATATGAAGCGTCGGTGCGCTTGCAGACGCAACGCATATCAGCGCGGCTGTTGTAATTATAGCAATGCGCCCTTAGGGGTCGGGCTACATTAGCCTGAAGGGTGTACAGAACTGGGTATTATTCAAAGTCAGTGACATTGCACAAACCGTGCGTCCCTACAAAATGTGGAGATTCATGTTCTGCAACACTCTAGCGATGTGGACGGAACCGATATATAAAAATCGCTACGCGACACCGGTTTTGAATAAAAAACGTCGGGATGCGGTCTCGGTTGAGACTGCACCCCGACGGGATATTCAGGTAATTTCCTCAGAGAGGAAACGGATTAGCGACGTGCTGTTGAAAAATCAATCTTTCTTACATCACCTGCTCGTGGAGCCTTGTCTGCATCCCCAGCCTCTTCCTCTTCTGTGGGAAGAACAAGCTTGGCGGGAGTATTCCACTTCCTGGTCTGCTCAGGCAGGTAGATAAAGTTTGTACCATCGTAAATGAACGGATGAGCAATGGTTATCGTACCGGTTTCCTCATCAAATATATCATTTTCGCCGTCTGCAATTATTTGATCTTTCGTACTCGGCGTTTCAAGATAATTCATGAAAGCGAAAGCTGCATTCATTATATCTACCGCGCCATCTGAATCTTCGAATGCTGTCTGGTGCTCTACAATCACAAAGTCAGGATCTTCGCAGTTGATTACAACATTGAAAGTCATATCCCAGGGAGTTGCGAACTCTGACGGCCATACCCCGAATGCATAAGGAGCAACCATGCGGTACAGACCAGGTTCTTCAAGATGACGTTCTACGGTAACAGGATACGGAGTGGGATATACTTTAATAGATGAAGTATTGGAATAGAACTGAGTGATGAAGCCATCAGTGTACTCGCCGATACCGATTTCCTCCCATTCGCTCGATGCCCACGGGAACACGAGTGTCCAGCTCTTCGAAGACCAGTATCCTTCGATTCCGGGGAGAAGAACTGTAAGGTTGCTACCGAAGCTGATACGACCGTTTTCATATTCACCCGCACCGCTCAGATTTGCAAACGGAATAGTGAGACCCTCCCATTCAAGATTCTCCTCAAGTTTGTTGTAACAGTAGTTACATGCTATCTTGATTGTTCCGTCAACTCCGTTGTATAACTCAATACCTGTATCATAAATCTTCTGATAATTACCAGTCTTATCCGAGAAGAATACTTCGCTTGCATTAGCTGCATTTATATACAGATAGTTGGGATCGTTCATATTCAGAACATAATCACCGTAACCGCAGTCGGCATAAGGGCGGATCAAGCGGAAGAAGTCCTTCTTTATCGGGTGTTTCTGGCAAGTAACTTCGAATTCAATTTCACGACCAGCGGTTGAGGGAGCAAGAATAGTATAGTCACGAAGCATAACCGGACCCTCATCAATAGTTTCCCACGGAGTGTAAGACACATCGTAGTTCACAGAAGTGATATAGTAGGGGCTTGCCTCGCCTGCTGCGACCGCATCGAAATTATAGTTGAGCAACTGAACGAGATTACCCACATTTCCGAAGTAAACTGCGATATCATATTCGCCTGAACCGGCAGGGAAGTTTACAGTAACGTCAGCAGAAGACTTACCGTCTGTACCGGCCACGAACTGCTGTGAGTCGTCAGCGGGAATAAACGCGTTTACCTTACCTGTAGCCTGATCGTTTTCGTCAAGAATATCGCTGAGCTTGACAACGTTGCCGTCGAGATCGTCTGCATCCATAACCACAACCTGACCGATTGTGAAGATAGAGGATGGATCCGTTCCATCATCTGCAGAAAGTTTCACTGTAATGTTACCTGTACCTGCGGCTGATGCGTTCTGGCGATACACTTTCATGGTGAAGTATGTCGCATCCTCCTCGAGGTCGATCTGAGGCTCATCGTTCATGCTGAAATAAACGGGAGGAGTGTTTACCGGTTCGGCGGGAGTGTACTCCACGTCGTCGCTACAGGAAGCGAGCGCGAATCCCATTACGCCGAGACCGAGAAATATCTTGTTGAATTTCATAATTTGTATTTCCTTTGATTTTTTTGGTTAAACCTTGTCGGGAAAGCCGGGGCATTCCCGACAAGGCTTATCAGTATTCTATGTTACTGGATGGAAACTGCGCAAGGGCTTACTCCTTGACGGGCTGGGGTTGGCTTGCGCCATGAGTGCCATCGACAATGAGGGGGTTACGCTGAATTTCAGCCTGAGGAATGTCGTAGAGACGAACCCAGTCGTCGGCAGAAACCACGAGAACGAAGTCTTCGGGGAAGCCGCCGCCGCGACGGTCGATATCCTTGTGGAGACGCTGAAGATCGGCATACGACAGACCTTCGCCCCAGAACTCAAGACGACGCTGGTTCCACACCACATCCTGAAATGCCTCGAAATCGGAAACGTTGCATGTGAACGAGGGGTTGCGATATTTTCTTACGAAATCAGTAAGAGTTGTGCGACCTGTAGTCACGCTCTTAAACGCTTCACCTTCGGCTTTGATCAGATAAAGTTCTTCGACGCGCATCCAGGGGAAGTCGATACACCCCTTGGTTGAGGGTACGTCCTGATATGCACCAAACTTAACCTGGGCATAAGCGGGGAATTTCTCGTTACCGTCTTCTGCATAGCCGCTCTTGATATAGTTGGCATAGCTTGAGGGGAGCGACGAGGGAGCGTTGCCCGAGCCGTCGAGCCACCATTTCTTGCGAACGTCGTCGGTAGAGATGCTTTCGTACAGAGCCTTGTTGATGCAGCGGTAAACGCCGGCACCGGCATAGCCGTTGGTCTGGAAACCGGTTACATGCGAAGCCCAGCATACGAGAGCGTCGTATCGGCTCTCGTTGGGGTCGGCATATGTGCCCCATAGGTAGTTGGGCGATGTGATATCGGTGAATCCGGGAACGGAAGCGAGCTCGATCGACAGAGGAGCGAGCCCCTCCTCGGCAGCGAGTTCAAGAGCCTTGGTAGCATCGGCCGCAGCAGCTGTGTACTTGCAGCTGAATAGGGCAGCGCGGGCACGCAGGGCGTAAGCCACTGTTGCGCTTGCAAAGGTCTTGACAGTATTGTTTGAAGCCGCCATTGTGGTTCGGGTCACACCCTCTTCAGCGGCGCGATCGAACAGGTCGATAGCTGCGGTGAGGTCTTCGATAATCTGCTTGTAAACCTCGGCTACGGTAGCGCGGGCGATACCATTGGTACCGGCTTCATCCATGTTCTTATCGGTGATCACGGGCACACAAAGATCTTTCACAGCTGTATTCGAGTTCTGCTCGGGCCATTCGTCAAGAGCGAGATCGGATGTATTACCATAGAAAGTCGAGTAGCCGAATGCATACATCTGTGCCAGATTGAAGTAGCAGTAGGCGCGGAATGTCATAGCCTGCGCGCGGAAATAAAGGATGTCGGCATTGTCGGTGTCGGGACTTGTGCTTGCCAGAAGCGAGTTACATGTGCGGATGGTATAGTAGTTGTAGTACCAGCACATGAGGTTAAGGAAGTAGCGTCCGTTGAAGTCCGACATCTCGAGCGCGGGGCTGTACCAGTTGTAACCCACGTTAGCCGATGACATGTCCATACCGCGGCAATCCTCGGCAAGGAAGCTCGAGGGCAGACCGTAGTCGATATGATTCTCGAAGATCGTGTAGAACGATATCAGCTGCTGAGGAAGCGCGTTGGCGCTCGCTGACACCAGACCGGGGTTCAGCTCGGCAACCTCTTTCTTCTGTTCCTCGGTAGCAGTTCCGCCATTGGAGAACTGGTCGAGGTCGTTGCAGGAGGTAGCGAGTGCGCCTGCAGCGAGAAGAGACAGAAATATTTTGGATTTTTTCATTGTTCTTTTTTCTTAATTCCGGTTAAGTAAAGGATGTCGGATTAGAATACAACGCGGATACCGCCGGAGATATTGCGCATCAGCGAGTAAGCACCGTTGCTCATCGATGTCATCGAAGTACGGGGGTCAAGACCCTTGCGCTTTGTCCAGATAGCCACATTGTCGGCAGCGCCGTAGATGCGTACAGTCTCCAGGAAGAGCTTCTTTGTCCACTTCGAGGGGAGTGTGTAACCGAGGGTCACGTTGTTGAGCGAAAGATAGTTGCTGCTTACGAGGAAGAAGTCTGACTCCTTGTCGCCGAAGTTGTAGGTGTTCGATGAGTTGAGCTGGGGAATATCCGAATAGGGATTCTCGGGCGACCACTGGTTGAGGGCGTCAACGTGCCAGTTGGTACCGATCTGTGCGGTTTTACCAGAGTGCATCAGCGAAGCGTAACCGTAGTCGTAGATCTTGCCGCCGAGCTGGAAGCCGAACTGAACCGAAACGTCGAAGCCGTAGGCATTGAGCGATGTTCCGAAACCGCCGTAGAAGGTTGGCATTGTGTTGCCGGTCATCTTGCGGTTTGTATCGTAAGCGATATCATAGTTGTCGGTTTTGTATTCTTCGCCGCTTACTTCGTCCTTAGCCCAGTAGAGTGCCGCACCGTTGGCGGGATCTACGCCGGCATATTCGGGGAGGTAGTAGTTGTAAACAGACTCGCCTTCGCGGAGAATGCGCAGACCGCTGATGATCTCACCCTTCACGTCGGGATGGAGTTCGATGATGCGGTTCTTGAGCCATGTTCCGTTGAGATTGATTTCCCATGTGAGGTCACGTGTTACGATGGGACGTGTGTTAAGTTCGATTTCAATACCTGAGTTGCGGATCGAACCTACGTTCATGGGTATCGATGAGTAACCGTTGGTAGGAGCCACAGGCTTGTTGTAGAGCATATCGGAGGTTTGGCGGAGGAAGTATTCCACGCTACCGGAGATGCGGTCCTGAAGGAAGCTGAAGTCAACACCGACGTTCCATGCGTTCGAGGTTTCCCAGGTGATGTCGGGGTTACCTTTCTGCGCCAACTCGCCGTCGGCCCAGTCGGTCACACCTTCCACAATGTAGATATCGGTGTAATATGGCTGATATGAGAGACCGAGGTTGTCGTTGCCCTGCTGACCGTAAGACGCTTTCACCTTGAGGAGGTCGATCCATGTAGCATCCTGAAGGAATGCTTCCTTGGCAGCGTCCCATCCGAGCGAGGTTGAGAAGAAGTTACCCCAGCGGTGGCTGGGAGCGAAGCGCGATGAAGCGTCGCGACGGAAAGAGACCTCAGCGAAATATTTGCTGTCGTAGTCGTAGTTCACACGGCCGAAGATACCGCGGGTTGCGTAACCGCTCGAACCGCCTGACACCGAACGCTCCTCATTGTTGAGCGTATTGCTTACAGCCCAGCTGTTGGGATTGTAGAGATTGAAACCTGAACCTACGAGAGACTCGCTGTTGAGCTCGTAGCTTTCATAACCTACCATGTAGGAGGTGTGGTGAACGTCGGCGAAGGTCTTGCGGTAGTTGGCGATAGCCTGGATATTCAAACCGCGGCTACGGGTGTTGTACTGCTGCGCCATACCGCCGCGCTGTGCGTAAGCGCCGTAGAAGCGGTTCATCACATAGTGGTGACGGGTATTGTCGAGGAAGTAGCCGATGGTACCGGTCACGGTAAGGTTCTCGATGGGAGTTACGGTAGCGTACCATTTCGCGTCGAGCACATCCATGAGCGACTCCTGCTTGTCGTAGAGGAATCCTGAGGTGGGGTTACCGCCTGCCATGTAGTTACGGTATGTTCCGAGGGCATACTTACCGTCGCCGTAATCATACACGGGGTGGCCGGTGGCGGAATCATAAATCTTGTTGCCGGCTGCATCGCGAACGTAGATAGGATAGATGGGAGCCATATTGTCGATCATGGCGAAGGCGTTGCCCGACGAGATCGAGGCCCCGGCTTCCTGACCTGAGGGAGCCTGCATGTTCACGTAGTTATAGGAAATAGATGTTCCGAATGTGAGCCATTTCTTGGCCTGATATTCGGCACCGATGCGGCTCGACAGACGGTCGTAGCCTGAACCCTTGATGATACCTTCGTCGCTGAGGTAACCTACGCTGCCGTAGAAGTTGAAGCGGTCTGTACCGCCGGTCACGCTCAGGTTGTATTCCTGACGGAGACCGTGGATGAAGGTTTCGTCGTACCAGTTGTCGGGTGTGATATAGTTACCGTTAGGGGTCACACGGCCCAGGGTAGCGTTGGGGTTGAGCTTGCCGTTGCTACCGATAAGGAGCTGACCGGCGGGCACTGTCCATATATTGTACTGGCGACCGAAAGCTGATTCGGTACCGTTGCCGGCGATAGAGTTGTTGGCCCGGAGGTTAGCCTCAGCGTGATTGTAACCGTTGGTGCGGTAGCCGTTATAGAGTGCTGCATAGGCTGTCTCGTAGTACATGCGGGGGTCCGTGATCACATCGTAGCCCTTGATCTGGCGGGTATTTGCACCCCAGCGGGCATCAAGAGTGATCTTTGCGTCGCCAACTTTACCTTTCTTGGTGGTGATGAGGATGACACCGTTGGCACCGCGGGCACCGTAAAGAGCTGCTGCGGCCGCGTCTTTAAGAACGGTCATTGACTCGATATCCATTGTGTTGAGGGTAGCGATATCGCCGTCGAATGGCATTCCATCTACCACATACAATGGTGATGCGCTACCGAATATAGTACCGACACCGCGGATACGCACTGTGGGAGCGCTACCGGGCTGACCGTTGGCGGTTGTCACCTGCACGCCGGCCATAGTACCGGAAAGAGCAGAGACAGCGTTGGTCACCATACGGCCTTCGATCTCGTCGGCCTTGATTACTGAGGCAGAACCGGTATAAGCCGATTTTTTGGCTGTACCGTAAGCCACGACCATAACCTCGTCGAGACTGTTCTCATTGTCGGCAAGTTTCACAACCATGCCGTTTTCAGGTGTTACGGTCTGGGAGACCATACCTACATAGGAAACCACAACCTTGTTCACATCAGCAGGAAGGTTGAGGGTAAACTGACCATCGATGTCAGTGGCGGTTCCTTGCCCGGCGCCAACCGGCATCACCGTCGCTCCGGCGAGGGGCTCGCCGTCAGTGGCGGACACGACTGTACCTGAGATGGTGCGGGTCTGCGCCAAAGCGCACACCACGGCCATAAGTACTGCCGTCAGTAATAGAAACAGCTTTTTCATACACTATAATTAATTAAACATAAAGAGTTAGATAATTCTTCTTCCGGAAAGCGGCACGAACTTCCGGCCTCACGGCCTTAATCGTAAAATGGAGACAACCGAAAGTCCACCCTGCGGACTTCAATCCGGGGCATCGGAAGCCTCATTTCGCCACTTGCTATCCGCAAAGGTAAGACAAAATGTCAAAAGAATAAACACTTCGATACATTATTTGCCGCTCTTTAACTGAAAAAGATTGCATGCTGTAAAACATGTTTTTAAAGCATCGAATCGGAAACGCCGATGTATCAATAAGTTATAACACTGTTTTTTAGAGCTGACGGAGAAGATCGAGAAAATATTTAAAGTTTGTTAAAAACATGAATCACAAAACCCGAATCAGACAAAATGATACATCCGGAGAGATTTTCGCCACTATTTTTCGCCACAAGCGCAGCAACTGCAACCATCACACATCACAAATCAAATATACAATTAATTTTTATTTTACCGCACACCGGATTTAAAGAAAGTATCAATCATATTTTTTAACAACCATTACAAAACAGGATTCACACCATTGAGTTTGCGACAAATCACAAGCGACATCAGAAGATAGGGAAGAATAAGCGACACGACGGGCGAATGGTTAAAAAGTGCCAAAATAACCTCTATTACACTATTTTATAGCGAAATGATTGAAATTAAATTCGTAACTTTGCAAATTGCAGAGCCACTCCGGAAAACAGGTGGCATTTTGACGGGACACACAATACACAGCCGCATCCCGCCGTTATATCAAAGGAAATTCACAGGACAAAAATACTTTAACAATATATCAATAAGATATGAAGAGAAATCTACTTGTCATAGGACTGCTTGCAGCCGCAGTATGCGGAAGCGCCAGCGCACAGTCAAAGATCAGCGGCGCCGGCCGTCTGATGCTTGACGAATACCGCGCCCAGACATCCGCAAGAAAGGCGCCCGCAAAAGACATAATAAAAACTATGATCGTAACCCTCAACGAGGGTGCCACAAGCGAAAGCCTTCAGGAACTCGGCGCTGAAATCTACAGCGACTTCGGAGATATACTTATCGTAGGATTCCCCCTTGACCGCGCGGAGGAGCTTGCGGCGCTTGACGAGGTGAAAGCCGTGGAATTCGGCAACAAGAACCGCGTATATATGGATGTGGCCCGCGAAACCACCGGCGTCAATACCATTCACGACGGAACAGCTGAAGGCCTCAACGGAGTGTCATACACCGGAAAAGGTGTGATCGCCGGCCTGTTCGACAGCGGCCTCGATCCCAACCACGCCGCTTTCCGCAACGCCGACGGCTCAAGCCGCGTCGACGCCATCTACGTGACACGCGACGGCAAGAAAGACGAATCATACACCACACCCGACCAGGTATCGGCATTCGACACCGAAGACAACACCGCCACACACGGAACCCACGTACTCGGCATCATCGCCGGATCGCGCGGCGTTGAGGGCAGCTTCACCCAGCAGGGTAAGAACGGTGTTCAGACAGGCGAGATACCCTACTACGGAGTAGCTCCCGATGCCGACATCATCGTGGGCTGCGGCGACTTCTACGACGAAGAGATTCTCCGCGGAGTCGATCTGGTGGTAAAAAGAGCTAAAGAGCTCGGCAAGCCGGCTGTAGTGAACATGTCGCTCGGCAGCAACGTAGGCCCCCACGATCCCAACTCGGCTACATCCAAGACACTCGACAAACTTGCCGAGGACGCCATCATCTGTATCGCAGCCGGCAACGAGGGTGACCACAACATCGCGGTGCAGAAAAACTTCACCGGCCGCTCAACCACACTCAACACCTTCATCAGCCCGGTCAGCAATCCCAACGCCGCCCTGCTCTACAACACCGAATTCTGGGCAAGCGACGAGGAACCCTTCGAACTCGACCTCGTAATCTACAACAAAGGTACATCGAAGATACTCAACTCATACACCATCAAGAACCTCAGCGGCAGAAGTTTCACCTGGAACTCATCGAACTGCGACGGCCTCAAGAACTACTTCGCAACCGGCGCACAGGTTTACGTGACCTCCAACGTCGACTCAAACACAGGCCGTTACTACGTGCGCATGCAGAACAACCTTCAGGCTACGACAAGCTCAGTGCTGTTCGGCATAAACATCCGCGGCACGAACGGCAAGTCGGTGAACGGCTATGTAAGCGCTCTCGGTCTGGGATACTACAGCCAGGACTACGCGCAGTTCACCAACGAGGGTGTCAGCGGCTATGCCGTAGGAACCCCCGACGGATCGATCAACGAAATGGCAACCGGTAAAAGAGTCGTATCTGTAGGCGCATATGTAAGCCGCAACACATCGATATCGTTCATCGGCAACGGATCTTACTCAGGCAACGGCACACGCAACGACATAGCCTCTTTCTCGTCGTATGGAAACACATCCGACGGACGCAGCCTCCCGCTCATCTGCGCTCCCGGCGCACAGATCGTATCGGCCATCAGCCGCTACTCCACCGAATATGCCGACGCTATCAACTCGAAGGCCTTACCCGCCCTGTCGGAATCGTTCTCACGCACGAATCCCTACTACCCCATGCAGGGAACCTCGATGGCATGCCCCTTCGTAGCCGGAACCATCGCGCTGTGGCTTGAAGCCAACCCCCACATGACCTCCGATGAATGTATCGACATCATCGTGCGCACCGCCAAGAGCGACAATTACACCTCTACCTCCGACCCGCTCATCAAGCGTCGCTGGGGCAACGGAAAGATCGACCCGGTGGAAGGCCTCAAGGAAGCTATCCGCCTTAACTCGATTGAAGGTGTCAGCGCCGATCTCACCGACCGCAATCTCTTCATCACTCCGCTGGGCAACGGCAGCTTCGAAGTATGCTATCCCGGCGCAGGCGAAATAGCGGTAGACCTCTTCAACCTTCAGGGTGCGAAGGTTCTCAGCACCGGAGCCAACGGCGACACCGTCACATTCGACGCCTCATCGAAATCGGAAGGCATATATGTTGTGGCAGTGACAACTCCCGCAGGCACCGTATCACGCAAGCTCGCGATACGCTGATAAGCGAACCGATTAGAACCGGTACGGAATAAAATACATGAGACCGGCAAAGGACAATAATATATCCTTTGCCGGTCTCATGTATTTTCATATTCCCCCCCCGGCTGACCGCAGTAGTGAAATACGCCCCATATTTTGCCGTTACGCCGCAAATCGTTAATTTTGCAAAGAATTACGATATAGTCAGTTGCCTTGAAAGCGAGATTACCGAACAAAGCAAGCACCACCCGTAACGCCAGCGCCGTCATCCGCTCACGGTTGACAGCGTTGCTGGTCTTTCTCACCGTGGCAGCCTGCGCCGTTCCACGCGCCGAAGCGATATCGTTCAATCTCGATTCAATAGCGGAATGGGGTAAATTCCCGCGGTTCTGTGTCGGTGTTTACCGATGGGGCGACAAATTCTTCAACTCATACGATTCCACCTACGTTCAGGGATCAGGCTACCGCTGGAACGTGAAAATGAAAGGCGACAGCTGGATAGATGTTTACGACTTCAAATTCGCGACAGACGGCTACCGCATGGCCATGCTCTCGCGCCCGTCGACAACAGCAGGATTTCATCTCACCTACATGGCCGTCAGCGTGGGCTACGACATGAATATCAGCAAATATTTCGGCGGAACAGCCGAAGCACGCAAACGCTTCAATTTCCAGTTCAACTGCTCGCTGTTCGCCGCCGACTATTCGTTCGTAACCAACAATATCGGAACAACCATCGTCAGAATGGGTCCTCCGGGCGATGTTCGCCATACCCGGATCAACTTCAAGGGAATCGATACCAACTCATGGTCGGTGGCGCTCTACTACTTCTTCAACCACAAACATTACTCGCAGGGAGCTGCATTCTACTACAGCAAGATACAGACGAAGAGCTCGGGAACGCTGTATGCCGGACTTCAGTTCTCGGGACAGCAGTTCAACTTCAACTTCTCGAAACTCGAAGAAGACCTAAGGCCACGCCTCCCAAATCACTGGGACAACCATTACAGCGTAAAAAATAAAAACTACGGCCTCAAACTCGGATATGCATACAACTGGGTATTCCACCGCGGATGGACTATGGGCGTTTCAGTAGCTCCGATCGCAGGTCTGCGCAAGGGATACATCAATCTGCCCGGTGAAAACGAAGACTCGTTTTTTCTAAGCGGACAGATGCGTGCCTCATTGGTCTATAACCTCAACCGCCGATGGTTTTTCGGAATAGTAGGAAGGGTCAACAGCGATCTGATCTACGACAAGGAACATACCCTGATTGCAAGCGACATTTCAGTAGAGGTTTCCGCCGGTTTCCGCTTCGACCTCTGGTAACACCATTCCCCCATTACCGAAAACAGCAGATGACACACAAGGAAAAACAAGGGCTGACAGCGCTCGGCATACTACTGGCAGCCATACTTGCCGCAATGTGGGTGACCGGAAGAAGCGACACACACATGGGACACAAAGAGCAAACCTACCCCTCGCCGACAACCGAAACGACGGCTGACACCACAGCCACGCAGCTGCACACCATCACGACTCCGGAACATTCCGACACTTCCCCTGCACATCGCGGCAATTCCCGAAATAAGCGGAAAGCGAACATCAGACCGAAACCGCAATCAGGATCCGACCGCCCGAGCCCGCTCGACAACCCCGTCAATACCTCCGGCAATAAATAGCCTGCATTGCGGAAATCACCATGCCAAATCACACATAATTACTTATTAAATACCTAAAAGAGCCGCATCGCCTGATGCAGCTCTTTTTAGGTATCGTATGTCTTTTACACACTTATTCCCGAATCAATTATTGCCCCAGATATGTCTTGAGCAAACGCGATTTCTGCCCTTTGAGCCTACGGATCGCTTTCTCTTTTATCTGGCGAACACGCTCGCGGGTAAGATCGAATTTAGCTCCGATCTCTTCGAGAGTCATCTCCTGACATCCGATACCGAAGAACATTTTTAGAATCTCGCGCTCTCGCTCATGAAGCTGATGAAGAGCGCGGTCAACCTCCTTCGAAAGCGACTCCTGAGTGAGGGTTGCATCGGCCATGGGGCTGTCGTCGTTGGTAAGCACATCAAGAAGCGAATTGTCCTCACCCTCAACAAATGGCGCGTCAACCGAGATATGACGTCCGGAAACCTTCAGAGTATCAGCAATTTTCTCTACGGGCACCTCAAGGGTTTCGGCAAGCTCCTCGGGCGACGGACGACGTTCGTTTTCCTGTTCGAATTTCGAAAGAGCCTTCGATATCTTATTGAGCGAACCCACCTGATTGAGAGGAAGACGCACAATACGCGACTGCTCGGCAAGAGCCTGCAAAATGCTCTGGCGAATCCACCATACGGCATAGGATATGAATTTGAAACCTCTTGTTTCGTCGAATTTCTGAGCAGCCTTGATCAGACCCAGATTCCCTTCGTTGATAAGGTCGGGAAGACTGAGCCCCTGATTCTGATACTGTTTTGCGACAGATACCACAAAGCGCAGATTTGCTCTTGTAAGCTTTTCGAGGGCAGCCTGATCACCTTCTCTGATTCTCTGGGCAAGCTCCACCTCCTGCTCGACTGTAATCAAGTCTTCACGGCCGATTTCCTGAAGATACTTGTCGAGAGATGCGCTTTCGCGGTTAGTGATAGATTTTGAAATCTTTAATTGTCTCATGTTCTGAAGCGGTAATATCTGTTGTGTAGCAGCGGTGTAGATAGAGCGCAGCTATCAAGGTGCAAAGGTACGATTTTTTTTCGGATTACGACCAATTCCGGCCTCGTAATTAATAATATTTGTACTTATTTAAGATTGCACAGGTACAAAAAAATCGACCTTCCTGAACTCAGGAAAGTCGTTAAGATGTTGCAAAATATTCTTTTGCCGTCAGCCGGGCTGATTATTCAGCAGCGGGAGCTTCAACCTCTTCTACTGCAACAGCAGCAACGGTATCGTTGGTTACAGTGTCAACAGCTTCTACAGCAGCTGCTTCTACAACTTCTTCAACGGGAGCTTCTTCTACTTCAGCAGCTGCGTTCTCAGCCTTGTTGCCGCAAGAGATCATGGAAAGACCTGCGATAACAGCGAAAGAAAGGAATAACTTTTTCATTTTCGTGTTCAGATTAAATAATAAAACAATACTGTGCTTCAAAAACATTGCAAAGGTACGACTAATTTTTTTCCCGCCAAATGTTTTTCCACTTTTTTTGATGAAAAAATGTGTTTTACAACATCTTTTTCCTCTTTACGCCGACACAATATCCCATCGGAGACAGGGCAAACGCACCATATCGGCCGATATCGAGGCACATGCGGCGTCTCGTCGGCGAATATTTGCAGGCGGTTGACGCTGCCATCAGGAAGAAGGACACTTCCATAGTTCGGCGATTTTTTGTAACTTTGCAGCCAGATTTAACGTTTACACAATCACCGAATTATGAAAGCATTCGTATTTCCCGGACAGGGAGCCCAGTTCGTAGGAATGGGTAAAGACCTCTACGAGAACAGCCCCGAAGCCCGCGAACTTTTTGAAAAAGCAAACGAAATTCTCGGTTTCCGCATCACGGACCTCATGTTCGAAGGTACCGAAGAGGATCTTAAACAGACCCGTGTAACTCAACCGGCTGTATTCCTCCACTCTGTAATCCTCGCTAAAACTCTCGGCGAAGAATTCAATCCCGACATGGTTGCCGGCCACTCGCTGGGCGAATTTTCCGCCCTTACCGCAGCCGGTGCGCTCAGCTTCGAAGATGGTCTCCGTCTGGTAAGCGCCCGTGCCCAGGCCATGCAGAAGGCATGCGAACTCAAGCCCTCCACAATGGCTGCCATTATCGCTCTTCCCGACGAAAAAGTTGAGGAAATCTGTGCTTCCGTTCCCGGTGTAGTGGTTGCAGCCAACTACAACTGCCCCGGCCAGATCGTGATCTCAGGCGAAATGGAAGCTATCGCCGCTGCATGCGAGGCAGCTAAAGCAGCCGGAGCAAAAAGAGCTCTCCCCCTCAAGGTAGGCGGAGCTTTCCACTCCCCGCTTATGGAACCTGCACGCGCCGAACTTGCAAGCGCTATCGAGGCCACCGAGGTACACACTCCCGTATGCCCCGTTTACCAGAATGTGGATGCCCGTCCGCATACCGACCCCGCTGAAATCAAGGCAAATCTCGTAGCACAGCTCACAGCTCCCGTGCGCTGGACACAGACCGTTCAGAACATGGTTGCCGACGGAGCCACAGAGTTTGTTGAACTCGGCCCGGGCAAAGTGCTTCAGGGACTTGTCAGCAAAATCTCGCGCGAGGCAGCCGTTTCAGGCCGCCAGTAATACGCGAGTCAGCATTTGCTACAGAATATAAAACTCCCCGGAAAGGTTGTCAAACCATATCCGGGGAGTTTTATATTCCTTATTTATATCAGTCGCACTTCTGAACAGAAGCCGGCTCAACTACAGTAAGCTCTCCGGTCAATGAATCCATTATATATGCTCCGACTCTGACATCGGGAGCCATCAGCGGATGATTGCGGATCAGATCAGCTGTTTCCGAAACAGCCTCGGAAGTTTCAGTAAACCCATGCAGCCAGTTGTCAAGATCGATGCCGCAATGGCGCATAAGGGTTATATGCTCGGAGCTAACCCCGCGCTGGCGCATAAGATGGAGCATCTCGGCGGCGTTCATTCCCTGCACACCGCAACCGGTATGTCCGATAACCATTATCTCCTCTACCCCGAGCTCATAAACGGCCACAAGAATGGAGCGCATGGTCGAATCGAACGGATTGGTTATCGTGCCGCCCGCATTCTTGATAATCTTCACATCGCCGTTGCGGAATCCCAAAGCTGCCGGAAGAAGCTCCACAAGGCGCGTATCCATGCAGGTCACAATGGCAATCTTCTTGTCGGGATATTTCGAAGTTTCATAGCGGCGGTAATCTCCGCTTTCCACAAATTTTCGGTTATGTGTCAGAATTTCCTCTATCATAATTCAGTAGTATTTGACGAAAATAGCGAACTGCGAATTTCGCGCGCAGCTCCGTATCGAGTGAAAATATCTGTAAATAGCCTCAGAACCTCATATGCATCTACTGTAGGATCAAAGAGATGAACGGTGACAAGCAGCCGACATGTGTCAAGCGACAGTTTCGTCCGCTCGTTGTCGCTGGTCGGACTGCCGATTCCGCCGACAGCATCCCGGAACACGGGTAGTCCCTCAATATTGAGACTCCCCCTGCCGATACCCTCGTACGGCTCACCTTCACGACCTATTCCGAGAGCAATCGTATTTCCCACAACCTTATCGGCATCGAAACAGCCAACCGAACATCCGGTCAGCAACGACAGTTCGTTGCCTGCATCAACAAGCGCGTTGACGCTGTAGAGCCCCAGTCCGCGGACGATACGCCTCATAAGCTGCTCCTGCGACGGACGATAGCGGTTCGGATCCTTTCCGCAAGCCTTATATACGGCGCGTGTGGCGGCTATCGGGGGAAGTTTGTTTATATCACCTACCGCATACTTCTCTGCAATCTCCGCTGCCAGCCGGTCCATCGCGCTCTTCTGTTCTTCGGACGTCTCAGAATTACAAACTTCCGCCTCAATAAGCAAAGTCCGACAGCCGGAAACAGCCGCACGGAACTCCGGATCGTAAACAACTTTCACTTTCGTTTCCATAACATATATCACTTACGGTATCGGCGCGCGATTTCAAGCGACAATCTGCACATATCCGCCACATACTGCCAGTCTGAAGCGGCAACCTTATCTTTCGGAAACAGTTTCGATCCCATCCCCACGCAATAGACCCCTGCACGGAACCATTTGCTCAGATTCTCCTCAGTTGGCTCGACACCTCCGGTAACCATCAGACGCGACCATGGCATGGGGGCGAGAAGTCCCTTCACGAAATTTGGCCCGAGAACATCGCCCGGAAAAATCTTGCAGAGGTCACACCCGCACTCCTGCGCATTGCCTACCTCACTGACTGTGCCGCAACCCGGAGTATAGGGAACTCCACGACGATTGCAAACACGGGCGACTTCAGGATTAAACATTGGTCCGACAACGAAGCATGCTCCCATCTGTATATATAGCGATGCCGTAGCCGGTTCCACTACTGAACCTATACCTACGGCCATATCCGGACACTCCTCCGCCGCGAATTTCACCACCTGAGCGAATACCTCATGGGCGAAATCCCCGCGGTTGGTAAACTCGAACGCACGCACTCCCCCTTCGTAGCATGCCTTGAGAACAGCGCATGCCGTGGCGGCATCGCTATGGTAAAACACCGGAACAACTGGAGCCTCACCCATCTTCATCAATACCGCTATCTTGTCAAATCTTGCCATTTCTATCGGTTTTCATTTTTACGGTTAACGTTGCACCCTGCCGTTGGCACTCCCCCCTGCGAGTGCCCTGACTTCCGCGGCATCCACGAGGTTGAAATCGCCCGGAATAGTCTGCTTCAACGCCGATGCGGCAACGGCAAATTCAAGCGCTTCCCCTATCGAATCCATCGTAAGCAGCCCGTGGATCATACCCCCGGAGAAAGCGTCGCCACCACCCACACGATCGATAATCGGATTGATATCGTAGCGCTTCGATACATAAAAATCTTTCCCGTCGTAGGCCATAGCCTTCCATCCGTTATGGGTAGCCGAATAAGATTCGCGTAAAGTCGACACCACATAACGGAAACCGAATTCTTCAGCCATTGCCTTGAATATCCGCTCATAACCGGAAGCGTCGGTATTTCCTCCCTCGACATCTGCGTCGGGCTTAAACCCGAGACACAGCTCGGCATCCTCCTCATTGCCTATACATACATCGACATACTGCATAAGCGGGCGCATGACGCTCTGTGCCTTCGCGCTGGTCCACAGCTTTTTTCGAAAATTAAGATCCACGCTCACCGTTACCCCGTGGCGTTTGGCCGCCTCGCAGGCAAGCCGTGTCAGTTCAGCCGCCTTATCGGATATAGCCGGAGTGATACCGCTCCAGTGGAACCAGTCTGCACCCTCCATTATGGCATCAAAATCAAAATCTGCGGGATCAGCCTCGGCGATCGCCGAACCTGCACGGTCGTATATAACCTTCGACGGACGCATCGAAGCCCCTGTCTCGCAATAATATATTCCCACCCGGTTCCCTCCACGGGCTATATGGCGCGTATCTACACCATAACGCCGCAGAGCGTTCACGGCGGCCTGACCTATCTCATGCGCCGGAAGTTTTGTCACAAACGCAGCCTCATGGCCATAGTTGGCACAACTTACCGCCACATTTGCCTCGCCACCGCCCCATATCACATCGAAAGAGTCGACCTGCACAAAACGGCTGCACCCTGCGGGAGAAAGCCGCAGCATAATTTCTCCTAAAGTTACTATCTTACCCATTGTCTTTATGATATCACATAGAGAATACGTTAAATCCACCGTCGACTACCGCCACTGTACCGGTGACAAACGAGGCAGCGTCACTTATCAGATACTGTATCGTACCACACAACTCCTCCGGACGTCCGAACCGCTTGAAGGGTGTCTGGCGTATCACATCCTCTCCGCGCTTTGTCAGCGAACCGTCAGGGTTGGTAAGAAGCGCACGGTTCTGATTGGTGAGAAAAAAACCTGGAGCTATGGCATTGACGCGGATATCCGAAGTGAATTTTGTAGCGATCTCATTCGCCATATAAGCCGTAAAGTTGCTTATACCCGCCTTTGCGGCGCCATAACCTACCACACGGGTAAGCGGCCTGAAAGCCGCCATCGACGAGAAATTGACTATCGCACCCTTGCCAGCCTCAACCATAGGCTTCAGAAACACCTGCGTCGGTATCACCGTACCGGTAAGATTAAGTTCGAGAACTTTCTGGAACTCCTCTACCCTAAGATCAAAGAAATTCCCATCCGGACCGATCGTAGCTCCCGCCATGTTACCGCCTGCTGCGTTAAGCAACGCATCAACACGTCCGTAACGGGCCAGAATCTCCGCGCAATTGGCTTCCACCACAGAAGCATCCATTACATCGGAGACAAGAAACATTGCCTCACCACCGGCGGCTGTAATCTTATCCACAATTCTGTCACCCTCCTCACGACGGCGCCCGAGAAGCACAATCTTAGCTCCCTCCGCGGCCAGATATTCCCCTATACACTGCCCCAGCACACCGGTTCCACCGGTGATTACCACCACCTTATCTTTTACCGAAAACAATTCGTTCATAAACGTCGATCTAATTTAAGCGTTCTGCATTTTTTCCTCACTGATCTCGCGGGCCACGGTAGCCATAACCCCCTCTACCTGTCCTAAGGCGAGCATGCGTCCGTGGAAGGAATATCCGGCATTGTATCCCATCTTCTCATCGCCAAGCATCTGCATGGCATGGTCCACACGCATCGGCAGACCAGGCTTCACGCGCTCGAAGGTACGCACCAGCGATATTATGTCGGCGCGCCCGGCGAGATGGTGAGCCTCCTTGAAGTCGCCATTGGGCAACACATCGCAACTGCGCAGATGCACGAACCATGTGCGCGGCGCATATTTCAGGGCCAGAGCGGGCACATCGTTGTGGGCTCCCGCGCTCAGCGAACCCGCGCAGAAGGTCAGTCCGTTGTGCTCGTCGGGTACGGCATTGAGAAACCATTCGATATCCTCGTCGCAAGTGACTATGCGCGGTAACCCGAACACAGCCATAGGGGGATCGTCGGGATGAACACACATATTTATCCCGTATTCCCGGCATACGGGCATAATCGCCTCAAGAAAATACTTCATATTGGCCCGCAGCTGCTCCTTATCCACTCCATCATAGAGTTTCAGAAGTTCACGAAATTTCTCCACGGGATTCAATTCCCCTTCGGAGAAGTTTCCATTGACGAATCCCTGCGTTTTGATAACGATATTCTCCACAAGTTTCGCCTCACGCTCGGGCGTCATATCTTTAGCAAGCTCGGCCACACGCACAAGTGTCGCATCGTCCCAATCCTTATCAGCCCCTTCACGCTTTAGAATATGTATGTCGAAGTAGGCGAATTCAGCGCGGCTGAAGTATAGATTCGTCGTACCGTCGCCATTGGGATAGTCAAGATCTGTGCGCGCCCAGTCAAGAACCGGCATAAAGTTGTAGCACACGGTCTTCACCCCCGCCTTGCCGAGATTGGCGAGACTCACCTTGTATTTTTCAATCAGTCCGTCGCGATCCGGACCACCATATTTTACAGCCTCGCACACGGGGAGGCTTTCCACCACGCTCCAGCGCATACCGTGAGCCTCTATCATATCGCGCAGTTTCTCTATTTCCTCAAGTGTCCATATCTCGCCGTTCGGAACATGATGGAGGGCGGTAACTATTCCCTCCACGCCAATCTGGCGGAGCATATCGAGGGTTATTTTATCGTTGGGTCCGAACCAACGCCAGGTTTTTTCCATATATCAGAGATTGAAATATCGTTTCGCATTATAATAACATATATCCTCGACCATCTTCTCGACCCGCGGCAACTCCTCATAAGGTATCAGTCCGGCATCCACGTCCTTGCCGATGAGATTGCAGAGTATGCGGCGGAAGTAATCGTGGCGCGGATACGAAAGGAAGGAGCGCGAATCGGTGAGCATACCTACAAAGCGGCTCAGCAGCCCCTGCGACGACAGAGAGTTCATCTGAGCCTCCATGCCGCGGATATGATCGTTGAACCACCATCCCGAGCCCATCTGTATCTTACCCGCCACTGATCCATCCTGAAAATTACCGGTCATGGCAGCCACCCACTCGTTGTCGGCGGGATTCAGATTATAGAGTATGGTTTTAGCAAGCTTCCCCTCGCTGTCGAGCCGATCCATGAAGCGGGCTATCGCCTCGCAACAGTTGTAGTCGCCGATCGTATCGAATCCGGTATCCGGCCCGAGGCTACGGAACGCACGGCCGTTGACATTGCGCATCGGCCCGAAATGGAACTGCTGCGCCCACCCTTTCGCATGATTCATGCGGCAGAGTTCCAGCAGTGTGGCGGTTGACAGCTTTTCAGCCTCATCCGCGGTAAGCGAATCGCCTGAAAGCGCGCGTGCGAACAGTGTATCGCGCTCTTCTGCCGTACAATCTTTCCAGGGGAAGCGCATCACGCCGTGGTCGGCCAAGCGACAGCCATTGCCATGGAAGAAGTCGTGGCGGCCGCCGAGAGCTTCCACAAAACTGTTCCAGTCCGAAATCTCGACGCCGGATGCTTCGCCGAGTTTCGCCACATATTCACGCCATGCGGTATTATCTCCTTCCCGCAACGTGGCAGCCTTGTCGGGGCGCCATGTCGGCAGAACCTTCACCTTAAAATCCGACGCGGCTATGGCCCGGTGATGCTCAAGTGTATCTATAGGATCATCGGTAGTGCATACCGCTTCCACTCCGTAGCGCTCCATAAGTCCACGCGGCGTCATGCCGGGATCTGTCAGCCGTGAGTTACACCTGTCGTAAATCGATTTTGCGCTGTCCTCATTGAGCGTATCATTTATGCCGAAAGCGGAGCGAAGCTCCATGTGGGTCCAATGGTAAAGCGGATTACGGAATGTTGCAGGAACTGTCTCAGCCCATTTCGCGAACTTCTCATAGTCGCCGGCATCGCCGGTTATATAGCGCTCCCCCACCCCGTTGGCACGCATCGCACGCCATTTGTAGTGGTCGCCTCCGAGCCACAACTCAGTGATGCTCCTGAACGGATTGTTCTCCGCAATCGCCTGAGGCGACAGATGGCAATGATAATCGATAATCGGCAAACCTGCCGCATGGTTATGATAAAGATGGCGTCCTGTAGGGGTCTCAAGCAGGAAATCCTTATCCATGAATGGTTTTGGAGCTACAGTCATCAGAGGGATTATTTATTTTTGAGGACTACTAATTTATATTTCGGCACAAGCAGTTTCATCATACACCAGCTGAAGAGGTAAGCTACCCCGACACAGAGAAATATGATCATATATCCGGCATTTTTGCCTTCGAAACCGAGAAACTGCATGTTTGTGCGGGCCGCATAGTCGAACAGCTGCCCGGCGCCGTAATTGCTCATGAAACTTCCGAGACCGCTCGCCAGCCCGGCGGCCCCTATGACGGTCGCCACCACCGATTTGGGGAACATATCGCTCACTACGTTATATACGTTGGCACTCCAGCTCTGGTGAGCCGCAGCCACCACACCTATTATCACCACCGGATACCACATCGAGATCTCCCCCAACGGCATCACACCGATACCCACCAAGGGGAACAACGCGTAAATCAGCATCGCTTTCATACGCCCGGCGTAAGGATTGAGTTTATTGCGGTTTATAAAGAACGTTGGCAGATAACTTCCCCATAGCGACAGCATGGATATGAAATATATTGTGAAGATTGCCAGCATACCTGTGGCAGATGCGGTTGAATATCCGTAAACATCGCTGATGAATGCCGGAGCCCAGAACAGAAGGAACCACCATACCGAATCGGGAAGGAAACGCCCGAAAATCACTGCCCATGTCTGGCGGAAGGTGAATGCCTGGAATACACCTACCTTCTCCTTCGGCTCCTCAACGGTCGGAGCAACATGCTCCTCACGCAGATTATCCTGCTCGATATAAGCGAGCTCCGCCGCATTTACATGCGGATTATGGCGCGGATCACGATAGATGAATACCCAGAAACCCATCCACAGGAAACCGAGGAAACCGATATAGAGGAACGCTGCCTCCCAACCGTGATATTTCGCGATCACGGGGATTGTGAAGGGTGCCAGAAGCGCACCGATCTGCGAACCTGCGTTGAAAACGCCTGTGGCGAAACCGCGGTCTTTTTTCGGGAAATACTCTGCGATAGCCTTTATCGAACAAGGGAAGTTGCCGGCTTCGCCGATAGCGAGAACGCAACGGGTGGTAAGAAACAGCCACACACTGACGGTGGTAATCATTACCGCCACATCAGAGAACTGACGCAAAGCCTCCAGATTGGCGCGGGCTGCTGAGAAAGAAAGCGTCCAGTCGCCTGCCACTATACCATTGGTAAGCACACCGCAGAACGCATGAAGGCATGCGCCTACCGACCATATACCGATGGCCCACAGATACCCCTTCTTTGTGCCCATATAATCCACCACCTTGCCTGCGAAAAGCATCCCCACTGCATAGACTATCGAAAACACACCCGTTATCCGTCCGTAATCGGCATCGGTCCACCCGAACTCAGGTGAGATGAAGTTTTTCCACGTGAGCGACAACACCTGTCGGTCGAGATAGTTAATTACAAGGGCGACAAACAGCAGCGAGCATACTACCCATCTGAAATTTGTCATCTTACCGGTTGAATCTGTTTTTATCATGGTATAGTTTATATTTCGGTTATGCAGGTTCAAAAAACTATTTCCTTGTTCCCACTCACAATCACGAATCCATAAGAATCCGATTACAAAATTAGTAAAAAAAGTCTTACAATGAAATATTCCTGCCGGCAACCTCGGTAACCGCATCAGATTAACCGATATCGAGACACCGTCAGGAGCATACGTAAAGGCACCGTGGCGGTATGCGTGCCACGGTGCCATGATGTATTATTCGTAATATCAGATAATGGAATTATTTCACTGAAATCTTCACGACATTTCCCGAAACAGTGCGTACTACATATACGCCCGGAGCTACGTGCCCTGAAAGGTCGCCATAAATGCCGGTATATACCTTCACACCCGAGAGGTCATAGGCCTCGCACATGTCGGCGGAAGAGAGAC
Organism: Bacteroidales bacterium; assembly: GCA_014800795.1. GTDB lineage: Bacteria > Bacteroidota > Bacteroidia > Bacteroidales > Muribaculaceae > UBA7173. The sequence goes on along the minus strand of JAAVFL010000004.1, from coordinate 122,550 downwards.
TGCCGTCAACCGCAGGAGTTGATACACCTGACCCATATCCGACAATGCGCAGTAATCCGTCGGCATCGGCAGGGAGAAGGAGCATTCCGTCTACAACCTGATCGGTTATATTCACCTCGTTAAGATATACCCCTTCATAGTCAACTCCGGGTTCGCCGCTGATGAAATAGCGGTTTCCCTTTGAATTCTGACCGCCTGTGGAACGTATGGATGCCCCGTTGAAAACACGGGCAAACTGCTTGCCGCTTGCGAGAGCATCGGACTCGCGGCGTGCCTTACGCGCGGGAGCGCTCTCCCCTGCAATCTCGGCATTCTCTTCCTGCTCAAGCAGCAGTTTTTCCTGTTCTACGATATCCTGATAATCATCCTCTGGTACAACAGGCACGATGAGAACGCCGCCTGAACATAACCCGAAAGGTTCGGACCGGCCGTAATGCTTCTGAGCGAAATGTAACGCGAAGTCCTGAGCGTCCTCCGAAAGTCCCGCCACTCCTAAGGTGTGAGCATCAAAATCAAGAATCTCATACTTAACACCATCATCGGCCGTATAAAACTGGTTGACACCCGTTAAGGTCCCACCCGCTACAGACAGGGGAAGAAGAATCCCCGCCAGGCTGACAATTAATGATTTACTCATAAAATTTGACATACTGTTATGATCAACTTACTCAAAAGTTTTTATAACTCGCTTATCAAAATAATTTTACACAAAAGAAATTTCAACGTAATTACACAACACAGCAACGCCCGGCAATCCATCGGAAAGTCGGGATAAAAATATATTCTACAATGTCTCTGAAGTAAAAGCTGCGGCGCTCATCTAACTCAATGCTGAACTATGCCCCACGGCGCCACTGCTGAAGTGATGTGCCATGTGGAAATAATTCTGCAAGACGGGACGCAGATATGTCTGAAATTTCATCTTCCGGAATCTCTGCCTCGATTTTGCAGATGCTGATACCGGAGATGTGGAGAGAAGAGCCGTCCCACCACTTTCAGTCCAGTTACGGCCGAATTGCCAATGTGGTGTAATCTCTCCGGGAGGTGGATTCAGCCTCCCTTAGCATTTGCAAAGTTACGCATAATGCATAACTCTACAAGTGGAGTTTGTTGCCAATATGTCACACCAACAGCTTCAGACAGCCCGGAATGCCAATCAGCGCATCTCTGAATGTGAATTCCCGGCTTTAATGCAGTCCGGCATTACATCTGCACATTTTATAGAAAAACCCGCCGGTGAGGCGTACCTGACCGACGGGCAAACAGGTTGGCGTCATCGCGACGATTCCCATTTTCACTGCAAATATAATTCTTTCTATAATCTGCTTTGTTGACTTCCCCTTCACAGGCCGTATAGGCCACCTCACCATTATAGCGCCTCTATAGCCCCTTCCGGATACATACCGACGCAACCGATTTACAAATCGAAATATATACCGTCAGGGACATTAATACTAAATTTTGTCGCAAATATAATGATTAATAATATACACCACGCCTTATTAACACTGTTTAACTAAATAAACAACTCCGCTACCCTATTCCAGTGCAGGAAATAGGCAGCGGAGTTGTTTTTCAGTGTATATCAGGGATTCACGCTATCACCTCGGGAGCGGGACGCTCTTCAGCGGCTACTGCGGCTCCTTCTATTTCGTCGCGCGAACCTACAACGAGACGGTCGTACTGGCGCAGACCTGTACCGGCCGGTATCAGATGACCGCATATCACATTCTCCTTCATACCCTCGAGGTAGTCGGTCTTGCCGTTGATAGCGGCTTCATTGAGAACCTTGGTGGTCTCCTGGAACGAAGCGGCCGACATGAATGAAGATGTCTGGAGGGCGGCGCGGGTGATACCCTGAAGGATCTGCTCGGAGGTGGCGGGCACGGCATCGCGTACAATTACTGTACGGAGGTCGCGACGCGTCAGAGCCGAATTCTCGTCGCGGAGCTTACGGGCGGTGATGATCTGACCCGGCTTCAGGGTCTCTGAATCGCCGGCATCTACTACAACCTTCTTACCCCAGATACGGTCGTTCTCATCCATGAAGTCGCGTTTGTCGACAACCTGCTGCTCAAGGAAAGCGGTGTCGCCCGGATCCACGATGTTGACCTTACGCATCATCTGGCGCACGATTACCTCGAAATGCTTGTCGTTGATCTTCACACCCTGCATGCGGTACACATCCTGAACCTCATTCACGATATATTCCTGCACTGCCGTGGGACCCATGATATTGAGAATATCGCTCGGAGTAATGGCACCGTCGGACAGCGGAGTACCGGCGCGCACATAGTCGTTTTCCTGAACGAGGATCTGCTTGCTCAGAGGCACGAGATATTTCTTCTCCTCGCCAAGTTTCGAAGTCACGGAAATCTCGCGGTTACCACGCTTCACCTTGCCGAAGCGCACCTCGCCGTCGATTTCAGATACAATAGCCGGATTCGACGGGTTGCGGGCCTCGAACAGCTCGGTAACTCGGGGCAGACCACCGGTAATGTCACCGGCGCCGCTGCTCGAACGGGTAATCTTCACGAATACTTCACCCGGTTTCATCTCCTGACCCTCCTCAAACATAAGGTGGGCGTTAACGGGGAGTGCATATGTCTTGATGACGTTGCCTGCCTCATCGACAATCTGAGCTTCGGGAACCTTAGCGCGATCCTTAGATTCGATAATGATCTTCTCGCGGAGACCCGACTGCTCGTCGGCGTCGACACGATAGGTAACATTCTCGACCAAATTCTCATAATGGAGCTTACCGGCAACCTCACACACGATAACGGCGTTGAAGGGGTCCCATTCGCAGATCACGTCACCTTTCTTCACCGTATCGCCATCCTTGAAATAGAGCTTCGAACCGTAAGGTATGTTGGCCGATGTGAGCATCAGATTCGTGTTGGGATCCATGATGCGCATTTCGGTAAGACGTCCGATAACAACTTCCACATCCTTGCCGTCGATGCTCTTCTCGTCGGTCTTGACCGTACGGAGTTCGTCGAGCTCGAGCTTACCATCGTAACGCGAGGTGATAGTCGAGACGGCAGCGATATTCGAAGCCACACCACCGACGTGGAATGTACGGAGGGTAAGCTGGGTACCGGGCTCACCGATCGACTGCGCTGCGATCACACCTACTGCCTCACCCATCTGCACAGGGCGATGGGTTGCGAGGTTACGGCCATAGCACTTGGCACATACGCCATGCTTGCTCTCGCAGGTAAGTACCGAGCGTATTTCGACAGACTCGATGGGTGAAGCGTTGATCCGGTCAGCCGCAGCGTCGTTGATCTCCTCGCCGGCGTGTACGATGATTTCACCGTTGGTGGGATCTACCACATCGTGAACCGATACACGGCCCAGAATACGTTCGCCCAGTGAAGCTACAACCTCATCGTTGTTCTTCACCTCACGGCATACAAGACCACGCAGGGTCCCGCAGTCCTCCTCACGTATGATCACATCGTGAGCCACATCGACCAGACGGCGGGTAAGATAACCTGCGTCGGCTGTCTTAAGAGCGGTATCCGCAAGACCCTTACGGGCACCGTGGGTGGAGATGAAGTACTCCAGCACTGACAGACCCTCTTTGAAGTTCGCAAGAATCGGGTTCTCGATAATCTGACCACCCTCTGCACCGGCTTTCTGCGGCTTGGCCATAAGACCACGCATACCGGCAAGCTGACGGATCTGATCCTTGGAACCACGGGCGCCCGAATCAAGCATCATGAATACAGAGTTGAAGCCCTGATCGGCCTCTGTCATCTGCTTCATGAGCACATCGGTCAGACGTGAGTTCACATGGGTCCATATATCGATGATCTGGTTGTAGCGTTCGTTGTTGGTGATTACACCCATTGCGTAGTTGCTCATCACCTCTTCAACCTGTTCGTAACCCTCCTTGACGATGGCTTCCTTTTCAGGCGGAATGATAACGTCGCCGAGGTTGAACGACAGACCGCCGCGGAACGCCATATAGTAACCCATATTCTTGATATCGTCAAGGAACTGGGCAGAACGGGGAATACCGCACTTCTTGATTACCTTACCGATAATGGTGCGCAGCGATTTCTTCGATATCAGCTCGTTTACGTAACCGATCTCTTTCGGTACGAATTCATTGAAGAGTACACGACCGACAGAGGTATTCTCTACCAGGCGTTTTACCGGATTTCCGTTCTCATCGACATCGTCGACTACCACACTTACAGGGGCGTGGAGTGTCACGCGGCCTTCGTTGTAGGCGATCTGAGCCTCCTCCGGTCCATAGAACTTCAGACCCTCACCCTTGGCACCCTTGCGGAGCTTGGTGATGTAGTAAAGACCCAGAACCATATCCTGAGAGGGCACGGTGATAGGAGCGCCGTTGGCAGGATTCAGAATGTTGTGCGAACCGAGCATCAGCATCTGAGCCTCGAGGATCGCCTCATTGCCGAGGGGCAGGTGAACAGCCATCTGGTCACCGTCGAAGTCGGCGTTGAATGCCGTACATGCCAGCGGGTGGAGCTGAATTGCCTTACCCTCGATCATCTTGGGCTGGAACGCCTGAATACCGAGACGGTGAAGTGTCGGGGCTCGGTTGAGCAGCACGGGATGACCCTTCATCACATTCTCGAGGATATCCCATACCACCGGTTCCTTACGGTCTACGATCTTTTTGGCCGATTTCACAGTTTTCACGATGCCGCGCTCAATGAGCTTGCGGATTACGAAAGGCTTGTAAAGTTCGGCTGCCATATATTTGGGGATACCGCACTCATGCATCTTGAGCTCGGGACCGACGACGATTACCGAACGGGCGGAGTAGTCGACACGTTTACCGAGAAGATTCTGACGGAAGCGGCCCTGCTTGCCTTTGAGCGAATCGCTGAGCGATTTGAGGGGGCGGTTGGCATCGGTCTTTACAGCCGATGACTTGCGCGAGTTGTCGAGCAGTGAATCCACAGCTTCCTGAAGCATACGTTTCTCATTGCGGAGAATCACTTCAGGAGCCTTGATCTCTATCAGTCGTTTTAGACGGTTGTTACGTATGATCACACGACGATAGAGGTCGTTGAGATCGGAAGTCGCGAAACGGCCGCCATCCAGAGGTACGAGGGGGCGCAGATCGGGCGGAATCACAGGCACAGCCTGAAGAATCATCCATTCGGGTTTGTTGCGCTGTGCGGAAGCACGGAAACTCTCAACTACCTGAAGGCGTTTCAGAGCCTCGGTCTTACGCTGCTGCGAGCCGTCGGTATTTGCGGTGTGGCGCAGCGAGTACGACAGTTCGTCGAGATTGATTGTCGACAGGAGTTCGTAGATAGCCTCGGCGCCCATCTTGGCGATGAATTTGTTGGGATCGTCGTCAGGCAGATTGCGGTTTTCCTCGGGAAGACGCTCCATGAATTTGAAGTAATCTTCTTCGGTAAGGAGATCCATACGTGCCAGTTCGTCGCCGAACGGCCCCGGGTTGATGACGATATAACGCTCGTAATAAATCACCGCGTCGAGCTTCTTCGAGGGAAGACCAAGCAGATAGCCGATTTTGTTGGGAAGAGAACGGAAATACCAGATGTGCGCCACAGGAACGACAAGCTTGATATGTCCCATACGCTCGCGGCGTACTTTCTTCTCCGTCACCTCGACACCGCAACGATCGCAGACAATACCCTTGTAACGGATGCGCTTGTATTTTCCGCAATGGCACTCGTAGTCCTTTACCGGACCGAAAATGCGCTCGCAGAAAAGGCCGTCGCGCTCAGGCTTGTAAGTGCGGTAGTTGATGGTCTCCGGTTTGAGAACCTCGCCCGACGATTTTTCAAGAATCTCTTCGGGCGATGCAAGCCCGATAGAGATTTTTGAAAACGCGGTTTTTGACTTATTTTCTTTTCTAAAAGCCATATGTTGTTTTAAAGAGAGTGTTTCTTATTTATATGTTCAAGAGTGGAATCAGGGCAATATGTATCTCTGGCATTACTGCTCGAGGTTGATGCTGAGACCGAGACCCTGAAGCTCGTGCAGAAGCACGTTGAGCGATTCGGGGATACCGGCAGGCGGCATCGCCTCACCTTTCACTATTGCCTCGTAAGCCTTCGAACGGCCTGCGACATCGTCACTCTTGATGGTAAGGATCTCCTGAAGGATATGGGATGCGCCGAATGCCTCGAGCGCCCATACTTCCATCTCACCGAAACGCTGACCACCGAACTGGGCTTTACCGCCGAGAGGCTGCTGGGTGATGAGCGAGTACGGACCGATAGAGCGGGCATGCATCTTGTCTTCAACCATGTGACCGAGTTTGAGCATGTAGATCACACCTACAGTCGCAGGCTGGTCGAAGCGCTCGCCGGTACCGCCGTCGTAGAGATAAGTCTTGCCGTAGCGGGGAAGTCCGGCCTTGTCGGTCCATTCGTTGAGATCTTCCATGGTTGCGCCATCGAAAATCGGGGTCGCGAACTTCTCGCCGAGCTCGCGGCCTGCCCAGCCGAGAACGGTTTCGAAAATCTGACCGAGGTTCATTCGCGAAGGTACACCCAACGGGTTCAGACAGATATCAACCGGAGTACCGTCGGCAAGGAACGGCATATCTTCCTGACGCACCACGCGCGACACGATACCCTTGTTACCGTGGCGGCCTGCCATCTTGTCGCCAACACCGATCTTACGCTTTTTGGCGATGTAGACCTTCGCGATCTGCATGATACCGGAGGGAAGTTCGTCGCCGATAGAGATATCGAATTTCTTGCGACGGAGTTCGGCGTCGATCTCCTTGCTCTTACGCAGATAGTTTACTATCAGCTCGCGTATAAGCTCGTTCTTCTGGGGATCGGCGGTCCACTTGCTCAGGTTCACGGTGTCGAAATCGACATCCTTGAGAGCTGCGGCAGTGAATTTGCCTCCCTTGGGAATTATGTCCGTACCGAGGAAGTCTTTCACTCCCTGCGAGGTCTTACCGGCGGTAAGCGTCATCAGCTTGCTGATAAGGATATCTTTCAGGTTGCTGAGCTTTTCCTCATATTCTTCGTCGAGTTTCGGGAGCATTGCCTGCGCACTGCGGCTGCGCTTGCTGGCTTTCGTGGCTCTTGCGAAGAGATTGCTTCCGATCACAACGCCTTTCAGCGAGGGTGAGGCTTTCAGAGATGCATCCTTCACGTCGCCGGCCTTGTCGCCGAAAATCGCACGGAGAAGCTTCTCCTCAGGAGTGGGATCGCTTTCACCCTTCGGAGTAATCTTACCGATCATGATATCGCCGGGAACAACATGCGCGCCGATACGGATAATACCGCGCTCATCAAGATCCTTGGTGGCATCTTCGCTCACGTTGGGGATATCAGAGGTAAGTTCCTCCATGCCTCGTTTTGTCTCGCGCACTTCGAGGCTGTATTCGTCTACGTGGACAGAGGTAAGGATATCCTCCTTTACCATACGTTCGTTCAGCACGATCGCATCCTCATAGTTGTATCCCTTCCAGGGCATGAACGCCACCTTCAGGTTGCGGCCTAGGGCAAGTTCGCCGTTCTCGGTAGCGTAACCTTCTGTAAGGATATCACCTGCCTTGACACGCTGTCCCTTACTGCAAATCGGACGGAGGTCGATGGTCGTGCTCTGGTTGGTCTTTCGCCATTTCGGGATAATATATTCTTTCACAGGCTCTTCGAACGACACGAAGTCCTGCTCTTCCGTGCGGTCGTAGCGGATGCGGATTGTGGTTGCGTCAACGAATTCAATCACACCGTCACCCTCAGCCATAACCTGCGTACGGGAGTCACGTACAAGCTGCCCCTCGATACCGGTGCCCACGATAGGAGCTTCGGAACGCATCAGAGGCACAGCCTGGCGCATCATGTTCGATCCCATGAGAGCGCGGTTGGCGTCGTCATGCTCGAGGAACGGAATGAGCGAAGCCGCGATTGACGCGATCTGCTGCGGAGCCACATCCATAAGTTCCACTTCTGTGGGAGGCACGATCGGGAAATCGGCATCCAGACGCGCTTTCACACGCGGATTCTTGAAAGTGCCGTCATCATCCATCGGAGCATTACCCTGAGCGATAACCTTACCCTCCTCAACTTCGGCGGTAAGATAAGTCACATGCTCGTTATCAAGATCCACCTTGCCGTCGGTTACCGTGCGGTAAGGAGTCTCGATGAATCCAAGGTCGTTGATCTTGGCATAAACACAGAGCGACGATATCAGACCGATATTCGGGCCTTCAGGGGTTTCGATCGGGCAAAGACGGCCGTAGTGGGTATAGTGTACGTCACGAACCTCGAAACCTGCACGCTCACGCGACAGACCGCCGGGGCCGAGGGCCGACAGACGGCGCTTGTGGGTAATTTCGGCAAGCGGGTTTGTCTGATCCATGAACTGGCTCAAAGCATTAGTGCCGAAGAAGGTATTGATAACCGACGATATTGTCTTAGCATTGATAAGATCAATAGGAGTGAACACCTCGTTGTCGCGGACGTTCATACGCTCGCGGATGGTGCGCGACATACGTGCCAGACCCACACCGAACTGATTGTAAAGCTGCTCACCCACTGTGCGCACGCGGCGGTTGCTCAAGTGGTCGATATCGTCAACGTCGGTCTTCGAGTTAATAAGCTCGATAAGATATTTGATAATCTCGATGATATCCTCCTTGGTGAGTACACGCACATCCATCGGAGTGGAAAGATCGAGTTTCTTGTTGATACGGTAGCGCCCAACCTCACCGAGATCATAACGTTTCTCGGAGAAGAATAGGTTGGTTATAACCTCGCGGGCACTGGCATCGTCGGGAGCGTCGGCATTACGGAGCTGACGGTAGATATACTGGATAGCCTCCTTTTCCGAGTTCGAAGAGTCCTTTGCCAGAGTATTGAAAATAATCGAATAGTCGGTGGAGTTATCCTGCTCCTTGTGGAGAAGGATAGTGCTTACTCCCGAATCGATAATCTTCTGGATGCTGTCATCGTCAATTACACTCTCGCGGTCGAGGAAAATCTCGGTACGGTCAATTGATACAACCTCACCAGTATCCTCATCGACGAAATCCTCCTGCCAGGTGCGTACGACACGCGCTGCAAGCTTGCGGCCGATCACCTTTTTGAGGTTAGCCTTGTTCACCTTCACCTCTTCCGCGAGGTCGAAGATGTCGATGATGTCCTTATCGCTTTCAAGACCGATCGCACGCAACAGTGTCGTCACAGGCAATTTCTTCTTTCGGTCAATGTAAGCATACATCACATTATTGATGTCGGTAGCGAACTCGATCCATGATCCACGGAAAGGAATAATACGTGCGGAATAAAGCTTGGTTCCGTTGGCGTGGGTACTTTGTCCGAAGAACACACCTGGCGAACGGTGAAGCTGGCTCACTACTACACGCTCGGCGCCGTTGATAACGAAAGTTCCCTTATCTGTCATGTAAGGGATCGGACCGAGATAAACATCCTGGATTACAGTGGCGAAATCCTCATGGTCGGGGTCGGTACAATACAGTTTCAGCTTTGCCTTCAAAGGCACACTGTAGGTCTGACCGCGCTCCAGACACTCCTCGATGGTATAACGCGGAGGATCGATGTAGTAATCGAGGAACTCAAGCACGAAGTTGTTACGGGTATCCGCAATAGGGAAATTCTCGGCAAAAACCTTGAAAAGCCCTTCGTTCTTCCTCTTTTCAGGAGGAGTATCCAACTGCAGAAAGTCCTTGAACGACTTGAGCTGCACCTCCAGAAAATCAGGGTAAGGAAGCGGATTCTTTACCGTGGCAAAATTTACGCGGGGTTTATCTACTGCTGTTGACATCTATAATATTGTTATTCTATATCTTATGGGTTGGAGAGATTCAAAAGACAGAGAGAAAGGATATCTGAAGTACTCTCAGACGAGTGTTAAACTTAACTAAACTTGCGTAAACTTTCACAAATTAAGTTAAATCCCATCCCCTTATTACGCCAAAAAGGTTAAGCGTCTACTTCCGTAGACACTTAACCCGTTTAGCCTGTTTGGGTTACAGGTTGATATTATTTCAGCTCAACTTCTGCACCTGCCTCTTCGAGGTTCTTCTTGAGATCCTCTGCCTCGGCCTTGCTGAGACCTTCCTTAAGAGTGCTGGGCGCACCGTCAACCATCTCCTTAGCTTCCTTGAGACCCAGACCGGTGAGCTCCTTAACGAGCTTAACAACCTGGAGCTTAGCTGCACCTGCGCTCTTGAGCACTACGTCGAAAGAGGTCTTCTCTTCAGCGGCGGGAGCACCTGCTGCAGGACCGGCAGCAACTGCTACGGCAGCAGCAGCGGGTTCGATACCATACTCGTCCTTGAGGATCTGAGCGAGTTCGTTTACTTCTTTTACGGTCAGGTTAACCAGTTGTTCTGCAAAAGCTTTTAAATCTGCCATTGTTGTATGATTTTGTTTGTTTTGTTCGAATGTGATTGTTGATTATTAGTCTTCTTTTTTGGAGAGGGTTTCGAGGATGCCGTGGAGCTTGTTGCCACCGCTCTGAAGAGCAGATACAACATTCTTCGCGGGAGACTGGAGAAGGGCCACAACGTCTGCGATGAGCTCGTTCTTGCTCTTGATGCTTGCAAGGGTGTCAAGCTGATCTTCGCCTACATATACGGTCTCTTCCACATAAGCTGCCTTGAGGCGGGGAAGCACGTCGTCTTTCTTGCGGAAATCCTTCAGAAGTTTGGCGGGTGCGTTGCCTACATTGGCGAACATGATCGAGGTGCTTTCCTTCAGAGCGGGATAAATCTCGCTGAAGTCACCGTCGATAGTTTCAAGAGCCTTGTGAAGAAGAGTGTTCTTCACTACCATCAGCTTGATGTCATCCTTGAAGCAGGCACGGCGAAGAGCTGAGGTGCGCTCTGCGTTAAGACCGGCGGTCTCAACCAGATAGAAGCAGCTATACTCTTTCAGGGTGTCGGCTATCTTGCTTATGATGATTGCTTTATCTTCCTTTTTCATTGTCGTTGCCTTTTTGTAGATTATTCGTCAATGGTCTTGGAGTCTACCTTAATGCCGGGACCCATTGTGCTCGAAAGATAAATGCTCTTGATATATGTACCCTTAGCTGTTGCGGGTTTGAGCTTGATCAGAGTGTTGATGAACTCGCGAGCGTTCTCTTTCATCTGCTGAGGAGTAAAGGATACTTTGCCGAGTGAGGTATGAACGATACCGTTCTTGTCTACCTTGAAGTCGATCTTACCTTTCTTAACCTCCTCTACAGCCTTGGCAACGTCAACAGTTACTGTACCGCTCTTGGGGTTAGGCATCAGACCGCGGGGACCGAGGATACGACCCAGCGCACCGATTTTACCCATGATGGCGGGCTGAGTGATGATCACATCAACGTCTGTCCATCCACCTTTGATCTTCTCGATATATTCGTCCAGACCTACATAGTCTGCACCGGCAGCCTTAGCGGCAGTCTCAGCATCGGGAGAGCAGAGTACAAGAACACGAACCTGCTTGCCTGTTCCGTGGGGAAGGGTCACAACGCCGCGGACCATCTGGTTCGCCTTGCGGGGATCCACGCCCAGACGCACGTCAATATCGAACGATGCATCGAACTTGGCATAGTTGGTTTCTTTTACTTTCTCTGCGGCCTCGGCGAGCGAGTAGGCTTTCCCGGCTTCAATCTTCTCTAAAGCTAACTTTTGATTCTTTGTCAGTTTACCCATGTCAATTGAAGTTTAAATGGTTTCAGGGAACGCCCCTTTCACGGTGATACCCATGCTTCTGGCAGTACCGGCAACCATACGCATAGCTGATTCTACTGTAAAGCAGTTGAGGTCAGGCATCTTGTCGGTTGCGATGTTCTTTACCTGTTCCCAGGTGATTTCTGCTACCTTCTGACGGTTAGGCTGAGCCGAACCTTTCTTGATCTTGGCAGCTTCCATCAGCTGAATTGCCACCGGCGGGGTCTTGACAACGAAGTCAAAGCTCTTGTCCGTGTAATAGGTGATGATTACAGGGAGAACCTTACCGGCCTTGTCCTGAGTGCGGGCATTGAACTGCTTGCAGAACTCCATGATATTGATACCCTTGGAGCCGAGCGCAGGACCTACTGGAGGTGAAGGATTGGCTGCGCCGCCTTTAATCTGCAATTTGATCTGTCCAGCAATTTCTTTAGCCATTGTTTCTAAATCATTATTTGGTTTTACGAACTGCACCTTGAATGCTACCTTACCTGTGCGTAACCATCAGGTCTGCCGATAACACCTGGCGCTTACTTGCGAACGCTGTCCAAAACGTTTCCCTGGATTGGACGTCAAGATTCCGGATCCTCTTCAAAGTTCTCCCTCGTCGGTTAAGTTCCGTCTCAGAATATCGCCGGCCTTCTCGACATGCGATGAAGTCCGGCTGCTTCCTCCGCGGGGCGTTGGCCTGGGGAGCCTGTCACGCGGGGTTTATTCCCGCTCAACCTTCGAATATTCCAACTCCATAGGAGTCTCACGGTCGAAAATCTTGACCACGATCCTGATCTTCTTCTTTTCAGGCAAAACATCAGTAATCTTGCCGTGGAAACCGGAGAACGCCCCATCGTTGATCTTGACAATCTCACCAACCATGAAGTCATTCACGCCTTCCTCAGCCGTCTCATTGATATCGTCGGCAGTTCCGAGCATGCGCATAACTTCACTCTCACGCAACGGTTCGGGCTTGGCGTCCTTACCGCGGCCTTTGAGGAAGTCTATCACATTGGTGGTATTCACCAGCTCATACTGCACGTCACCTACAAGAATACACTCTACAAATACATAGCCGGAATAAAGGTTCTTTTCCTTTACAACCTTCTTTCCGTTCTTTATGGAAAGAACCTTCTCTGTCGGAATCAGAACCTGAAACACATAATTGCCGAGATCGGAATTCTTGATGGCACCATCGAGAACCTCCTTAACCTTGGCTTCCTTGCCTGAAATCGCACGGAGCACATACCACGCACGCTGAGGCTTATTCGGCTTCTGAACCTGAATACTTTCCGGTGTCTGCTTCTTTTCCATAACTATTACTTGCCGAGGCTATAAATCAGGTGCATGATAAAATCAACTACTTGATCCATGAAGAAAATTATCAGAGCGATAATTACGGAAGCTAACATCACGATACAAGCGCTTTTGATTAACTGCGTCTTAGTAGGCCAAGAAGTCTTATAGCGTAACTCGTCATAAGACTCCTCTATATTCGTAAGTAATTTCAGTTTTTTCATTTCGAACTTTTTAGCACGGGTTGAGAGACTCGAACTCCCGACACCTGGTTTTGGAGACCAGTGCTCTACCAACTGAGCTAAACCCGTATCAGAAACTCCGGCGGAGAAAATTTCTACGGAATTCACTTCCGCCGGAGTATATTGTCAATCTTTATTATCGGCAAACCGAATAAGATTAGTCAAGTATTTCGGTGATCTGACCCGAACCAACGGTGCGGCCACCTTCGCGGATAGCGAAGCGAAGACCCTGATCGCAAGCTACAGGAGTGATAAGATCAACGATGATCTCTACGTGGTCACCGGGCATTACCATTTCTACACCTTCGGGAAGAGTGATCTCACCGGTTACGTCAAGTGTACGGATGTAGAACTGGGGACGATAGTGGTTGTGGAACGGAGTGTGACGGCCACCTTCTTCCTTCTTCAGGATATATACAGAAGCTTTGAACTTGCTGTGGGGCTTAACTACACCCGGGTGGCAGATTACCATACCACGCTTGATTTCTTTCTTGTCGATACCACGGAGGAGCAGACCTACGTTGTCGCCGGCTTCACCCTGATCAAGAAGCTTGCGGAACATTTCCACACCGGTTACAGTAGACTTGAGGTTTGCGCCAAGACCCATGATCTGAACTTCGTCACCAACCTTCACAACGCCGGTTTCGATACGGCCGGTAGCTACAGTACCACGACCTGTGATCGAGAACACGTCCTCAACAGGCATAAGGAAGGGTTTGTCAACATCGCGGGGAGGCAGGGGGATCCAGTTATCAACTGCATCCATAAGCTCCATCACCTTAGCTTCCCATTCGGGCTCACCATTGAGAGCGCCGAGAGCAGAGCCACGGATAATAGGAGTTTCGTCGCCGTCGTATTCGTAAGCTGAGAGAAGTTCGCGCATTTCCATCTCAACGAGTTCGAGCATCTCTTCGTCGTCTACCATGTCGCACTTGTTCAGGAACACAACAAGACGGGGAACGTTCACCTGACGAGCGAGAAGGATGTGCTCGCGGGTCTGGGGCATAGGACCGTCAGTTGCAGCAACCACGATGATAGCACCGTCCATCTGAGCAGCACCGGTAACCATGTTCTTCACATAGTCAGCGTGACCCGGGCAGTCAACGTGAGCATAGTGACGGTTAGCGGTTTCATATTCTACGTGAGCGGTGTTAATTGTAATACCACGCTCTTTTTCTTCAGGAGCATTGTCGATCTGATCGAACGACTTAACTTCAGAGAGACCTGCCTTCGCCAGAACTGTGGTGATAGCTGCGGTCAGAGTGGTCTTACCGTGGTCAACGTGACCGATAGTACCGATATTTACATGCGGTTTGGTTCTTTCGAATTTCTCTTTAGCCATAACTTTGCTATTTGTATGATATAAAAATTAAAATCTGACAACTTTCCTTAACTGCCAGATGTTATATCAACGACAGTAAGAAAATTCTTTCCAAGCCTCTTCTTACGAATCCGTGCGAACCGAACCGCTACGGAGTTTCGCAAAAAGGCTCCCGGTCGCTTATGCCATAATCCCGAATTTACAAAAACCGAATTACAGAATCATGCGAGCCGGAGGCTGCCTTCAACCCATCGCTCTTCAACAACACACCGCGGCAATGACATAGCACTGTCGGGGACTGTGTTCTGATGTGCGATAAGAGAGCCGATGCCGGGACTTGAACCCGGGACCTCTTCCTTACCAAGGAAGTGCTCTACCGCTGAGCTACATTGGCAATATTTCGAGCGGAAGACGAGGCTCAAACTCGCGACCCTCAGCTTGGAAGGCTGATGCTCTATCAACTGAGCTACTTCCGCATTTCGATGCGAGCCGACGATTATCCATCATCATTTCACATGAATCAAGCGTCGGCATCATCGCGCTGAGAAAGCGCATCGGTTAGTGGGCGCGGATGGATTCGAACCACCGAAGGCGAAAGCCAGCAGATTTACAGTCTGCCCCATTTGGCCACTCTGGAACACGCCCGAATTTCCTCCTACAGGAGGTAAAGATGCCGTTGCTTTAGTTGAGCCTCTTGTCGGATTCGAACCAACGACCCCGAGATTACAAATCACGTGCTCTGGCCAACTGAGCTAAAGAGGCATTCTTTTCAAAGTTCTATCGAGATACCCCGCCGTTCAACCAGCGTTCCCTCTCATTTGCGGTTGCAAAGTTAAGCACTTATTTTGAATCCCGCAAACAATCCGGCAAAAAAAATTACACTTTTTTTATCCATTCTCCCCACCCCTAAATCTTGCACGTTGATTTTCAGTCGATTCGCAAACAACCTTCAAATAAAAAAAAGCGAGGCGCCTCAGGCCTCAAACCTGACGCACCTCGCAAAATCATACTTAAGTTATCGCGCTAACTACTTCACCACGACTTTTGATACACTTCCGGAAACGTTCACCATATACACTCCGGGAACTACCCTTATCTTCAGGTCGCCGGTGGATGTTCCATCATACAGAACTATTCCGCTCGATGAAACCACGCTTACCTCATCACCTTTAGATCCGGCAACACATATATAACCATCAGCGACGCTGACACTATATCCGGCAGCTTCCGCTACCGATACACCGGTCGTATAATGATTCACTTCACCCGGCTCCCCCGGACGAGCCTCGCCATAATTATATACCGCAGTAACATGATATGTATACGCACCGATCGGAAGATTACGGTCGATATGTGAGGGCCCCGTTACAAGTTCTTCGTTGGCTTTCTCCCCATTGCGGTACACATTATATCCCTCCAGAACAAGATCTGATGGTAACACACCCGGCACTTCAAATTGGAAATCATCGAGATAGATCGCATAAGTGTCATACGCGATGTGACGCAAAGCAAAATGACGGGCACCCTCCGGCAAATCGAAACTGAATTCGGTCCAATCTTCCGGAACAATACCGTTTTCGGGATAATTCACCACATTATCCACCTTTACGAAATCCTCAGGATCAACACCCGACATGGAATACAGAATTTCAAACTCTTCCGGAAACGCTACGGAGAAACTGCGTCCCCAGAATGTCACCGTCTGAGCCCTGCCCGACAGCTTGGGCGAGATAAGCCAGTTGTCATTCAATCCATTAGTACTCCACCCTACCAGCAGATTATCTCCACTATGTGGCGGCACATCCGGCAGATAGCCTTCCGGAACACCGGCAGTCACAGGATTAAACAGCTGGAATGCCATCGGCTGAGTGCGGTAAGGATTGTTCACATCCTGAAGGAATGTATATGTCTTTCCACCGTCAAGATCAAGTAATGTCCAGCCGCCGAACGATCTGTTGACAAACTGCTCATAGTCATCGTTCTCGAAATCCTCAAACCTGTCGCACGGAGCTGTCAGATCGGAGAATTCAGGAATTTCCCAGTTCAGAACCACATTCCCCTCCGACGACACGGCCTCTAAACCTGCCACCACGGGATATTGATTGAACACCACGTTTACCTTCGCCACAGCCCCGTTGTCGTCCGGCGACATATCACTGTCCCATACCAGACGTACACCAAGTTCCATCTGTTCATTATCGAAAAGCCCTGTCTTCCGGCTGAAAGTCACTACGGTTTTCGCATCCGGTTCAAGATCCTCAAGCTCGGTTTCCCCTAAAAGGACGCCGTCACACAGCCATTCCACGGTTACGCCACAGGCACTCTTCAGACCTGCATTTTCCACTGACGCCGACATAACGATCTCCTCACCGGCTTTCACCGACGACGGAACCTGCAACGACTGGACCGTCACATTATAGTCAACCAGATCACGTATCCTTATATTGTCAATGGGCACGCTCCATGTAGTTTCATCGGTATTATGAATCGCACGCACGCGCAATTCAACCTGCACACCTCCGCACTCCTTATATGCATCAAGGGGCAACCTGCACAACGTCCAGTCCTCAGTCGGTTCCTCACTGAGATCTATCGTGCGCAACGTTTCAAAATTGCAGTCGCCGCGTGCAACCATGGCATCTATAGCGCTACCCTTCCCCTGATACCAGAACTCCAATACCGGATTCGCAGCAGCCGAAATATCCACACGACCGGAGAAAAGTCCGTATTGCACATCCTTTTCATAAGGCATCACAAAGAAAAATCCGTTGTCGCCATCCTGCGAATTAAGATATTCCGGCTCGGCATACTCATCGTCCGTGTTCGTCTGCAGTTCATTGTCGTACACTGTACCGCACATTACTCCGCTGGAGCTCGACTCCGGATCAACAGCCCACACCTGCTCATACAATGCATCGGCGAAACTTTCCTTCCATGGCATCGCATCAGGCTCACCCACAACGCAGATATCGGTTGAAACTGCATCAGAATAGTAATATCCCACTCCGGCCGTCACCTGGAATGCCACAAAATCCTGCCCCGTCATACCGGTGTAATCGAACGTAGCTGTAGTCTCTTTCGTTTCCAGCAGCGCCGGATCATAATAATTGCCGAAAGCATCGAAAACATAATAAACCGCCTCCGAAACATCTACCCAGCCTCCATGACTTCCGACCTCACTTACCGGATCCCAGCTCAGGGTCACATGACGGTAATCGTCGCTCACCGTCATCTTCAATCCCGTGACCGGGCTCGGATCATCCGGCCCTGCGAAAATACGGTCGGCTACGGCTGTCTCACCGGGAATGTCATAACGATATGCTATCGCCTCAATCTTATTGTTACCGTTATTATAGAGTGTCGTTTCAAAATCTATGGTTTCACCGGGAGACACATCCGTAAATTCGTGGCTCTTAACCCAATTCGTTATAATCTCAACCTTGCTTATGGCGTCTATAGGCTCACCGGCCGTATCGACTGCCGGAGCCGTATAGTGACATTTGAATGTCAGCGACCCGTTCTCACCAGGTTCATATGTTATAGTTCCTGCTGCCGCTGGAGTAACACGCGGAGTCGCTTCCCTGACACTGAAGTTGCACACCTTAAGATTACCCGATTTCGCTTTCTCCGATAGGCAGTGCAGACCGAAATAGTAATACCCGCTCTCATCTACAGTGAAATCGTTGTCGTAAGTCTCAAAATCCTTGTTGAGTACGGACATCAGGGGAAGCGCATCCCCGCTCATGGCCTCCGCACTCTGTGCGTCACCGAGTTTGATTTCCATCTTCTCCTCTTCCCCCGAAGATAGCGTACGCCCGCAATCTATCGCCACCCGATATATTCTGCCTGCCTCAAGATAAACTGCCGGAGAAATCATCCAGTCATCGTTGTTATCGACATCGTCTGCTGTAGGTTTCATACATACGGAATACCCCGTAAAACCTCCCGGTTTCCAGGTTCTCGTATCATTATCCGCATCAACAACCGCATAAAGCTCCGTCACAGCAATCTCATTCTTGCCGAGAGAATGCGTGAACGGAATTTCCTGCAGATTGTCAGGAACCTCACCCGACACACGCGCCGGAGCTTTAATGCCGGGAATTTCGGTAAAAACAGTCTCTGGAGTTATTGCATGCCGCTTCTGATCAGATAGTTTTCTCGGCGCCTGCGCGATCGAACGCACCGGCATACCGGCATTCAACATTACAAAAGTACATGCGCCTGCAAGCAAGCCAAGTAGTCGTCTATTCATAGTGTGATGATTTAGAAATAAATAAATTCGATAGATTAAATCCCTTTATTTTTTGATTCGATTGATCGCCAAATCGGAATGTGTTGGCAAATTTACACAAAAATCGCAGAATCATTGACATTATGCGTAAATATTTTCAATTTTATTTTCCTCCGGTACAGCTGAGTTCCACATATTTTTTTAATTTTGCAATGTAGAAAACAACTTTGAACATTTACCATAATGAAAGAAACAATAACCGAACGCCTCGCAGCTTTGCGCGCCCTTATGACTGAAGCTAACGTAAGGGCAACACTCATCCCGCAGACCGACCCCCACCATAGCGAATATATCGCAGACCACTGGCAGGTTCGCCGTTGGCTCAGCGGATTCACCGGCTCGGCTGGTACCCTTGTCGTCACCGCCGATAAAGCGCTGCTCTGGACCGACTCACGATACTTCCTTCAGGCCGCACAGCAACTCGAGGATACCGGTATCGAACTTATGAAAGACGGTCTGCCTGACACTCCGTCAATCAACTATTTCCTCACCCATAACCTTCAGAAAGGAGACGTTGTCGGAATCGACGGAAACCTCTTCTCAATCGCCGAGACCGAGGAACTCGCATCCACTCTCGCCAGAGCCGGAATGAAACTCAACCCGGAATTCGATGTTATCGACCGCATCTGGACCGATCGCCCATCCCTCCCCGACGCACCGGTATTCATCCACGAACTGAAATTCGCCGGTGAGGAAGCATCGTCCAAAATAGGGAAGATACTTGCCGGAGCGTCCGAACAGGGTGCGACAGCCATATTGATCTCAGCGCTCGACGAAATCGCATGGACACTCAATATCCGTTCACGCGACGTAAACTGCAACCCAGTAGCTACGGCATTCCTCTATCTTTCTCCCGCCGGATCCACCTTATTCATCAAGGAAGAAAAACTTACAGATGAGATAAGGACCTACCTCGCCGACAACGGCGTCACCACCGCTCCCTACAGCGACCTCCATTCATTCCTCACCGCCCTGCCGGCAGACGCGCGTGTACTCGTTGAAGCTCCCCGCACCTCCGTAGCAGTGCTGCATACCCTCGGTGATCGCGCCCTTCAGGGTTCTTCACCTGTCCCCATGCTTAAAGCCATCAAAAATGATGTGCAGATCGCCGGCATCCGGGCTGCCATGGAACATGACGGCGCAGCTCTTGTAGGCGCTTTCATGGAAATCGAACGTATGCTGAATACCGGTGAGGAACTTACCGAACTCGCCGTTTCCGACATCCTCACCCGCTTCCGCTCGCAACAGCCCTATTACTTCGACGAAAGCTTCGAGACCATCGCAGGATACGGTCCTCATGGCGCCATCGTACACTACTCCGCTACACCTGAATCTTCCTCAACCGTAGAGCCCCGCGGACTTCTGCTTATCGATTCAGGCGCGCAATATCTGACCGGCACTACCGACATCACACGCACCATCTGCGTAGGCACCCCCACCGATCAGGAGCGCCGCGACTTCACACTCGTGATGAAAGGCCATATCGCTCTCGGAACTGCCATCTTCCCCGAAGGAACATGCGGCATGCAGCTTGACGCCCTTGCGCGCCAGTTCCTATGGAAAGAGGGTCTCAGCTACCTCCACGGAACAGGACACGGCGTAGGCCACTTCCTCAATGTACATGAAGGACCGCAAAGCATCCGCCTCAATTACATGCCAGCTCCCCTTACTCCCGGAATGCTCACCTCCAACGAGCCCGGCCTGTATCGCGCCGGCATCCACGGCATCAGATGCGAGAACCTCGTTCTGACCGTTCCCGCGTTCACAACCGAATTCGGCCGCTTCTTCCGTTTCGAGACCATGACCCTCTTCCCGTTCGACCGCAACCTCTTCGACACTGCGATAATGACACCTCAGGAAGTTGAATGGGTCAATGCATACCATGCCGAAGTCTACACCCGGCTCCTGCCGCTGCTCACACCTGAACAGGGAAAATGGCTCCGCGAAAAAACACTACCCCTCTGATTCAATACACATCATAAACAAAACATATGGCACTTATAATTCCCGTTAGAGGATTCACACCAGAAATCGGCAAAGACTGCTTTCTGGCAGAGAACGCTACCGTGGTAGGCGATGTGGTGATGGGCGACGAATGCAGCATATGGTTCAATACCGTACTCCGCGGCGATGTAAACTCCATCCGCATCGGCAACCGAGTCAACATTCAGGACGGCTCCGTTCTACATACTCTTTATCAGAAATCCACCATAGAAATTGGCAACTACGTTTCCATCGGTCATAATGTGACCGTGCATGGAGCAAAAATCCACGACTATGCTCTCATCGGCATGGGAGCTGTTGTAATGGACGATGCCGAAGTCGGGGAGGGCGCTCTGGTCGCTGCCGGATCGGTAGTTCTGTCAAAAACAAAAATAGGTCCCCACGAACTGTGGGGCGGCTGCCCAGCCAAATTCATCAAGATGATGGAACCGGAAAAGAGCCGCGAACTCAACGAAAAAATCGCACACAACTACCTCTTCTACTCAAAGTGGTATACTGAACAGTAAGAAGCACAGAAGCACAGAAGCACAGAAGCAGGGAAGTTTGGAAACAAAGCGATGACACCGACGCCATAAGATTGCTGTAATACAGCATATCTTAACGCCGAAGGCCTCTCGCTCTACTTCCAAACTTCCCTGTTTCTTTATTTCTTCCTTATCACATAGTCCAACCGGGCGATATCAAATACGACATTTCTTCCGGCGAAAAGACGCCCGAGCGGACTATCGTTCTGATCTGAGGCATAAGCGTCAAGCAGCTCGGCGGGGGTTGAATCCGTCATAGTTCCGTCCCCTGTCAGAAGCCAGATCCGCGTGGATTGCTCGAGCGACTGAGCCACATCGTGCGAACTCATCACCACAGCCTTTCCCCGCTCGCGGGCAAGAGACGCAAGCAGAGCGTTCAGCTCCACACGGCTCGCCACATCGAGAAAGGCCGCCGGTTCATCAAGCACCATTACAGGAGTATCCTGTGCGAGAGCACGGGCTACCATCACTTTCTGCCGCTCTCCATCAGATAGCGAACCTATGCCGCGTTCAATATAACCGGTCATGCCTACCGCACTCAGCGCTTCCTCCACAATCCGGATATCATCCACGTCGAGACGACCGAAAAAACCTGTATGAGGATAACGCCCCATCGCAACTACATCGCGCACCGACAGCCCCTCTTGATCCACCCTGTCGGTTGTCACCATACTGAGCGCTCTTGCAAGTTTCGTTCTGCCGCCGCTATATGTATCTATTCCACCCACTGTAATCATTCCCCTCAGCGGAACCAGCTCGCCGCATATGGTTCTGAGAAGTGTTGATTTACCGGCCCCGTTTGCGCCGAGCATACTCACCATCTCTCCTCCACTGACATCAAGGTTTACCTCCGCCACAAGACATTTATCCCCATACCCGACGCTCACACCGCGCATCTTGATCAATGCCTCATCCATATTCATTTCCTCCCCTTTAGAATCACATATATTATAACGGGAACACTGATTACAGGCGTCACGGCATTTACCGGAATTATCTGCCCGCCACCACAAACGACACTGAGCCATGCGCATAACAATGCCCCGGCTCCACCTATAATCGCAGTGGCAGGTAGCAGAACTCCATGATTGGCCGTGCCTGTAGCCATGCGGGCCACATGCGGCATCACAAGCCCGAGAAAACCGATCGGGCCACAGAATGCCGTCACCAGAGCGGCCAGCACACCCGCCACCGTCATCAGACTGTTGCGCACACGACGCACATTCATTCCCATACTCTCGGCATAACGCTTTCCGAGCAGCAAAGCGTTGAGAGGCTTGATGAACAACATCGCCGACAGAACTGCCGCAATTGCAAGGGCGGCATAAATCATAAGTCTGTCCCACGTGAGACCACCGAAATTTCCCATTCCCCAGATTACATAGGAGTGTACACCCTGCTGGGTTGAGAAAAAATTCAGCAGCGAAATCGCGCTTGAGGCGAGGTAACCTATCAGTATACCGATAATCAGAAGCATCACATTGCTTTTCACAAGCGATGAGAACAGAAGCAGTATCGCAAGAACGGCCGCCGCCCCGACAAAAGCCCCGCTAAGGATACCGGCATAATAACCGATCCCCCCTCCGAGCCAACCGCCGAACGACAACATCACGACTGCCACACCAAGCGACGCGCCGGTGGACACACCGAGGATGGACGGGCCGGCAAGCGGATTGTCGAACGTCGTCTGAAAAAGAAGTCCCGATACCGACAGAGCCATCCCACACAGAAGCGCCGTCAACGCCATCGGCAAACGCACATCACGCACTATCACCCGGCATACCTCCGAGGTCTCTCCACCGGTCACGGCTCTCCATACATCAGCCGCATCTATTCCGGTGGTGCCACTGATAAGCACTCCTGCCGTGAGCACCATAATAAGCACACCGCACAGAAGGAAAGTCCACACTATTCTCGCATTGCTCCCCATGGAATACATACTTGCATCAGTCACGCACTTTACGGTAATAACGCTGTCCGGTCTGATTACCCGGATGAAATATCGAACAGAATTCCTCAAGCAACATATCGGGATGAAACGGGAACTCTTCGAACAGAGGGACCTCGCCAGTGTTCGCCACCCAAACATTTCCCGTCTTGAAAGCCTTGAACTGCCCGTTCAGCAGATACACCGACAGAATGTCATCTTTCGTCAGATCTCTTCCATAACTTCTTATAAGCCACACATCCGCATCAGCGGCGCGCGCATACACCGATGAAAAATCGAGCTGCAGCGATCCACGGCTTTTATCGGCAGCCCACGGATATTCCGCGCCTGCATCCTGAATCATGCGCGCCATATAACTCATACCGCCGGGGACAAACCAATATCCATCGGTAAGCATTTCAGTCAGTACAAGCGGTTTCTCCCCGAACCCCGACGCTTTACTTTTCACACTGTCATATCTCTCCTTTACAACAGAATACAGCGAATCGACTTCTGCTCCTTTACCATAAAGCCGCCCGATGAAACGCATCCATTCCGCACGCCCCAGCGGAGTATCCTCCATATAATCGGCACACTCCACCACTGAGGATCCGGTGCTGTCAAGCACACCATGACCTGCGTTTTCAAACGGAGACACGAGAACTGCGTCCGGTCCAAGAGCTACGATAGCCTCAAGTGAAGGGGCCTGCGACGACCCCACATCGACAAGTTCCCCCCTTTTCAGGCGGGCGGCATACGGTTCCGACCGGAAATAACCTCCGTCAGCCACCCCCGCCACGGCATCAGCGGCTCCAAGTTCGGCAATCAGCCCCCCATGCACGCCTGAGTACACCAGACTGCGGGTCAGAGGTACATCTATGCGCATATAACCGTCAGGCAACGAATCGGGCATAACTCCTCGCTCCACAAGAACATAACGGCCGAGCATCGCAGCCGTATCCCACGGATTTACCACATCAACTTTTACAAAATCGCCATAGTCGCGCATATTCAGCAACCGGGCATCTTCCGTCATATCCGGTATCGTATCCATCTCCCCTGCGGCAACGTCGTTCCTCCCCTTGCATCCGCCTCCGGCAAGAGCCGTTACAGCAATCAGCCATACGACAACAGCCCATCCACTACCTCCAGCAACCTCCAGCTTCTTCATATCTCATTTGAATTGAATACTTGTATGCAACACCCGTCAGGCATCTCAACACCCTCAAGTCAGTCGACTGACAGCACACGGGCTATGGCGAAATCGAGCATCGTATCTATACCCTCGAGAGCGAGGACCGGATCGAGATCAACACTGCATCCATCCGTAGGCTCCACGCCGAATTCCGTGAGATTTCCTTCGGGATCACGGACCGGAGATGCAGAAAAGCGTACACCCCATCCATTGGGTAGTTCCGATGAAAACGGCATTCCCGATCCTCCGCCTGTCGTCGATCCGACAACAGATACTCCGGGGATACATTTCATTATAGATACAAAATTATTTGCAGCCGAGAATGTCGACCGGTTACACAACACAACCACCGGTTTGCCCCAGCATATCCGCCCGGCCGGGGCCGGATCGTAATAGAACGGGAACGGTTCGGAGAATTCATTATGCCCGGGTCCGCTTTTGTGGCATATCGTGCCGGCACAGAACCGCTCGGTGATAAACCGGCTCACGAGCGTCTCCACATTCGATATGGAGCCGCCTCCGTTGTCGCGCACATCTACAATAAGTCCGGATGCAGTCGCCAGATACGACAGCACCATATCGAGGTTCCCCTCACCTATCCCATAACTGAAACTTGAATAGTGTATATATCCCACATTCTGCGGCAGCATGGCATAGGTCAGTCCCCCTATCGTGCGGAAATTATAATTCAGATAATATTGCTCTACAAGCCGCCGATCGTAGTTCTGCGGATAAAGCGTCCACCAATCGCGGTAATACGACACATCGAACGGGGCGCTGAGATTAGTGTGTCCGTCGCGCAGTTCGTCGAGCATCCGGGCGCATACCCCGAAAAGCTCCTCATCCGTCATGCGGTCGGAAATCTGCGGGGAATAACGGCCGTACACCTCGTTCCAGTCTATATCTTTCTGGGCGAAAAAGCAGTAATGTTCATCGATTATGCTCCACAGTTGCTCGAAATTTCCCCGTGGATCATTGGCATACTCCTTTATATCGTGACACGACGAAAGCCCGGTGAGCAGAACCGTAAGCAACGCCGTCAGTTTAAATATCGTTTTCATCGGCTGTCAGTATGCGTAAATAAAATCGGCTGTCGAGGCGCTTATTCCCCGGCGCGGACTGACCGAGAACCAGTCGCCGGTAACCCCCACGACGAACGAATATGAGAAAATGCGGGTTGTTATATTGCAAACCTCCGTTGACAGAATACGCGAACGGAATCCCAGTCGGAGGCGTGTGGTGGCAAAGTCAAGATCGGCGGTCACCAGATTATCCCATCTGAAAAAGTTACCGGGCCACGCCCAGTGAACAAGACCGCTCCTGTTGCCGAGATATATCTCATAATACAGTTCGTCATATTCCGGGGAGAAGAACACTCCGGTCAGCGGCAGCGTAGTCTGCCACCTGAATAGTACGGGCATCCGCCCTGCGTTGATCCGCCACGTGACCCACCCTGTGACATTTGCGGTAAGGTCGGCTTTTGCCGCTACGGGGTTATTGCCGTTGCGATGCGAATATATAGCCCCGATATTGCCTCCGGCCGATCCTCCGGCCGCTACTGACAACCGTCCCGGAAGTTGCCATACACGCATCATACCCCACCGCGCGTAAATATTGCCGTATAACATCGAGCCGTTCCGCACCGGATTGTCGGCACCGCTCAGTTCTACGCCGATATGCAACTGTTGGCGCCACAGGCGGGGATTGAATTTCATAGCCTGAAGCCGCTCATACTCAAGCGAACCATTCCATCCTGTATATTTAAGCGGACTAAGATATGTATCGGCCAGATGAGACGAGCCGGCATCGAGCATCCACGACGAATTCACAGGCCGTAATATTTCTGTTCCGCTCCGTTCGGCGCCGTTCACCATCAGAGACACCACTACCCACAATAGCCATGTCAATGTTGTTCTCATATATCTCATCGGTCGGTTTTATTTATACGTTTTCAGAACAGACGCTCCTGACCGGTAATCTGATCGCGCAGTTCCTCATCGGACAGATCCTCTGTCACATCTTCCTGTGCGACGGTCTGGTCTTCAGCTTCCTCCATACTCTCTTCATCCTGACGCTCGCCGGCGGCCGCTTCCGGATTTGGCTCTATCTCCACCACTTCAGCGAGAGCCCACGTTGTAAGTCGCTTGCCGCGCGCCTTGAACGATTTTGTTCCAATAAATGAAGCCGCATCTATCTCGACAGGCTCACGGAAGCTGTCGGCACCTCCGAATGTCACACGGAAGCGTGCCCCCGGAGTATCGCTCAGCAGAATCAGTGTAGATGCATCCGTTTCGCCAACATACCGCTGTTTGCGTGCCGACGGTTCGAATGTAAAACGCTTGATATAGGGGTAACCTTGGTCGGCATCGTTGAGTATCGCAGTCCATACATGCCCCGGACGGAAACGCTCTATACGCAGTATATTGTCATCGTAATGGTTCGCGGCATCGAACGAGGTCATGTAATACTCACCTGTACGGGTAATAACCAACACTTTATCCTCTCCCTGAAATTCTCCTAGATAGTCACCCCTCCCATCGTAGTTCAGCCGCAGAACATCGGGATCGAACCACACCTTGCGGCCCCCGAGAGTGGATGTGCCTTTTTCCTTCAGCGAGAAGCGGTGAACCTCGTTACGGGTCACGATATTACCCTGGCTCTGCTTCCCCTTTATGGCAAGCTCGCCGAAGTCCACATCGAGCTGAAGGGTCTTGAGACGCGGTTTCGGTTTGAGCGTTACCTTCACGATCTCTGCCTCACCGTTGGGATTAGCTGAGAACCAGACGATTTTCGAACCCGGTTTCCCTTGTGTAAGATTATACATCTTGTCGCGTGTCATGCCCGTCACGGCAAAACGCTTCATATAATATGTTCCGCCCTTGCCATCCTGATATATAACATTGTAGATAGTGCGTGTATCGTTTTTCGTAAACAGACCGAT
This sequence comes from Bacteroidales bacterium, assembly GCA_014800795.1. Taxonomy (GTDB): domain Bacteria; phylum Bacteroidota; class Bacteroidia; order Bacteroidales; family Muribaculaceae; genus UBA7173. The sequence goes on along the minus strand of JAAVFL010000004.1, from coordinate 95,150 downwards.
ATGGCGTATCGTCTTGCCTTTCTCGCCGATGAAAAGCTTCTCGGCCACGCGTACTACCTTGTAGCAGCCGTCGCTGTAGAATATAATCACATCGTCGAGCATCGAGCAGTTGAACAACGGTTCGTCCTTTTTCAGCGATGTGCCTATGAATCCTTCTTCGCGGTTTATATAAAGTTTTTCATTGGCTTCGGCCACACGCGACGCTTCTATGCTGTCGAATCCGCGTATCACCGTACGCCTGGGATATTTCTCGCCATATGCCTCTTTCAGATGACGGAACCAGTCTATTGTAACCTCGGTTATCGAGGCGAGTTTACGCTCGAAATCGGCGATACGCTCGTTATATAGAGCAATCTGTCGGTCAGCCTCGTCGGCGCTGAACTTGAGGATGCGCTTCATGCGTATCTCGAACAGACGTTTCAGATCGTCGTCCGTAAGCGGGCGCACAAGCTGGTCGGCATAAGGCTCGAAACGTTTGTACAAATGTGTCATCACGGCTTCAAGACTTTCACCCTGCTCGAATTCGCGGTCTTTGTAGATACGTTCTTCAATAAAGATGCGCTCGAGCGACGCGAAGTGAAGCTGTTCGCGAACCTCGCCGAGCTTTATCTGAAGCTCTCGGCGCAAAAGTTCGCGGGTGCGGTCGGCACTGTGGCGCAGCAGTTCGCTCACCGTGAGGAACTGCGGCTTGTCGTCGCGGATCACACAGCAGTTGGGCGATATAGACACCTCGCAGTCGGTGAATGCATACAAGGCGTCGATGGTTTTGTCGCTCGACGTTCCGGGCAGCAGATGAACCACGATATTGGCATTCTCAGCCGTGTTGTCGTCTACCTTGCGTATTTTAATCTTACCTTTCTCGAACGCTTTCAGAATAGATGCGATAACCGCGCCGGTTGTCTTTCCGAAAGGGATCTCGGTAACGGCAAGGGTCTTGTTGTCGATCTTCTCGATCTTCGCACGCACTCTTACCATACCGCCGCGCTCGCCGTCGTTATATCGGCTCACATCTATGAAACCTCCGGTGGAGAAGTCGGGATACAGCGTGAATTCCTCTCCGCTCAGATAAGCTATCGCGGCATCGAGAATCTCATTGAAGTTATGCGGCAGTATCTTGGAGGAGAGTCCCACGGCGATACCCTCAACCCCCTGGAAAAGCAGAAGCGGGAATTTCACGGGAAGGGTTACCGGCTCGTTGTTGCGGCCGTCGTAGGAGGGCACCCAATCGGTGATCTTGGCATTGTAAAGCGTGTCGAGTGCGAACGCCGACAAGCGTGCCTCGATATATCGGCCCGCAGCGGCATCGTCGCCAGTCAGAACATTACCCCAGTTACCCTGCGTATCCACCAGCAGCTCCTTCTGCCCCAGCTGCACAAGTGCATCCTTTATCGACGCGTCGCCGTGGGGGTGATATTGCATCGTATGCCCCACGATATTGGCTACCTTATTGAAACGGCGGTCGTCGAGATTCTTCATCGAATGGAGAATACGGCGCTGCACCGGCTTCAGGCCATCGTCGATATGCGGAACCGCACGCTCCAGAATCACATACGACGCGTAATCGAGAAACCAGTTGCGGTACATTCCGCCCAACCGCAGTTTGGCAGCTTCGGTGCCAACCGTCGGAGGAAGCACCTCTGCGGCCTCTTCTTCCACTTCCGCGGCAATTTCATCTGTAGTCTCCTCATCACCATCGGCTGCCACACCGTCTGCTTTCTCCTCATCGGAGATCTCCGGGCGAAGCGACGTTTCGCCGTGCTTTTGTGCGTCGGTCAGCTCCTGGTTCTGTTTTTCGGTATTCTGCGGGTTATTGTTCTGGTCCTGTGTCATTACGGTAAATACAAGGTCAAAGCCAAAATTCTTCTGTTTCCGCAAAGATAGCAAAAATCAGCGGCTTTTCAATCCATCCGCACCCATTTTATCAGGGCATACGCGTCAAAATCGCCCCACGTGATTCGGATTGAAAGCGAGCCTGTAGCAGAGATCTGTTGTCACGGGCGGTAGGAGGAGTGTGGAACATCCACATGCAATCCCTGCCGCTTTATAACCGGAGCGCCCCAGAAACCGCGCTCGAAAGTCAGAGGTAAAACCGTACCCTTCCGCAACCTGCGGCTTTCATCGCGGGTTACCGACAGCTCTTTCAGACGTCCGTCGGCGAGGCTCACCTCCATATAGTAAACCTTATATGGCTCACCGCGTACATATCGCCCCCTGCCCACGCGGCGCGACTTATAATGGGTTTTCGAATACACTCCCTCAACCGTCACATCCTCCACATGTTTCGATGCTTCGCTTGCAAAGCCGTAGTTCGTGACATAAAACCCGAACAACAACAGTGACCAGGCAAACACGGCCTGACAGATAAAATTAGGGAAAAAACTTACCGAACCGGTAAGCCGCATCCAGATCCGCCACAACACCGTAGCCGATGCAAGTGCCATAACTCCGCATATTGTCAGCGGCAACCACCATGCCACTATCGTATTTCCGTGCAAGGCTATGGATCCACCGACCGACACTATCACCAAAAGAACTATCACACCCACCAACAGCCCCTTCAATACATTTTTTGATTTACCGCTCATAAAAGTGTTTTAGATACACCGACATATTTATTTTTTACTCACTCAACGCCCCACATTGAATTGACCGCTGAGGATTTTGAACTGCAAATTTATCGTTTTCGGTCGATACATGAGCTAAACCGCATCAAAATAGCGTTAAAAAATTTGCGCACTCCGAAAAATATCTGTAATTTTGCCGCGCTAAATAGGCAGATTATGTCCTAACCCGTTGACTGCGGGGGGGGGCGCCAGCTGCCCGGCACGCATTGAATTCAATAAAAAAAATAAAAATAACAACCCACAAAAATGATCATCGTACAAGTTAAAGAAGGCGACAACATCGAAAAAGCTCTCAAGAAATTCAAACGTAAATTCGAAAAAACCGGTATCGTAAAAGAACTCCGCAGCCGTCAGGCATTCGAAAAGCCCTCAGTCACCAACCGCAAGAAGATGATGAAGGCTGTTTACGTGCAGAAGCTCCGTCTCGTAGAGGACTAATCTCTCCGGGGAGCAGACCGCTTTCAAGGGATTGCGGAAATCTATTTTGCAGAAACCGCCGGTTCCTTGACTTTGCCTTTGCAAACAAAACGAAACATAACCTACAGAGACGCGACACCTTCATCAGATGCCGCGTCTGCTGTTTCAACACCTTATCTATATCTATTTAATTGTTGCGGCTACCTGAATTGCAAACACTCCGAATCAAGCGCCTCACCTTCACACCCTACGGAATAAGCAAAGTCCACACGCAAGACCATTAACCTGACAGCTTACCGAGATATTATCGCGTGTCAACTGTTTTTTGTTAAAAAAACATAAAAACAGTGATTTAATTTGTGCGACTGTGTAACAATCATTATCTTGCGCAAGTTTAAAACTATTTGCTTATGAGCCGCAGATTCGCACTTCCAATAACCAGCATACTTTCGCTATTAGCTCTTGTGTGCTGTTCGTACGGGTCGAAACCTGTTCCTGGATTCGATGATTACCTCAAGCAGTTTCCAACTGTCAACAACGATTCCAATTGGGAGCAGATATTCAAAGCGGACTATCATTATCCTCACGGTTCATTTTGGGTGCAGGACAGCGCGTTTGTAAGACCCATGCTTGAGCCTGACGGAGAAGATATAACGGCATTCGATATATATGGCTGTGGATTAGAGAGGCAAGGAAAATATTACATCGCTTTTCTGAGCCGCGGAAGGGACTCCAAGTTCTATATGGAGCCTCACGATTTCGATGAAATAGTTGCAGTATATTCTCTGGAGGGGCAGCTGATCGACTGGCAAACGGTAGCGACCGACGGCACCGCCTTTCATGCGAAAGTAGAACATTTCAGCGCTGATCCTTTCGAACTTACCGTTGAGCAGACGAGCCTTCAGGATATGCACATGCTCGACAGCCCCGACGATCTCGTTTATGACGTAGTGACAAAGCACTATTCCATCTCCCAAAAGGGTAAGATTGTTTGTAAAACAATCGGTGAGCCTCACACTACGACGGAGACACGTGTGAAAGATCTCTCTCATGAAACCACATTCGATGATTTTCTGAAACTTTTTCCGATATGGAATAAAACCAATGTCACAGCTGAAATACTCGACATGCCTGATAACGACGTTTTCAACAACCAGATCGATGGCGATCTTGTGAGACAGTATGCTCCGGGAGCGGTCGACGACTGCAACTGCGGTTACCGCGGAATGTGGTGGCGTTCCGGCTATAGAGTCAACTGCGAAGGTTTTCTGATTCTCTTTATTAATCTCGATTGCGATGACCCGCTCAAAGAACGGTGCCTTTACGGGGATACCATCATGCTGACCTTCACTCCCGACGGCAAAGAGATTGACAGCGCTACCCTTTACCGTGGCGGCGATTACTACGAACACCGCTTTATACGTGGCGATCTGAATCCATTCACCCTCGTCATAGAGCAGACGGCAATTGATGGTGACATTAATGACAAGTCAAATCAGACTATCACAACTACAGTCACCACCTTTCAGGTTGATAACCAAGGTAAAATCCTTCAGAGCCGCCAGGTAGACGCCTAAAACCAGCTATCACGCCCTATACTCCCATCGAGGCGCCGCAGGTGCCTCGATGGGAACTGTTTTGATATGGTTGCCATGGTATTTGCTGCCGACATGTACTTTCTGATTGTACCTTATATTCCTATTGACACAGCCACATTGGGGAGGGTGTTGCTGCCCTCCCCGAAATTTGCGGGAATCATTTTTGTAATTCTCTGATTTTAAATAACTTTATTTTTTGAAAGGATTGCTAAAATAGAGTTCCGCATCACCCTCAATGTTAAGCCTGCGATGTAATTTCGGATAGATACGAAATAATTGCCTCATCAAAGGGGTGCGTGCAGATTAAATATGCAAACATCCGCACAAAGAATATTTGCAAATCTAAAAAATTCGTACTAACTTCGTGAGCATATATAGTATTATATATTGATCAGTCGACAGATGATAGATGCATTTCTTACATACATGCGGTGTGAGCTGAACCGTTCGGCACACACCGTTCTGTCTTACGGAACCGATCTCCGGCAGTTCGCCGACTTCATCAGCGGAGGAAAGCCTGAGCGATTCGATCCGGCAAGCGTAACCACCGCCGACATCCGCAGCTGGGTGCTGTCGCTCGCCGACGCAAAGGTATCCCCGCGCTCTATCCGCCGCAAGGTAAGCGCTCTTAGTTCTATGTTCGCATACATGATGCGCCACCACGACCTTCGCGAAAACCCCGCCACAGACATCACCCTGCCGAAAACTCCCAAAAAGCTACCGGTATTTGTGCGCCCGCAGGAAATGGAAGAAATTCTCGGCACCGAACCCGCTACGGAGCAAAATCTCCCGCAGGCTTTCGTTCCCCTACGCAACCACCTGATAGTATTGATGCTATATTCTACCGGAATGCGACGTGCAGAACTCATCGGACTAAAAGATATCGATGTAGACACCCGCCGGGGCGAACTAAAAGTACTCGGCAAGCGTAATAAAGAAAGACTGATACCTTTCGGCAAGGAGCTGGCAACAGCAATCGAGGTGTACAGACGCAGCCGCACACGCACCGTAGGCACTCCGTCGACGCTCACCCTCTTCGTGATGCCCGACGGAACACCATTGAAACCACACACAGTGGTGAGGGTGGTAAAACAGGCTCTCACCGGCCATACCCTCGCTTCGCGCCTCTCTCCCCATGTGCTACGCCACTCTTTCGCCACCGACATGCTCAACAACGGTGCCGACCTGCCCGGAGTACAGCAGCTGTTAGGTCACAGTTCATTGGAGACTACACAGGTATATACACATATAACCTACCGCGAACTAAAACAGAATTATCAACTCGCGCATCCCCGCGCACAAAAAAATCAAGGAGGATAAAACCATGGATGTCAGAATTCAGGCCATCAACTTCGACGCCACCGAGAAACTTGTAGCATTCGCCAATAAGAAAGCCGAGCGCCTCGCCCGCCATAACACTACAATAAGCACCGTAGACATAAAACTCACCGTTGTCAAACCGGAAACCGTGCGCAACAAGGAAGCTGTGATCCGCGTGACGCTTCCCCAGGGCGAGCATGTGGCCAACAAGGTTGCCGATACATTCGAAGAAGCCATCGACCTCTGCTTCGAAGCCCTCGAGCATCAGCTTGAACGAAAGAAAGACTGATCTCTACCCGATAAACTCATTCTCCTCTCCTCCTTAATGTAAAGCGGGCCGTGTCGTCTGACACGGCCCGTTTTGTAACAGCATACGGCGGAGGGCGGGATAAACATAGTTTTGCAACATCTGCTTTCTTTTCGTAAATTTGTCGGTCCAACATCCACATGTTTCCGATTATGCGCCAATTTCTATTTTTACTCGCCGTTTTACTGTCTGCTTTTTCCCCGGAATATATCCTGGCTTCAATAATCAGAGGCAGGGCACTCGAATCGGAAACCAACGAACCGGCCGTAGGAGCCGTAGCCATATTGCTTACCGCAGACAGCATCGCCGCAGGATCCGCTGCGACAGACGGCAACGGCGATTTCTCAATTACAGTCGCCCGCAACGGCATCTACACACTGAAAGTGCAGATGGTAGGATGTGAGACTTATATCCGCGATGGCATTGCCTGCGGAGCCAATGATACAGTGAATCTGGAAACACTCTTTCTCCGCAGCCTCGACTTAGGCCTCGACGAGGTTGTTGTGACTGCGCAGCGGGGTAAAATAATCTACAAACTCGACCGGCAGAAAATCAACGCGCAGTCCGTACTCACAGCCTCCACCGGCACAGCTGCCGATGTACTCAGATCGATGCCATCGGTCCGGGTGGACTCCGACGGTGAGATATATTTCCGCGGCAGTTCCGGCTTTCTGGTCTATGTCGACGGCAAGAAAAGTATGCTTGACGGCACTCAGGCCCTTGAACAGATTCCGGCTGCCATGATCGAGGACGTGGAGATCATCACCACCCCCTCAGCGCGCTACCGCACCGACGGAGATGCAGGCATAATCAATATAACGACACGGCGCCAGACGCAACGCGGATTCTCAGCCTCGGCTTTGGCAGGCGAAAGCACGATGAACGCCTATGATTTCGATCTGAATCTGGCTTATGTAGCCGGGAGAAACCGCTGGTATGTCGGAGGAATCGCGAACCGGCTGAAAAACGAAAGTGATTTCAACCAGACGAAAACGACACTTGTCGACGGATACCTCACCACCTCCAAAGCCGACGGAACGCGCTACACGGCTCCGGCCAACTACATCGCCATAGCCGGCTGGGAGATAGACTGCACCGGCCACCGGCTTAACGTGGAGACACAGTACGGCATGACACGCACCGAGCGCGGAGGACACATGTCGTACAACGAACACCGCGAATTCGACAATGAAATTATAAACGACAATATCTACGATGCTCACGATGTGATCAGGAACACAAAACATCTCGCACAGATCTCAACCGACTATACATGGACGCTGAACGGCCGTGGCGACCGCATAAATGTAAACGGACGCCTGCGCTACGACTGGGACTGCCTGGAATACACCGAAAGCAACCTTTTCGACGCCACGGGAACACGATATGAAGGCACACGCGGATATGAAGACGAACATCACTGGGATTTTGACGGAACCATATCCTACCGCCTCAACTACCACTCCGACGGACACCTCGAAACAGGATACCAATATGTGTCATACAGCGAACACGGCGACTATTCAATAAAATACTGGGATCGCGCTCTGACCGATTTCGTATGGCAGGACGACCTTTACGCCCCGTTTTTCTACCGCCGTCAGATCCATTCGCTCTATGCAATGGTAAACCAGAAGGCCGGACCGGTGGAAATAGATGCCGGTCTGCGCGGCGACCACACCATCGACGAGCTTACCATCGACGTTGCCGGCGCTGACAGGTATATCAAGCGGTGGAACCTCTTTCCGTCTGCCCATCTGATCTACCGCATAGCCGACAAGGGCAATCTAATGGGCGGATACTCCTACCGTACAGTGCGCCCCGGAATCTGGCAACTCGAGCCATATATAACATATGAGGACTACTATACCAAACTTATCGGTAACCCCGACATACGCCCATCTTATGTACACTCGGCCGAGATCGGCTACAATCATAATTTCGGCAACGACAATTCAATAACAGCCACAGCATTCTGGCGCTCACGCAGCGATGTGGCGGAACGGGTGCGCGTGCCATATGAACCGGGCGTCACGCTCGATTCGCTCGTGAATGCAGGCGACGACCGCACCGTAGGGATGGAACTTTCCTCACGTCTGCGATTCGCCTCGTGGTGGACAGCCAATGTCAACGGCAGCCTGTTCGGCTACACATTCATCGGGAAATACGATGGATGCACATCTGCGTCGAACTTCAGCTACTCCGTGGCGATGATCAATAATTTCACAATAGGCTCTACAACAAAATTGCAGTTCGACGCCAACCTGATCGGGCCTACGGTTCTCAGTCAGGGGCGTGAGAAAGCCTACTGCTACTTCGATCTCGCCGTACGCCAGCAACTGATAAAGAACATCCTGTCGGCGTCGCTCGTTGTTCACAACCTGTTCCACACGGCCCGTTATTCAAGCTCGCGCGTCGCCGCCGGGCTCGAATCCTATACCGTTGTAAAACCCCGGTTCCCCAACATTGCCCTTACTCTTGCGTTCAACTTCAATTCCCGATCGAAAGAGAAGCAGGGAGCTGTATCGGGAGGCGCACAGTTCACCGGCTCAGATTTCTGATGCATCCGCGCCGCGCACACCTCCTGCCCCGATACAGATCCGCCGGCTATGCCCCGGCTGAGTTAAGGCTTTGCAGAAAGCCGATTTGACCGGAAAATAAGGTTATTTGGTCTAAATTTTTCCAAATTTAAGTATACGTATGTTTAATTTTGCGATGTGTCTGCGACAGCTTACTGCATATCGCGTGACGCTCCAACCAAAATCAGGTATCACATCAATACACATTCCCACGATTTAAGCCCGGTTATCGGGATTTTGAATTGTTACGCCTATAATTTTAATACCAAATACAAAATCAAGTATGAATGTAAAACAATTGCTGATTCCTGCCGCATGTGTGGCAGCTTTGTCAGCACCTATTGCATGCTACGCCGATCAGGGCTACACCATCGACATGGACTTCCAGCTCACCGACGGACAAACCGCTTCAGTAATGTTCGGTGGAAAAGATGGAGGCACATTTTTCTACATGTGGCAGATCAACGCCAACGCGCTCAACCCACACGACCATACCGACAACGACTTCTGGGTATTCCCCATCCCCAGCTACGGAATCTCCAACGATATGGCCGACGGAGAATTCCACCATCTCAAGATTCAGGTTCATGACAACTATACCAAAGCTACAACCTGGATCGATGACGAGCTGATAGAAGAGAACCACAACGGCGATTATACCGGCAAGATGTTCGGCTTCCGCCAGTATCGCGACAAGTCGGCATACGACAACATCGTGATCACCGATCTCGAAACCGGCGAACAGCTTTATGCCGAAGACTTCGAGACCGACAACGGCTCCGCAGCCGCCAACAAGTGCTTCACCGAAGGATGGCTTGAAGACGGCGTGTGGTATTGCGATCACTCCGGCGACGGTGAACGCCGTGCGTGGAGTGCGTTCGGCGCTCCTACCGATGAGTGCGTACACTTCTCGCTTGAGTTCGACATGATTCTCCAGAAAGACAATCTCGGGGTTGTTTTCTCTCAGAAAGATGACGCCAACATGTATCTGTGGGCCATCAACTTTTTCGATGATCCCCGGGGACGTATCCGCCACCACAACATGCGCAACGGCGGCTGGGCATGGTGGAACGATCAGGACATCCGCTCATACTTCTTACCCGAAGCCGTTATCGGCTACGACATCCCCGTCAGAATCGAAGTGAAAGACTCCTGGATAGAGACTTCACTCGACGGCGTAATGGTTGACCGCTATTTCTGCTACGACGCCGACCTCGTGCCCGCCAAAGTTGGTTTCCGCCTCGATAACACAGACGTGCAGGATGAGGACTGCTATGTTGACAACGTGGTCTACAAGACATACGATGCCGAGGGCAACGAAACAGTGGTGCTCACCGACGATTTCGAACCCGAATCGCCCCGCTGGTTCACTACAGCCATCGTTGAGGAATTCGAAGGGAGCAACCGCCTCCATATCTACGGCGACGGAGCCAAATGGCTCTGGACAAACGCCGACGAGCCCCGCATGCCCGAAGAAGAAGTGGTTGACAACGGCTACACCATCGACTTCGACTTCGAGATCGATCAGGTGTCAGCAGGCTTCTGCTTCGGCGTCAGAAACACCGGCAACTTCTATCTTTGGCAGATCAATGCCGAACTCGAGACAACCCGTCTGCGCCCCCACAGCTGGTCGAACGGCAATCCGGCCCTTCTCGGTGAGATCGACATTCCCGACGAACTCAATGTGCGCCCCGGAACCACCCACCACATGCGCATCGTAGTGGAAAATAATCAGAAGTGCGACACTTATATCGACGACACACTGATCGACAGCCGTCTTGGCGACTTCGCCGCCGGAACCCTCGGTCTGCGCCACTCGTTTGCCGGCGATCTTACAGAGAACGCATACTTCGACAACATCGTAATGACATCGAACCTCGATGGCGAAACTCTCTTCTCTGCCGACTTCGAGGGAACCAATCCGTTCAGCTCCGGCACGATCGCAGACGGGCGCCTCTATGAAACAGGCGTTATCAACGGAACAGTATACGCCTGGGAACATACGACACTGAACGACGTATGGTACACTTACGAACTCGACATGGAACTCGTCAACGACGACCTCGGTCTCGTATTCTCCGAACTCAGCGACAACGACTACTACGTTTGGGCCATCAACTGTTTCGACAGAAAGAGTGAGAACATACCTCTGATCCGCCGCCACGTATGGGATAACAACAACGTGCGTTTCAACGACGATCACTTCAACAACTACTTCTCCGCCGACGAAATACTCAACGGAGTTCACCATGTAGCCATCGAAGTTCGCGGCCCGCAGATCAAGACATTCATCGACGGTCAGCTCATAAATGCCGGAATGTTCGAATCCGAGAAACTCGCTTCAGGCAAAGTGGGCTTCCGCCTCGACTCTACTTCCGAACAGGACGACCAGGCATATGTTGACAACGTGATGGTAACCGAATACAGCGCCGACGGCACACCTACAGTTGTACTTTCCGACACCTTCGAGCCCGGCACAACCAGCTGGTTTGCCACCGAAGACCTCGAGAACGCCGAAATCGTTACCGACGCCGACGGCAACAGCCGCCTACGCCTCGGTCAGAACGGCACATTCCTGAAACTCATGCAGCGCGACACACCCGTCACATCATCCGCCGCAACCATCGGGCTCGACAACGCCGAAGGCAGCGTTGAATACTACAACCTGCAGGGCATCCGCATCGCCTGCCCCACCGAAGGGCTCTACATCGAGCGCCGCGGGGGCAAGGCTGTCAAGAAACTCGCCCGCTAACCAGGGCTCACTGCCCCCCTGAAACAAGTGTGGCTGCGCCGAAATTGGCGCAGCCACACTTGTTTCTCCTACAGTTTTATCCATCGGCATAGAGCCGGACCTACTTGGCTGCGTGGCAAAAATCCTTAATCGCTTTCGCCACCACATCGTCCATGTCGTAGTAACGGAACTCCGCCAACCGACCGCCGAAGATTACACCATGCTCCTGTACAGCCATAGCTGCATAGCGATCGTAAAGGGTAGTGTTACGGAGATCGTTCACCGGATAACATCGCTCCGCACCATCCTCCCATTCGCTCGGGTATTCACGGCTAATCACCGTTACCGGAGTGCGGTGAACTTCATCGCCGCGCATGGTGAAATGCTTATGTTCGATAATACGGGTGAAAGGTATGTCGGCGGCCGTATAGTTTACCACCGCATTCCCCTGCCAGTTGGCAACCGGAAGTATCTCGCTCTCAAACCTCACCGAGCGGTAGTCGAGCCGTCCGTGGCAATAACCTAAATACTCATCAATCGCCCCGGTATAGACTACAGCAGAGGCTTTCGGGCGCAGCTCACCGCGATGACAAGCATAGTCGCATCCTGTCCATACTTCCGATCCTTCGAGCATCCGGTCTATAAGCCGGTTATACCCACCCTCGGGAATTCCCTGATATGTGTCGTCGAAATAATTGTTGTCGAACGTAAGGCGGACAGGCAGACGGCGGATTATAAAAGCCGGCAGCTCAGCGCATGGTCTCCCCCACTGTTTCTCTGTGTACCCCTTTATCAGTTTTTCGTATATATCGCGCCCTACAAGCCTTAGCGCCTGCTCCTCGAGATTAGTTGGCTCCGCATGCCCGGCCGCAATCTGGCGTGCAGTCTCAGCCTCGCGCTGACTGTTAAGAATAGCCTGCGCCTCGGCGGGGGAGGTGCACCCCCACATACGGCAGAATGTGTTCATATTGAACGGGAGGTTATAAAGCTCGTCGCCATATCGCGCTAAGGGAGAGTTTATGAAACTTCGGAACGGAACGATGCTGTTCACCGTATCCCAAACCTCGCGGTCGGAAGTATGGAAGATATGCGCCCCGTAACGGTGAACCACAATATCCTCCACATTCTCGCAGCGCAGATTTCCCCCCGTATGCCGTCGGCGCTCCACCACCAGACACCGCTTCCCCGCGCGGGTAGCGCACCATGCGAAAGTGGCTCCGTAAAGCCCGCTTCCTACAATCAGGTAGTCATATTCCGGTTTCATGGCTCGCCGATTCTTACTGTCATCAGTAAAGCGAGCGCCAATGCGTCCGTAACATTGCCCACATCAAACGTCGCGGTATCGGCAAACTCCAGTGCGCTGTCGCGCAGGGAGGTATCACCCGTGATGAGGTAGAGCCGCCACATTGCCGTCAGCCGTTCCACACTCTTTGCCTTATCATCACTGATCGATCCCCTTATCGCCTCGATCAGCCGTATATCCGGATCACCATGGCGACTGAGCAGTTCCGCCGCGCCGCAGGCTACCGACAGCGCCGCGCCGCCGATGGGCGCGAGTTCGCGCCCGCGCAGTGCGTCCGCAGCTTCGCGGCTCAGATCAAGATACCGCTGATCGCCCGTGCGGTCATACTTTTTCAGAAAATAAAGCCCGACACCCACAAGCTCCTCCATCGTCAGCACCTCGCGCTTTGTGGCAAACCGTTCCGTTATGTGCTTGTCCGCATCCTCAAGCAGACTGTCGGTCTCGTCTGCCTCAATCAGTCTCTGAACGGTCATCAGCTCCATAGCGTAGCAGCATCCGGTGAGCCCCCGCGCAAGCGTCAGATTATCCTTAATATTTCCGAGGTGGCGGTCATGCTCCATAAAATCGATCGCCATATCGGCATATTTCCGCGCCTCGGTGATTCGCCACAGTGTTGAGGCGAACAATACGTAGCCGAACCGACCGTCAAGTCCAAGCGCATCCGGGTGGCGGTTAGCGTTGCGCGACATCCAGTTTACAAGCCCCCATTTCAACTCGAAATATACCTGATGGTTGAAAAGCGACCGTTCCGCCTGCGGATCCTCGATATAATCGTAGAGATATGCCGCCGCCCGCAGATTGTATTTTTTCAGATATGCATCCAGATCCCTGAAATTCTGCGGCGAGCCCGATTGTACCGGGCGTGTGTGAACTACCTTAACCTCATCTATTATCGCGATGTCACGTTTATTGGTATCAATCAGCGACGGCCAGTGTGATTCAGTGCCCCAACCGCAATCGTTCTCATCGAATGTAAACAAAACCTTACGCAGAGCCTCGCGGGAGAAGCAGGGTATCATCACCTCCACGAAGTTGGTATAGCGCAGGCGGCAGAATTCGTCGTGCAGCGTATGATACCATGAATAATATGAATCGACAAGCGACGGTTGCCCGATCTGAAGTCCGTAGCGCCTCATCGCCGCGAACACGGCGTTAACGTCGGCGCTCGTCATCGAAATATCGTCGTCGGCAAGCAGGAAGTAGTCGTATCGCTCCAGAATCTCAGTATTTTGGGTCAGATAGGCATAGGTCATTTTCAGCTTATACCCGTGGAGTTTACATATATGCTCCGTATCGCCACGCCATTTCTCCGCCGACCCGTCATATACGAGCAGATGAACGTCGAAGTCACAATCCACTTGAATCCACTCACGGTGACGGCTACCCTCACCCGCCGCCACTATCAGACAGTTTCTGCTCATAAATCTTCTTTTTATGGATTCGTCCTAATAATCGTAATATCCTCTACACTATATGGCCATTCTAATTCTTTTCCTTCAAATATTACAGTCGGTGTTCCTCTGAACGAGTACTTTGTCCTCCAATTAATTTGCCTATTAAATTCGGCTATGACATCTGGAGTGTTAATGTCTAATGACAAATCTGAAAAGAATTTTTCTCCATATCTTTTTCCACCAAGAAACCATTTATTAAATAGCTCCGAAGTTATTTTCTCTCCTAATTGATAATATGCTGCAATGAAATATTTATTAATTATCGAACTTGAATCAGAGAAATATGTCATTATATAACGAATTCGTATCACTTCCCTAGGGTAAAAATGTATGCGGCTATGTAAATCTGCGCATGGTTGACAATAGGGATTCGTATAAATTGTCAATTCTATTGAGGCATCCGGATCTCCAAACACTAAACCACAATCTTCTGTTGATATAACTTTATAAACCTTCTTGTTACGGAAAATATCAATAACATCTCTGTTATATTTAAGTAGACCATACTCTTTCCTAAGAGTATCAACTTTACGCGATTTTTCCAAATACGACAAATATCTATCTATTAAATTAAGAATAACTAAGTAACAAAAGAACAGCACCACTATATGGGACCACTCAAAATTTATATTAGTATATGCACCAATTAGATAGTAGCATATCAACTGAAGCCACATTATTAATAACACACAATTACATAAGTTACACAGCTTCTTTACGTTTACTAATTGATACCATATACTCCATAAGGAAAAGAATACTACTAACGCTGAAAAAATAGCCAACTCCTCAAAATAAGGTCCCCCTAACAATTGTAAAACCACATTTACAGCAAAATATGCGGCTCCAATTTCACTAAATTTATAAATTCCCAAAAAGGATGCCCCATCGGAGCTAATTACTTCTTTACAATTGGCCTTCTCTGAAATGCCACATATATAGGACGCAACTCGATTGTGTATATCAAATTGCGTCAGTAATAGTAAGTATGAAATATAACAGCCTCCTATATTCAGGAGAAGAATTAAATTTTCTAGTGAAGCTAATTTATTTGATTGAAAAAGAATTGCAAGAAATACTATTCCAATTACAGCTACGACACTAATCAAATCTTTAAATCTATTGATTAGTTCATTCTTTTTGTGGAATCTATAATTAGGTTCGCTCGCATTGCATGTAGAGTTTATCAATAACGCTGTTCCATTCCACTTACTGATAAATAAATCTTTATCAACCTTTTCTGTCACACCGCTACTGTTTGAGAATTCTACATACTTATCATCAATCCCATTAACATACACTAAATTTACATCATAATAAGAAACAAACGGTAAATCCGAAATCTCAAGATCATACTTATCTATAAAACGAACCCCCGATGTTTTAATATTATATTCATTTAATACCAATGATACACCTAATAAAGAATTATTATAGGGTTTCTCATTGATTAATCGAGTTAGAAAAGATTTCGTATAAGGGATTTTCAAATGTTCAAGAACTACAGAACAAATGGAAGATCTCATATTAAAGGCTAGCATAAGACATTTAATGTCACGCCTATCAGGACAACAAGCGGCAGAAAAAGATTTATAATATTATCCACTTAATTATTTCCCTTTTCTTCATCTATGCGTGTGCCAAATCCAGTATCCGAACAAAATAATCCTTTATTCCATGGCATATCTAATGGATTATACAAGCATGTTCCACTGTGTTTAGTTCCATTACAAGTCCAAGAGCAGCCGGAATTGTGACCTAAGGACGCACACGCAACCTTCTGAAGATCTTTGCATTGATCTGTTCCAGACGGATTTTCGGGAAAAGCTGGGCTACATATCTCAACTACCCCCTGACAAGAAACACCAACGATATAACCATTTGTTTCAACTGAATTACATGTGTTTTTTGCGCCGCTACAAGAAACCTGTGCGCCACTATAGCATTGAAAAGTAGCGACACACTTATCTCCTTCGTTTTTAATACTTAGACGGTCTGAACCAATAACCCTCATCTCCTCCAAGGTCAATGGCTTGAATTTAATTTTCGAACCTTTTTTCATAATAAGCAGAAAAAAATAGATAATTTAAAATACACTGTTCTGGAAAACTCCTCACTTAGCGTATTATTTTGCAAACATAAAACATTTTTGGATGCTGCGCAATAGTGCTGACAAAATTTTAGGTCTAACTATGACTATTATTTTGTTTATAACAAACAATTTAACATTAATAAATTAAATTAAACTAATTATAACATTTTAAGTTAGCTGGATTTTTTCTTTATTACCTAAATTTGAAAAAAAATAAAAGCAGTGTACAAGCAATCAGAAACAATCATTAAAATAGGATCAGGTACATGAGAGCCATATCTATACAAAGCTTAAACAAAAAGCATATTTATATATTTTTAGCAATTATTCTATCGAGCTTTTCCGCCATAGGATCTCCAATCAAATTGGGTAAAGCTACGATCATATTATCACACGATGAATCAGATTCTATATCATTAAAAAACATATCCCCTAGTATCATATATAGTACAATATTTGCCGATCCATTTGATTTCAAACAAATTACTATGCAACGCGACAATAATACATGGAGATGCACTGTACCTATGGAAACACATGAGGCAGTCGTGGGATTAAGGATAGACTCTATAAATTCGTGCGTTGCTTGCGGTTTCTTAGATATATCACAGGACAGTTTGTTAACTATACACCTTAAAGTTAATTCACAAAATAGAATAGCATATCATATTAATAAAACTAGTTATTTTAATAGACAGTGGAATGACGGAAGGACAGGTATGACAGATAATATTACAACAAAACTTATGCAATTTATCACAGAGAGCTCAAATTTGTCATGTAATCTTTTATCGATAATATCAGCCGAGGATTTTAACAACTTCCATATAATTAACGATAAATTTGATAAAATATATCAATGTCGTATCGAAGATAAATTCTCAGAAATCCCTATACCACGTTTTATAAGAAAATGGATTTCGAATAATATTAAATTAGGCTATGCTGCAACTTATAGACTTGCTTATAGAAAACTTGCAAAAAGATGGTATGAAATGAACAACATAAATACGTATCCAGACGAATATTATTCTTTTTTAGCGGATATCAATTTCACTGAAAATACTTTTTTAAGATTCTTGCCAGTTAGTTATACTCCTTATTACTTCTTATACCAGCTTCTATCACGTTTTGATGAAATTCCACCAATTGGGAATATGAATTTTGAAACATGGCAAGAAATTGCATCTAATCGTTTGTCAAATCTAGATATTATAATTGACGACTATTTTATTAAAATGCTATTGGCAACCTCATATATGGCTCAAATACGAGATAACATGCCTTTGAGCTCTATACAACTAGAATATATTTCTCATGCATTTGATGATGACCTTGGTTTAATTTTGCAAAAAGAGAACTCTATCCTTGTTGATCAGCTCAAATCAACAAAAAAATACTATGACTACACTTCTGAAGATACATTTGATCTTTTGGAATTTATTAACAACAACGCGTATGGGGAACCTATAGTTGTAGATTTGTGGAATACATGGTGCGGACCTTGTTTAACAGCACTCGATCGTATCTCATCAATTAAAGGCCACACCCATTCCGGAATTACTTATATATATATATGTGATACTTCATCTGACACAGATGCGTATAAATCTATTTCTGATAGATTGGATGGTATACATATCCGCATATCGCAAACTGCCATGAATAATTTATTATCGCGATATGGCTGCGATTCATTTCCTTCTTACTTATTCTTTGCAGATAAGTATGAATTATCTAAAATATATCAATCCTATCCCGGTGATTCCACTTTTAAGGAAGAGCTTGAACTTTTGACCACAAAGAACAAAGCCAATTAAGATAGAATATTCGTTTCTCCAATAACATTCCATTATGAACCTCAAATTCATCCGACATGAAGTCCTTCTGAATCGCCTGGTGCTCCCCAGCATGGATAACCCCGATGCTGTGGGGCTTCTTAGCGGGCAGACTGGAGTTCTTATCACCATAGCCCGCTATGCGCGGGCTACCGGCATGAGCGAACTGGAGACTGTTGCCGACGCGCTGTTTGAAAACGTGAGCGCCAAAGCATCGCGGATGCGCGAGATCAGTTTTGCCTACGGATTGAGCGGCATCTGCTGGGGAGTGGAATATCTTGTGCAGAGCGGCATAATGCCCGGTCCGGCAGACGAGATATGCAGCGCCATCGACGGGCATATAATGAAACACCCGCTCGAGGCTGTGGAGGGATTCAGCCTTGAAACCGGGCTGGGAGGGCTGTGGCAATATGTGAGGGCGCGCATTCAGGGTAATCTGAAGGCAGGGCTACCACTCCCATTTCCGCCGGAATATCTCGCCGGATGGCAGAAGATTCTTGAAACGGATCCCGAAAACTTCCCGCCGGAAAGCGCCCGCTGGCTTAAGAACGCCATGCGGGGAGAACCGGTTGAATTTGCCGAGCTGAATATCGCGGATTTCGTAAAACTTCCCCGCAATCCCGATCCACGCGACCTCTCACTGCGCTCAGGCATTGCCGGACAGCTTGAACTGCGATATCTCAGCAGCGGGAAAAAGCTGAAAAGCGGCTATCTTATAAAAGAACCGACAGGTAGAAAGCCGCATCTGATTTTCGTTGACGAGAACAACAGTTCCCGACAGAACGGCATCGGCACATTCCGCGACATACTCCTCCCGTTGCTCGCCGCAAGTGGCGAAGCAGACATTACTTTAATTTCATTCAACTCTGCTGTTGACAATCTATGCGTGAACCGGCGCGACTTCGGCACGGAGTTTGCGCTTCCACATGTAGCCGGAGGCAATTGGCGTGCCAACGGCGACTTGATCTGGCCTCTGTTGCGGATGTATATCGCCGACAGCGACAGGAATGTGGCGATGTTCAACCACTCCCCCTCTGCGCAGAATATCGCCGCGATGAAGCGGGCGTTTCCGCTGTCGAAAACGGTGTTCGTGATCCACGATCAGGGATGGTGCGCGCGCCTTTTCGGCGACGGCGCTCTTCTTGCCGCTATCGAACGGGGAGAGACGACACCGGCAGTCTCTGAGAATACATGTAACTTCGTCAGAGGCTACTGCGCCTCTGAGCGTGAGATCTACGATATCGCAGATGCTGTGGTATGCCTCTCGGAATCGACACAGAAATTGCTGCGCGAGGTCTACAAGGTACCCGATCGGAAAGTGACATTGATTTACAACGGATATCCCGCCGACCGCAAGGGATTCGTAAGCCGTGATGCCGCCCGACGCCGTCTCGGACTCAACCCCGACGATGAGCTACTTCTGTTCGTGGCGCGCCCGGCTCCCCATAAGGGTATCAGAGCCATATTGGCGGCACTGGAAAAGGTCAGGAAACATCATCCGAAGGTAAGATGCGCTCTGGCGGGTAATCCCAAAGGATTTACCGACCATTGGGATCTCGGAAGCGCAGTAGCCGCGAACCTCATCCTGCCTGGATATCTCACCAAAGAGCAGCTGCGGGTATGGTATTCGGCCGCCGACGCCGGAGTGCTATCCTCCTACACGGAGCAGTGCAGCTACGCTGCCCTTGAGATGATGAACGCCGGAATAGCCATAGTCAGCTCCGATGGCAACGGTCTGCGCGACATGTTCACCGACGGGAAAGACGCCTTTGTCGCACACATCGGTGATGTCACCGATCTCGACACCTACAGTTCGGAGCTTGCCGGTAAAATATGCTCGGCGCTCGATGCCACCACATCTGTCCGCAAGCGGATGAGATCGGCGGCGCGCCGCATGCTGAGAAAAAAATATTCCGGCACCGCGATGGCGTCGGAATATATATCGCTGCTCAAGCGGCTTTGCGCGTGAGCAATGGGTGAAACGGGAGCGCCGGGGATCAGTGGCAACAGCCACCTTCTCCACAGCCACCGCCGCATCCTTCCTCACCGCAACCATCGTGGTCGCAGCCACAGCCGCATCCACCCTGGAAGGGCTTGATCTCCTCGGGAGTAGCATCGCGGACGGTGATGATCTTACCGTCGAAGCGCACGGGCTTATCGGCCAGAGGGTGGTTGAAGTCCATCTTCACATGGCTGTCGGTTACCTCCTTCACGATGCCGGTGATGCGGAAGCCATCGGCGGTCATCATAGGCACAGGTGCGCCCACCTTGATCATCTCTTCGTCAAACTTGCCGTCGACCATGAACACGTCGCGTTCAAGCTCAACCACCTGATCGGGGTCATACTTGCCGAATGCTTCCTCGGCCGAGGCGGTGACGTTGAATTTTCCACCGGCCTCCAGACCCTCGATAGCTTTCTCGAGGGGAACGATCATGCCGCGGGTCACGCCGAACACGATCTTCTCGGGATCATCTTCATTTGTCTGATGAACCAGCTTCTCGGTACCATCGGGCTCGATGGCGTAGAGGTCATAGCCGAGTTCCACATATTTTCCGGGTTCAATCTTTTCCATAATTTTCTATTCTTAAATTGTTTGTCTTTTATTGTCGGTAATATAACGCCCGGGAGGGCATGATAGTTGACTGTAAGCGGCTTACTTACCTGTAAGTATAGCACGTATGTCCGAAAGCTTGTTGAGCGCCTGCAGAGGGGAGAGATTGTTTATGTCAAGATGCAGAATCTCGTCGCGTATCTGCGACAGCACCGGATCGTCGAGCTGAAAGAATGTCATCTGCATTCCTCCTGCCACCGGGGTCTTCGCCTCCTTCAGCGCCGACGTGGCCGCGACGCTCCTGCGCCCGCGGCGCGGCGTATCTTTCTTTCCGTCGCCGGAAGCGCCACTCTCTCCGTCGAGCGGCGAATGGCGGTTGAGCTGTTCGAGCTGCGCGAGCACTTCCGTAGCCCTGCTCACGATGCTCCTGGGCATACCGGCGAGTTTCGCCACATGAATGCCGAAGCTGTGTTCACTTCCCCCGCGGGCGAGAGTGCGCAGGAACACCACTTTCCCGTCGATCTCCTTCACCGCCACATTGAAGTTCACCACACCGGGATACGACTCCTCCATCTCGTTGAGCTCATGGTAGTGGGTGGCGAAAAGGGTCTTGGGCTTAAGCGGCGAGGCGTTGATATGCTCCACGATCGCCCAGGCGATGGATATGCCGTCGTAGGTTGATGTGCCGCGTCCGAGCTCGTCGAAAAGTATCAGTGAACGCCGGCTCATGTTGTTCAGTATCGATGCCGCCTCGTTCATCTCCACCATAAACGTAGATTCGCCCAACGATATGTTGTCCGAGGCCCCTACGCGGGTGAATATCTTGTCGACAACACCGATATGGGCGGAATCCGCCGCCACGAACGATCCGATCTGAGCGAGCAGCACATTCAGGGCCGTAGAGCGGAGAAGCGCCGACTTACCCGACATG
Source organism: Bacteroidales bacterium (assembly GCA_014800795.1). Lineage (GTDB taxonomy): Bacteria > Bacteroidota > Bacteroidia > Bacteroidales > Muribaculaceae > UBA7173. The sequence goes on along the minus strand of JAAVFL010000004.1, from coordinate 73,404 downwards.
TTCGGTCCGGTGATCATCATCACCTGTGTGCCGTCGTTGTCGAGATCTACACTGTTGGCTATGTAGGGTGTGCCCGGCGGCAGCTCCTTCTCTATCACGGGATGGCGCCCCTGACGGATCTCGATTTTCAGTGAATCGTCCACAACAGGGCGTGTATAGTGATTTTCCAGAGCCACACGGGTGAACGACAACAACGTATCGAGCCGCGCCACGAGCTGGGCATCGGTCTGGATCGCCCCCACATACTCCGCCAGACTGCTTACCAGCGAATTGTAGAGGCGCGTCTCTATTGTCTCGATCTTTTCCTGAGCCGTCAGTATCTTTTCCTCATACTCTTTCAGTTCCTGAGTAATATAGCGCTCGGCGTTCACCAATGTCTGTTTGCGGATCCACTCCGCAGGCACCTTGTCGCGATGTGTGTTGGTCACCTCGATATAGTAGCCGAACACACTGTTGTACCCTATCTTCAGGCTCGGAATCGATGTAGCCTCGCTTTCCCGGCGCTGGATGGCGAGCAGGTAATCTTTACCCTGAAACGCTATATGCCGCAACTCATCGAGCTCGGCATCAACTCCCGGCTTTATCACATTGCCGCGGTTAAGCTGATTCGGAGCATCCTCGGCAATCTCCCGCTCTATCCTGTCGCTGATGGTGCGGCACGGATTAAGTTGCTCCCCGATGGCCCGCAGCGGCTCGCAGTCCGAGTTGCATAGCGCCTCCTTTATCGGTTCCAGAGCGGCGAGAGCATTATGTACCTGCACCATTTCACGCGGTGTGATCCGGTTTACCGCCACTTTCGAGATCAGGCGCTCCAGATCGCCTATCCGCTCAAGCTGCTCGCGCAGGAAATCGCGCAATTCAGGATCTTTGAAAAAGAACTCCACCGCATCAAGGCGGCGGTTTATAGCTTTGGGATCTTTGAGCGGGAATGTGAGCCACCGGCGTATCATTCGCGCCCCCATAGGGCTCACAGTGCGGTCTATCACGTCGAGAAGGCTCTTCCCCTCGTCGCCTATGCTCGAAAGCAACTCAAGATTGCGAACGGTAAATTTATCGAGACGGACGAATGTCTCCTCCTCCACACGGCTCAGGCGCGAGATATGGCCGGTGCGCGTATGACGCGTGATGTCGAGATAATGCAATATCGCACCGGAGGCGATAATCGCCGCCCCCATGTGGTGGATACCGAACCCCTTGAGCGAGGCAGTCTCGAACTGTTTGAGCAATCGCTCCATCGCCGCCTGGTCGGTAAAGATCCAGTCCTCAAGTTCGAAAGCAAGATAGCGGCCTGTGAAATTCTGCTCCAGCAGCTGTTTCTTTCCACGCTCCACAAGTACCTCCTTTGGCGCGAAATTTCCCAGCAGCTTGTCGATATACTCGGCCGTCCCCTCGGCCGTGAGAAACTCGCCGGTGGAAATGTCGAGAAACGCCACTCCGGTCACACCCTTGGCAAAGTGGACAGCGGCCAGAAAGTTGTTTTCCCTATGGTCAAGTACATTATCGTTAAGCGCCACACCGGGGGTCACAACCTCCGTAATGCCCCGCTTCACGATTTTTCCTCCCTTCACGGTCTTGGGGTCCTCAAGCTGCTCACAGATGGCGACCCGCTTCCCGGCACGCACAAGCTTAGGCAGATACGTATCCAGGGCGTGATGGGGGAAACCGGCCAGTTCCACATGGCTGGCATATCCGTTGGCACGTTTGGTGAGGGTGATTCCAAGAATTTCAGATGTCGTTATGGCATCCTGGCTGAAAGTTTCGTAGAAGTCGCCGACGCGGAAAAGAAGCACCGCATCGGGGTGTTTCCTTTTCATCTCGTCGTATTGGATCATCAATTTGCTGTTGGCGCTTTTTTCAGCCATATATTTTTATAGAATAAAGAAAGGTAGAATTTAAAAAATTGGAGCAGGAGAGCAGGAGAACGGACTAACCGGCTCGCAGATCGCTTACGATAATTTCGGCTGCGCGGAGCGGAGCGTCGAAGGTTCCGAGGCGTCCGCGCATACGGGCATAACCGCGGAGCATTTCGTCGCGCCCCGGAGCGCCGGGCACAATGGCAGCAAGCTGCTCAGCCACACCGTCGACCGTACATAGATGCACAAGCATCTCAGGCACGATCTCCTTATCGGCGATCAGATTTGGAAGCGACACCCACGGACATTTTATGAGCCGCTTCATTATGTTGTAGCTCAGGCGCGAACCGTTGGCCCGATAACACACCACCTGCGGTGTGCCCAGCAGCGCTGTTTCCAGTGTGGCCGTGCCTGATGTTACCAGAGCGCACGCCGAATTGCGTATAAGTTCGAAAGTACATCCCTCCACCACCGGATAACCGGTGTAGCCGCGATAGAACTCCGGTTCGATAGCCGGGGCTCCGGCCACGACAGGCTGCATCGACGGGAAACGACGGGCTACCGCATCCATTATCGGAAGGTTATTGCGGATCTCCCCGCGTCGGCTGCCCGGCACGAGCGCCAATATCGGGCGCGATGGATCGAGTTCATGGATTCCGATAAATTCGTCGCGCCGGGGCAGGGCGGCCTCGCGCTGCTCCACCTCCTCTACCGACGGATTGCCCACATACTCAACCTCCATGCCATGTTTCCTGAAAAAGTCGACCTCAAAAGGCAGGATACTCAGCACTTTGCGACACAAGCGCCTGATCTTCTTCACGCGCCACTCTTTCCATGCCCACACCTTGGGCGATATATAGTAGTAAACCGGAATCCCGAGCGACGCCGCATGTTCGGCAAGCTTCAGGTTGAAACTCGGATAATCGATCAGTATGAGCGCGTCGGGGCGCCATGCTCCCAACGACTCCTTTGCCACCCGCAGATTGCCGAAAATCTTGCCGAGATGGCGCAACACTTCGCTGAAAGCCATATACGCCATGTCGCGATAATGAATCAGCGGAGCGGCGGAGCCGTCTCCCTCGCGGGCGGCTGCTGTCATCTCGTCGCCGCCGAGAAACATGAATTCCGCCTGCGGGTCGAGCCTGCGGAGCGCTCTCATCAGCGGAGCGCCATGTATGTCGCCGGAAGCCTCGCCGGCCGAAAGAAAATATTTCACGGGGTGAATGTCGGTTATTCAGGTAAACGTGATATTAAGTCGTGATACAGCGCCGTTTTGCTCTCTATATGATCAAGCACCATACGCACGAACGGATCGCGCTCGAACTCGCCGCGCACCTGCTCGAAATCGCGGCGGCGTCCATTGTCGTTGCCGGCATCCAGACCAAAACCGATCCTGGCTACCGACGAGAACTCCTTGCGGGCGTCGTCGTAAAGCATCTTGTCGAGAGTGATCACACTGTTACGCCATCTCTCGGCTATGGCACGGACATCATCGAGGGTAAGTTCGCTCACCTCTTTTCCCCACCAGCGCGAGAAGTTTTCAACCACCCAGGTCCATTCCATCTCGTAGTAAAGATCGCTGAGAGCTTTCATCCGGTTGTTTACATCCTGAATCGACCCGATACGCTCTTCGGCAATATCGTTGCAGAGAGCCTCGATCTCCGTGCGGGGAGCGATTAGCCCCGATAGGTCAAACCATTCGCCACCTCCCGCGGCAGTAGTGGTGCGCAGGCGGCGGTGCATATCGGCCTCATCTGCAATCGGATCGCCCTCGAGACGCTTAAGCACGGAGTTACCCATAAACTTGTCGATTGCCATGCCGTAGTACATACGCCCTTTTCGGAGCGCCGACGCTTTGATCTCCATTCCCTGATATGAATAGCGTTCGGAGGTTTCACCGGCGGTAGCCTCTATATTCGACAACAGCTCCGTGCCATCCATCATCTTCTGAACCGTGTAGGGGCTGAGGAGGTTGAAATTTATGAAGTCGAGACGGTTCGGCGTGCGGCGTTTGTCACGCTTGGGCCACTTCATGGCGTCGCGTATGGTTCCGACACTCTTGAGGTTCACACCCGGCACGAGATGGGGAATGCCGGCAGTCTCGATAAGATAGCTGAAAGGCAGGCGCGATGTGTCGGGATGAGATACATGGCGCCCCATCACCAGCGAGAAAGCACCGATATGAGCCGGCCACAGCACATAACTGTCGCTTGTCGTTTTCGAACCACGGTCTACCACACCCTGGTGGATAGGACCGAGCTTATACATGTGGTTGCTCTGGTTCGAACCCGAGCCGGCGTTGAGAAACGAGAACATTCCGGCGATAAGGAGGCTCGATTTGTGCATCGTAACGGTATATGGACCGGCGAAGATAGCGGCCGATTCGCCGTTCTCGCACGCGCAGTTGGCGAAGAACAGAGAATCGTGAGCTGAAAACAGGCGGGTAAGCTCCGTTGCCTGTCCTACGAAAGTATGAAGCAATACGGCGCCCTCGTCGACTTTGGCACCTGCAAGCATGATGAAATCTTTCGCCATCACATTCGGACCGATATACACGGGATCGGCCGCTTCCGAAACGACTGTTCCGTTGCGAAGGCTCTTGGCACCGTTGATAGTGGTGGCTTCGCCTATATATACGTTTGTAATCGTGCCGGTATTGATCACCGATACATCATTGCCGATAAAACCGCGGTCCGAGCGCCGGCTGTCGACATATCTGTCGATCATAGCGCGCAGATTGTTTACCAGCTTCTTGTCGTGGCGATACATGGCGATTATATATGCCACATGTGCCGACAGACAATCGTAGATGGGAACCTCCCGGCCACCTGTCTCGTTGAGTACGGAAACCTCCACGCCGTTGCCGAACGAAGATGTGCCCTCCATCGTAATGCAGGCCGTATTTTCGATAACGGCACGGTTGCCGATCGTATAACCCGAGATGAAGTTGCCTATACGGTTTATAAGCACATCGTCGCCAACCACGCAGTTATGAAGAAACGCATCGTATACACCGGGGCTCATCGGTATGTTGCCGTTACGCATTATTGTGCCTCCGGTGGTTCCGAGACGTATGTCGCCCACGAAGGTCGCGTTGCGGTAGTGAGCCGGGCAGAACGGATCCGCCACCTCTACCGCGTCCCAGTTATCACACCGGCAGCCATTGCTCTCCAGCGCCAGACGCTCATCTGATGTCAGCTTTCTATAGGTCATCTTCATCTTGTTATTAAAATTCACGCGTGTAGTTTCCGCAAGGGGGACCACCGATACAGAATCTCCCCCTCTGTTTCATTTGTTATTTAACTGCAAATTTACTATTTTTGCTCCATAAATCAAAAAACACAAAGAGGGATTATAAAGTCTGCTGACCTATGAAACAGAACAACGTTATACTATTCGACGTGCCGTCGGTGCGCGAGAATCTTCTTCCGCTTAGCTACACCCGTCCGATCGCCGATTTTCTGCTCGGTATCACAACCTTACGCCAGAAATGGGAACGTCTTCTTCCCGCCGCATACTCATATATCACCGCCGATTATCTGTCCGGTAAATTCCCGGCGGCAGATACCGGCGACAACATCTACATAGCGTCGCACGTAGTTGCCACCCCCGATCTCGCAGCAGCCGTGGCGGCTCTGGAACCGGGAGAGACACTCACCGGCACAACCCGTGGAGGTGCCTCTCTGCTCATAGCCATGCGTGGCACCGCCGGTCAGTTCGAAGCCATCCCCGCCGACAGCGTTCCGGCAGGAAAGGAATTCACCGACAAGGTCGACACAATATGCAACCTATACGACATTTTCCTGCAGAACGGCCGACAGATCGAAGAGGACTTCCAGATCATAACCCACCGCCGCGACGGCCAGTCGGTTCACCGCAGCAACACCGTCATAGGCGACTACGACCAGATCTTCATAGAGAGCGGAGCCATAGTTGAAGGGGTGGTGCTCAACGCCTCCCACGGCCCTATCTACATCGGACGCGATGTGGAAGTGATGGAAGGAAGCTGCCTGCGCGGTCCCATCGCCCTTTGCGATCACTCCACTGTCAACATGGGCACCAAGATATATCCCGGAACCTCGCTCGGCCCATGGTGTAAGGTAGGCGGCGAACTCAATAACGTCGTAATGTTCGGCTACTCAAACAAAGCCCACGACGGCTTCCTGGGCAACGCCGTAATCGGCGAATGGTGCAACCTCGGCGCCGGATGCGTGGCCTCTAACCTCAAGAACGACTACACCGAAATCAAACTCTGGAACTACCCCTCCCACCGCTTCCTCCGCACAGGTCTCCAGTTCTGCGGCCTGATGATGGGCGACCACTCCAAAGCGGGCATCAACACCATGTTCAACACCGCTACCGTAGTAGGTGTAGGAGTGAACATCCACGGCTCAGGTTTCCCGCGCAACTTCATCGCCTCCTTCAGCGAAGGGGGAGCCTCAGGCTTCAACGATCTGCCGATGGAGAAATTCTTCGACACCGCCACCCGCATGATGGCACGCCGCGGCAAAGCCCTCACCGACACCGACCGCGAAATCTTCGCCGCCATCCGCAACATCGCCGACAACTACAAGTAATCCCGACCCATCGCCTTAATCACTTACAATAACAAAAGCGGCTGTGTCATTTTATCATGACACAGCCGCTTTTGTATCCCGATGAGCCGTTACGACACATCCCATTATTGGAATTTTGGACCGAGAGAATATCAGTACCGGAATTGTAGCCGGAATTATATGGATGCAGCCATATAATTCAATAAGTAAGTCACGCTAATTATTACGTATAATTTTACTCTCATCTTCTGTTGTATAACTCGCTACATTCCTCCATCTTCAGGCAAAATCCGACTGAATGTATGCTCACGGATAAGATAAAATAATTTTCACGACTTACTTATCAGAAATTCCCTCAAAGTCATTGTCTTTATTCCTTTGAATGAGTTAGGAAAACTGTCGCGGTAAGTTACAACGATCTTTTCATAATTATCAGGGATGGAGGTAAGATTACCGAATTCTCTTTCCGCAGTGGTATCGTTCGCTACAGTCATGGCTACTTGCACGTATAGCCGCTCGCCATCTTTCTCTGCAACGAAGTCTATCTCTCTGCCTCCGCTAAGCACACCGATCTTCACATCGTAACCGCATATTCTAAGATGATTATATACCGCATTTTCCATTAGCCCCGATATGTCATGAGGTCTGAATCCGACAATAGAATTTCGGATTCCGAGGTCTTCGAAGAAATATTTCTCTCCGATTTCGAAAAATCGTTTGCCTTCGATATCCCATCGTCTCGACCTATTGACGATAAAAGCTTCCTCTACATATCCTGCATATGTCAGCACACTTACAACACTTGATGAAATACGCTGCGATTTCAAATAATCCGCAATCTTCTTGGCCGTAAATAGCTGTCCGACATTATCGGCCATAAAAAGCAGCAACCTCTGAAGAAAGTCGTTGTTACGTAATGAATGGCGACTTACTATATCACGATATACGACTGCATCGGTTACCCCGGAGATGTATTCGCTCCATGTATTCTGCTGTGGCAGATTGACAAGATATGGAAGCCCCCCGAATCTAAGGTACTCCGTCATTGCAATGTCAGAATCCTCCTTCTTATGAAAATCGAGAAATTCTGTATAAGAGAGCGGATGCACTTGCATCTCTATTCGCCTTCCGGCAAGTTTCGATGCCATTTCAGATGAAAGCATTTTTGAGTTGCTGCCGGTAATATATATATCATTCGCCGGATTGAGGTTGAGCGATCGGATCACCTTATCGAAATTCTCCACTTCCTGAACCTCATCTATGAATATATAATTTTTCGAGCCCTCTTTAAGACGCGTTGATATCTCCTTATGCAACGATTGAGCATCTGTAATATGCGAAAATGCAAAATCCTCTAAATCGACGGTTATAATATTTGCATCGGAATCAAATTCCTTTATGTATTGTGCTACACTTTTGAGAATATAACTCTTGCCTACACGTCGCTGTCCGGTAAGCACTTTTATCAGATTTTTCCCGACATAGGGCAACAGACGATTTAAGTAAATCGGCCTTTTAATAATCTCCAATGATTCATCCATAATAAAAACACCCATTAAGCTTGCAGAAAGTTTTTATCGTGGTAAAAACTTTCTGCAAACTTAATGGATATTTTCAACATACCAAAAGTTTTTTTCAAAAACATTTTATAGTGGTTGTGTCAAAACGATTGACACGCCCTCACTCTGATCAGAGAATCACCTTTGTGACATAAGATCCCGCCTTTATTACATATATGCCAGCAGGAAACTGCCGTGATTCGGTTGCATACGCTCCTACAAATGAATCAATCATGCGGCCGTCAATATTATATATCTCTATCGGTATCCCAACTGCATTCATAATGGTTATCACATCTTTTATGGCGATTACCGATATCTCCTCTTGCTGCTTCAAACTTGTAATTCCGGAAAGATTATTTCCACCTGCACACGACAGCTCTATATCTGTGGCATCCGGTGATGCGATTGATATATTCTCACCATGTAACGTGCCCTCTGCATCCGGCGAATTTCCATGCAGATGTATCGTGAACATCGGGCTTTCATGAGTATCAATAACATTGTTTTCGAGTGAGAAAACCACTACTCTTTTCCGACCGTCACCAAGCGACTGGATTTTAACTATATGGATTTCCGCAATAGCAGCTTCAGTGACTATATCATCAATCTCTATGCCATCACCTGCTATGAAATCACCCTGAAAAGCCACTGCGGACGGAATACCATCCAATCTCACGCCTACTACAGCCTTCCCTTCTGAATCAAGACGGAAATCATCTACAATAAGTACACCATCCGTTACGGACATGGAGCGTGTTGACGCATCAGAGACATTCGGATAATCATAACTCAACACCGCATCCGCGATATCTATTGCATCCGATGAATCAATAACCTCATCAAAATTAATATCGCCTATAAATTCATTGAAGCTACTGTTTTCTGCACCGGTTACATTATTGACTACAGCCACTACATCTGCCACCGTAATCCTTCTGTCAATATTTGCATCACCAAATTCATATATATTGTCATATACTGCCCAATTTTCATCCGCCCTATACACCTCACCGGATCCGGTCGGTACACCTATACAACACATAATTGGGTTAAACGCATTTCCACCGATCGTAGGTGGAATAGATGATTGAATATTAATAGATGATTGAATATTAATGTTGTAATTCTCATGCATATAGAATGCGTAATCGCCTATTTCAGTTACGGATGGCGGTATAATGATTGGCCCTATAATACCATTACAACCGGCAAATGCAGCCGTTCCTATTGAAACGACAGAATCCGGGATTTTCAGGGAACCCGTCAAACCACTACAACCTTCAAATGCACTGTTCTCAATCGTAGTAATCGACTCGGGGAGCGTCAAAGTTCCCGTAAAACCATGACACCAACTGAAAGCCGCATCTCCGATTGATGTGACGGAATTGGGAATTTCTAAAGATCCATTAAAACCACTACAACCGGCAAATGCAGCCGTTCCTATTGAAACTACAGAATCCGGGATTTTCAGGGAACCCGTCAAACCGCTACAATAGGCAAATACATAACTCCCTATTGAAACTATAGAGTTAGGAATCTCCAAAGATTCTGTGAAACCACTACAACTATCGAATGCGCTATTTCCAATCTCAGTTACAGAGTTGGAGATTTCCAAAGAACCGTTAAAACCGCTGCAACCGGCAAATGCACTTTTTCCGATATAAGTAACCGAATTAGGGATTTTCAGGGAACCCGTCAAACCACTACAGTTGACAAAGGCACATTCCTCTATCGCAGTAATCGATTCGGGGAGCGTCAAGGTTCCCGTAAAACCACAGCAACCATTAAATGCGTACCTTCCTATTGAAACGACAGAATCCGGGATTTTTAGCGATCCAGTCAAACCACTACAACCGCTAAATGCACTTTCTCCGATATAAGTAACCGAATTGGGGATTTCCAAAGAACCGTTAAAACCGCTGCAACCATAAAATGCTTGAATTCCTATTGAAACGACTGAATCTGGGATTTTTAGCGATCCCGAAAAGCCACTATTATAGAAAGCATTTTCTCCAATTGATGTTACTGAATTTCCTAATATCAGTGAACCGGTAAGACCTGTGCAGCCCCCAAAAGCATGGACATCAATAAGCGTAACTGAGTCAGGAATTCTCAGGGATCCCGTCAAACCACTACAACCACCAAATGCATTGTTCTCAATCAAAGTAAGCGACTCGGGTAGCGTCAAGGTTCCGTTAAAACCACTACAACGATTAAAGGCACACTGCCCTATTGAAACGACAGAGTCCGGGATTTTTAGGGATCCCATCAAACCATTACAACCTTCAAATGCACTGTTCTCAATCACAGTAAGTGACTCGGGTAGCGTCAGGGTTCCGTTAAAACCACTGCATTCCCAAAATGTCCTGAATTTGATTGAAGTAATAGAATCTGGAATTACTAAAGAACCGGTGAAACCACTACAACCATCAAATGCACGATCACCTATGAACGAAACCGAATCCGGGAATATCAGCGATCCGGTAAAGCCACAATTACAGAAAGCCATATCCCCAATTGATGTTACTGAATTTCCTAATATCAGTGAACCGGTAAGACCTGCGCACCCCCCAAAAGCATAGTCACCAATAAACGTGACTGAATCAGGAATTCTCAAGGATCCTGTCAAACCACTACAGCCCAGAAAGGCGCTATTTTCAATTGATAATAATGTTGATGGAAGAGATAACGATTTTAAGTTTTGGGCGTTTTCAAAAGCTCTTGCACGAATTGATGTTATGGGAAGTTTAATATCAAGACCTGTTATATTTTCAACATCTAAAATATTATATAATTGACCGCACATTACCACCTGATATGTAACACCATCGATCACAGTCTCGTCCGGTAATACGACTTCGCCGCCGAGTTTGCGGCTCGGGTCTGCTAATCCGGTCAAGATCACTTTTCCAGGGTCAATTTCTTGATATACGAATGTTCCGTCAGATAGATCCGTATTTTCTTTATTAGACGGATAAAAGTTTACTATACACCCCTGTCCGGAACTATAGCCATTCACAGCTTCAGGCGAACCTGATAACAGGAAATAGCCGTCGTCCCATCCGTTCCAGCCCCAGTTAAAATGAAAATACCCCTCCCCGTCATATCCGTCACACACAAAGCAATGAGCCATATTTTCATTGCTTCCCGAATATATCACCGGTAAACCGCCGGATAATTGAGAGTATATAATCGTTTCCCATTGCTCTTGAGTAAAATCATTGCGCTCAGAATAATACGCCTGAGCGGAATAATCAAAATATTCATTTGCAGCCTTTACTATATCTGAGGTGAATGCACCACTCGCTGCGACACCATACATCATATCAATACTATAACCACACGCCTTCATAAGTGTAGCTACAGCGTTCCGGTTACGCTCGTCGCTTTCATAGATATATTCATCCAACATCGCATCCCAATCGAATTCAATCTCGGAGAAGTCTATGGAATACGTATTACCATCATATTCATATGAATGCGAGCCCGAACCTCGCTGAGGCCATTTATAATAGTTCATCACCTGAGCGAAAGCTGTAGCTACACAACCGGTAGGTGCTTGAATATCCCCCAATACCGGACATTGGAGATTGTAGGGTGTACCTTGTCCCCATTTCGTCGTTATGAGCGGTTCAATGGCCGGTCTTGAGGCTGATGCTGCATTCTCTGATTTTAATGGTGTGGAGGGTGCTGACGACAGCGCTTCTATCTCCTTCTCATACTGCCCCAGCATATATTCGAAAGCAGGCGGGAGGTTGTCGAAGTCGAAGCGGCCGGTGGTGGAGTAGCCGAGGATCTTGTGGGCACGGTCGTCACCGGACACGATTACGAAACCGCGGTCATCATCGGCGTTGAATACGTAGAAGGGACGCGGAGATTCGTCACCGGATGCGGATTTCGCCTTGACCGGAGCAACGGCAACACGTTTTGCAACGGGGCGCGATGGAGAGGGTGTGTTCAGAAACTCCGATGCAATGGCAGCTGCTTCGTCAGGCGTTACCTGACGTGCTGCGGCACACAGGGAAACTGCCGCAAAGAGAAGGATAAACAGTTTACGCATAACTCACTCGATTGTCGCCTCTGTCATCCCCTCGTCGGCGTTGATGATTGGTAAAAAAAATAGGAAAGCGCGGGAATCTGTATCGGTTGCCATCCTACCTTCCGGGGCTTCTCGCATTGCCCTACTATAGTCGGACGGCAACACAGAAGCCCACGCCAGTATATGCAAACAATGCATCCGGCTGCGTTTCTCGCGAAACAGCGCCGAAAGCGTATCTACATACCTACGGGCATCTACCGTTGCCTAATCCCTGACTATAGTTGAAATTTTGCGAGAATTCCGGAAGGTCAAGAATCAGCGCGGATAAACGCTATCATAAAAAAAATGTCTGCGGCATGCCGGACGTTGGCATGCTGACTATGCCCACCCGCGTACCCCGGAAGCGGGATCGGTTCCGTATGAACCTTACCCGACTGGCGTGGGCCGCATAGCGGTGTACGGTTGCAAAAATAGAATAAAGTCTTTAATCCACCAAATATTTCTGAAGCGAAAAGTCCAAACCGCGTCAAAACAGAATCCCCACCCCGAGGTGTATTCACACCAAAGGGTGGGGATAATACTATTTGATTAAATCAATCGACCGCAGATGCCGGCCGATTACGCCACATCGTCATGCCGGCGATCACTGCCCCACACGGGCCTTGACGGTGAGGGTACCGGCGCGAACCACATAGATGCCGGCGGGGAGAGTGACCGTGGCGGATCCTGCGCCGCTATACAGAGTGCGTCCGGCAATGTCGGTCACGGTTACCTGATCGCTGTCGGCGGCTGTCACTTCTATTCCACCGGCAACGGTCTTCACCCATGCGGCAGAGTCTGTGACAGAATCTACAGAGCCGCTTTCATTATCTGCTACACGCAGATTGTCGATAAAGATGTATGCGTAGGTATTGATCCTACCTTCGAGAGCCACCTGTATGCGCTTGCCGACATATGCGGCCAGGTCGACAGTTGCTTTCACCCAGGTATGAACTTCCCCTTCACCGATCCGGAACGGTGTCCCGACCTGCACCCAGCCGCTGCCGTCGTTTACGGATACGGAAACGGTGTTCTCATCTATCGCTCCGAGTACATAGTAGTAGAACGACAGTTGCGGAGCGGCGGCACCGCTGAGGTCAAGGCGTCCGGTAAAGAGACGGGCTGAGGTCTGTAGGTCGTTGGAGCCGAGAACGGCAAAACCGTCGTCGCCATCCTGGGCAGGCACGTTGTTGTCCATATCAGCTTCAGTCGAGAGCCACCATTCGGCGCCGTCATACGACATGCCGAAAGTATGCGACAGATAGCCCTCGGCAAACGACTCATCGAACGGCAGAGTGTCGGGTGCGCCTACCGGGATCATATCTGAGGCAAGCCCCACGCCGTCCACACCGTCGGCATTGACGGGGAACACGGCAAACTGAATCAGCTCCTGCTCATATTGCGGATCCATCACCTGACAGGCATATTCACAGGCAGTGACACCTTCGGCAATAACCACCTGATCGCGATATTCGTAACGTACCACAGTGTAGGTGACATCATCCGGACCGAACTGCAACCCGTTTACATCGGTCGTAACGGGTGACCAGCGCATCACTACCGCGCCGTTGTTATCGCCGGCCTCCACTGTGAAAGTCTCGGGATGGGCGGGAGCGGCAAAACCGACGAATACCGAAACGTAGGCATATTCACCTTCGCCGGAACTGTTGACCGGAACGATCGTATATGCATTGTCACCTTTCACGGCCTCAGTGTCGACACACGACATGCGCTCGCCGGGCGCTCCCGACAGAGAGGCTACCACGCGGCTGCCGCTGCGCACTTCCACAGCCGTGAGATCGACCAGCGGATTACCGTCGAGATCCACACCCGGGGCGGTGAAGCTGATTGTGGCAGAAAGGGCACCGTGGCTGTCGGCCGTGGCGGTAATATCGGTTGCCATGGCGGGAGCCGCCGTGGAAATAGGTGCCGAAACGCTTACATTGTCTACATAAAGCACAAACTGATCCACATCCGAGCAGGCATGGATAGCGAAATAATACGTTCCGTCGGCCGGAGCCAGGAAATTGGCCGTGATCAGTTTCGACTCACCGCCTACGATTTCAGTCGGGCTTACAAGACAGGTGGTGAAGGCATCTACATCACATGAACCGCCTACATACAGCGCCACTTTCTCGGTATAGCGTGAAGTCTCGTAGCCATAGGCGTCGAACGATACAGTGTACACCTTCCCTTTCTCAAGTATCATAGCGGGAAGCACCAGATAATCATCGGCCCCTACCTTCTTGCTGTTGTTGTAGTAATAACCGAAAAATCCGCGCTTATCCCATTCCCAGGTCTGCTTGTCGTCGTTGGCATTCAGTATCGTGAAGTGTGAAGCTCTCTCCTCTGTAGACATCGAGTTCGAATAAGGCGGGGTCACCGAACCGATCGTGATACGGTTGGAGGTCACGGGATCGGTAGTTACACCTGATGCGGTTGCCGCAACCGAGTATCCCAATACTTTAAGCCCCTCGGCGGGAACCTCACACGTTTCCGAGAATTCGGTAGCGGTAATTCCATCGGCTGCCGTAGTGCCGTCGGCGCGTGTCACCGTATACGCCAGTCCGTCAAGGTAGCCGCCGTTGGCAGAAGCCGCCCCCTGCCATGTCACGGTTGCCTTACCGCCGGCATAAACAAGGAGGACATCCGTAACCCCCAGAGGTGTGTCATTGCCGATATAGAGATTATCGGTTGTGCGCGGACTGTCACCCGCCTCATTGCTCACCATGACATTGAAGGTGTGCATGCCGGCACTCTCCACCTCTACCTGAACCGTTACCGCCGAGCCATATGAAGCGGTACCCGAGGCCACCGGGCGCGAATCAACCGTCACGCTATATGAAGCCATACCCGAAGCTGCCTCACCGTTGACATAGGTCGAGGGCATCGTAAAGCTCACCTCCCCCGAAAGCGATCCACCCTCGAAATTGACACTTACGTTCTGTGGATAATCGGGTGAGAGATCAGACGAAAACGGGGGAAAATGCAAGCCGACGATCTCCTCGTTGTAGGGCATATCGTAGACTTTTGCCGCCGCTCCGGTTGCGGGATCTATTTCATACATGGCGCTCCCCTTCTCGCAGCATGTGGCATAGTAGAACTTTCCGTTGCGGGGACTGATCGCACCCGACGACTGCCACTCGGATACGATACCCGTCGACGCCACCAGAGTCATGTCACCAGACGCTTTGTCGATCGCATAGAGATCGCCCGCAAACGTGATACCATAAAGGTCGCCGTCGGTGGTGGCACCCATTGCATTGAAGCGCAGATCGGCTTCATGATCCCTGATAACCTTGGTTGAGAAATTCGTCTTGCTTATGGAACCGAAATAGAACTTTTCGGTATTCGTATTATAAAAACTTCCGTAGCAGTCGCCGGTTTCCGGATCCTGAACCATGGAGTATGCCATGAATGTTGAGGCGAGCACCCCCATTCCGGTCAGCTCATATGTATCGGAGTCGAGCACATAATAGCTCACCGAGCGCTGATTGTATTCCGTCTCGGCATCGGCCACCATATATGATCCGTCGAAAAACAGCGTTCCGGCGTTGCCCGCCACATACGAATTCTCCGACAGCAACGTGAAGTCGGCATTGGTACCTGATGTGGGAATTTCGTAAAAACCTACCGGTGTATTATCATAACTCCATGCATCTGAATACACTATGGCACCTCTCGCCGGAATCGTCTGAAGAGAACTTCCCGCTTTCGCGAAAGGTATGGCAGGAGGAGCAGACAGACGCCTGACAGTACCCATGCGCTCGATTGCAAACGGGCTACGGGTATGCCGCTCGCCGGGCGGCCGCATTCCCGGTCCCTGATCAGAGGCCTGAGCGGACATAGATACCGCCCCTGCAATAATTGTGGTAAGTAGTTGTATTTTCATGTCAATATGGATTTTCATCACTTTACTTATATCCTGATTTTGAACTTTTTACAAGCGAACCCCGCCAAATGGCCAACCGAATGGTTTACCGGGTTCGTGGTTGAGTGTTTTGAAATAGGTTATATGTATGCAAAGTTACGCAATATCTGCCATATGGAGCGGATATGGCATCATAATTATTCTTATTTTGAAAATCATGTGCGCATAATGCACATTCATAGGCGTTATATCAGCTGCTCCATCCTTTCGCCGACCTCCACACTCATCTTCAGTCTATTTCTACCTGTTCAAAGGCGTAGGCGGCAATGGGTAACCCTCTACACACCATCATCTTCGAGCAAAACCCGCCTGATTTAACATTTCTGATTTAACGTTTCCGACCGAACCTATGCCAATTCAGCAACGTTCCTATAAGAGAAACAACATGACGGAGCATACGGTGCCCCGCCGCAACGAGGGATTTATGAAGACCAATTTTATATCCGCAATTATGCTTGTCGCGTTGTCGGCTTACAGCCTTCCGGCGTATGCCGCCGAGCGGGGCGACTCCATAGAAATTCGCTTCAGACAGTCGGTTTCGGCGCTTGAACCGGATTTTATGGATAATCGCGCGCAACTCGACTCGCTTTCCGGACATCTGCGCGATTTCCTTGGTTCTTCCCCCTCCTACAGCATCTCGCGGATAAGGGTTGTCGGAGCCGCATCTCCGGAAGGTTCGGTCGGCATCAACCGACGCCTGTCGCATCAGCGCGCCTCCAGCATATTCGGTTACTTCACCGATTTTGCACCAGAGGCAGATGCCCTGACTACATTCGATTACGTAGGCCGCGACTGGAATGGACTATACGCGATGGTGCTTGACGATGATGCCGTCCCGTCACGCGACCTGGTTCTCGAACTCCTCAGGCAAATCACCTCCTCCATCAATTCGGGCAATCCTGACAACTCAGCCAACCTTCAGAAACTCAAAGATCTCGATGGTGGCAAACCATATGCCTATCTTTATCGGACGAAATTTCCCCGTTTGCGCGAATCGCGACTGTATATCGAATATTCGTCTCCCGACTTTATAACACACCGCGTCACACTCGACAGCGGTCTCCCCTCTGCTCCGGTGACTGATGTCACAGCCGGGTCGGTTCTCTACCGTGACCTTTCGCCGGTAAGACATTGCAGACCTTTCTACATGAATCTGCGCACCAACCTGCTTTTCGACGCGCTGGCACTACCCGATATCGGAGCAGAATTCTATGTAGGCAAGAATCTGTCGGTAGTGGCAAACTGGATGTACGGTTGGTGGGACAACGACCGTAGCCACCGTTACTGGCGCGCCTACGGAGGTGATCTCGCTCTGCGTTGGTGGTTCGGCGGAAAGGCACATGAGAAACCCCTTACGGGACATCACATCGGTATTTATGCCGGTGTGGTCACCTACGACTTCGAATTCGGAGGCAAAGGATATATGGGAGGAATCCCCGGTGGCACCCTCTGGGATCGCTGCCAGCAGCTCGCCGGTGTGGAATACGGTTATTCCCTGCCAGTAAGCCGGCGCATCAACATCGACTTTTCCATCGGTGTGGGCTACCTCGGAGGGCAATATCAGAAATATGTTCCACGCGACAACCACTACGTCTGGCAGTCGACCCACCGCCTGAAATGGTTCGGCCCTACCAAAGCAGAAATATCACTGGTGTGGCTTATCGGATGCGGAAACTTCAACGGAAAGAAAGGAGGCGCGAGATGAATAAGCTCTTACTGCTGACATACATGGCAGGTGCGGCGGGAATGCTCACTTCCTGCGAACATAAGGATCTGTGCTACGACCATAATCACGCCGTAAAGGTGAACGTAGTGTTCGACTGGAGCAACGCTCCCGATGCCGATCCGGCCTCGATGGTTCTCTACATGTTCGATGCAGCTACCGGAAGCGATCCGCTGCGATATATTTTCAGCGGGAAGGATGGCGGCCCGATAACCCTGCCGTTCGGCACATATTCCGGGCTCTGCATGAACAGCGACGATACCGACTGGGCATGCCTTTGTAATCCCGATGATGTGGACGGATTCGAGATCATGACCGCAGATGCCGAAGAGCTGACAGCCTACAGCATCGGAACCCGGTCGATTCCCCGCGCCTCAGGCACCGAAAGCGAGCGTATGGCCGCCACCCCGGGAATGCTATGGAGCAACCGGCAGGACAATATCGAACTACCGGTCACCGCTACGGAGAAAACCATCACCCTGTATCCCGAAGAGGTCGTATGCCATTACACGGTCGATATCCTCGACGTCGAAAACCTGACATACCTCCACGGAACGGAGATCGACGGAACTATCTCGGGAATGTCCGAAGGGTATCTCCACGGACAGAACAGACCCGCCGACGAACATGTGACGATGCCATTCACACTCCATGCCGACGATGAGGCCCGCACCCTACATGCCGAGTTTCTTACCTTCGGCGAGAGCGCTTCGACCGAACCCGCTCATATGCTTACCGTGTACATGTATCTTACAGACGGAAGCAAGTGGTACTATACGTTCGATGTCACCGGTCAGGTTCGCAGCGCCGCCGATCCACATCATGTACACATCACTGTCAGCGGCCTCAAACTACCCAAGCCACTCTCGACCGGAGGGGGATTCATAACCGACGTCGACGACTGGCAGACCCAACAGATCGATCTTGACATGTAATATATATTTTTACTCATCAAATAACTGTTAAATACGATAAGGATAATGAAAAAGATGCTTTTACTTTCTGCTCTGGGCGCACTGACCCTAGCTTCATGCTCGCAGGATGAACCTGTGATGACCGGAAGCGAAACTACCAGTGACTATGCAATCGGTTTCAGACCTGCCATGGGACCGGCGTTATCGCCTCTGTCGCGCAGCACCGAAATCACCAATGCCAACCTTTCGGAAATCAACGTGACAGCTTTCATGGGCAACTCACTCTACTTCCCCGGACTTGACTTCTTGAAGGGAACAGACGGCTTCTTTGTATCGACGCCCGAATATCATTGGCCCGGCGACGACACCGAACTCACCTTCTACGCCTATGCACCGACAAATCCGGGCGGAAAAGTCACGATCGATACCGATACCAAAAACATGACCGGCTTCTCCCCGGCTGCCAATGTAGCCGATCAGGTAGATTTCATCACCGCCAACGCATCCGGCAACCGCTCGCAGAACGAAGCAAGCGGTGTGGAACTTACATTCGCCCACAGACTCTCGCAGATTGAAATAAGAGGTAAGGCCGATAATGAAGTTTACACCTTCAAAGTCAGCGGTGTACGTATCGG
Organism: Bacteroidales bacterium; assembly: GCA_014800795.1. Taxonomy (GTDB): domain Bacteria; phylum Bacteroidota; class Bacteroidia; order Bacteroidales; family Muribaculaceae; genus UBA7173. The sequence continues at coordinate 54,152 of JAAVFL010000004.1, read as the reverse complement.
ACAACCCGTGTCGGAGGGATCGTTCGATTTCACTGCCTCCGACTGGACCCTCGGAAGTGACAAGGCTATATACGAAGAGACATACGACACCCCGGTGACCCTTACCGCCGACGATGCCACCCTGATGGGCAGCGAGGGTAACGCGATCCTGTTGCCGCAGCAACTTACAGCATGGAACCCCAAGACCGACACCACGAACAGCGCGAAAGGCGCTTATCTGTCGGTACGCCTCCAGATAGAGACAACAGAGACCGGAGTGACCGTTTACCCCTTCCCGTCTGAATCCGGATGTCAGTGGGCGGCCATACCTATCTCCACCAACTGGGAGCAGGGCAAGAAATACATCTACAACCTCGACTTCTCACATGGCGCCGGATATGTCGATCCTAATGATCCTGATCCGGGTATAGAGGTGCTCGGCGGCCCGATCAAATTTACCGTAGATGTTGAAGATTGGGTTGATAATCCTGTAGACCTTCCGATGGATGTCACCGAACAGTCCGATGACACATCATCAAAATAAACCACAGATAAGTAAGTCATGAAAATTATTACGTATAATATACTTAACAAGACTTTATATCATCCGCGGCATCCTTTCGCCGGATTTCGCCCTCACCTTCAGTCGTGTAGCTCGCTACACTCCTTCATCTTCGAGCAAAATCCGACTGAAAGTATGATCACGGATAATATAAAATAATTTCCACGACTTACTTAAAAAGCCACTTAAACATAACTCAAAATAAAAAAGAACAGCCATGCGGGATATATGCCACATATTTCTGCTTCCGGCCATGCTGACCGGTATGCTCGGCGGGTTTACCGCCTGCTCCGATGATGATATGGAAGTCGCCTCCGCAGATGGGGCACTGATACGGTTTGAGGTGTCGGCAGCCGGAGAGTGGAACCGTGGCATATCCTCGCGCGGCGAGACTACCGCCGCCGGCCCTACGCGGCTTGCAACCCTGCGACTCAAATCACAGGACGGCACGTTTTATCTTACGCCGGATGTTACCGACATGGCGGCAGCCGCACAGGGCGTATCGCGCGGCGTGCCCGTGTACACCGCTACCCTTACATCGTGCGGAGTGTTCGCTACATACAATGCCGGTGCCTCAGGTTCCGGACTGTACATGCGCAACGTGGAGATTACCGAGACCGGAGCCTGGACACCCGCCGGCGAATATCTTTGGCCCGGCAAAGGATCGCTGCATTTCAACGCCTACGCTCCCTACAGTGCGGAAAACACCCCCATCGCCGGCAGCGACGGATCGCTGACCCTCGCATATGTAACCCCGGCTGAGGTTACCGATCAGGCAGACCTTATGTGGGCCACACCTACCGATGCGTCAGCCTCGCCATGCGCCCTGGAATTCAACCATGCGCTGACAGCCGTCAGATTCGTCACCGGAACGGAGCTTGCCCCCTGTACGGTGACATCCATAAAGATATCCGGCGTTAAAAACAGTGCCACACTTTCGCTTGACGACGGTAAGTGGAGCGAAACGACAGGAGACGCATCCTATGAAGTCACCCCCGGCAGAACCTTCGCCGCGGCCGACAATTCTGACTATACCGCCCCTGACGAAGCTATCACCGACGAGGAGCATACCTTTATGCTTCTACCGCAGACGCTCACGCAGGAAGCCTCCGTTACACTGACCGTCGAGACCGACGGCGGAACATCGGAGTTCACGGCCTCGCTGGGCGGACAGACCTGGAGCGCCGGCAAGATCGTCACATACAGACTTTCCGCCAATCCTGCCGCTCCCGATCTGATACTTGAAGTGACCGACGCCGACGGGAACCCTACAGAGAGCCTCAGTTCGAAATACACCGGAGGAACGCTCACCTACAACGTCAAAAGCAGCTACGACGACGGAACAGGTGCGGCGGCAATTCCCGTGGAATGGGAAGCCACACTGACCGACAGTGACGGCAATCCCCTCACAACTACCCCCGTATGGATTTCAGGATACGGACTTTCCGGAACAGGCGATACCGCATGCGAACTCACCACCGACCTCAACGACCCGCAATTCCTGCAGATGAGCGATCAGACCGCCGCACTACGGCAGGCTCAGGATATCAACGCCTCAAGCGGAAACACCCCCTACAACCTGGCCAACTCTACGGGCGCACTGACCGTTGAGAACACCGCCAACTGTTACATTGTCAATGCTCCCGGCCACTATTCACTGCCGCTCGTCTACGGAAACGCCATTAAAAACGGTGCCACCAACGAGAGCGCATACATTTCCACACTCGCCCCAACCACCGCCAACAACTCTAAGGCGCTGTATCATTTTATCAACCATCTCGGCAACGAGATCACCGACCCCTACATCTACAACAACAGCGGATGTGAGCCCGCTGATGCCGCAATGATATGGGAGGAACGCATAGGGATTATCAGAAACGTAGCTCTCTCATCCGACCGCAAGAATCTGGAGTTCGATGTACCGGCTGCTGCCATCCGTCAGGGCAACGCCATGCTTGCCGTGCGCGATGCCGATGGTAACGCTATGTGGAGCTGGCAGATATGGATCACCGATTTCAAGCCCGGAGAAGCATGGACGGAGATCAGCGACAGCACGGCGGGCACATATCGCCTCTACCCCTGCGACCTCGGACGCATCTATGGAGGAGACCGCACGGAATTCCCCGCCTCATCCATAAAGATGAAGATTGTTCAGAAAAATGTGCCGGAAGGGGTTACCCCGCGCACCATCACCGTAGACATTCTTCAGGAAGAGAAAACAATCGACACCCACGATTGCAGCAGCTTCTATCAGTGGGGACGCAAAGATCCCTTCATATCAAATCTGCAACAATTCTACGACACTGACCGCAACGAGATAAACGGAAGCAGTATTCCCACGCAGACCGCCGGAACAGCCCATAAGGATATGATTAAGGCTTCGATATGCCACCCGCTCCTGTTCTTCACAGGTCGTGAGACGGAAGTGAGGAAAATAAAGCCATGCTACCTGAATCTGTGGAACATCGACCAGATTGTATCGAAACCATCAGCCGGCAACCCCACGTCGGTGAAAACGATCTACGATCCTTGCCCGTCAGGGGCCAAAGTACCCGACGAGAATGTTTTCGACATCATGGTAACATATCCGTGGAAATACGATGCGTCGCTGAATTCCATGAAGTTGACCCTGCCCGACGGTTCATCCGCCACATTCCCCGTGTTCGGCTACCGCTCGGCCACAGGTTCGGAGGTTCACTTCGACGGAGAAAGCACCTCGTGGACCAACATTGCCGGATCATCAACCCTGGCCCGCTATCTTATCGTAGGAAAGAACGGAATATCAAATGTCCAGTCCAACGTGATATTATACGGCTTTGGCCTCCGGCCTGCCGCCGACGAATGAGAACCATTAGGGTGACGTGGCCCATCCGCGTCATAACTAAGTAAGGCCCGGAAGGCAACCTGATCAAAATATTTCATGAGCAGGCTGCCATTGGCTGAATAAGTTATCCGCAGCGATACGCCAGCATGCCGGCTTTTCTTCTCCCCTGCGCTCCCGCTCCATGCTCCCCCGCCCTATACTCCCATCGAGGCGCCATAGGTGCCTCGATGCAGAAACCATCTCCCGCTGCAACAGCCTTTTATCCCCGCTGACAATCAGCAATTTACTGCATTGCATGGAATCGCCCTACTTCGCTCCAGGCTGACGATCAACCATTTGCTACGCTGATTACATCGTACGCAATAATTTTCATTACTTTGCTATTACACTTTCAATAGAACCGATTACTCAATCTATGAAAAAAAATTGTCGCAGACAACGAATCCGTCTGCCCTAATGGGACGGGGACCACCTGAGAAATAAATATTTTTGCATCCGGACGTGAAAAGTGTTGTAATTCAACAAAAAAGATGTAACTTTGCAGCGCCTTAGGGCTCACTGTGCGCGGCCGGAATCGCAACTTAGCTTGAGCGACAAGCGTAACCGATTGGCGCATAGCGACTTTGAGATTTATATTAACCATTTTTTATTAACCATTTTTTTAATGACTGAAGAAGTTAAAACCTCTCCCATCGCAGATTTTGACTGGGATGCCTATGAAAGAGGGGAAAACAACTGCGAGAAGTCGCGCGAGGAGCTTACCCGCACCTACGACGAATCGCTCAACACCGTAAAGGACAAAGAAGTAATCGAAGGTACCATCATCGCCCTCAACAAGCGCGAAGCTGTGGTTAACATCGGCTACAAGTCTGACGGTATCATCCCCATGAATGAATTCCGCTACAACCCCGACATCAAAGTCGGCGACGTTGTCGAGGTATTCATCGAAAACCAGGAAGACAAGAAGGGTCAGCTCATCCTGTCTCACCGCAAAGCCCGCGCTTCCCGCTCATGGGAACGCGTTAACCAGGCTCTGGAAAACGACGAAATCATCAAGGGTTACATCAAATGCCGCACAAAAGGCGGCATGATCGTGGACGTGTTCGGCATCGAGGCATTCCTCCCCGGCTCGCAGATCGACGTGAAACCCATCCGCGACTACGATATTTTCGTTGGCAAGACTATGGAATTCAAAGTTGTGAAAATCAACCCCGAATTCCGCAACGTGGTTGTCAGCCACAAGGCTCTTATCGAGGCTGAACTCGAGCAGCAGAAGCGCGAAATCATCGCCAAGCTCGAAAAAGGTCAGGTTCTCGAAGGAACCGTCAAGAACATCACCTCCTACGGTGTGTTCATCGACCTCGGCGGTGTCGACGGTCTTATCCATATCACCGACCTTTCTTGGGGCCGCGTAAGCCACCCCGAAGAGGTTGTTGCCCTCGACCAGAAGCTCAATGTCGTTATTCTCGACTTCGACAACGAGAAGAAGCGCATCGCTCTCGGTCTCAAGCAGCTCCAGCCCCATCCCTGGGATGCACTCGCTGCCGACATCAAGGTTGGCGACAAGGTTAAAGGCCGCGTAGTGGTTATGGCCGATTACGGTGCATTCGTAGAAGTTGCTCCCGGCGTGGAAGGTCTTATCCATGTAAGCGAAATGAGCTGGAGCCAGCACCTCCGCTCTGCTCAGGACTTCCTCAAGGTTGGCGACGAAGTTGAAGCTGTAGTCCTCACCCTCGACCGCGAAGAGCGCAAGATGAGCCTCGGTCTCAAGCAGCTCAAGCAGGATCCCTGGGAAGACATCGAAGTTAAATATCCCGTTGGTTCACAGCACACCGCACGCGTGCGCAACTTCACCAACTTCGGTGTATTCGTTGAAATCGAAGAAGGTGTCGACGGTCTCATCCACATCTCCGACCTTTCATGGACCAAGAAAGTCAAGCACCCCTCTGAATTCACTCAGATCGGTTCTGACATCCAGGTTGTCGTTCTCGAAATCGACAAGGAAAACCGTCGCCTCAGCCTCGGCCACAAGCAGCTCGAAGAGAATCCCTGGGATGTATTCGAAACCATCTTCACCGTTGGTTCCGTTCATCAGGGCACTATCGTAGAAATGCTCGACAAGGGCGCTGTAATCGCACTCCCCTACGGTGTTGAAGGCTTCGCTACTCCCAAACACCTCGTTAAGGAAGACGGCTCACAGGCCAAGGTTGACGAGAAGCTCGACTTCAAGGTAATCGAATTCAACAAAGACAGCAAGCGCATCATCCTCAGCCACAGCCGCATTTTTGAAGATGAGGCTAAGGCAGAGAAGGCTGAAGCCCGCAAGGCTGCCAAGCGCGCTCCCCGCAAGGCTGAGGAAGCACCCGCACTCGCAGCTCCCGTTGAAAAGACTACCCTCGGCGACATCGAGGCTCTCGCAGCTCTTAAGGAGAAACTCTCCAAGAACTGATAAACAAATCGCCTGAATCATATTCAGCATAACACAGCTCGCCCGGCAACCGCGGAATGCGGATTGCCGGGCGAGTTCCGTACAATCACTTCGGTAAAACACTGCAAAATAAGAAAGTAATAAAAACAGCACAAGCCGAAATTACAGTATATCCATACCGAACTATACTTTCTGATTGTACATTCTACGTTAATACAGCAACATCGCGGCGCCTTTAGGCGCCGCGATGTTAAGCATACACTGGAATTCCGGATTGATAGTTACTACCCGTTTCCGGATCTGAGACCGTCGATCACCAGGTGAATTCCACACGGTGACCCTCCGGAAGATTTTCGAAACGGAGAAGATAGGTCCGCGATGCCGGATCCCACAATGAACGATCGAACGTATCGGTACCGTCGATCTTTACACTCGTCGGAACAGAAGGCAAAAGAACGCGGGCAATTCCATCGGTATCAACCGGACTTTTTGCAGTAAAGGCATAAGCACCTTTCGAAGCGGCTTCATCCGATTCGCGGAAAGAAGCTGCAAGTACCTGAGGATGTTTCGGTTTATCTACTTTCGCAAGATCGAGCAGCAGAGCCTGATGCCCGGGTTCGACTACATATCCGTCAACCACCGGAAGTGCGGGATCAAACATATCTATGTAACTTCCCTGCAAACGCAAAGGTTCCGGACTCACACCCTCATCGACAACAGCCGCGATAGCATAGGGACCGCGCTGAAGCAGAAAATCATTCTTGAAAACGATATCCGAACCCTTGCTACCGTTGTACAGACGGGTCACTGCATCAATAAACGATGCGTCGCCACCGGCCTTCAACACATGTTCCTTCGGATCGGCACGGAGTACACACACCGTTCCTTTGCCCACTTTATATTCACCCTGCGGAGCATCAGCCCCGATACCGAGCAGAGTAAACAGATGCTGGGAAGGTGCGGTATAGCTGTTATCACCCGTAGACCACCATTCCTCAATCTGCTGGAAAGGATCTTTATCCGACCCGCAGAACACAAGTTTTCCACCCTTCCTCACCCATTCAGCCAGATACGTATGTGCGGCCGGATCGAGCGGTTTCATATTGGAGTAAGTCATCAGCAGCACCTTGGTATCGGCCAGGGTAGCGGGGAATCCGAGATTCTCGATATGCACCGTCTTAACCGGAACTCCGCGCTTGACCAGCGGAAGGGCAAGCCCATAGAAATTGGCAAGCTGCGGATCATCATACCCATCGTGAAGAGGAAAACGCTGGAACATCAGCGAGTTCGACATCAGCACACCGATGCCGTCGCTACCAGACACGGCATTATCACTCACCGGCATCTTGTTGAGCGCATTGATCATAACCTGCATCTGAGTGGAGTAGAATCGCGGGATACGTGTCTTCTCATCACTGCCGGCTCCAACGCGATATAACCCTTCGTAGATTCGTTCGGGCCACGGCATCACTTCATAGTCGGCCACACCGGGATATAGCAACTGAGCCACAAATGTCGCCTGATAGTTGCGCTTATAGTCGTCCCAATCCTTGGCGCGGTCCTCTATCGGGTCTGTCAGGAAAAACATCTTTCTTCCAGTAGGAGCAGTCATAGATTCCATAGAGCCATATTCGAGATATGCGGTTTCGAACACACGCTCTTTCTGCACACCGTTGAAGAAATTTGGCTCGCGCGATGTACCTGTCCATACCTGAGCGATATATCCGTCGACACACGGGAGCGATGCCAGACTCGCCTCAGGGCTCACGATCTGCCACTGCGAATAGTTCACGAGCGAATGGGTGGGGACGTAACACTTTATATCCCGTCCGAGGCTCTTGCCATATTCCTTTGCGTAAGTAAACACTTCGTTGAGAGCGCGATAGTAAAGATGGTATTTCAATTTGTTGGCCATATACGTAGCCTCGGGCGATTCATGCTGCGGACGCCAGTCTGTACCGTAATACTCCTTCCATTCGCGTTTGAAAGCGTCGCTATAACCGCCACGGGCCCAAAACTCAGGTTCCTCCATGAAGATGGCATCGATTCCCGCGTCGATAACACGCTTCACATGCATCTCTTTCATATACTTGAGGAAATTTTCCGAAGGCACGATATAAGGCACCATATGCCCGTGCCATATGGTGTCGCCCCGTTGTGTCACCTGTCCCTCGTCGAGATGCCACTTTCCGTCCCATTTGCCTGTGAAATAATCCTGATACTCACCCCATGCTATTCCAGTCATGAAGTGAACGGTGTAGCCTTTATCCTTCCAACTCTCCACACGCTCCTCGAAGTTGGTGTTACCGCGGCGGTCACTCGGATTACCACCAACGCCGTAAACCATCACGGCATCTGCCCGGTTATCTATAGTCGGTCGCCAGCCTCTCGAGGTCTGGAACGTGGTTTTAACCCCATCATCCACCTTTTTACTTTTCGCCTCCGACGATGGGGTCCACCCGACAGCGACAACGGCCGACACTACGGCAGCCATTAAGAACTGATTCCTGAATTTCATATAGTTTCGGTAATAAATTTAACAGTTGCCTCCACCTCCCCTTCGGCCCCACCCGGCGTGAACACCTGCGCCGTCCGCGCTCCACCGATATACTCCCCGGAAAGCGGATTGCGGATATGGCGTCGCGACGGATCGCTGTTGCCCGATGTTGTCAGACAGCCGTTTCTCACCGGACCCGGCACATCGCCCATAGCCATTATGGAGCTGTTTCCAAGATTCACAAGAGCATTCTCCAGACCACATTCCACCAGATATATACGCAACTGATCCAGAGCATACCCCTTTATGAACCCCGACAGATCCAGCACCACATCCTCGCGACTACGGCAAAACCGGCCCCCCTCGCCAAGCCTTATACTGCTCAACATCCCGGGTTCGAAACCCGGAGACGAAACTGATATATCGAATAATCCCTTTGTCCGGACATTATAGTACAGACAAAGGGATAACATATCATACAGAGAGGCACTTATTTCCACCTCCTCTCCCGCCGGCAGACGGTTGAGATGCGCGAGTTCACTCGACGGATCAAAGCGGTTACCCACTTTCTCCAGGCCGGCGATAATGCGCTTCATTCCCTCTGTCACCTCAAGCAAAGCGCTCTCTGAGTGGCAAGAACTCTTCAGCAGGATATCCACCCGCGTATGCATGGCTTCAAACCATACGTAAACAGCGACTGAACCATCAGCAATAGTGCGGGACAGATGAGGCATCCTGCAATGCGCTTTTACAGATTAAAGCTCCTTGATCTTCACATTCTTGAACCAGACCTCGTCGCCATGATCCTGAAGAAGGATGTTCCCCTCCTTGCGGTTGCCGAAGTTGGGCCAGTCGCGATATTTGCTGTAAGCCACAAGAGCGTTGAACAGCTGGTTGTCGCGGTCATATTCGATAAGCTTCTCGCCATTGAGCCAATGCTCCACATGGTTACCTTTTACTATCACCACCGCCGTATTGAAGTTGTTGATGTCGAACGGTTTCTTCTCAGGAGCAGGTATGAGATCATAGAGCGAACCCAGCTTGCGGTTGCCCTTCACACCGAGTTTCGCATCCGGATGGCGGAGATCGTCAAGAATCTGGAACTCGCATCCGATAGCCGAACCCTCACCCTTGTTGAGCGTGGGATCTACGAAATACTTGATTCCGCTGTTGGCGCCTTCGGTTATCTTGAAGTCGACAGACAGGATGAAATCCTTGTATGTACGGTCGGTGACTATATCGCCGCCGTTGGTCGACTCACCACCGTCGGCGGGCATCACTTTCAGAATACCATCCTCGATCACCCATCCTTTCTCAGGAAAAGCATCGAGCTTGGCGCCTCGCCACCCGGCACTGTCCTTACCGTTGAACAGTAGCGCCCATCCCTCTGCCACCTCTTCGGGAGCGAGAGTGTTGTCAATACAGTTCACTACGGGAGCCGAAGTTACGGGAGTCGCATACTTTTCCACATCATCGGTAAGAATACGGATATCGCGCCATGCGACCGTCTTACCCTCCTGCGACGGATCACCGATAGCATGTACCTGGAGGGCGATAAAACCTTCGGGAGTCATATTATCCCACACATTGGCACAGGGAACGCCATTGATCCAGGTGCGTATGCTGTTGCCCACAGCCTCGATACGAGCCTTGTTCCACTGACCGTTGCGGAAAGCAGTCTTGGCTGCCGGATTTTTGGTAAGAGGATAGAGCCAGCCGCGGCGCGCCTCATCGTAGATACCTCCCGACCACGCGCGCTGCGAGGGATCGATCTCGAACTGATAGCCGTGAACGCGCCCCTTGTCATAATCTTTCTTGCTCTCACTGCGCAACTGCACACCGGAGTTCAGTCCGTCGTCAACCTTGAAATCAAACTCAAGGATGAAATCGCCGTAATTATTTTTCGTAGCGAGAAAGGTGTTGGGAGTATTCATCTTAGACACACCCACTATCGCGCCATCCTCTACCTTGTATTCAGCGTTGCCGTTCAGCCGCTTCCATCCGTTGAGGTTCTTTCCGTTGAAAAGCGGCTGCCAGTTCTGTGCCGATCCTACAGCGGCACAGAGCAGACAGAGCAACATTATTACGTTCTTTTTCATTTCTGTTTTTTAAGTTGTGTATTTGGGGTCTGTGTTGTTATGTGCGTGGCGGATTATACCATCTTGTAGAAATCCTCCCATCCCTTGCGCGGAGGCATACCTGAAAGCAGAGCGTTGGCGAAGGCATTGTTGGTAAACTGCTTTGTACGGGCATCGAAATAAAGCTTGTCGTTAAGACGCTGGGCGATAACACCGAGACAGAACACCTGGCTCAGCACACCGTTTATTTCGAACGGCGAGCGGGTTTTCTCTGTTCCCTGACACGCACGAAGGAAATTCACATAATGGTTCGACGGACTCTGGGGCACTTCAGGCAACTTATCCTTGATATCGTTGGCATTGGCCGACGGGATAATCGAGAGTGTGCTTCCATGGCTGCTCCCTTTGAAAGTCAGATCGCGTCCGTAGATAATCTTACCTGGATTGAGCTGACTCACAGGGGTGTTTCCCTGGTTGGTCGAGGGCACATTGGGGTTGTACTCCGAGGCTCCGTAGTTGGCGGGAAGCGGGGGCAGGTTGTCGAGGCCGTCGTACCATGTCACATCGCACGGGGGCATGCTGCCGCGTGCGGGGAAACGGAACTTGATTGTCGACGAATATGGGAAAAAGTAGCTGTTGTGGCCGTTGGCATACTCCATACTGACTTCGTAGGGCAATCCTAATTCAAGAAACTCATGGGCCGTATCAAGCAGATGAGCGCCCCAGTCGCCGAGGGCCCCCATACCGTAGTCATACCAGCAACGCCAGTTCCCCTGATGATATTTGTCGGAAAATCCGTGGTATGCGCACGGGCCGGTCCATGTATCCCAGTCGATATCGGCAGGCATGGGCTCGCCACCGGGCATATGAAGAATCTTGTCGTCGTAGTTGTGCCAGCGGCGCGAATTGTTCATATGTGCGGTGATTGCTGTAACGTCACTGATGATTCCGGCGTCTTTCCACGCCTTGAACTGGAAATAGTTACCCTCCGAGTGTCCCTGATTACCCACCTGAGTGGCAAGCTCGGGATGGCGGCGGGCCATCTCCATCATCAGTTCACCCTCAAGGAAGGTGCGACACATCGGCTTCTCCAGATAGATATGCTTGCCGTTGGCCATGGCGAGCATGGCGATGGGGAAATGCATATGGTCGGGAACAGAGGCGCAGACGGCGTCAAAATCGCCTGAGGCCTTCTCGAACATCTCGCGGAAGTCGCGGAAACGCTTCGCCTTCGGATACATGTTCATCACCTTCTGGGTGTGGGCAGCGCCCATGTCGATATCGCAGAGAACCGTCACGTCCACCATTCCGGTACGCGCGAACTCATCGATATTCTGTTCACCGCGGTTACCGATACCTATATAAGCGATCTTTACTTTATCTTTCTTTGCCGAATCCCATTCGCGGGATGTAAGAGGGGTGGCCATCGCACCACCGATACCACTGAGCGCCATCGTCACGGCCGAGGCACCCATGGTTTTCAGAAAATCTCTTCTGGTTGTCATGGTTACAGGGAGTTATTTGTTTTTAATTTTTTCCGGTTTACTATCAGGCTACGTATTCCATAGACCACTATTCTTACTATCACACTGAGCGCATACAGGAACACAGTGAACGTAAGCACATAAAAAAACGAAGTAAACATCTCTTTAATCGGGGCACCGTAGCTTGTTATAGCCCATAGATTCACGAGATTGGCCACGACGAACGCACCAAGCAGATACCACAACTCGGTTTTCTGGCGCCGTGCGCTGAAGGTTATATCTTTCACGGGATAAATGTGTCTGAGAGGTTTATGATATTGTTGTCTGACGCTTTGTGCCGTAGGGAGCGTAGTCGATGCTGTATTGCTCCGGGAAGCGCATTATCTCACCACGCTCGATGGCTTCGTGTCCCCACAGGCAAAGGAGGCTTGCGTAATAGCCCTCTTCGGCAATACGCTCAGGTTGCCGGCCGGTAATCACAGCTTCTACAAATGCTTCGGTCAGAAGCGACGTGCCGTCCCCCTTGGGGCGCTCACCCAATATAAATTCACCCTTGTTGACATTGGCGGTTTCCGGTGCCCAGCTCGTTCCTGCGAATGGAATTTCATCGAACAGAGCGTGTTCCCACGAATTTATCATCTGCAGGAAAGCCGGAGCGGGCGCTACCTCCTCGAAGAAATATTTACCGTTTTCAGGCTCCACCGTACCGAGATTACCCATTATCTTCTCCTCCAGACCATAGAACTTATTGGAGATCACCGAGCCATAGGTTATGGTCTCGCCTGTGTCGTAACCGTAGATGCAGTGTACGTTGTCGTGAACCTCACGCCCGTCTTTCCAGAATGTGATGCCGCCGTGCCCCATTACCTTGTCGGGGAGTTTGCCCAAGGCCCATGTGCCCACCTGCAGCTGATGACAGCCAAGCTCCGACATAAGGCCACGCGACGATTCGCCGTAAAGACGCCAGTTTATAAAGCGTTCCAGTTCGGGCGAGGGCACATCGCGACGCCAGTCGCCATTGCGGTTCCAGAAAGCTTCTACGGCCGACACTTTTCCGAACAGCCCTTTATGAACCAGATCCATCGCTTTGATATACCGGGGATCAAACAGGCGCTGCTGCCCGGAGAAGAATAGAAGCCCTGTCTCAAGATGCCTGTTATACATATTGAAACACTGTTCCATCGTGTAGCCGATCGTTTTCTCGCAATATACATGCTTGCCGGCATCAAAGGCGTCCATTACGATATCGTAGTGGGTATGGAGTGGTGTCGCCACTATCACGGCATCCACATCCTTGTCGGCAAGCAGGGCGCGATGGTCGCGGTAAACCTTTGCCTTAGGAGCTATTTTCAGCGCACTTTCCAGAGAGGGCTCGTAGACATCGGCAAGCGCCACTATTTCAGCTTTGGGATTCTGAGCTATGAAGCTCATAAGGAACTGCCCGCGCGAACCGGGACCGATTATGCCGAGACGGCAACGTTCTTTCTGAGTGTGTGCCACTTCGGAAAATGCAGAAAGCCACGGACTGGTGGCAGCAAGAATTCCGGCACCTGCCATGCCGAGATTGCGCAGAAACTCGCGTCTGCTTATTTCAGTATCTTTTTTAGTTTCTTTCATGGTTATGAGATTCATCCGAATGAAGAAATGCGATTGCGCCTGACGTATAAGGCGCCTGACGTAATTACGCCAACAAAGATAAGAAAAAACTTCCACATCCGCACCACCGTCGCCCGATTTATTCCCCCCACACTGACTGATGTTAAGATAAATTTGCGTAACTTTGTCGCAAATCAACGAAATTATCTGAATAACCGACACTCCGGAGATTTAAGTGAATCATAAGAAAAGACAGGAATAACTCTACAAGGGCTATGTTCGGATCGCGTTTCGCCGCTGTAGCAACCACGGTAGGCTCTGCTGTCGGACTGGCAATATCTGGCGTTTCCCTTATGAGACAGGGGTTCACGGAGGGAGTGCCTTCCTGATATGCTATCTGGGATTTCCATATCGTTTATATCCGAGGAAAAGAAAATGGGGCGAAAAGCCGCAACCACAATTGCATGCGGCATAGGACTTGCGCTGAGCCTGCTCTGCGCTCTCAGCATGGGACCGTGGGAGAATATCACCCTATTCGGGATGAACTTCTTCAATCTCTTCGACTACGTAGCATCCAACATACGAAACTCAGACCTTTGCGCCACGAAACACAATTCCCTGAGGGCTCATGCGAGCAAAACCACAGAAATCAGAGGGTTAAATTCACAAAAAAATCACATTTTTCCGAGGAATCACACCCCGAGCATCGGGGCGATGCGATGGAGGGCGGCGATAAAGGCTTCCGCTTCGGCGTGGGTATTGTAAAGCCCGAAAGAGGCACGTACCGTTCCCTCTACGCCGAGTACCTCCATAAGCGGCTGGGCGCAGTGATGGCCGGTGCGGACCGCAAATCCGAGCTTATCGAGAAGCATGCCGGTATCGTAGTGGTGTGCCTCCCCGATCAGGAACGAAATCACGGCGCATTTGCCGGGAGCGGTTCCGAAAATACGCATGCCGGGAATCTTCATCATTTCGGCGGTAGTCCATTCGAGAAGTTCATGCTCATGGGCAGCGATAGCATCTATACCTACCGAACGTATGTAGTCGAGACACGCTGAAAAAGCAGCGATATCGACAAAATCAGGCGTTCCGGCCTCAAATTTAAGAGGGAGATCGGCATAGGTGGTCTTCTTGAAGCTTACATGCGAGATCATCCCGCCGCCACCCTGATACGGGGGCATCTTCTTGAGCCACCGCTCTTTGCCGTAAAGCACACCGACTCCCGACGGCCCATACATCTTATGGCTCGAGAAAGCATAGAAATCGGCATCGAGCGCACGCACATCCACCTTCATGTGCGGAACAGCCTGAGCGCCGTCAACCAATACCGGCACTTCCAGTGAATGGGCATAACGGATCATATCCTCTATGGGATTGACTGTTCCGAGTACGTTCGATACATGGCACACAGCCACCAGACGCGTACGTTCGTTGAACAGATTGCGGTACTGCTCCATATTGAGGGTACCGTCGGGCCGGATCTTCACAACGCGCAAGGTTATGCGCTTGCGTGTACCCAGCAACTGCCAGGGTACTATATTGGCATGATGCTCCATAACGGTGAGAATTATCTCATCGCCGTTCTCCATAAAACTTCCGAAGCTCGAAGCCACAAGATTGATGGCCTCTGTCGTGCCACGTGTGAAAACGATTTCACGCGTGGAGGCAGCGTTGATATAGTCGCGCACTTTCTCACGTGTGGCTTCCATCAGAGCGGTTGCCTCCTGCGACAGAGAGAACACCCCCCGGTGAACGTTGGCCTTGTGGGCAAGGTACATATCGGCCACCGCATCCACCACCTGACGCGGGGTCTGCGAAGTAGCCGTATTGTCAAGATAAACCAGCGGTTTACCGTAGACAGTGCGGTCAAGTATCGGAAAATCGCGCCTGAGCGCTTCTACATCGTATGCCATCTTAAATAAAAAAATATACGTCAGGATAAATCCATACAATTCCGGTTCAGCATGAGCTCTTGCAATCCCGGCATCCGGCAGTCTCGCCGGCAAATCGCCTGTCAACCATATGACGCAGCCGGTCGCGCAGCGGTTCGAGAGTGATCGAATCGATCACATCAACCATAAACGCCTGCATAAGCATGCGGCGCGCCTCATCTTCAGGAATTCCGCGGGTGCGCATATAGAAGAGCGCATTCTGATCGAGTTGTCCGGTTGTTGCCCCATGTGAACACTTCACATCATCGTTATAGATCAGCAACTGCGGCTTAGTGTGCATCCTCGCACCCTTGGAAGCGAGGATATTACGGTTGCTCTGATATGCCTCCACGAACCGGGCGCCATGGCATACCTCTATGCTGCCTTCGAAAGCGCCGGTAGCACAGTCGTCAAGCACATATTTAAGCAACTGGTTGCTGCGTCCGCGGTCTGCCGCATGGCGTATGACAGACGAATTATCGATATGCTGGTCACCCGAACCGATCGCCATAGCCCCAAGCCCGGTCACGGCATGCTCACCATCCACATCGATGCGGAAATCGTTGCGCGTGGTGCCGTTGGTAAGCGTCGCGCCGCAGATATGAAGCTCCGATCCCTCCGCCTGACGTGCGAACAGCTGATGGCGGCGCGATGTAGATGCATTCGATTCCTCTATATCGTACCATTCCACCCTGGCACCACGAGCAGCGAAAATTTCAACCACCTCCGAACTCATACACCGGGCCTCATCACCCTGCGTATGATCGCATTTGAGAATTGCCACATGACTGTTCTCCTCAGCCGCCACAAGCACACGGCGTGCTGCCATCAGAGGGGTTGACGAGCTGAATATGTCGACAAGCTGCACGGCGCGTTCGCTGCGCACACCCTTGCCTACATGTATGAACACGCCATCCTGCGCGAACATCGTGTTCAACGCTACAGACGGATCGCTGATATCGGCAGCCTGACCGTAATATTTCATCACCAGATCAGGCATCTCGCGACATGCCTGGGCCAACGAACACACCGTAAGCCCTTCCGGTATATTTTTCAGAAGAGTTGAAGAGGGCACGAACCGGTCGTTTACCACTACAGCGAGCAAAGTCGACAGATTAGGCACACCGCAGCGGAACGATGCGCTCACGTCCGCCGGCATATCCACACGGTTAATGTTTACCCCGTAATCCGGCGCGAACATTCCGTCGACAGAGGTTTTCTCATACCCCTCGTCACCTTTTTCCTGAAAACCGCCGGCACGTCTCAGAGCTTCGGCCGCCCCCTGGCGCAACGCGTTCATCGCCGGGGCGCCGTGAGCGTCGATAGCATCGCGGTGGGCGCGGTACAGTTCAAGATATTGTTCGGAAGCCTTGCTCATTTCTCCTCCTCCTTGATCCAGTCGTAGCCTTTCTCCTCAAGTTCGAGCGCCAGTTCGGGTCCACCCGTACGTACGATACGTCCCTTGTACAGCACATGAACGAAGTCGGGCTTTATATAGTCTAGCAGACGCTGATAGTGGGTGATAACGACAGTCGCGTTCTGCGAGGTCTTGAGCTGATTGACACCCCCTGCCACTACGCGCAGAGCGTCGATATCAAGCCCTGAATCGGTCTCGTCGAGAATGCTGAGCCGTGGCTCGAGAACCGCCATCTGGAATATCTCGTTGCGTTTTTTCTCTCCTCCGGAAAAACCTTCGTTTACCGAACGTGAGGCCAACTTGTTGTCCAACTCCACTATGGCACGCTTCTGACGCATCAGCTTCAGAAAATCTCCCGCACCCAGCGGAGGCTCATTGAAATATTTACGCTTGGCATTGACCGCCGCGCGCATGAAGTTCACCATCGATACTCCGGGGATCTCTACCGGATACTGGAACGACAGAAACAGCCCCTCATGACTGCGGTCTTCCGGAGATAGCGACAACAGATCCATTCCGTGAAAATCAACCGATCCACCCGTCACGGTAAAGGCCGGATTGCCGGCAAGCACACTCGAAAGCGTAGATTTGCCGGAGCCGTTGGGTCCCATTATGGCATGCACCTCCCCGGGGTGTATCTCAAGATCGATACCCCTCAGAATCTCCTTATCCTCGATTTTCGCATGAAGGTCCGTAACCTTCAGTAATATATCTTTCATATGTATCTATATACTCTACCTCTTTTGCAATCAGCAATCAGCAATCACCAATTGTACTCTCACCCGACCGATCCCTCCAGGCTTATCTGGAGCAGCTTCTGAGCTTCTACTGCGAACTCCATCGGTAGCTTGTTCATTACCTCCTTTGCGTAACCGTTGACTATCAGACCTACAGCCTCCTCGGTCGGGATGCCGCGCTGATTGCAGTAGAAGATCTGGTCTTCGGAGATCTTCGATGTCGTAGCCTCATGCTCCACTATAGCCGTCGGATTCATCACATCGATATACGGGAACGTATGCGCCCCGCAGTCGCTGCCGAGAAGCAGCGAATCGCACTGCGTATAGTTGCGCGCGCCATCTGCCGCGGGGGTAACCTTCACCAGCCCGCGATAGGAATTCTCGCTGAATCCGGCCGAGATACCCTTCGATACTATAGTTGAACGGGTGTTGCGTCCCAGATGAATCATTTTGGTTCCGGTATCGGCCTGCTGATAGTTGCGGGTCAATGCAACCGAATAGAACTCCCCTACCGACCCCTCGCCGGCCAGTACACACGACGGATACTTCCACGTTATAGCCGATCCTGTCTCAACCTGCGTCCAACTAAGTTTCGAATAGTCGCCGCGGCACAAACCACGTTTCGTAACCAGGTTGTATATGCCTCCCCTGCCATCCTTGTCGCCGGCATACCAGTTCTGCACGGTCGAATATTTCACCTCGGCGCGATCCTCCACCACGATTTCCACAATGGCGGCGTGGAGCTGATTTTCATCGCGCATCGGAGCCGTACACCCCTCGAGATAGCTTACATACGAATCATCGTCAGCTACGATGAGCGTGCGTTCGAACTGGCCTGTTCCGGATGCATTGATACGGAAATAGGTCGACAGCTCCATCGGACAGCGCACCCCCTTGGGAATATACACGAACGAACCGTCGGAGAACACCGCCGAGTTAAGCGCTGCATAAAAGTTGTCTTTATACGACACCACCGACCCCAGATATTTCTTTATCAGATCCGGATAATCCTTTATCGCCTCAGAGATGGAGCAGAATATTATCCCCTTCTCGGCAAGTGCTTCCTTGTGGGTTGTCTTCACCGATACGGAGTCCATTACGGCATCCACTGCCATACCGCTGAGCTGTTTCTGCTCCTGCAGAGGGATACCCAGGCGGTCGAAAGTCTTAAGCAGTTCCGGATCCACCTCGTCGAGACTTTTCGGCCCCTCCTTCTTCACCGGCGCGGCATAATAGCTGATAGCCTGAAAGTCGATTTCGGGCATGCGCAGGTGTCCCCACTTCGGAGGAGTAAGCGTAAGCCAGTAGCGATAGGCCCGCAGACGGAAATCAAGCATCCATTCCGGCTCACCTTTTTTCGCAGAAATGAGGCGCACTATCTCCTCGCTCAATCCTACAGGTATGATATCCGTGTCGATATCGCTCACGAATCCATACTTATAGTCGCTCTCGGCTGCCTCCTTGAGCAGATCGGCATCAGAACTTCGGGAATCCTGCAAGGAGCGGTTCCCGTCGTGCGGCTTCGGATCTGCCGGCGATGTCTGTCCCGGATTATTCTTATCTATTTTATCGTTGTTCATATTCAGATAAATCAACAATCTCACTCCCCCTTTGGTTGCCCGTCGCTCTCAGGCAGATGAAACAGCTCGCAATCCATTGCCCACCCCAGTGCGGCCGGTGCCAGCGCCGTTATTGTCTCTATTGCATGTCCGTTACCCAGACGGCTTATCCGGTGAAGGTTCGTCTGCGGTTTCACTACAAGCCAGAAGTTAATTACAATACTGAGAACCATCATCCAGGCAAACAGACTGAACAGCGCGCCGGCCAGACGGTCGATCACACCGATATGAAGAGCATGAGTGATGCCACGCAGAAATCTTGCTACCATTTTTATCAGGAAATATCCGGCAATAAACAGTATGACCCTCGCCAGAACAGTATAGAAATAATGTTCACCCGGCGTGACGACCTCCGGATCCGATGAAAGCAACAGAGCCGTAAGCCAGTCGCCACCTAAGCGACATGCCACAACACCGGCTACTATACCGGCGAGACTTCCGAGCTGATACACAATGCCCTTGCGCCAGCCCATAAAGGCGCTACCGAACGCCACTATCAGTATTATAATATCGAGTATTGTCATTTATCCTGCAAAATTACTCAATTCCCTCCATATCCCCAACAAAAAAGTCAAAGCCCCCGCATCAAATCAATCACCACCCAGCCTCCGTCAGGCACCGTATAATATATCTCTGATGTTCAATGTGCCGGATTTATTATGTAACTTTGTGCCAGTCTAATTGATTTTGTAATGGCAAAGGTTGAGTGAGACTGCCTATCGAAGATTACCCCACATATTTTACTTTTATGGAAACATGAATTGTCAGACTGATGGATAATTACAGCAAAGAAATACTTGACATACTGAGGTGGAGCCGTATGGGTGTCATTGCATGTCGCATCGCTGAAAAACTTGGATTCTCACCTCTGTAAGCCCTGAAAGATTTCTATCGCAGCGATACATGTAGAAAAATTCCAGTATCGCAGTACAGATCTTTACATCCGAAGCGACTACTATATCGCTGATGACTACCTGATTGAAATAGGATTTCATGAATAATGACGCTTCGGAGGGATGCATCAAATTACCCCTCAGCGAGACACCGTAGGCGTTGACTGATTTTATGCGGTTGCCCTGTATTTTTCATAGTTTCTATACTTCTTTACCTATCAACTTATTTTCCTCTCTTCTTTACTTGAAAAGTTTTATTATCTTTGCAGTCAGACACAGAACCTAACAGATGAAGAAACTTCCCTTATTTTTAGCTTTACTGATAGCCCTCGTACCTGAGATTAAATCAACATCACGGATCAGCCTCGACAGCCCCGACGGAGCCATATGGCAACTCTGTCCGCAGGAAAGCATGAGCGGAACGGCGGGAACAGAAATTTCCACCGTCGGATTCACTATGCCCGACGATGCCGTAGAGGGGGTGGTACCCGGAGTTGTGTTCACTGCTTACGTCAATGCAGGAAAGGAGGAGACACCCGAATATGGCGACAATATCTGGCGTGTCGACGAGCGATTCTACAACCGCCCGTTCTGGTATCGCGCCGAATTCGATACCCCCGCCGATTACACCGACGGGAAACGGGTATGGCTGAAGTTCGACAACACCAACCGCTATGCTGACTTCTACTTCAACGGTGTGAAACTGTCGGGAACCCCGGAGTCGACCCGCGATGTGAGTGGCCACATGATCCGCAGCATATTCGACATCACCCCTTATCTATCGCCGGATGGCCGAAACGCGGTGGCTGTTCTCATAACCGATGCCGACCAGAAAAAGACGCGCGACGCCGATGATCCCTACGGGGTCGCCTGCAGCCCGAGCTACCTTGCCGGAGCCGGATGGGACTGGATGCCATATGTGCCCGGACGTCTCAACGGTATTACCGGTCATGTGAGCCTTGATGTGACCGGCGATGTGGTGATGGTAGATCCGTGGATCAGAAACGACCTGCCGTCGACAGACCTTGCCGAACTGACAATCAGCACCCGGCTGAAAAACACTTCCGGCAAAGAACGGCGTGTAAAGCTGGAAGCCACCGTCAACCCCGGCGACCTGAAGATTGAACAGACCTTTATCATACCCGCCGGAGCCGAACCGCTCGTCACCCTCGACAGCAACCGCTTTCCTCAGCTTGCGGTGACAAATCCGCAACTATGGTGGCCCAACGGCTACGGCGAGCCCAATCTTTACACCCTCGACCTGAAGGTAACCGATGGCAGGAAAGTTCTCGACACGAGAAGCATAGATTTCGGTATAAAGAAATATGATTACACCTGGGAGACGAACAAGGCAGGAATGCCCGTTCTGAATCTGTGGGTCAACGGACAGCGCGTATTCCCAAAGGGTGGCAACTGGGGCATGAGCGAATACCTCCTCCGCTGCCACGGCGACGAATATGAGAAGAAGATACGCCTCCACCACGACATGAACTACAACATGATCCGCCTTTGGACAGGATGCGTCACCGACGATGAGTTCTACGACTGGTGTGACCGCTACGGCATAATGGTCTGGAACGATTTCTGGCTCTATTTCTCGTTCAACGACGTTGCCGAGCCAGAGGCGTTTCTCGCCAACGCGACAGACAAAGTGCGCCGCCTGCGCAATCACCCGTCCATCGCCCTATGGTGCGGGGCGAACGAGACCCATCCCTCGCCCTACATCGATTCCGCCCTTGTCGGCATCGTAAGCCGTGAAGACCATGGCGACCGCCTTTACAAATCCTGCTCAAACCAGGATGGATTATCAGGCAGCGGATGGTGGGCGAACCAGCCACCCCGCCATCACTTCTCAACCTCGGCAAGTAACCTCGCGTTCAACCAGCCCCCTTACCCTTACGGCATAGACTACGGCTACGGCATGCGCTCCGAGATAGGTATGGTGACATTCCCCGTGTATGAAAGCGTCAGACTCTTCATCCCGGAGGATAAGCTATGGCCTCTTCCTACCGATGATGAACTCGAGAATCAGAAAGAGAACGTATGGAACCATCACTTCTTCGGCACCGAGGCGTCGAACGCAAGGCCGACAAACTACACCGCCGCCGTACGCGACCGCTGGGGCGGAGCCGAATCTATAATTGAGTTCTGCGAGAAAGCGCAGCTGATCAATATAGAGGACATGAAAGGAATGTATGAGGCATGGAACGATAAGATGTGGAACGATGCCGCCGGACTACTCATATGGATGAGCCATCCCGCCTACCCCTCGTTCGTATGGCAGACCTACGATTACTATTACGACCCCACCGGAGCATACTGGGGAGCGAAAAAGGCTTGCGAACACCGCCACATACAATGGAACGCCCTCGACAACAGCGTGAAGGTTATAAACACAACCTCCGAACCGCTTGACGGCACCATAGCCAGTGCGAAAGTTTACGGGCTTGACGGAAACGAACTCACACGATACGCCAAGAGTTCTGCCGTAGATGTGCCAGCGTCGGCAAACGTTCCGGCATTTACCCTTGATTTCTCGCAGGAACCCGAAAGCGTTCACTTTATCGTTCTGAAACTTACAGATAACGACGGAAATACGATCAGCGATAATTTCTACTGGCGAAACGGAAGGGAAGAACTCGACTATAAAGCCCTCAACTCTCTGCCTCAGGCCAACATAAGTGTCACAGCAACCCCTGTAGCCAACGGCAAGGGTGTGCTGAAACTGAAAAACGAAAGCAACACCGTAGCTTTCGCCAACCGCCTGCGTCTGCTCGACGCCGAGACGGGCGACCGCATACTCCCTGTCATAATGAGCGACAACTACATCACCCTGCTCCCGGGTGCCGAACGGGAGATCACGATCGACTACCGCGATTTTGCAGACCGGCCTGTCGACATCATGCTCAAACAATACTCCTATCCTGAGACCCGTGTCGCCCAACTCTGACACACCTTTTTTTTCTCCATAGATACATTCATAACATACATACATTCATACCATGAGATACCGCTATCTATTGGCCGCCGCCATCGCATTTTCAACAATAGCAGTTTCTTACGCCGGGAAAGATTTCACAGAGTACGTGAATACGCTACAGGGCACCGACTCCAATTTCGGACTGAGCTACGGCAACACCTACCCCACGACAGGAATGCCTTTCGGCGTACATTTCTGGTCAGCACAGACCGGGCGCAACGGCGATGGATTCAAATATACCTATTCAGCGGATGCTATCCGTGGATTCGCACAGGCTCACCAGTGCAGCCCATGGGTAAGCGACTACGCCGTTTATTCCTTCATGCCCGTTGTCGGAGATCTTGTTGTGAACGAGGATTCCCGCGCCACCCGTTTCAGCCATGACAACGAGATCGGACGCCCGCATTACTATTCGGTAAAACTCGACAACGGTGTGACTACCGAAATGGCCCCCACAGAGCGTGGCGTACACCTGCGGTTCACCTTTCCCGAGGGGAAAGACGATGCATGGCTCGTGATCGACGGATACACCGACATGAGTTCCATACATATCGATCCCGCAAGGCGCACTGTCAGCGGATGGGTAAACAACCAACGCTTCTTCAACGACTCCAAAAGCTACCGCAACTACTTCATCGTAGAGTTCGACAAACCATTCGAGGCATGGGGACTATGGGAAAATGTAACGGACAGCGTTATGCCTGATAAAACCACCGGCATCGGTAAAGGATACGGCGCCTATCTGAAATTCAAACCCGGGGCTAAAGTTCAGGCCAAAGCCGCCTCCTCATACATTTCCGCAGAGCAGGCACTCGTCAATCTCGACATGGAACTGGGCAAAGACCGCCGTATCGAAGACACTGCAGAACGCGGACGCGAAGTATGGAACGACCTCCTCGGGCGTATCGAAGTGGAGGGTGGCACCGACGAGGAAATACGCACATTCTACTCATGCCTCTTCCGGTCCAACCTCTTCTCACGCAAGTTCTACGAACTGCGCCCCGACGGTACCCCCTACTACTACAGTCCTTACGACGGCAAGATATACGACGGATATATGTACACCGACAACGGCTTCTGGGACACATTCCGGTCGCAGTTTCCCCTCACTGTACTTCTGCATCCTACCATGCAGGGACGCTATATGAACGCACTGCTAGACGCGCAGAAACAGTGCGGATGGCTACCGGCATGGTCTTGTCCGGGTGAAACCGGAGGAATGCTCGGCAATCACTCCATATCGCTCCTTGCCGACGCATGGGTGAAAGGGATCCGCACCTTCGATCCTGCCGAAGCGCTGGAAGCCTATACCCATGAGGTTACGAACAAAGGCCCGTGGGGGGGAGCCAACGGACGTGTAGGATGGAAAGAGTATTTCACTCTCGGGTACGTGCCCTATCCCATGTCGATGGGATCTACAGCCCAGACACTCGAATATGCCTACGATGACTTCTGCGCATGGCAACTCGCACGCCTCACCGGCGACAGCTTCCACGAAGATATATTCTCCCGGCAGCTTCTGAACTACCGCAACGTTTTCGACCCTGCGACAGGCTTTATGCGCGGGCGCGGTGAGGACGGTTCATGGACCGAACCTTTCGACCCCATGGAATGGGGCGGCCCCTATTGCGAAGGGAACGCATGGCACTACAACTGGTCGGTGTTTCACGATGTGCAAGGACTCATCAACCTCTATGGGAGCGACAAGGCCTTCACGGCAAAGCTCGATTCGGTATTCACCCTCCCGAATACAGTTATACCCGGCACATATGGAAGCATGATTCATGAGATGGTGGAAATGCAACTTGCCGACATGGGACAATATGCCCACGGCAATCAACCCATACAGCATATGCCATATCTATACACCTATGCCGGCGAACCATGGAAAACCCAGAAATGGGTGCGCCGGATAATGAACCGGCTGTATAACTCATCGCCAAAAGGTTTTCCCGGCGATGAAGATCAGGGAGGAATGTCGTCGTGGTATGTATTGAGCGCACTCGGCATATACGCCGTATGCCCGGGAACCGATCAATATGTACTTGGCAGCCCCGTTTTCAGGAAAGCCACCGTCACTCTCGAGAACGGCAACAGGTTTGTTATCGAAGCACGCAACAACAGTTCTGAAAACGTGTATATTACCTCCGCCACTCTCAATGGCGAGCCATATGACCTCAACTATATAACATACGGCGACATTGCCGCCGGAGGAACCCTTACGCTCGATATGTCGCCGGAGCCATCGTTCACCCGAGGCACCTCCAGACATTCCGCCCCCTACTCGCTCTCACGCCCGGAATGACACTTCCTATCGCGCGCTTCCATACCTCTGACGTAGAATATACGGCAGCTTTTTGAAAAAAAAGTGACATCAACCGCTCGATAATCAAAAAAATATTCTTACCTTTGTGCGCTCAAACGCAAATAAGCCCCTCTGCCGGGGCTGCGGGCACCTCGGGGTGTAGCACAGTTGGCAGCGCGCCACGTTCGGGACGTGGAGGTCGGAAGTTCGAGTCTTCTCACCCCGACAATCAGCACGACCTTTCAGGCCATATGGCTTGAAAGGTCGTTTTTTTTAATCATGTCACGTCTAAAATCAGAATGGGGGGGCTATAGTGCAGGAGACTACTCCGGTTGCGAGGTCTCCGGGGAAATCAAATTGCGCGATTGTACAAAATTACTCATTTTTTTAGACAAGTTTAAGGGTATTTTAAGGCAGGAGTACCTATCTTTGTACCTTGAATCATAATGGCATCATGCCTGTAGTTATCTTTACCTGAACCAAAATACCAATGACAAATTTCAGAACCGCAATCTGTGCCCTCGCACTTATCGCAGCCGGAAGCGCCATCACCGGATGCACCGGCAAAAAATCAAACGCAGACACTACGGCAACAGCCGAAGTGGTGAATCCGCTCCCCATCAAACTCGGAGACCCGTTCCTGCTGCATGCCGCCGACGGACGCTACTACATGTATGGCACATCGCTTTCCGATGGCTTCGAAGCCTTCGTATCCGACGATCTCGCGTCGTGGGAAAGCATCGGACAGGTCTACAAGGGCGCGCAGCCCGATCAGTGGAACGAAAGCTGCTTCTGGGCTCCCGAGGTGTATGAACGCGACGGGAAATACTATATGTTCTTCAGCGCCAACGACCGCAATAACCCCAACAACGAGGAAGAGAACTTCAAGATCGGTGTAGCCGTGGCCGACAGCCCCGCCGGACCGTTCACCGACCTCTACAACCGCCCGGTTTTCGAGCCTGAATTCCCTGTGATCGACGCCAACGTGCTTTTCGACGCCCCCGACGGCAAATCATACATTTATTTCTCACGTTGCTGCTACAAACACCCGGTTGAGAGCGAAATCGCCGACAGCGTACGCAAAGCGGGACTGTACGATCAGGTAGAGGAAAGCTGGATCTACGGTGCCGAACTCAAACCAGACTTCTCGGGCATCGTAGGCGAGCCTGTATGCCTGCTCGCTCCCCCCACCAAGCTCTCCGATGTACAGGCCGAATGGGAAAGCCGCTCGGTAACCGCCGGAGAAGCCCCCCGTCGATGGACCGAAGGATCGTACATCTTCCCACACAACGGCAAATATTACATGATGTACAGCGCCAACGCCTATTTCGGCGGCAACTATGCCGTTGGCTACGCCACCTCCGACAACCCCATGGGACCCTTCGTAAAATCTCCGTCAAATCCGGTTCTCAGCGAGAATGCCAGCCGCGGCGGAGAAGTAGTCGGCACCGGCCACAACATGGTACTCACCCTGCCTTCGGGCGAGATGTACACCGTGTATCACGGACGCATCGCATCTGCCCCCGATGATCGCGTTGTATTCATCGATCCTGTTAAAATCGATGCCGACGGTATCCTGACCGTTGAAGGACCCACCACAGGCCCGCAGACCATAGCATACTGATCCCGACATTAAAAAAATATTGCACACGACAAGGGAGGAGGCTGCCCAAACCGCCCCATCGGAGTACGAGCCTTCTCCCCCCTATAAAATCATAACCATTCCCATCTCCATATCCAATATATATACGATTCCACTCATGAAATCAATTTACCTTACAGGAGCTATACTGACGATCGCATCTACATTTCTCTCCCAGAAAGCGGATGCTCAGACTGTAATTGACCTCCGGTTCACACAGAACCCGCTGTTCGAAGTGTCAACCAACAGCGTGGCAACCGCCCTTCCTGGCGACGGAACACCACTCACTTTAGGAGGCGACCTAACCGTAGCCGGAGGAAGCGGCACATACACCTATCAATGGAAAGACACCTCCGGAGCCACACTCGGAAGCAATGCCACACTCACCGTATCAACCCCGGGCACATACCTGCTCACCATATCCGACCAGTGCGACTGCGCCCAGGAAGTGACTTTCTCAGTAGAAGCTGCGGGCATAGACGCCACCACCGTTACCGGCATACGCATTTTCACCGACGGAACCAACCTGCACATCGAAGGCGCGGAGGCAACGCAGGCGACAGCCTTCACCCCCACGGGAGTGATGGCCGCGCTCTTCACACCCACAGATCCCACATCCGTATTCGACCTCGGATCACTTCAGCCCGGAATATACGTGATACAGATCGTGACAACAGCCAACAGTCTTCTCATCTACAAAACCCAAATCTGATCCACACATGAAACAAAGATACATATCATCAGTCCTGCTTCTGATGGCGGCGACATGCGGCATCACACAATGGAACGCCATGGCAGAGCGCACCGTCACATACGCACGTGCAAATTCCGCCATAACCCTGAACCTCAACTGGACTGCCGACAACTACGGAACCATCCAATGGCAGAGATCTACCGACGACGGCGCCACATGGACCGATCTCAACGGTGCCACATCGCCGGTATATTCCACACAGTTCCGCCAGACAAGACCCATCATTTACCGCGCTGTTGTCAACGGAGACCCGGCGTGCCCCGAAGCTACGGTTGAAAGGGAGATACGCCCTGTGGCATTCACCTCATCCATAACCGGCAACACTTTCAACAGCGCACAACTCAAAATCTCAGGAGCCGACTTCGGAGAAGCTCAGATCGTGGAACACGGTTTTGCAGCCAACTACTCCTCGCTTGAACGCGACTACCGGGTTATGAATCGCGTGAAGACCGGCGATGCCATTCCGTCGCAGGAAGAATTCACCATCACTTGCACGGACCTGGAGCCGAACACATCTTACTCAATACGGCCGTGGTTCCGCACAGCCGACGGCTCCCTGATTTTCGGTGACGAATGCAAAACCACAACTCCACAGGGTATAGCCTGGAGTACGGAAGACTGGCTTATCGACAAAATCCGCATCCGCCCCATGGTGAAAGTACCCTCACAGATGGAGGTTACCGATGTAACGATTCTCATCGGGGAGAACCGCGACAACCTTACGGAATACAAGACTTCCGAATACAAAGGCGGAATATATACCTGCACTACAGTACGCTCCCTCACTCCGGGCACCGATTATCTGGTAGTGGCACGGGCTACAGTCGACGGAACACCTATGGAAATCGAGAAAACCGTGCGCACATGGTCAGATTACTCCAATGTCGAAGTCGACGAAACATCGTCAGGAGTTCACCATACCATCAGATGGGACCGCACCAAGACACTGATCAATCTCACTCCAGAGAACAATCAGGTTGAGTATCCGAGGATGTGTCGCGTCGACGATAACACAATCCTCTTCGCATACCACGGCGGCAGCGGGTCGGACCACTGGAAGAACACCTATCTGCGTATAAGCCACGATAACGGACGCACATGGAGCGACCCCACTACCATATTCAACTGCGAAGGCACGGAATACGGCGACAAACACTGGCGCATCTGCAATCCCGAGCTCACCCGCCTCGCCAACGGATGGATCATCATGACAGTTGTAGCCAATGCCAGACAGGAAACCAACTACAACTGCAAAGTACTTGCGTCGCTTTCGAAAGATGGTGGAGAAACATGGGGCGACCCGATAATCGTAGGCCGCGGACGCACATGGGAGCCTCAGGTCATCCAGCTACCCAATGGCGAACTCGAACTGCTTGTCAGCAGCGAGGGAAACTGGTGGGAGCCGAAAGCCGACAATATCCTCCAGGAAATCGTATCGGCACGATCTACCGACAACGGGCAGACCTGGACAGCCTTCAAACGCGCGTCGTTCAAACCGGGAGCCCGCGACGGCATGCCTGTAGCTATAGTGATGCAAGGCAACAAGGGCGTGCTGTTCATCGAGGAGAGTGTAAACGGCGGTGTGCCCCCCACACTTCAGCACCGGACTCTCGATGGAGACTGGGATACCTCCGAATGGGACGGTAAAGACAACGACCGCCGTTGGCGCTCACGCCTCAACAGCGGCGCCGGAGCCCCTTATATGATTCAGCTTCCGACAGGAGAAATAGTTATGAGCGCGCATACCAATCAGACAGGCTCGGTATGGCAGACATGCCGCCCCCAGGTGGTTATCACCGACAACACCGGGAAAAACGGCGCTACCATCTCAACACCGCTCAGCGGATCCAACCCCCTTCCGTCGGGAACCGGAGCATACTACAACTCGCTTTTCCTCAAAGACAGCGAGACGATTTGGCTGCTCGTGACAAAAGCCAAATACGACGGAGACAGACGAGTCGAGAGCGACATCATGATGCTCGAAGGAAAAATAATATCTACAAGATAACAGACATTTCGCCGGACCGGCATGCAGACTTGCAGCATGCCGGTCCGGCGATTTTTCAATAATACACCTGACAACATCTTAAATCAATTCACAACCATGAAGAAACTTATACTGACACTACTTTCGGCGGCCACACTGCTCCAGCTGCATGCCGACGAGAACCCTCAGCCCGCCCCCACAAAATTCTGGGGCGACAGCAACGCCTACCTGCAACGGCAGGCGAATGTGATGTTCGATCTCGTAGACCGGCAACTTGATGCAGTTCAACCCTCGGCCGGAGCTGACCCAACGCGCCTCATGACGCTCGCCAACCTCGACATGCTTCTCCACGACACCGGTAACGACAACTCACCCGCCGCACTCGCCTTTCTCAACGGCCGGGTTGAAAAGACAGCTGCGCGGATGAACAAGCCCGTACAGTCAGGCTACGAACTTCACAAAATCTATAACGCAGGATTTGTGGCCCGCACCCCCTCTGCAAGCCTCGCTTTCGACATAGTGCGCGGCCTGTGTCACGACACCCCCATGATCGCCGACACCACGATACAGAAAATCGCAGACAGTTGCGATGCAATGTTCATCACCCACAACCACTCCGACCACGGCGACCCGGCCGTTGTGGAAATGTTCTTGCAGGCAGGCAAACCAGTGATAGCGGTTCCTGAATTCATGCCCGATGACAACAGACTGATACACATCCGCCCTGCAGAGGGCGCCCACACCGACGAGCCCTTCGTTCTGCCCGACGGCGACAGCCTGCGCCTGATGATCTTCCCCGGCCATCAGGACGACCTGATGAACAATCTGTATGTCATCACCACCCCCGAGGGATTCACCTTCGCAAACAGCGGCGACCAGTATCAGAGCGGCTCGGAAGATATGGAATGGATACCATCCATAACTCCGCTGCTCCCGAAAGTCGACATCTTCATGCTCAACTGCTGGAACACACGCATACCCGCGATTACAGCCGCCTTTAACCCGCGATATGTAGTTACCGCCCACGAAAACGAGATGGGCCATACAATCGACCACCGCGAAGCCTTCTGGCTCACATTTCAGAAATTCGCTCCGGTTTCCACCCCCTACGTAGTGATGGGCTGGGGAGAATGTTTTGTTCCCGAGATGACTTCATCCGGTAAATAAAAATACCGGCCGCACCTGAATTTTCAAGAACCTGACCGCCACGGAAAAATTTTATTTTCAGATATTTTTTTGTAATTTTGTGCAGCATATGGAATTTTATCCATATTTCATGCACACACCAATGCGTCTTTACCCGAAAAAACTTTCAATAGACATATATTTTTAATTAAACGCATCGCGCCCGACAGCCGGACCGTTGCCAAATCAAAACTTAATAACTTTTCAATTATCACCATGAATCTTAGGCTCATCTCGGCAGCCCTTATCCTCGCCGCTGCGGCATCCGCATCGGCATGGAGCCCCGTAGGCGGCCACATCAGCACCACCTGGGCTGAGACTGTGACCCCCGAAAACGTTTGGCAGGAATATCCCCGCCCGATTATGGAACGTCAGCAGTGGAAAAACCTCAACGGCCTCTGGCAGTATGCCATCGTTCCCGCCAAAGACCTCACCCCCGGCCAGTGGCAGGGCGAGATTCTCGTTCCCTTCGCGGTAGAATCATCTCTCTCGGGCGTAGGTAAGAACGTAGGCAAGGATCAGGCTCTCTGGTACACACGCACATTCACCGTTCCCTCCGATTGGAAAGGTCAGGACGTAATGCTCAACTTCGGTGCCGTAGACTGGCAGTGCGAGGTATGGGTGAACGACGTGAAGGTTGGCGGCCACACCGGTGGCTTCACTCCCTTCAGCCTCAACATTACCCCCGCCCTCAAGGCTAAGGGCGAGAACACCCTCACCGTTCGCGTTTACGACCCCACCGACGCCGGCTATCAGCCCCGTGGCAAGCAGGTCGCCAACCCCGAAGGCATCTGGTACACCCCCGTTACCGGCATCTGGCAGACTGTATGGATGGAGCCCGTTGCGAAAACTCACATCGCCGGCATCCGCACAACTCCCGACATTGACCGCGGCACTGTGACCGTAGACGTTACCGCTACCTCGCCAGAAGGAACCGTAAGCGAAGTAGCCGTTCTCGACGGAGGCAAAGTGGTAGCCACCGGCAAGAGCGTCAATGGCGAACCCGTGAAGATCGCCATGCCCGAAGGTTTCAAACTCTGGAGCCCCGACGCCCCCAACATCTACGACCTGCAGGTGACCCTTTACAACGCCGACGGCAAAGTAGCCGATAAGGTGAACAGCTACACCGCCATGCGTAAATTCTCACGCCGCCGCG
The DNA here is from genome assembly GCA_014800795.1 of Bacteroidales bacterium. GTDB lineage: Bacteria > Bacteroidota > Bacteroidia > Bacteroidales > Muribaculaceae > UBA7173. The sequence goes on along the minus strand of JAAVFL010000004.1, from coordinate 22,098 downwards.
ACGCCAACGGCATAATGCGCCTCCAGCTCAACAATCAGGACCTCTTCCAGTTCGGCCCCCTCGATCAGGGCTGGTGGCCCGACGGCCTTTACACCGCACCCTCCTACGAGGCTATGGTCTACGACGTTGACAAAACCAAAGACTGGGGCTTCAACATGATCCGCAAACACGTGAAGGTTGAACCCGCTTCATGGTACACCTACTGCGACAAAAACGGTATCATCGTATGGCAGGATATGCCCAGCGGCGACCGCGGTCCCGGATGGAACAACCGCACCTACTTCACCGGATATGAAGGACAGCGCAGCGAAGAGAGCAAAGCCAACTACCGCCGCGAATGGAAAGAGATCATGGACGCCCTCTACAACTACCCCTGTGTAGGCGTATGGGTACCCTTCAACGAATCGTGGGGTCAGTTCGACACACCCGAGGTTGTTGAATGGACCATGAGCTATGATCCTACACGTATGGTAAACCCCGCATCGGGCGGTAACTTCTTCCAGTGCGGCGACATCCTTGACCTCCACAACTATCCCGGCCCCGACATGTATCTCTACGACGCACAGCGCGTCAACGCCCTCGGCGAATTCGGCGGCATCGGATATCCCATCGAAGGCCACCTCTGGCAGCCCGACCGCAACTGGGGTTACATCCAGTTCGACAGCCCCAAAGCCGTTACCGACGAATATGTGAAGTACGCCAAGGAACTCCGCAAATTCGCCGACAAAGGCTTCTCCGCAGCCGTATACACCCAGACAACCGACGTAGAAGGCGAGGTGAACGGTCTCATGACCTACGACCGCAAGGTAATCAAAGTTGAGGAGCCGCGCATCAAAGAAGCCAACGAAGCCCTCACAAACTCCCTCCCCTCCAAGAAATAATACGCATTAATAAATAAATTATCCCTCCCCGGTATGGTGCTGACGCGCTGTCGGGGAGGGATTTTTGTGCATTAACAGGGACATTTGTCCAAAAACGATATTTAAAATTGGAAATATCGCCACATTATTCCTATCTTTGTATAAGCAGCCGCAGCAGACAGGCTGCCCCAACTCCACTCATGTTCAACTCCGACAATAAATCAATACCATACAGAATGAAGAAACTCTTACTCACGACTCTGATAGTCACAGCTCCGGTATCCGCCGTGCAGACCGCTACAGCCGCAAGCGACAAGAAACCCTACTACAACATGGTCGAACTCTCCATCAGTGGCTCGGCCGTCGACGAGGAGGGAACCGACCCCGTTGTGCTTCGCCCGAAACTGTCGGCGAACGGAGCAGAACGCGCCCGACAGATTTTCCTCGCCGACCCTACGGTCTACGCCGAGGATGGTAAATACTACATGGCCGGAACCCGCGGAGGAAGCCCGGCCGGATTCACGATGCTCGAAAGCTGCGACCTGAAGCACTGGGCATACGCCCGCACCGACTCCATGGTGCTTATCAACGGCAATCAGACCTATGGTACACAATGGTTCTGGGCACCACAGTTTTTCAAGGAGGACGACCATTATCTGCTCGCCTACTGCGCCAACGAACATGTGGCCGTTGCCCGCGCCAACAACCTCACCGACGTCTACACTCAGCCAACCGTGTGCGGCTTCGACGAATCGGCAAGCAATATCGACCCCTTCATCTTCCGCGACGACGACGGGAAATACTATATGTACCATGTGCGCTTCGGAGGAGGCAACTTCCTGTGGGTAGCTGAATTCGATCCCGAAACCTGCCAGATAGTGCCCGGAACGCTCCAAAAGTGCTTCACCAACACCCAGGCATGGGAAGCGACAAACGCTTACCCCAGCTCTCCCATCATGGAGGGTCCGACAGTAGTGAAAATCGACGATCTCTACTACCTCTTCTACTCCGCCAACCACTATCTCAGCACCGACTACGCCGTAGGCTACGCCACTGCCCCATCCCCCACCGGACCCTGGACCAAGAACCCCTCCAATCCCATCATCCACCGCAACATAGTAGGAGAGATGGGGTCGGGTCACGGCGATGTGTTCTTCGACGCCGACGGCAACATGCGCTATGTTTACCACGTACACTACAGCGATTCGAAGTCGGAGCCGCGCCGCGCCCGCATCATCACCTTCAACGTAGATAAATCCGACGGCCAGCCATACAAGATCACCGCCGACCCCGAATCGATCATCATACCGACACAGACACCGGTAGCAGCCTATGCAGGAGTGTTCTCCGGCTACGTGCGTCTCAAACCGGGCACATACACATTCTCCGGCCTGACCGACAACGGTACCCCCGCCACCTACGGCGAGGAAGACGGCAACCTCGTGGTGGACGGTCAACCCTACACCGAAACCGAAAACCGCATAGTGCGCATCGTGGCCGATACCCGCAAGGGCACGCTCGAAATCACTCCGGTAACATCCGTCGAAGTGCATTCGAACGTTTCATCAACCTCACCCGCCCTCACCTATGCCGGCCGCGGAGTCTGGAGCGATGAAGTGACACTCTCAACGACTGATGAGATCGAGTACGCCAACACGAACCTTTACTTCACCCTCAACAAAGATGAGAACATGGCCTACCGCCGCATACCCGGCACAATGATGATTGGCCTGTCATCCGAAGGATACAACTCCGAAAACCTGCGCATCGCCCAGGGTAAATATCTCATCTCGGCCGACCTCACCAACCGCACCTTCGACATTGCAGGCGAAACCGATCCTTACCGCATCAGCGTGTTCGGCTCGTCGGTAGCCAACGGCCAGGGAGCCGAGCGACGCCACGGATATGCATACCAGTACGGACAGCAACTGCAGACCCGCACCGAGAAAGGACGCAGCGAATATCCCTTCTATACCTCCGGAATATCCATCGGCGGCAACACTACCGTAGCGCTGCTCAACCGCTACGACGACCTCCTCCGCGACCACTCCGCCTATGTAATCTTCGGCCTGTCGATGGCCAACGAGGGTCTCTCCTCCGCCTCCAACAAGCGCGAGGTGTTCAACAAGTTCCGCGACAATATGCTCACCCTTATCGACAAGGCCCGCGCCGACGGCAAGATACCCGTTGTGATGAACAACTACACCAACAACGACTATACCTCGTCGGACTACAACTACATCCGCCAGATCAACCTGCTCATCCACGAATGGGATGTTCCTTCATGCAACACCCTCGGAGCCATTGACGACGGTTCATGCCACTGGGCACAGAACTTTTTCGCCGACGGATGGCACCCCAACGACAATGGACACTCGGAATTCATGTACTCGATGGTACCCTCGCTCTTCGACGCCCTTGAGCAAGACAAGCCACAGCCTAAAGCCGACACCACACACGAACTTACACTGACCGACCGGGCCTCGATCACCTTCACCCCCGAAGAAACTCTCCACTCCTTCACTATATCACTGAATATCACGGCCGCCGAGGGAACCGGAAATATTCTGTCGTTCACCACCGTAGGCCTCCGAAACAAGACTTATGAAGGAGGATTGCTTCTCAACGGAGACGGGACCCTCACATACTCCTCACCGAAAAACGACAGCTTCACAACCGACATCGCCCCTTTCGCCGACGGGAAAGCTCACTACATCACCCTCACACACTATTACGCCAGCGGACGTACACAGCTCTACATCGATAAAACCCTTGCCGGTTCCACCTCAGAAAATCTCGTACCCACTGAGTTCACTATCGGCAACCCAGACAGCGACAAGGCTCCGGCCCTCACGCTCTCAGAGCTATACTTCTGGCGCGCCGGTATGTGCGATAAAGAGATGATAGCCCTTTCTTCGGGTAAGATGCTGAAATCGAGCCTCGAACTATACATCCCCATGAACGAGGAAGAGGCCGTTGCCGCAACTGCCGATGATGAAACTGCAGCGACGCTTCCCAACAAGGCACAGAGCCTTAACGCCGTCACCCTACGCCGCCCTGATCCCGCCGGCATCACGGCAGCCGAAGCCGACGCACCGGGAGCCGTACCCGTTGAATACATCACTCCCGACGGCCGCTCCCTTGCCCCTTCACCATCCCCAAGCGGCATCTTCATAGTGCGCTACTCCGACGGCTCCGTGCGCAAAGAAGTGTGTAAATAATAGCGCAGGATAACAATAGCGCAGGAGAGCAGGATAACAGAGGAAAAAACAGAGCGAGACACCGTAGGAACGCACGTATGTCGAGCTTCATATCCTCCACATCTCCTGCTCTCCTGCTCTATATTCCCATCATGGCGCCGTCATGATACGGTTCGCCATGCTTATTGGCAACCGCGTCTTTATCTTAATTTGTCACAATTGACCAATCTGACTGCCGATCACAAAAATGGGAGAAACGATATCTCTAAGTATGTCGTGAAAATTATTTTATATTATCCGTGAGCATACTTTCAGTCGGATTTCTCTCGAAAATACACTCCCTGAAAGTATAAAATAATTTTCACGACTTACTTTATACGTAATAGTTTTCATGACTTACTTATAACGAATGAGCGTTCTTTCACGAATGATTTCAGCCTGATTATCTCAGAGCTTGCCTCCGTTGTCGTTTCTGAAGCATCGGGATACATACTTATATTCCCGAATGTAGATTCCCATACCATGTGCCTGATCATGAATATGCATAATCCTGAGGCACTTCGAAATAGAAAAGCACGTCTGAAAAGGTGTCTTGAAAAATCTGACTCATAATTTCGTGATATTCTTCCGGAGAATTTCATATCAGCGACTAAAAAACCGTAAATTAAACGGCTAAAATACAGCGCGTTACAATGTGTTACGTTTTTAAAAACATAACGCGCCGCAATCCTCAGATTCTCAAATATTTACAATTATGCGTGTTACGTTTTTTTTGGAAATTTCATTTGATACTTCCACATTCAATCACTAACTTTGCTGCGATTGGAATATATTTTGTGAAAAACATCGCAATATCCGAATCAGTTCTTTTAACAGTTGTATCACGCGTGGCTATGTTGCCATTCGCAAGCAGCCTTGATCACCAAACAAATATTTATCTATAATTCAAAAAATATATTTTATTTTACTTGCAAAATATATTTTTAAGTCGTAACTTGCGAGCGGATTCATTAACAGGCACTTTTCCCCATAACATAAAAAAAATATAAACCATGAAGAAACTATTTCCTATTCTGGGGATATAGGCCACCCTACCATCATGCAGATCTGACGAGCCACAGACTACCATTTTACGTCCGGGAGGTTCCGAAGGCGGCTCAGAGCCTGAGCGTAACTATGATTTCATGCGTGAATACATACCAATCTATCGTTGACCACCAATTTATTATTTAACTAAACTATATTATCATGAAAAAGAGCCTGTTTCTTGCACCGTTGTTGCTATTGGCGACAGCTTGCTCAAGTGATCAACCTGACAGCCCGCAGGGTGGAAATGAAGGGAACACACCGGCAATAACTGATGAATTCACCATCACATCGGAAGAGTTAGCTGCCGCGGCTTCAACCCGCGGTTTCGACTATGCTTTTCTCAAAGGGGTGGTAGGCGACAATCCCGGTGAAAACGTGATAGTTTCACCATTCAGCGCCCAGTATGCCCTGTCGATGCTCGCAAACTGCATTGATGAGGTTTCAGCAGCCCAGATTACCGAAGCTCTGGGTTGCGACGATCTGGCATCGCTCAACTCGTTCAATGGCAAATATCTTAATTCTGTCGGCGACCTTGACACCAGAACCACCGTGAATATCGCGAATTCACTGTGGTATATCAACACGCTTACGCTCAACAGCAAATTCTCTGACCTTCTGACCGACACATACCGTGCCGACAAGTTCGCACGCGACTTCAATGACAAAAATGTTGCTGACGAAATCAACAGCTGGTGCGCAAACAAAACCAACGGTCTGATCAACAACATTATCGAAAAAATCAACTCCGACCGCTTTGTCATGCTCATAAATGCCCTATATTTCAAGGGAGCATGGACAGAACCGTTTGAAGAGGAACGTGTCGAAATGCGCCCGTTCTATGGCGAGAAAGGAAATTCGGTAATACATATGATGACTGCCATGCGCACCATCCCTTATCTTGCGAAAGACAACTATCAGGCTGTTAAGCTCACTTTCGGCAACGAATCATTTGCCGCTACGTTCATTCTCCCTGACGAAAACATCGCTATCGACGATTTCATCGCCGGATTCGATTATGAAGCGTTCACAAATATGTCTTTCAACACAGAGAAAGTAAGCCTTATGCTTCCCAAGTGCAAACTCATGCCCGAAAAATATGATCTTGATAAAACTCTCTCAGCCTTAGGAATCAGAAATATTTTCTCAGGCGCCGGAACTGACATATTTACCGAACCGCTATCATTCAAAGCCAAAATCGAGCAGAAGTCTACTATCGAATTTTCCGAGAAAGGAGCTGAGGCCTCTTCTGTCACAACTGTAGGAATGGATGCATTCAGCAACGGCGGCGAGGATCAGTTCATCCCGGTTACCTTTACCCGTCCTTACCTCTTCTTCCTGACTGAAACCAAAAGCGGTATATGTCTGATGGCCGGAAAGGTTGCCGACATTCCTTCGGTAAAATAACGCCGAATGCTGAAACATGACAGATCAAACGTCAAGGTTTCATGTTGACTGCGTTTGATATTCCCCAAGTGGCTGTGTCACGGATTTTGACACAGCCACTTCTGTATCCGTACAGATCAGCTTACCGGCAGGGATGTGATTTCGGAAAGGATGGCGACGGCGGTCTCCACGGTGGGTACGTTGGCGACGGCGAAGGAGCGGCGGCCGTTTTTCTCGCGGATCTTCACACGCCGGGAATTTTGCTGCAGGAAGGTGATGAGACGCCCGAACGACGGGCTCTGATAATAAGCCTTGTTGCTGTCGTCGACAAAATAGAGATACATCATCCCCTGCTTGAGCGACACCTTCTCGATGCCGAGCTGCCGGGCGAGGCGCCTCAGACGGGGCACACGCATCAGTTCGGCCGTTTCAGGCGGAATCTTACCGAAACGGTCGATGAGGCGGGCACGGAACTCCATGAGATCCGTCTCGCGCTCAATCGAATCAAGTTCGCGGTACAGGGCTATACGCTCGCTCTCCTGCGGCACATAAAGCGCTGGCAACAGCAGTTCGAGGTCGCTTTCGATAACGCAGTCGGCCACAAACTCCTTCTCCTCACCGGAGTTGTCGGCGGCGGTGAGGGTGTCGGAAAACTCCTGCGTGCGCAGTTCGGTGACGGCCTCTTTCAGAATCTTCTGGTATGTCTCGTAACCGAGATCGGCAATGAAACCGCTCTGCTCGGCACCGAGCAGATTACCGGCGCCACGTATATCGAGATCCTGCATGGCGATATGGATGCCGCTCCCGAGATCGGAGAAACTCTCTATGGCCTGCAATCGGCGGCGGGCAATGGGAGTAAGCGGATTGCCGGGTGGCACCATGAGGTAGCAGAACGCCTTGCGCGATGAGCGCCCCACGCGCCCGCGGAGCTGATGAAGCTCGGAAAGTCCGAAATTCTGCGCGTTGTTCACTATGATGGTGTTCACGTTGGGCATGTCGATGCCGCTCTCCACTATGGTGGTGGCCAGCAGAACATCGTAATCGTGGTTTGCGAAATCTATTATAGCTTTCTCAAGCTGCTCGGGCGGTAACTGACCGTGGGCCACGAGTGTGCGCGCGTCTGGCACCACCCGCTTCACCATCTGCTCGAGCTGATAGAGCCCTTCGATACGGTTGTTGATTATGAACACTTGTCCGTTGCGCGACAGCTCGAAGTTGAGCGCCTCGGAGAGTATGTCGTCGGTAAGTGTGTTGACCGAGGTAAGTATCGGATAGCGGTTGGCCGGCGGAGTGTTGAGCGACGACAGATCGCGGGCCCCCATCAGCGAGAACTGAAGGGTTCGCGGTATAGGGGTGGCGCTCATCGTGATGGTGTCGACATTCACTTTGAGCTGTTTGAGCTTCTCTTTCACCGCCACGCCGAACTTCTGCTCCTCATCGACTACGAGCAGACCCAGATCCTTGAATTTCACATCTTTGCCCACAAGGCGGTGGGTGCCTATGATTATATCTATCTTTCCATCGGCAAGATCGCGCAGAATCTCTTTCACCTGCTTCGGCGTGCGCGCGCGGGATAGATAATCGACCCTGACCGGAAAATCGGCAAGGCGATCACGAAACGTATTGAAATGCTGATACGCAAGAACGGTGGTCGGCACCAGCACGGCCACCTGCTTGCCATCCGTAGCGGCCTTGAAAGCGGCGCGGATAGCGATCTCCGTCTTTCCGAACCCTACGTCGCCGCATATCAGGCGATCCATAGGCCGCGGGCTCTCCATATCTTTTTTCACGGCATTGGTGGCCGTCAGCTGATCGGGGGTATCCTCGTAGACAAACGAAGCCTCCAGCTCATGTTGCATATAGCTGTCGGGCGAGAAACTGAATCCCTGCTCATCCTTGCGGGCCGCATAGAGCTTTATCAGGTCGCGGGCTATATCCTTCAGTTTGCTCTTGGTGCGCTCCTTGAGCTTATTCCACGCTCCGGAACCGAGTTTGTTGATCGTAGGCTCCACACCCTCCTTACCGCGGTATTTCGCCAGCTTATGGAGCGCATGGATGCTCACGAAGATGCAGTCGTTGTTCTTGTAGATGAGTTTTATCATCTCCTGTGTGGAGCCGTTGACCTGTGTGCGCAACAGACCGCCGAAGCGCCCTACACCATGGTCGACATGCACTATGTAGTCGCCCGGCTCGATAGCGCTCAGCTCCTTGAGCGAAAGGGCGAGCTTGCCCGAGCGGGCGCGGTCCGACTTGAGGGTGTATTTGTGGAAACGGTCGAAAATCTGATGGTCGGTGAACACACAGATGCGCGTGGTATGGTCTACGAAGCCCTCGTGCAGGGTCGAGATCACCGGTGTGAACGGTATATCGTCACCGCGCTCGGCGAATATGGCCTGCAGACGCGCTATCTGCTTCTCGCTGTCGGAAAGCAGATAGATTTTATAACCATCGGAAAGCAACCCCTTGAACGATTCCGAAATCAGATCGAAATTCTTATGATACAATCCCTGAGGGGTGCAGTTGAAATCAAGTTCGGCCGTAGTGTCACCGGTCGAAGCGCCTCCGGGATTGGTGCCCGGTTCCCTACCTGCTCCGGCCGAGAATTCAATCACCGGAAACGAAGCCAGGGCCGCTTCAAAACGGCCGGGATCCACCACATTTTTCATAGCGTCGGCATCTCCCTCCTCCGCAATCATGGCCGACGAACTGAAATCGGTTTCAGCGATGGCCCGCACACGCGAAAGCGTGAAATCCCTGCCGCGCATTACCATAAGGGTCGTGTCCCCCACGAATTCGAGCAGGCTCGTGCCACGGCCGGAATCGTCGGCCGACACGTTGGCCGAGATCGCCACACTGTCGACCTTGCTTTCCGACAGCTGGGTCTCTATGTTGAATGGGCGGATGGTCTCTATCTCATCGCCGAAAAGGTCAATCCGGAAAGGATATTCCGACGAGTACCCGAACACATCGAGTATGGAACCGCGCACGGCGAAGTGTCCCGGTTCATAAACATAATCCTCCTCCTTGAAACCGTTGTCGCGCAACCAGCGCTGCGTTTCCTCCAGGTCGATCTCCGCTCCCGTCGCCAATACCAGAGTGTGATCCGAAAGCGTCTGACGTGTCGCCACGCGCTCGGCAAGAGCCTCGGGATAGGTTACCAAAACCTTCAGACCTTTCCCTTCCGTGAGGCGGTTGAGCGCCTCGATGCGCATGATCTGCGAGGGGGGATCTACCCTGCCATATTTTATATCACGCTTATATCCGGATGGGAACAGAGCCACAGCCTCCTCCCCCAACAGTTTCGAAAGATCGTGGAAGAGATAACCGGCATCGTCGAGCGAATCGCCCACGGCTATCACAGTTTTTCTCACCGATGAAGCCAGAGCTGCAAGCATCATGGCTGCGGAAGAGCCGGCAAGCCCCCGCAGTTCCACAGGTTTCTTTTTTCGGGCAAGCGCCACGGCACCCGATAGGGCGTCGCGGCGCGCAGGGGTCATCAAAAGCCCCTCAAGTTCGTTAAGCGTCACTGATATGTGTTTCGATATATAGGCGTTACATTTGTAGATACCGGCATCTTATTTGCGCACAGGTGAGAGCAGGGCGCGGTAGCGCTCCCGGTCGCCGAGAACCGTAGCGGCAGAATCGAGATCGGCATCGTGTTTCAGAGCCTCGATGGTAGCGCCACGCTCGTAGTAATAGCGCTGAAGAATTTCAGAGGCGAGATATTCGCTTATTGTCTGACGGTTCTGGTCGAGGTCGTGGTTGAGATCGTGCTTCAGCGTCACCTTCAGAGAATCGAGCTGCGCCTGCACCTGCGGATTCAGGTAACCTTCGGTTTTCGAAGCCTTCTCAAGTTGTTCGAGAATCAGCTCGCAGGTGCGGTCGTACTTGAAATTATCAGGATCTATAAAGCTCTTGAACTCGTTGAAGATAGTATCGGTAATCACAAAATCTTCGGGAGCGGGAACTGACGGATGGGTTGCGGCATAACGGTTGGCGAAGTCGAAACTCCAGTTGTCGCGCACGATGTTGTAGACAAGGCGGTTCCCTTCCGGATATTCCACTTTCACATCGGGGGTGATGCCGCCGCCATCGCGGACCTCGCGTCCGTTGGCCGTATGCCATACGGTGGTGAGGCTGTCGGGAATACGGGCCACAGTGCCGTCGGGGTTACGGTGGCTGTAGTCGATGGCTTGAATCAGACGACCCGAAGGAATATAATATTTTGCAATGGTTACTTTAAGCAGACCGTTGTAAGGGAGCTGGCGTGTACTCTGAACAAGTCCCTTACCGAAACTGCGCTCACCCACTATGACGGCACGGTCAAGATCCTGAAGCGCACCGGTCACAATCTCAGCAGCCGATGCCGATCCGCCATTGACAAGCACAGCCAGCGGAATCTCCGTATCCACAGGTTTCTGAGTTGTCTTGTAGATCTTCTCATTGAGAACTCCCTTGCCCCGGGTACGTACAACCTCCGTTCCTTTTGGAACAAACAGCCCTACTACCTGAACGGCACTCTCAAGCAAGCCGCCGCCGTTGCCGCGGAGATCAAGCACTATCGATTTAACCTCGGGACGGCTCTTGAGATCGAGCAGGGCATCGCGGGTTTTCTCGAAAGTCTTCTCGTTGAATGTCGTGAGCTGTATGTAGCCGATGTCCCCTTTCACCACGCCGTAGTATGGAACCGGGTCAAGCTCGATCTTTTCGCGGATGATATCTATGTCGAGAATGCTGTCGGCTACGTAGGGGCGCTTTACCTGAACGGACACCGTTGTGCCTGCCTGTCCCTTGAGACGCTTGCTGACATCTGAGCTGTGCATCCCTTTCACCGAATCGCCGTCGATCTTTATGAACACATCGCCGGGCTTGAGACCGGATTTCTGGGAGGGGGTGCCTTCGCGGGGTTCCGTAACATATACTTTCCCGTCGCGCTCGCCGATATATGATCCGATACCTCCGTATTCACCCGTGGAAATGGTAAGGAATTCGTCCTGATCGGCCTCGCTGATATATTCGGTGTAGGGATCGATCTCATCGAGCATCGCCGCTATGGCTGTATTCATCGACTTATCGGCATCGATCGTATCCACATAGTTGGTCTGCAAAGCCTTATAAATAGAGGTGAATATATCGAGGTTGCGCGATATGTCACCCTTCGAACTGCGGGTGGCGGCAAACGATACAAGAGCCGTCGCAACGGCTGTCAGAGCTAATATGACGGGTAGTTTTCTCATAATCTTCTATATAGCTGAAAAGTAACGGCGACCACCACGGGGACTGCCGCATTTATGATGCGAAATTACACAATATAATAACAACCGCCATGAACTTTTTATCCAAAAACCCTTAAAATTAACATCTGTTGGTAAAAAACCTTCCTGTCGTAGGCCAAATGGAGTTGGCCCTGATCCTTTCTTGCAACAAAAAGTTTTATCGGACAGAAATAATTCAGAAAATAGATTCGTGCGTATAGGTGGTAAGGAGCTCCAAGGCTTTAATTCCCATCACTGAATTGCCCTTGCCGTTGAGGCGCGGGCTCCATGTAGCAACTGAATAGTGACAGGGATATATCGCCCCGATTCCGCCGCCGACACCGCTCTTCCCCGGCAGACCGACAAGATAGGAATACTCACCGGCATCGTTGTAGAACCCGCATGTCTGCATTATGGCGTTGATACGCTTAACCTGCGAATAAGTGAGGCTGACATTGCCGAACTCAAATCTGCGGTTGCGGTCGGCGAACGGCAGAAATGCCTGCGCGAGCTGACGGCAGTTCATCTCCACGGAACATTGCAGGAAATAGAACCGCAACACATCCTCGATGTCATTGGTAAGATTGCCGTAGTATTTGAGCATATTTGTGATAGCGGCATTCACATAGCCGGCCTCGCGCTCCGAAGCCGCCACTTTCCGGTTATAGTCTACTGTCTGATCGCCCGATATACGCCTGAGGAAATCCATATAATCCGCCTCTGGAGAGGGTAGACTGGATAGAAGCACATCAGCCACCACTATAGCTCCGGCGTTGATGAACGGATTGCGGGGAATGCCGTGATCAATCTCAAGTTGAATCAGCGAATTGAAAGCCGACCCCGAAGGTTCCTTCCCGACACGCTGCCACAGCTCCTCCCCAATAAGCGACAATGCCACCGACAGTGAAAACACTTTCGTGATACTCTGAATAGAAAACCGTTCGCCGGTATCTCCAAACTCGAATCGCTCACCACCTGTTGTAAGCAGACATATACCAAATCGGTCAGGATTTACCCGGGCGAGTGCGGGAATATATTCAGGCAGCCGCCCTTCCCCCCGCAGGGGTTCCACCTCGGTGGCGATCTCTCCTAATATTCTGTTATAGTCCATAATCTGATCTGAATTATTCATATGGATCCTTAAAAGCAAGCATAGTTATTCACTCTCTTATTATTAATATTTAACAATAAGCGTTTGTTAAAGTTTCGCAAAACTACAGAAATATTTCATAACATACACCAGGGCAACCGCATCAAAACAGTCAATAGCGAGGCCCCTTTAGGTGGCGGCTGCATACGGTACATGACAAACGCCCAGGCAGGGATAGGCAGCCATCGGTATATGCCGGTGCGAGTGGAATGCGTCCAGCCAGAGTAGCTACAATTTCACGACGATGCAATTATCTATCCGCAACGAAGTTCAACAGCTGCATTCGTTTTTTTGGTTAAAAATAGTTAGATGATTGGCAGGTATGCGACATTTTAAGTATCTTTGTGATAAAATTTCCATAATAAGTAAGTCGTGGAAATTATTTTATATTATCCGCCGAAAGGATGCCGCAGATAGTGTAAAGTCTATTTGAATGCATTATATGCAAGACTTATTTATAATCCTAAACTTTACGCAGTAATAACATCTAATCTTATAAATAATTTTACATGAAGCAATTATTACTTCTATCACTGGTCACTTGCGCGGTTTCGCTGACAATCTCGGCCGAAAGTTCGCAGTTCCAGAGTGTATCAATGCTGCCGAAAGCGCATAAGACCATTATCCCGGCCACCACGGGAAAAACTGAAAATGCCCCTGTGCGCAAAGCTGCTCCGGCCCTACGCATCGATAACACCATAAATCCTCTCATAAAAAAGTCGATGCCGAAGCGCGCCGCCACCAATGGCACAGCGGCGCTCTTCGAAAGTTTCGAAGCTTACGACGGAACCTCCGAAGGATGGATTCCCGACGGATGGACCACGGAAAGCCTCGGCAGCAACGAGCTTACAGCTAAGCAGAAATGGAATGCTTTCTCGCAGCCCAATTACTATTTTCCAGCCCCAACCGACGGAATATATTATATCAACCTTAGCGTAGCCGGAGGCGACAAGCTACAGGATGAGAAGCTCATATCGCCCATATTCACAGTAGAGGAGAAAATGACTCTGAGCTTCGATATGTACACCGCATGTATGTATTATTACGACTGGGCTTACTATAACCCCGACGAAATGGTATTCACCCAGTTCGAGGCAAAGGGCGACATAAAGGTTCTTATCCGCGAGGAGGGCGCCAACGAATGGACCCCGATCTACAGCATGACCGACGACAACGCCGGAAAAGCGGCATACGATATGATTGGAGGATCGGGCGTTCTCGAGCCGGTCACCGTTTCACTCGACGGGTATGAGGGTAAAAACGTACAGATCGCATTCCATTATTACGGCACCGACTGCGACTCTGCTATTCTCGACAATATCGCTGTGGATTACCCCGGTATTGATATACCTCCATATCTCGAACCATACGAAACACTGTTCTACGGATTCAGCAGCGAACAGGGATGGACCGTGAACATCACCCCGATTGCAATGCTCCCGGTATATGCAGACCTAATGTGGATCAACGACCCGTTCGGAATGGCAGAATTCCCGGAAGGAACTACATGTGCTTGGACTTATCAGGATCCCGCTACCGGAGAGATGACCGTTTCCGACAGCGATCCCGACTTCCTGTTACTGAAATATACACCGAACTATTCTACCGAATCGACTACACGCCATAACTTAGTAGCTCCCCCCACAATTTCGGCATCAGCACCTCAATATAAAGAATCTGTTTACGCTCCGACTTACAACTATATACAGATCGGAGGCTCTACCGAGGTAATGTTTAGCGATGGCTCTGCCGAAGTCTACGGTCTGCTTCCGTTCGATCCCATTACACAAGGAATCACCGAGGTGCTTGCCGCCCGCGAATACGGTTCGGCCAATATTCCGGTGTTCGGCCGAGGCGAGGGTGTATCGGATTTCTGGACAAAATACACTTTCGACGATGAAGCATCGGAGGAGAACTTTGTAACCCTCGATGCCATACTCAACTTCATCTATCCGTCGGCATCACCGCTGGTAGTAAGTAAAGCACATCTTCTCGCCATGGGTAAGATTTCGCCTGAAGCTGAATTTACAATCGAAATTCTGGCGATGGCCAACGATTATGTGATAGAGGGTGCTCCCGTGGTTGCCTCCGCCGTATGCAAGGGAACTGATGTTGTGACATACGAATTCGGATCAAGCGACTATCTTACAATTCCGTTCAATTTCGACACCCCTGTAGTACTTGATCAGAGCAACATTGCCTATGCAGCCCGTATCACAGGCTTCAATGGCAAAGGCGTCGAACTCTTCTCGCCGATGATTGGCGAATACCCCCATCCCTATCTCTGCCACGGATGGATTGAAAAGACAATCACCCGCGAAGGTAATCCGAGAAAGACATGGTCGGCAATTGCAAACATTTCAAATGAATACGGCGATCTTATGTCGGGCTTCGCTATCAATCTCGTGGGCGAATACCCTTGGCTCACCTCGGAAGTCACCGACATTGCGGTTCCCTCCGACGGCACCCCCCTCGAAATTGCTCTCAGCAGCTACTACGACGGATCGCGGTTCACAGTCGACGCTCCCGCAGGAGTGACCGCCAGCGTCTCCGGACGTTATGGCAACACTGTGCTTAACGTTCGCCACAACGATACCGAAGTAATAGCCGAGGGAACACTCACCCTCAAAGCTCCAGGCGTGGAATTATCGTTTAATATTACGGAATTTGCGGGCGTGAACGATCTGATTGCTGCTCCGGCCGACGCTGTTCCGGTAGAATACTTCACTCCCGACGGTCGCCGGATAAACGAATCTGCCGCTACAGAAGGTATCTTTATTGTCAGATACTCCGACGGTTCTGTACGCAAAATTAACCGATAAGCCGGCTGTAACCACAACTGACATACACATACCATGCCCCCTGAAAGTACTACGAACGTACTTTCAGGGGGCTTTCACAGTTATACCGCCCTGATACGGTGTCTTTATTTCTCTTCCGGCGACACACATACCAAAGCATGCTGTTTGCACCCTGGTTCTTTTAATTCTCAGCGGAATTTAGTAATTTTGCAACTTAAACAGATTGAAGATAAATGGAAAAGAAATTCAAGCGCACCCTTGTCACTACCGCCCTTCCGTATGCCAACGGCCCCGTGCATATCGGACACCTCGCCGGAGTGTATGTTCCGGCCGACATATATACCCGCTTCCTTCGCCTCAGAGGTGAGGATGTGGTGATGATCGGAGGATCTGACGAGCATGGAGTGCCTATCACCATAAAAGCACAGAACGAAGGCGTGACCCCTCAGGACATCGTAGACCGCTACCACGCCATCATCAAGGATTCGATGGAGGAACTCGGAGTGTCGTTCGATATTTATTCACGTACCACAAGCGATATTCATGCGGAAACGGCCTCGGAATTTTTCCGCCGCCTATACGATAACGGGCACTTCGTGGAGAAAACTTCAATGCAGCTCTACGACGAGAAAGCAAACCAGTTTCTCGCCGACCGCTATGTGACCGGCGAGTGCCCCCACTGTCACTACGACCGCGCTTACGGCGACCAATGCGAGAAGTGTGGCTCGTCGCTCAACGCAACAGACCTCATCAATCCCAAGAGCGCCATCACCGGCAATACTCCCGTGCTGAAAGAGACAAAACACTGGTATCTGCCCCTCGACCGCTGGGAAACACCCCTGTCGGAATGGATTCTCGAAGGCCACAAGGAATGGAAAACAAACGTCTACGGCCAATGCAAATCGTGGATCGACCTGGGATTGCAGCCACGCGCCGTAAGCCGCGACCTCGACTGGGGTGTGCCTGTCCCCGTGGAAGGCGCCGAAGGTAAGGTGCTATACGTGTGGTTCGATGCCCCAATCGGATATATATCCAACACCAAGGAGTTGCTGCCCGACAGCTGGGAAACCTACTGGAAAGATCCGGAAACACGTATAATCAACTTCATCGGCAAGGACAACATCGTGTTCCACTGCATCATATTCCCGGCCATGCTGATGGCATACGGCGACAATTACCAGCTGCCCGACAATGTGCCTGCCAATGAATTCCTTAATCTCGAGGGGGATAAAATATCCACCTCACGCAACTGGGCTATCTGGCTCCACGAATATCTGCGCGATTTCCCCGGCAAACAGGATGTGCTACGCTATGTACTCACCGCCAACGCTCCGGAGACAAAAGACAACGATTTCACATGGCGCGATTTCCAGAGCCGAAACAACTCGGAACTCGTGGCTATTCTCGGAAACTTCGTGAACCGCGCGATGGTTCTGACCCACAAATATTTCGACGGAAAAGTTCCGGCTGCAACCGACATGCAGCCTGTAGATACCCAAGTATTCGACGAGCTGAAAACTATAGCCGGAGCCCTCACCGCCAATCTCGAAACCTTCCACTTCCGCGAAGCCCTCAAGGAAGCCATGAACATAGCCCGGTTGGGCAACAAATACCTTCAGGAGACAGAGCCGTGGAAAGTGGCGAAAACAGATATGACACGCGTGGCGACCATACTGAACGTCGCCCTCCAGATCTGCGCCAACATAGCGGTTGCTTTCGAGCCCTTCCTACCATTCATGAGCGGGAAACTCGCCGGAATGCTCGGTATGAAAAACCTTACATGGGATATGCTCGGAAGCGACAATCTCCTCTCTCCCGGCGTTCAGCTTGCGCAACCCGAACTTCTGTTCGAGAAAATCGAGGATGATGCGATACAGGCACAGCTCGACCGCCTTGACCGCATACGTGAGGAGAACAAACGCAAGAGCTGGCGTCCCGAGCCCCAGATGGCCGACGTCCCATTCGAAGACTTCACCAAAGTGGATATCCGCGTTGGAACCATACTCGAATGCAATAAAGTGCCCAAAGCCGACAAGCTGCTGCAGTTCCTCATCGACGACGGCATGGAACAGCGCACCATTGTCAGCGGCATTGCTAAATATTACAATCCCGAGGATCTCGTCGGGAAACAGATATGCTTCGTCGCGAACTTCGCTCCGCGCAAGCTCAAAGGGGTGCTTTCCCAGGGCATGATCCTGTCGGCACAGAACCCCGATGGCTCGCTTGTTGTTATCGGTCCTACCGGAGCGGTAACTCCAGGCGCTAAAGTAGGCTGAGACACATCCTTTATCCTCTCTCTCCGATATCCTCTCTCTTCACGTGAGTGTAACTATAGATCTATACCGAACATGAAGCAGACCGAAAGCCATACGCGGCCGCGCATCCTCATCATATATACCGGAGGCACTATCGGCATGATAGAGGACCCGTGTACACATACTCTCAGTCCGTTCGACTTCAATCATCTGATTGATAACGTACCGAAGATCAAAATGCTTGACTACGATATCGAGCATATACAGTTCGACCCGCCTATCGATTCAAGTAATATAAACCCGGGACATTGGCAACAGATCGCATCTGAAATCGGGCGGAACTACAATCACTTCGACGGATTTGTAGTTCTCCACGGCACAGACACAATGGCATACACAGCTTCTGCGCTGTCGTTCATGCTCGAACATCTGCATAAACCTGTCATCATCACAGGGTCGCAGCTTCCCATCGGAGAAGTGAGAACCGACGGTGAAGAGAACCTTATAACTGCACTTCAGATTGCCGCCGCGGTAGATCCCATCAACGGTGAACCGATGGTTCAGGAGGTGGCTATACTTTTCGAAAACTATCTTTGGCGCGGGAACCGCTCCACAAAAATGAGCGCCGACAACTTCAACGCCTTCAAAAGCAACAACTATCCCCAGCTCGCCAAGATAGGACTTTCGATCCAGTTCAATATCGACTCACTATGGAGACTTCACGACAGGCTGCCGCTGAAAGTACATACGGGACTCAACACGGACGTTATCATCGTATACGTAAATCCCGGAATGACCGAGCGATCTCTGCGTCAGCAACTCGAGACACCCGGCGTAAAAGGAGTCGTACTCAAGACCTACGGTGCCGGAAACGCACCCACTTGCGAATGGTTTCAGCGCGCCGTGAGAGATACCGTGGACCGCGGTGTAGTGGTTCTGAACGTAACCCAGTGTGTCAACGGTGGAGTACAGCAGAAACGCTACGCGACAGGTAATCATCTGGCTCAGGCCGGAGTGATATCGGGCCATGACCTCACTACCGAAGCCGCGCTTACTAAAATGATGTTCCTCTTCGGAACAGGGCTCACTCCACGCCAGGTCGCCAACAGCCTCCTTCATCCTATATGCGGTGAAATGACTATCTGAACAGCTACTTGCGGTATAATAGACATCGGAGAGCATAACACCCGGTAAACCGACTTCACATGGTACCGTGGGTTATGCTCTCCGACATTTGGACGTATGAAATGAATCTCGATAAAATGCGGCTGAAAGATCTTTCAATCCTGCCGGATGTCAAATATCAAATCGGATCGCCAAAGCCTTCTGAATCCCGGTGAATTTACCATCGACATACGCCGGCCGCCCGTTGACCCATGTCTGTTCCACACGGAAATTAAGCTTCATACCCTCATACGGCGTCCATCCGCACGAACTGATCACACTGTCGGCCGTTATAGTGTAATCTGCATCAGGATCTATGATAACGAGATCTGCCGCATAATGCGGACGTATGTAGCCGCGCCGCGACATTCGGTACAGGCGGGCCGGGGCACCGCTCATCTTCTCTACCACATCCTCAATCGTAAACACTCCTTTACGGGTCAGCTGGAGCATTATAGGGAGAGCATACTGCACCGAGGGCATTCCCGACGCCGTTGTCAGCGCGTCGCCCCCTTGCTTGCTTGAAAGGAGATGCGGGGCATGATCCGTTGCTATGACATCAATACGGCCATCGGCAACGGCACGCATAAGCGCCCTACGGTCATCTGCGGTTTTCAGCGCCGGATTACATTTCGTAAGTCCACCCGTAGCGCCTACGGACACATCAGTAAAACAAAGATAGTGAGGACATGTTTCAGCCGTTATGCGCTTCCCGGCCACATCGCCGGGTGACAGGAAATCAAGCTCTTCAGCGGTTGTGACATGCATCAGATGAAGACGTGCGCCTGTGGCCTGAGCCAGCTCCACGGCCTTTCGCGAAGCCTCCACACATGCCTCGCGTGAGCGGAGCATACTATGCAACCCAACCGGGATTCCACCGGGATATTCGCCCTGGAGCCTTGTCTTATTGGCCGATATCACATCTTCGCTCTCCGCATGACACGCAATCACATAAGGGAACTGTGTGAACAGACGATGCATCATCTCATCGTTGTTCACCAACATTCCTCCGGTAGAACTGCCCATAAACAGCTTCACACCTGGAATACGGGTATAATCCGCATGAAGTATCTCATCGAGATTGGAATTCGTCACACCAAGGAAAAAAGCGTAGTTTGCGGCCGAAACCTCGGCAGCACGCTCCATCTTGCGCTCCCACGCCTCCACAGTCGTTGTCTGCGGAACCGTGTTGGGCATATCAAAGAAAGAGGTCACCCCTCCTGCAATCGCGGCGCGGCTCTCTGTGGCGATATCTCCCTTCTCCGTCAGACCCGGATCACGGAAATGAACATGCTCGTCAATCACACCGGGAAGAATCATCTTCCCCTCACAATCTATAACCTCGTAATTCTCGCACGGGATATCAGAAATATCCACATAACCGGTATCAACCCTTTCAATCAGACCGCTATCTACAGTCACGCTTCCCTTGAAACGGAAACCGTTGCTGAAAATCAATCCGTTTGCTAAAATCTTTGGCTTCATGACAGCTCACACGAATTACTTGACAAAATTATGTTTCAATATACAACGCTATATTAATGTCTCGTTTCTTTGGCAGGATACTTGCGGGTAAGAGAGTCAAGTTTCAGTTTAACCACACCGAACAGAGCCTCGCCGAATATCGCCGACGACATTTTGGATGTCCCCAGAACACGATTGACAAAGACAATAGGAACTTCAGTGACCTTGAAACCACACTTTACAGCAGTATATTTCATCTCTATCTGGAAAGCATACCCCTTGAACCGGATCTTGTCCAGCTCCATCGTACGCAATACCTCGCTCCTGTAACATGCGAAACCGGCCGTGGTATCCTTCACCTTAAGCCCTGTTACAGCCTGCACATATTTCGACGCGAAATACGACATGAGAACACGTCCCATCGGCCAATTAACCACATTCACGCCCGTAACATATCGCGAACCTACAGCCACATCCGACCCATTCTCGGCACACTCACGGTAAAGAGCAGGCAAATCATTCGGATTATGCGAGAAATCGGCATCCATCTCGAAAATATAATCGTAGCCATGAGCGAGCCCCCATTTGAAACCTTCTATGTAGGCCGTACCTAACCCAAGCTTACCGCTGCGCTCAATTATATGGACTCTGCCCGGATTCTCAGCAATCTTTCTCTTTACAATAGCACCGGTACCATCAGGCGAATTATCATCAATCACAAGCACATCGAACCCATGTTCAAGCCCAAGAACCGCGTCAATAATTGCCGCAGCATTCTCCTTCTCATTATACATTGGTATAATGACAAGTGAATCCCTCCTGACATCAGATCCGACAATTTGCTGCATATCCCGATAAGTCTGAAAAAAATTTGCAAACAAAATTACAAACAACTTTCCAACCCACAAAACATTTAGTAGAAATTAAGAACTTTACGCCTGCCAACGCGCCCTAAACCATAGTGCGCGCCCTGCATGCAAACACCACACGAAACCTCCTCATATTGCAACAGCTAATACTTCTCAAAAATAAATGATGGACAGGCTAAAACAGAATGCTCGACACACCCTGCCTCACACCCCCCTTATATCCGGTAGAACACGCATAAACCCGACACACTCATAACCGCTATTCAGATTCATTCTCACAGTACATCACTCATTTCCACAGCCTCAATTGGGGTCCGCAGCTGAAACAGCTTACAGCCAGCCTGCAAATCGTGCCTACCATTAATCCGAGTTGAGAGATAGCTATCCACGGCGGATAGTACAATCAGGATGGATAGGTGCAAACGAACGCACAGCTATAATCGGATGGCTGTCTGATATGCTGGTTGCCGGAGTAATCCGACGGCAACAATAATCAACCATCACGGCTCGCAGGTATATTCCGGGCTATGGTATTCCGGGCTGCCCGATATCAGAGGTCAATGTAAAATGTATGTTGTTAAAGTATTCGCAAAGATATGCACACCTTT
>JAAVFL010000003.1 GCA_014800795.1 Bacteroidales bacterium | reverse complement strand
GAAGGAATGTAGCGAGCTACATGACTGAAGATGAGAGTAAAATACGGCGTAAGGATGCCGCGGATGATATAAAGTCCGGATGTACATATTATACGTAATAATTTTCATGACTTACTTATCGAATTATTTTTTTGATTGGGTAGGACTCTGCTCGTGTGAGCCGTCAGGTTGGGGATGGTGTTTATTTAATTGTGGCGTGTAAGCAATCCGTCCTCGAAGATAAGGTATACGCCGTCAGAATATCTCCATCGTTCGTATGCCGACGAATGATCGTGTCCGCGGTCAATATTTGCAGGAGTCCCGAGTGCCAGTGATGCCTCGGTTTTTGTCATTCCCTCGGCCACGCGGGTGTTCTGGATATTATTCCACATGGCATCCGTAATCTTCGGATACTGTGCATGCGGATCTGTGAATGAGAATACCGCCGGAAATGCACGCGGTGCCCAGCGTGCATCGTTCTGGGATGCCATGAAAACCCCTTGCATATTGCCGCTCTCATCCTCGAACACTACCATGAACGGATACACTTCGTTGGCAGCTTTCACACTTCGTATTTTGACCTTTACAAATTTTTTCCCTTTCTGCTGATTTCCGTTCCCGTCAACCCACAAGGGAGTCTTTATGTAATATTCCTTGCCGGCGAGCGCCCTGTCCCACTCCTTAACCAGATCAAGGTCGATGGCAAACGGAATCTCTACCGTAACCCGCTCTGAAAGTTCCTTGACGGTGTAGCCCGTGCGGTAAGCGAACCGGCCATTTGAGCCGTCGGATTGGCGGAACAGAAGTTCCGCTATTTCGTTTCCGGTAAGATCTGCCACGGTTCTTACGCCATCATAAAATATTACATCACCCTCCTTCGGCTCTATGTCACGGTATTCAGAATTATCCGGAGCAAGTACAAGGCCGATTCTGTCCGAAGTGACGTAAAATGGTTTCCCTTCCTGCCAGTCTGTGAATTTCTGTGGAGAGAAGCCTGCGGCGAAGGCCGCTTCGGGTGAAGTGCCGTCTGCCTTGTTCTCTTTCACTTCACGGTAGGTTATTTTAGGGGTTGATTCCACCCCGGTGAAGCATGACTGCAACAGGAGTGGAATCAACATTAACGATAATATGCGTGTTCGCACTGTCAACTTTTAATTCTTATTTATTCTTATTTCTTCGGGGTTATGCCTAAGTTGTGGAATATAAACGAATATATGTCGGTATATTCGTCGATAACCTTACCGATCGGTTTGCCGCCGCCGTGTCCGGCTTTGCTGTCGATGCGGATAATCTTGGGAGCGTCACCCGTATCGGCTTTCTGAAGTGTGGCGGCGTATTTGAACGAGTGGGCAGGAACAACGCGGTCGTCGTGATCGGCCGTTGTCACCATGATGGCGGGATATGTCGTTCCGTTGTTCTTTATATTGTGAACCGGAGAGTAGGCCAGCAGATATTCTGCCATTTCCGGAGAATCGGCGCTTGTGCCGTAGTCCGAAGCCCAGTTCCACCCGATGGTGAACAGATGATAGCGCATCATATCCATAACGCCTACGCGGGGGATTGCTACCTTGAACAGGTCAGGACGCATATTCGTTACCGCACCTACAAGCAGACCGCCGTTGCTGCCACCCTCTATTACCAGATGATCCGGGGTGGTCCACCCTTCCTCTATCATGTATTCCGCTGCTGAAATGAAGTCATTGAACACGTTGAGTTTCTTCTGCTTCGTACCTGCTTCGTGCCATTCCTCGCCATATTCAGCTCCGCCGCGAAGGTTCGCCTGGGCATATATACCTCCGTTTTCAAGCCACACCAGACGGTTGGCCGAGAAACTCGGTGGCAGCGATACGTTGAAGCCTCCGTAACCGTAAAGATATACCGGATTGGTTCCGTCGCGCTTGAGATCCTTGCGGTAGGTGAGGAACATCGGAACCTTCGTCCCGTCCTTTGAGGTATAGAACACCTGCTCCGTAACATAGTCGTCGGCATTAAAGCCCGCTATTTCCGGAGAGAACAGGGGAGTGCTTTCACCGGTCGCTTTGTCGTAGCTGAAGATTGCCGATGGGTATAGGAACGATGTGAACGAATAGAACACCTCGTCACTCTTGTCAGAGGTTGAGAAACCTACATTGCCATACGTAGGCAGCGCGATATCGCTCTTCTTTTCTCCGGCGAGTGTATAAAGTGCCGGATGCATGGAGGCATCTTTTTCATAGGTGAGAATGAAGTCGTTACCTGAGCGCGATGCGTCTACAAGCACACCTTCCTGTTCCGGAACGACAGTCACCCATGATGCGCGTCCCGGCGATTTAAGCGGCATTTTTACCAACCGGTTGCGGGGAGCGTCAACCGAAGTTAGGAAGTAAAGGTCATCGCCGATCAGATCTACGAAGTTCATCTCGTAATCCTGTGAAGGTTCGATGGTTACCCATTTAGCCGCCGAATCTGTAAGATCTTTTGCAATTACACCGTCGCCGAATCCCTGACCACCGACGAATACCAGCAGGCAGCGCTCGTCGTCCGATACGGTGGCCGAGTGGAAGTGGAGCGGATTTGCCTTATCTTCGAATGCAACGGTGTCGGCACTCTGCGGTGTACCGAGCTTGTGGTAATACACACGGTGATTCTCGTTAGCGTTCGAGAACTCCTTACCCTCTTCGGGGCGATCATATGCTGAGTAGAAGAAACCATCCTTATACCATGCGGCGCTGGTGAATTTTGCCCACTCTATATGGTCGTCAAGCGGTTTGCCTGTGGCTGCGTCTACCACATAAATCTCTGTCCAGTCCGAACCGTTGCGCGAAATGGTGTATGCCACATATTTCCCGTCCTTACTCATTGTAAGTCCGGTCATAGCCACGGTGCCGTCCTCCGACAGAGTGTTCGGATCGAGAAAAACCTCGCTGTCCGCACCGTCGGGAGTTTCGCTGCGGTATATTACCGACTGGTTCTTCAGACCGTCGTTTTTCGAAAAGTAATATTTCCCGTCGTGCCATTTCCAGGGAGTTCCCTGCTTGGCATAGTCGTTGAAAGAAGAGATCCGTTTGCGCAGATTGTCGCGGAAAGGAATCTGCGACAGATAGTTTTCTGTCACTTCACGCTCTGCCTCCACCCATGCCAGAGTGTTGGCTGCGGTGTCGTTTTCAAGCGGACGGAAAGGATCAGGCACTGTAGTGCCGAAATAAGTGTCGGTTGTCGCGTCTGCGGGCGCTTCCGGATAAGTGAACTTTTCCGGTGTGGAGGCGCATGATGCTAACAGTGCCATTGCTGAAAGATAGACTGGAGTTTTCATTAAAACTTAATGGGGTTTTGATCTGGCTGTCTTTTTATAGTGTAGCGCCATTACTTTTTATGGCATACTACCCGATGGTGCAAATTTACGCAAAATTGTCTCCACATACAAATTTCTCAACCACTTCTCCTACGGTAACCGCATCAAATTAGCCGATATAGAGGCGCCGTAGGTGCCTCGTTCAGGCTACTCTATCCTACCATTAGCAAGCCCATTCATGGGACATGTTGATGCGGTTGCCCTGAAAGCTATTGCCTTCGATTTTGACATTCGTGAAATTTGCTGTACTTTTGGGGAAAGAATCAGTCAGCGATATACAATGAATATTATCGAAGCTATGCGTGAGCGCAGATCGGTGCGCAGTTACAACGGCGAGGCTGTAGCCGCGCCTATTGCGAAGGAACTGTTGGAGTTTGCCGGAAAGGTTTACAATCCGTTCGGCGGACAGTTCACTGTCCGCATAAAGCGGTTCGATCTGAAAAACGGATTCAAACCGTCCACCTACGGCATGATCCGCGGTGCGGAGGATTTCTTTATGGTAGGAGCTGCCGACGACGAGGCCTCATCCCTGTCAACCGGTTTCTGCTTCGAGCAGGTAGTGCTTAAGGCATGGCAACTCGGATTGGGAACATGCTGGATCGCTGCCACATTTAAGGGTACCGACTTCGAGACCGCCGAACCGTGGCCTGCTGGTGAACGACTGAAAATAATCTCTCCCGTAGGAACAACTGCTAAGAAAGGCCTGATTGAAAAAATATCGAGGGTTGTAGCCCGAAGCGATCATAGAAAACCGTTTTCTGAGCTTTTTTTTGAGGGCGGATCCGACAAATCGCTGTCGGAGGATTCGCGTTTCGGTGAAGCTCTGGCGATGTTGCGTCTTGCCCCGTCTTCTACAAATTCCCAGCCTTGGAGAGCGCTGGTCGATGGTGATAAGGTACATTTCTATTATGTTCCGAAAAGTGCGCTCTCAATTCTTGACTGCGGAATAGGTCTATGCCATTTCT
Organism: Bacteroidales bacterium; assembly: GCA_014800795.1. Lineage (GTDB taxonomy): Bacteria > Bacteroidota > Bacteroidia > Bacteroidales > Muribaculaceae > UBA7173. The sequence continues at coordinate 14,155 of JAAVFL010000003.1, read as the reverse complement.
ATGAAACGGAACGCTTCTACGACCGTTCCGGCGATTTCTACAAAGAGGAAAACGCCTCGGCGACGAATCATAATTGGAAATATCTGATTTCGTACGCCGCCGGATAGCAGATGTATGCATGGATCAGAGCTTGAACCGCCTTTTGGCTGTGAGCCAATGGCGGATCAGTCGTCCATCTTCACTCCTTTGAACTGCCCCAGAAGATTGAAGTATATTTCTACGCCGTCTGAGAGGCCGACCTCATATTTTGATGCAGTATTTTTGATTTTCACGATTTTAACATCACGGAAAGTCTTATTTACATAGTTGCGGATAGCTTTGGGTATAATCTTTTCAGGCACAGCCGAATTCTTGCAGTCAACCGAGGTCCATTTCCCGGCATTGCTGAATTCGATTTTGGTGCCGTTTACGAGTTTCACGTCATAGTCGGTTTTCTTCAGAAGATGCTTGTCAACCTTTATCATTCCGACTTTCGATTTAGGGAAATGTTCTGTCAGAAATTCCTGAGCCTTCTCCGGAAGATCATTTCGGTCAAGAGTGTATTTGTCAAATGCCGAAGCACTTACACAGCACACTATAGCTGATATCAAAATCAATATATATCGTCTCATATCAAATTTTCAGAACTTACTTAATAATTATAATGTCTGTTGCCATTAAAGAAACAACAGACATTACTCTTTAGTTTAGTTTATGAAATCAGCCCCGGATTCAGCTTTCCGACTATGCCTTAAGGTTGATACACGAAAGCGCGGAAGTGGTGCCGTAACTCCATAAGAACCCACGGCATCATAGCCGGGTTTTTATGGAGTATGAATTGATGTTTAGCTATTTCAAAATTGCGCTATTGCTTTCAATCGAAGTTTGAATTTTATTATTACGTTTTTTGTTGAACTAGTTTCGGAATTGCAAGCCAAACTTGAAATCACCTGCGGAATAGTATTGCTAAAATACCATATTCACTTTTGTAATGGTATCTTACTCCATAATCAAAAGGCGCAAGATTTTTCTTTGGAGTCTGGTAACACAAAACAAACGAAATATTCTTATAATAATAGTTGGCTTGAAGATTCGCCATTATAAGGTTCATTGCCTGGGCATCAATGCCTGACCCGACCATTCTTTTTATCTGCGCAGACCCACGAAGCGATAAAGAGTTGTCGAATAATTTGAGTGTCGCAGAGATATAAGCCGAATAATTGTGGAAATCTTTTTATATGTGATAAGAAAACGTGAGCCAATTATGCCACGTCTTAGTGTAAATTTGTTACATAAAAATAAAACCCGATAGCTTGATATAGAGGGTTTGTGAGATTAAACACTGCCAATATAGTGATTCCCCCTCTGAAGAAGAATGTTTTACGTCGAAAAATTCATGATTTCATATGATAAACGCTGACTTCGAGAAAACAATGTCCGCGCAAACATGTCATTCCGGAGTATCATCGGTGTACCCAGACCGTCGGCAACGACTGGACTTACGGCATCGACTGACATGAGTTTCCTATTTTGAAAAGAAATACAACATGCCTGTCGGCAAGCGTCTGGATCTTCTGACACCATCGGAGCCGGATCTGGAGTCGCCCGCAAAAGAGGAGGAGGGAAAAAGATCCGGCAGCAATTTTTTCGACTGAGCCCCTCCGACTACGAGGGGCTGCACAAACGCTATGCCCGGTTGTTGTCGGACATTCCGGATCTATACACCTTGGCGCATCCCGGAGATGAGATCCGCAAGAAATTGTCATCGCTGTTTGACGGCATGATGAAATTGCTCTTCCGGGAGAAAGGTGCGGAGTTCCGGGTGGAGATTCTTGCTGAACCGGCCGTGCAGGATTTTATCGGCGCTCATGCCTCGGTTCTTGATTCCGCGTTTACAAAAGTCGAAATGTCGGATGTCATGCGCCGGAGACTTCAGCGATCCAACTACATATTCTCCGGCATGAAGACGTTTCATGAACTCAACGAGGCGTTTCCGTCCATCATCGATGAGGATGGTAATAAAAAGCCGTTCGAACGCTTTTTGAACGATGTTCGAGCTATCGATCATACCTATAACGAAAACTATCTCCGGGCCGAATACAACTTCGTCAGCGCCTCGGCTGAGATGGCCGCCAAATGGGAGCAATTCATGGAGGATGGTGACCGATACAACCTGCAGTATCGGACCCAGAAGGATGATCGTGTGCGTCCGGAGCATGCTGTTCTCGACAGGGTGACGCTACAGCCGTCCGATCCGTTCTGGGAGGAGTTCTACCCGCCGAATGGATGGAATTGCCGCTGCAACGTCGTTCAGGTTCGCAAATCCAAGTATGCCGAAACTCCCCATGACGAGGCGATGCGTCTTGGTAATGCCGCCCTCCAGCGCGATGCCAAAGGCATTTTCCACTTCAATCCCGGTATCGAGCGAAAGACTTTCCCGGATTACAACCCCTACACCATCCGCCGCTGCCGCGACTGTGACATCGCCAATGGGAAGCTGAAGCTCTCAGTCCATATACCGGACAATGAAGTATGTGCAGCATGTAAAATAGTTCGAGAAATGCGTAACCAGTACTCTGTCGTTCCTACGACAAATGGCAAGGTTCGCATTCATCAGATGCATGGTAAGGGAGAAAAAGCTGAGAATATTGCCGTCGCATCGTATTTTGCAGAGAAGCATGGTTATGAGATTGATCTACTTCCAAACTTGCCTAATGAAAAATCTGCCGATGCCTTTAATCATACCCTGGGTATAAAACAGGAATATAAGGTCAACACGCTGCCAACAAAGAGTGCTATTGATAATGAAATACGTAAGGCTGCAAAACAAGCAGACCACATTGTTCTTCGCATTGATTCTGATATTTCTTTAGGCACACTTTCCAATGCCATACGTGGCCGTGTAAACCAATGCAAGGAGTTAAAATCCCTTGTGATTATTCGCAACGGACAAGATTTAACTCTTTCGCGCGAACAGATAATGACACCTGGTTTTAAAATACAACGGGAAGATTTCATTTGAAATCTCCCCGAGGGAGGTTCACGGCCTTGCGGCGTAGAACCATTACAAAATTACAAACATAATTTGACATACAAAAGTTTATGGACAATAAAAACAAAGCCCAAGCTAAAAAAGAGTATGATGCCTGCTCGTTAGCCGTTTATCTGGCAAACAAGTGCTATCACCGTGACCACAAGAGCGAGAAGGCTGCAGAGAGCCGCTATGATGGAACAATAAAACAGGACACTCTTCGCTCGGTGTTGCTGTCGGAAACCACCATTGTCAACGAAAGCGCGTCCTTTATAGGTTATCTCAAGGTATGTGCCAAAATCTTTAAGATAGCCTTCCTCGATAAGAAAGTCGATCGCTCTTTCCCAATCCTCCGGGGCACCTTTTGGGTTGAGTAACACATTGCGGGGAATTCTTTTTCCCGGCGTGCTTTTTTACATTGACCCAAAATAGCTATGGGCCCGAATACTATTGACAGTTTAGACAAAAATAAAAGCCCGCAAAAAGCGGGCTTTTATAAGGCGAGTAGCGAATCCGGGAATCGAACCCGGGTCTCCACCGTGAGAGGGTGGCGTGCTAGGCCACTACACTAAATCGCCATTTAAAACTTCTCTTTGTCGATTTCAAACCGAGGTTTGTTTTTCAACACTGCAAAGGTAGGCATATATTTTGAATTGACAAAATTTTCTGACAAAAAAATCTCTTATATCCCTCGATTTTTATCTCCGGGTGCCGGATTTAATTGGGCTACGGAATAGATACCATAGATTTAAAGCTCTTTAGAGCTACTCCAGGATTATATTACCAAAAAATTCAGGTCGATGAAAATCCGGTTCTTCGGTAAATATGGGTGCCCAACTCACATAGTGGGGTTGCGATGTTGCAGATGCGCATTTATTGAAATTACCTTTCAGCTCTATTGGTTTCCCGCTATATTTCAGGCCAAGAAGTTCCAATGGGATAGCCATTGCTACATTCCATATAAACGAGCCCTCCACTTCCTGAAACGGACGTGTACCAACCGAAGTGTAGCGTTTGATTTTTTTAAGTGCCTCTTCATTCAGATGTACACACTCCCTTTTACCTTGGCATCTGGCAGCATTGATAGTTCCGACACAATTTAGTTCGAAAATCCAATATATATCTGAATCCGGAACAGGTGATACATAAAATTCCACACATGAATCCTCACCAACCGGTGAGTTATCAGTGAAGTTCACAGCCCGCAGATAGTTACATCTGACAAGGAAATCTATATACAGATAACGCTCCGAATGGGCTGCTGTCACAACCGTCAGCGGTCTATATGGGAAGAGCGATGGCCAGTTCAACGATTCGATAGAGAATCGGGCTCCACATTCTTCCAACGCATTGACAACTTCTTCCATCTCCATTGAGTCAAGAAGTGGATTTGACGGTATAATCAGTTGTTTTATATTGTTATTATTCATATTGTACAATGGTAAAATCAGATCTCGGCAAAATAGCCCGAAAGTCCTTTATAAAGGCCGACAAAAGCCATAACGAAAAGAATCGCACCTATTATACGATTGAAAACCCACAACGAACGTACATTAAAGTGGGCTCTGACTTTATTTACAAAGAATGTTATGAGCCACCACCATAATAAGGCGCCGCCGAAAATACTGGCATATCCTAAAATATAGTGATAATATCGGAAATGAGGAAGCAGAAAATTAAAACGGGCGAACAATCCAATTATAAAAAACAGGATAAGCGGATTTGCCACTGTAAAAAGGAAACCTGTCGCGAAATCTTTCCAGAACGAATTCGGAATGACATCCGGTTTTTTAAGAGCCGCAGCAGGATTTTTCTTAAATAGATAAAATGCAAATCCGATAAGCACCACGCTTCCTACTATCTGAAGGAGCATTTCCTTAGATTCAATAAAGTCGGTGATAAATGATATCCCCAATCCCGTAAGAAGACAGTATGTAATATCTGACAGAGCAGCCCCGATGCCTGTAAAAAGCGCGGGGCGTCGTCCTTTGTTAAGCGTACGCTGAATCACAAGCATACCTACCGGCCCCATAGGCGCAGAAATAAATATGCCTATGAGCAATCCAGATGTGACGATATGCCAAATATATTCCATAATTACAAAATTACAGAAAGTCTGCAAACATACCAAAAACTGTGCGCAGAAATATGCTGTAGGCCTTCTGTCGAATCATCTTTTTTTGTTAACTTTGCATAGTTATGACCTATTGGCATCACGATGAATCAGGAATTTGAATCAACACTGCTTGAAACGGCAGTCACAGAAATATCACGTCTGCCAGGAATCGGCAGAAAGACCGCCTTGCGTCTGGCACTGCATCTTCTACGCGAAGATGTATCGGCATCCGTATCACTTGGCGAATCAATAATCAATCTTCGTAAAGGTATTAAGTACTGTCGGGAATGCCACAACATATCCGAAACGGATTTGTGTCCGATCTGCGCAAACGAGCGGCGTGATACGTCGATTGTATGTGTGGTAGAAAGCGTTAAGGATGTCATTGTGTTTGAGAATACCCGTTCCTTCAACGGTAAATATCATGTGTTGGGGGGTGTCATATCCCCTATCGACGGTATCGGACCAGATAAATTGCAGATAGACTCACTGATATCAAGAGTTGCGGCAGGTGGAATCAAAGAGGTAATCCTTGCTTTGAGCGCAACCATGGAAGGCGATACAACCGACTATTACATATACCGCAGACTTCTCCCCTACGGAGTAAAGGTAACTCAGCTTGCCCGTGGCGTATCAGTAGGAAACGAAATCGAATATACTGACGAAATCACTCTCGGACGCTCGCTCCAGAACCGCACGCTTTTTTCCGATACGATAATGAACTGATCTGAAAAGTTTCTTTGTTTTATGCGCAACATCATACTGCGGGCTCTTGAGCCATCGGATATCGACACACTGTATCTATGGGAAAACACTCCTGAAATGTGGCAATACGGAGTATCACAAGCTCCCATATCGCGTCATCAGCTGTGGGAATATATCAGATCTTATTCTGCAAATCCGCTGTCCGAGGGACAGCTACGGCTTATGATTGCGTCGGGAAATGAAAAAATCGGTACGGTTGACCTTTACGATATAGACAGCAGACATGGGCGCGCATTTGTCGGTATAATGATTGCTCCTGAATATCGCCGGAAAGGGTACGGACGTGCAGCACTGTCATTTCTAACCGAATACTGCCGCGACACACTGTCATTAAGACTTCTGGCCGCCACAATTGCCGAGACCAACAATGCATCGCTTAACCTCTTCAAGGCGTCCGGTTTCACACCTGAAGCAAGCCTTCCGGGATGGATAAAAGAAACGGGCAACCGTTATGTGGCTGCCCGCATTTTTATAAAAGAGCTATAGGAGAGAAAGATCCTTCAGAAATCCCGTCAGTCGATGGGAAGTGTCAGCACAAACCGCGCTCCCCCTTTCTGATATTCCGTATCGAGCCTAAGCGTTCCTCCAAGAATCTGAGCCATCCGGCGCGCTACCGACAGTCCGATACCCGCACCTTGCGAATTACGGTCTAGCTTTACAAAACGTTCGAAGATACGCTCGCTGTTTGCTGCCGATATCCCGGGACCATCGTCTGTAACTACCACACTCATCTTTCCCTGCTCGATATCCAGATCATATGATACTACAATTTCACCGTCACGGGTAACTTTGGCCGCATTAGTCAGTAACTGAACCAATATCTGAACCAGACGACGTCCGTCTGTAACTACATTCACCTCTTTACCGGTATTCTCCACCCTTAGAGTCACACCATCATGCAGACGGTGGCGCACACTGTCGGCTGCGATATCAAGCAGATTTTCAAGATTTTCTTTTTTTCTTGATACTTCCAGAGTATGAGAGTCTATCTCCGACAGGTTAAGCACATCGTTGACAATAGTCGTAAGTAATTCAGAATTGAGCGCCACAAGTTCAGAAAAATGTTTCAGATAGGGTTTGTACCCAGCCTCGGAACAATCAATTATAAGATTGGCATATTCATTGATTGTATGAAGCGGCACTGCCACTTCATTACTCATGTTTTTTATGAAATCGCTTTTAAGACGGCTGGCATTGCGAGCCTCATCGCGGGCGGCAGTAAGTTCGGCCTGAGATATTTTAAGATTTTCGCTCTCACGCCGCAGAGCCTCATTAGTGTCACGCAACTCCTTGCTTAATTTACGGGCATGACGGAAGAACATCCACATAGTGACAAGCAGCACAAGAAGTACACCTGCCGCCACAAGCGCCCAGACAAAGGCTTTACGTGTCAACATTCTGGCTTCGTCGGCATGCGCCTGTTTCATTCCACTTATATCGTATACGAGCTGAAGCTCCTTATACTTTTCGCGTGTACGCTCATTGATGATATCTTCAAGAATATCGTTATATTCCCGTGATGCTGCCAACAATGTCTCATTATCGCCAAGCTTTTCGGCACATTTGATTGTATATTTAAGTAATTTCTCTTTTTTAGGAGCGTTATAAGGCATATCGCGATACTTATTGAGTAACTCAAGTGCCTTAGCATAATCTTTATTGTACATCGCATAATATATCTGCGGACATCCTGAGACAGAGTTTGTCGCATTAGCCGACTCATCATGTTCCACCAGATTCATTGCCTCTTTATAATATCGCTCTACTTCTTTCTGACTGAGGAGCGGAAAATATGACAGCATCCGGGTGTAAAGGATATAACGGTTACCGTCATAGTCACGATACTTACGGCCCTGACCGAGGATTCCATCCTCAAGTCCGTCAAGCAACTCAAGAAGTTTATGATCCATCTCGATTGCCTTGTTATACTCCTCATTATTAGCATATGACATCGATGCCAATACATAGTAGCAATTTCGGAGACTGTATGCCTCTGGACGTAACTGCTCGATCATTCCACCCAGACGATCAAGATATTTTGAAAGAAGCTCGCCCTGTGATCCATCACCGATATACAGACACAAAGCATGCAAAAGCACTATGCATTCATAAAGATCCTTTTCCTCCGAGCTGTTAAGCATACGTACGATCCGGTGAAATTCCCGTTCCTTTTCATCTTCCGTCGAATAGTTTACCTTCGCTGTGTTCCGAAGCATACGCAGAAACGTAACAGTTTCATCACGATCGTCAGACGGTTCGAACCTCATAGCATGCTGAATATCTATATCAAGTAAAGAATCGCTTTTCTGATGATTGTTCCCCAAGTTTCTCACCACATCGAGGCCAAAATGGGAATTACCGGTAGCTAAGGCAAGCCTGTAAATCATTTTGCCGAGTGAGTCACGTTTCTGCCGTGGATGAAGATCAAATAGATTGGATAACAGAACCAGACTGTCTGTAGGTGAAGTTACAACGGCAAGTTCCTTATTTATACTGTCTATCGCCGCTTTCTTGTTAAAGTCATATGGCAAGGCAGCTCCATCAAATGTAACTCCAAGCAATGCTGCAACAGTCAATGCAATATGTATGATTCTATTAATTTTCATCTCTAACTTCATATTTTCGGGATTATTAAGATATATACCGGGACACACATCTCAGAACATTTATTATTTTACAAATATTCGGAATTGTATGATCGAAAGCCGATAAAGCATATACATCCCTATTCACCGACAAAGTTACAAAATTATTTCAATTATTACAAACCAACTTCAAAAATATTTCATCATATTTTTGAAGTTGTAACATGGGCCATAACTCTATCGCAAAAATTCAACCGCTGCAGGAACGCAACCCATCCCCACAACGGTTAAATTAATCTACGGTTTTTTATGTAATACCGGTAAAGTATGAATCTTACAAATTGTCGTTACGAACTGTCACAAAACATTTTCCGGCATACACCGCTGCACCGAAAGCAGCTTCCTCAACGGCTTCTGACATCACAACTGGAAGTCTGAACCCCTTTGCAAATGCCTCGCGGAGCCTATGGTTTTTTCTCATACCGTTGCCGGAAGCCACAATATGTGTTTTCGTTTCTGACAATGATAAAGGAAGATGCAAATAATATGCATGCAGAGCGTCGCTCAATCCTGTCAGAAAAGCATCTACAAGATTGCCGGGAATAAAATTGAAAGTAGAAATATCAGATATGGATCCCCGTCTTGTCGGATCGGCACGCGTACCGTCAAAATGAGTATCCACCTTTAACGGAACCTCATGCCTGATATCCATACGCATCATGGCGGTATATACTGTGTCATCATCCACAGTCTCTCCTGTGATAGCTTTTACAGCTTCTGCGAAGAAATTTTTAAGAAGCGTCAATGCATAGCCGCCACATAATTCGGCACCGACGAGGATATAACCTCCCCCCGGAAGAGGACGTGTATCGAATTGCGGGATGGCTATGTACTCCGGTGTATAAATTGATATCTGACTGCTGGTCCCAACGGTTATATGCACCGCCTCCGATAGATTTACGACAGATCCTAAAAATGCAGCCTGATTATCACCAATCGCGGGATACACTGCCGCTCCGTTGTAAAACCCTAACGGTAAGGATGCCGTAACAGCTTCTGGAAGAAAGGTACCGTCAATTCCGACAGACAGTAACTCTTCATAATTGAATCTTAATTCGCGTTTATCAAAGAATCCGAGCGGCGCAGCATTCGAATACTCTGTGACAGGATGTTTCAAGCCGGTGAGTTTCATTACCACATAGTCCATTATCGTGCATAAACGACATGCGCCTGCTGGTACCAGGTGATTTTTCAGATTATAGAAATGCGTTACAAGACCATAGCCGGTAGCAAGCGGCTCGGACGTGAATCTGCTGAGATAACAGGCATAAGACTCACCATTATCCATCATACGGTTGCCCCGGCCATCCTGCCACGTATACAACGGACTTACGGCATCACCTTCACGATCGGTATATAGAATACCATGCATCTGACCGGTTATGCCTATTGAAACTATGTCATCCTTCTCTCCGATCAGATCATTAAGAATTACTATGACGATATCGAGAATCCGTTCCGGATTCTGCATTTTCTCATCAGAATTTTCCGATATAACCGCAGTATCATTTCTGATAGTCACACTGCGTATGAAATCCGAGGAGATATCATGAATCACTCCACATATCGAACTCGTTCCTATATCTATTCCTACTACATGCATGGGGAAAAACTTACATTTTAATTATTACACCGATCCACCGTCAACTGATGCAGGCAAAATTAGGAAAAAATTCCCGTACAACCAATAATTTATATAAGTCAACCACGCGAACAACTATAAACAATGCGGGAAAATGATTAACTTTGCATAATAAAACAAGTAGCTTGATGGCGACGACAGCTCTCAAGCCCATATAACCTACATATTTTCAATCGCATAACGCATGGATGATAACTGCCAGATAGTATCTTTCGGTAGATTCGACATAGGCAACAACGGCAAAGGAGCCGATCCGACATGGAGCGATCTTCCCGTAATAGCCACCCGCAATTTAGTTTTATTTCCACAGGTTACCATTCCTATCGCCCTGGTGCGTGAAAACGCATTGAGGGTAGCCAGATATGCCTCCGAACACAATATTGCCGTAGGTATATGCTGTCAGCTCGATGCCTCGCAGAATCAGATCACGGATGTATCGCAAATATACAGGTACGGTGTCGTGGCAGAAGTAATTCAGGTATTGGATTTACCGGACGGAACACATACAGCTCTCGTACGTGCACGCGGAAGGTTCAAAATAAAGAAAAGCTCTCCCGGTCTCACTATTCCGGACTCGGAAATCAATGTGGTGGCAACCCCGGTTTCCGACCGCCGCCCGGCAGAAGGAGACAAAGAATTTGAAGTACTCCGCAAAAGCATCATCGATGGAATAAAGAAACTCTCAAAAGGTCTGGATGGAGGCACCGGTATATTTATTAACTTCGAGAATATATCCGATGGAGCCGAACTCATAAATACAGTTGCGACAAATCTACCTTTCGAGCCGGCTGAAAAAATGGAGATGCTCGCCAAACAGCGTATCAAGGAGCGTGGTATGATGCTTTATCAGGCTATGCTTGAGATCATGTCGCGCATCGAAATAGCCAATTCGATCAAAGAAAAGGCTCAGATGGAAATGACACAGCAGAACCGCAATGCTTTTCTCCAGCACCAGATGAACGCTATCCGCGAAGAACTATATGGTGATGAAAACGACGAGATTGACGGTCTGCGAAAAAAGGTCAGTGAAGTGTCACTACCTGAAAATGTCGCCAGAACAATAGATAAAGAGATTGATCGTCTCCAACGCCTGAACCCGTCGATGCCAGATTATGCGACATTGCTTTCATATATTGAAACCGTACTGGATCTTCCATGGAATGTGGAAACTGATCTGAACACAGATTTCGCCACAGCAGAAGCAACTCTAAATGCAGATCATTTCGGTTTGGAAAAAGTAAAAGACCGCATCCTCGAGCAACTCGCTGTTATGATAAACAACCCGAAGGGAAGATCACCAATAATATGTTTAGTCGGTGCGCCTGGTGTAGGAAAAACCTCTCTGGGACAATCGATAGCAAAAGCTTTGGGTAGGAATTACAGTCGTGTTTCACTCGGCGGCCTACACGACGAAGCTGAGATTCGCGGACACAGACGCACGTATATCGGTGCTATGCCCGGGCGTATCATGGATTCGATCAGGCGTGCCAAATCAAATAATCCCGTCATTCTACTTGACGAAGTTGACAAAATAGGCAACGACTTCAAGGGAGATCCTTCAGCGGCGCTGCTGGAAGTTCTTGATCCTGAACAGAACTGCCGATTCCATGACAATTACATTGATGTGGATTTCGATCTTTCCAAAGTTCTGTTTATTGCCACGGCAAATACCCTATCCACGCTTTCCCAACCGCTGCTCGACCGAATGGAGATAATTGAAATCTCCGGATATCTTGTAGAAGAAAAGATTGAGATAGCGCGCCGCCACCTGCTTCCACGGGTAATGAAGGCACTTAACATAGATCCGGAATCTGTCACTTTCTCAGAAGCCGCTTTACGTAAAATAATAGAAGAATACACCTCAGAGAGCGGTGTCCGACAGCTCGAGAAAGCCATTGCCGGGGTACTCCGCAAGACACTGCTACGCCGTATGCAGAAAAAAGAGGTACCTGCTGAGATACAACCCGAACATCTCCGCGATTATTTAGGATTGCCACGTCATCAGAGTGACCGCTACGAGGGAAACGACTTTCCCGGAGTAGTTACCGGACTGGCATGGACGGCTGTAGGAGGCGAAATACTTTTCATCGAATCCTCACTATCCAAAGGAAAAGGAGAAAAACTGACGCTGACAGGTAACCTTGGCGACGTGATGAAAGAATCAGCAGTAATAGCCTTGCAATATGTTAAGGCGCATGCCTCCGAAATAGGTATAGAGCCTGAGAAATTCGATACATATAATCTACATATTCATGTCCCAGAAGGAGCAATTCCCAAAGATGGTCCGTCAGCCGGCATAACGATGGCAACATCAATAGTCTCGGCTTTCACCGGTAAAAGGGTTCGTGACCGTATTGCAATGACCGGCGAGATCACACTCAGAGGAAAAGTACTTCCTGTAGGAGGCATAAAAGAAAAAATTCTTGCAGCCAAACGTGCCGGTATAGTTGATATAATACTCTCCGCGGAGAATCAGCGTGATGTAGAAGATATCAATGAACGCTATGTCAGAGGGCTTAATTTCCATTATGTTGACACAGTACTCGATGTAATCCGTTATGCGATTCCCGACTGAACAATCCTCAGAAAAGTAAATAAATCACCTGAACCCAACTGGACAATGGCAGAAAACTCTTTACTTGAACGTCTCGACGGCATTGATGCCCGCTTCGAAGAGGTATCGACACTTATCACCGATCCGGCAGTGATTGCCGATATGAGGAGGTATGTCAAACTCAACAAAGAATATAAGGATCTGGAGAAATTGACAGCGGCAACCCGCCGTTACCGTAGCCTGCTGAATGATATCACCGAAGCCCGGGAACTGTTGGATGCAGAAAACGAACCCGAGATCAGACAGATGGCACACGACCAGCTTGAGGCTGCCAATACAGCTCTTCCTGAGCTTGAAGAGGAAATAAAACTCCTGCTGATACCGGCCGACCCTGAAGATGCGAAGAATGCCATTGTTGAGATCCGCGGAGGCACCGGAGGAGACGAAGCAGCCCTGTTCGCAGGTGATCTTTTCAAAATGTACACCCGATTTTGTGAGCAGAAAGGATGGCATGTTGCCGTTACAAGTTTTAATGAAGGTACTGCCGGAGGGTTTAAAGAGGTTGTTTTTGCAGTTACCGGCGACAACGTATACGGAACTTTGAAATATGAGAGCGGAGTTCACCGAGTACAAAGGGTTCCCGCTACGGAAACTCAAGGGCGCGTACATACATCTGCCGCAACTGTCGCTGTGCTGCCGGAAGCTGAGGCCTTCGATGTTGAGATAAACGAGGGTGAAATTAAATGGGAAACCTTCAGAAGCGGTGGTGCCGGTGGCCAGAACGTGAATAAAGTAGAGTCCGGTGTACGTTTGCGCTATATGTGGAAGAATCCTGTGACCGGTCAGACAGATGAGATACTTATTGAATGTACCGAGACACGCGACCAACCGAAGAATAAGGAGCGTGCTTTAAGCCGCCTCCGCACATTCATCTATGACAAAGAACACCAGAAATATGTCGATGATATCGCGTCGCGCAGAAAAACTCTTGTCTCCACAGGCGACAGGTCTGCCAAAATACGCACTTATAACTTCCCGCAGGGACGTATCACAGACCATCGCATCAACTATACCATATACAACTTGCAATCATTCCTTGACGGAGATATTCAAGATTGTATCGATCATCTGATCATCGCAGAAAACGCAGAAAAGCTAAAGGATGCTGAATTATAAAATACGTTTATCCGAAATCTCCCGTCAATTAACAACGATTCATCTAAATACAATCAATCATAATGACAAAAAAAGAACTTATTGAAAATATCGCCCGCAAGCGGTCTTTTTTATGTGTCGGACTGGACAGCGATCCACTGAAACTACCTAAATGCATCACAGACAAATACCCCTCCCCTGCTCAGGCGATGCTTGAGTTCAACAAGAATATCATAGATGCGACTGCACCCTATTGTGTAGCCTACAA
>JAAVFL010000002.1 GCA_014800795.1 Bacteroidales bacterium | reverse complement strand
AAGATACCGTTGAAAGTGTAAAATATCTATTTTGAACATATATGTAATAATTTTCATGACTTACTTATAAGGTATTGTTTTTAAGGTTAAAGATTTTGGTTAATTTGGTTTGTTAAAGATATCTATTCTATTGAACACATAAAATAAACAGGTGGCTGTGACATAACGATGTCACAGCCACCTGTTGTATTCGGATAACATACGTTTTACAGCTCCCTACCAAGCTATAGAGGAGATCAGCGGGACCGGCGGACAGAGTTGACGGGAACTACCGGTATGCCGGCAAGACGCAGGCGGCCACCAGAGGGTGCAGCTACGCTCGTCGGGCGGTTACGGGCTACCGAGGCTGTAGCGCGGGTAACGGCGGCGGATGCACGGGCAACGGCATCGGTAGCGCGGATGGCCACGCGGCGTATTTTTCCGGAGATGGTTTTGGGAAGCTCGTTGACGAATTCAATCACGCGGGGATATTTATATGGAGCAGTAACGTGTTTCACATGATTCTGTATCTCTTTTATAAGTTCCGGACCGGCTTTCTTCACATAATCGCGGGCAAGCACAATGGTGGCTTTCACTATCTGGCCACGCACCTCGTCGGGAACAGCCGTAACGGCACACTCAACGACAGCCGGGTGTGTAAGACACGCGCTTTCTACCTCGAACGGACCGATGCGGTAGCCGGAAGATTTGATCACGTCGTCCTTTCGGCCGATGAACCAGAAGTAGCCGTCGTCGTCGCGCCACGCTACGTCGCCGGTATGATACAACCCGTCGTGCCATGCCAGATGAGTAAGCTCGGGATCGTCGAGATACTCGCGGAACAACCCGAGAGGTTTGTCTCCAGTTTCGGGAACACGGATCACGATCTCGCCATGCTCTCCGGAATCTGTCGGGGTTCCGTCGTTGCGGGCGATATATATGTCATACTGCGGATTCGGACGCCCCATTGAGCCGGGCTTGGGTGTCATGCCCGGAAAGTTACCTACGGTAAGGGTGGTCTCAGTCTGTCCGAAACCCTCCATAAGCGAGATTCCTGTAAGCTCTTTCCACCGTTCGAACACGCTGGGATTGAGCGCCTCGCCGGCGATGGTGCAGTAGCGGAGCGAAGAGAGGTCGTAGTGCGACACATCTTCACGGATAAGGAAACGGAACACTGTAGGGGGGGCGCAGAAGGAGGTGATGCGATATTTTTCCATCATCTTAAGAAGATCTGCCGGTTCGAACTTGTCGTAATCGTAGACAAATACTGTAGCTCCTGCGATCCATTGTCCGTAGAGCTTTCCCCACACAGCTTTCCCCCAACCCGTATCGGCCAGAGTGAGATGAAGATCGCCCGGGCGGAGATTATGCCAGCAATAAGCTGTGGCGATATGGCCGAGAGGATATGTGAAATCATGAGCCACCATCTTGGGTTCACCGGAGGTTCCCGAGGTGAAGTAGAGCAGCATCACATCGTCGTTCGTATTGGGCCGTGCGGGACGCTTGAAATCGGGGGCACTTTCAAGGCCGGCGTTGAAATCGATCCACCCCTCCGGGATGTCGGGACCGGTGGACACACACCACTGCAGCCCGGGACAATCGGGCCGTGCCTCCTCTATGTGAGCCGTTATCGTCGGATCACCGGCAGCGACTATCGCCTTGATATGAGCTTTCTCACAGCGGTAAACGATATCTTCGGCCGTCAGCAGATGGGTTGCAGGGATAGCAACGGCACCGAGTTTGTGGAGCGCGACGATAGAGAGCCAGAACTGATAATGACGCTTCAGGATAAGCATCACACGGTCGCCCCTGCCGATGCCGAGCGTCTGGAAAAACGCAGCCGTACGGTCGGTGAGATCCTTGAGTTCACCGAAAGTGAACCGACGCTCCTCCCCGCAGTCATTTGTCCACAAAAGTGCCTCGCGATCAGGCTCTTCAGCTGCCCAGGCATCAACCACATCATATCCGAAGTTAAAATTTTCGGGTACGTTTATCTTGAAATTTTTTACCAAATCGTCGTATCCCGAAAACTCTGTCCGGGCAAGGAATCTTTCTACCATATCTATACCTTTTATACCTATTGAAACGGAGTGAGAACCCTCCACATCCCTACGTATTTAAAATACGCAACATAAAAACGCCTGCAATTTAAGAAAAGATTTTTAACAAGATACCAATGTGACAATGTTTAATATATTGCACACACATTGTTAACGGTAGTTAAATTAATTATATTTGACGGATTCTTAATTATTTACGCATTTTAACAGTGTGCATTTAGAAAGAATCGGACGAAAAACGCTATCTTTGTGGATAGACTAAGCAGCATATGGAAGAAAATTATATAGTATCGGCGCGTAAATACCGTCCAACGACCTTCTCGTCGGTCGTAGGGCAGAAAGCGCTATGCTCTACCCTGCGTAACGCCGTGGCCACCAATCGGCTGGCGCACGCCTACCTGTTCTGCGGCTCACGAGGTGTAGGAAAGACCTCTACCGCCCGCATATTCGCGAAAAGCATAAATTGCGAGCATCCTACGCCGGAGGGTGACCCGTGTAACGAATGCCCCTCCTGCCGCCAGTTCAATGAAAACCGTTCGCTCAATATCCTTGAACTTGACGCAGCCTCGCGCAACAGCGTCAACGATATCCGCGATCTGGTGGATCAGGTGATGGTTCCCCCTACCGAGGGACGCTTCCGCGTGTTCATCATCGACGAGGTTCACATGCTGTCGCAGGCAGCTTTCAATGCATTTCTGAAAACACTCGAGGAACCGCCATCGTATGTAGTGTTCATCCTCGCCACCACTGAAAAACACAAGATCATACCCACAATCCTGTCGCGCTGCCAGATATATGACTTCCACCGCATCACAGTTGAGGATATCACCGACCATCTGGAGTACGTGGCCCGACAGGAGGGGTACACAGCCGAGCGACCGGCCCTGAACGTGATAGCACGCAAAGCCGACGGCGCCATGCGCGACGCCCTGTCGATATTCGACCAGGTGGCGGCGGCCTCGCGCGGCAACATCACCTACGAAGCGGCAATAGAAAACCTCAATGTACTCGACGAGCGCTATTTCTCGCGTCTGTTCGAGGCCTTCTGCAAAGGAGATGTGGCGGAAGCGTTGCTGGTTTATAAAGATGTGAGAGAGCATGGTTTTGATTCACACTTCTTCATCAACGGTCTGGCACAATATCTGCGCGACCTGATGGTGGCACGCGATCCACGCACACTCGGTCTGCTCGACGCTGACGAGAAGATGAAACAGAACATGGCGGAGACGGCAGCCAGACTGACACCCGAATTTTTCTACGCCGCCATGAGCCTCTGCAATGAAGCTGATCTCGATTACCGCCAGGCATCTGACAAAACCTTTCTTGTGGAGCTTCTGCTCATAAGGCTATGCCAACAAGCAAGCCCCTCCCCCAACTATAGTGGCAACGGAGAGGGGCGTAAGCTACAGAAAATAGAGGTGAACCCCGTGTACGCCTCCAATACAGCCACACCCGCAACCACACCTGCCGCCGAGCCGGCTCCGGCCTACAAACCGGCGTCCACACCCAAGCCGGCTACAACACCCTTGCAGACACCGCCGGCGGTTTCTCCCCGGACAGAGGCGGTCAATATACCCCACACAGCTGCGCCGCATCCACGTGCCCAGCGCCGAGCCCCAGCCTCAAGCCGCGGTCACGTCAGTTTCGCATCTGTAATGGAGGAACGCGCAGCCGACAACGCAACAGCCGCCGACCCCACAGCACCTAAACGGCGAACACCATTTACAGACAGTCAGTTGAAAAAACAATGGGAGGCCTTCATAGCCGCTCATCCGAAAGAGCATGTACTTGTAAACACCATGCGTGCCCATACTCCGGCACCCACCGGCACAGACACACCCGAAATCTATATGCTCACCGTAGTGAACCGAGGTCAGGTGGAGATGATAGATGAAAATCGCGGGCGTCTGCTCGGCTTTCTGCGCAACGCCCTTCAGAACGACTACATTGACCTGCGCGTAAACGTTGATGAAAGCGCTATATCGCCCGTGGCATGGACCGACCGCGATGTACTCGCCCACCTTGTAGAACACTCACCGCAAGTGGCAACACTGATAAAAACCTTCAAATTCACCCTCTGACACTCATATATCAGTCAGCAAACCATCAATAGCGACGGGTGGAATCACAGCGTTATATCTCATATCGTATTCAGCACTGAATGTCGCGGGAGTACTCTCCCGGATCAGATATAAGCTATCAGATGATGCATCAGCGATCAGACAAGCGATGCGACACGCGGGAAAACCGGGTGTCGCATCGCATATTCTTATATATATAGTTATCAGACTACCTTTTCATTATTGAACGGCAGCAGCGTTATAGAGCATGGTGGAGGATGGCGAGCTAAGCGAGGGGGGCACAGCCTCGTCGCCTACAGCGCGCTGCCTGTCGGGCTCGGAAGCCATTACAAACCGCAATGTAGCGCCATCGCGGATATCATCGTAAGTGAAGTAGGATTTGTCGTGGAGTTTGCCGTTGAGATAGAATTCCTTCACATAGACGTTATCCTTGCTCCAGTTGTCGGCTATCATTTCCAGTTTCCTGCCATTGCTGAGGGTCATCACTACCTTCGGCAGCGCGGGCGATCCGATATTGTAGATGTTGCTTGACGGCGCCGTGGGATAGAAGCCCATGCAGTTGAATATATACCAGGCAGACATCTGTCCGCAATCGTCGTTGCCGCTCAGCGCATCGGGGGTATTTCCGTAGAATTTGTCAACGACCTCGCGCACACGCTCCTGACACTTCCATGGCTGCTTCAGATAGTTGTAGAGATATGCCACCTGATGGCACGGTTCATTGCCATGCCAGTAAGCACCGATGCGCCCCCATATATCGTGGGCGCCGGGGATATCCTCGGGAAGCTCCACCTCGAACAGCGAATCGAGTCGCTGGGTATAAAGCTCCTCTCCGATTGCATTTATATGGCCCATCACATCATGAGGCACATACCAGGTGTACTGCACTGTGAATCCTTCGGTTATATCGCCCCAACCGTTGACCGAACCGGGTCCTTCGTAGGCCACGGGGGAGAACGGTGTGCGCCAATCGCCGTTTGAATCGCGCCCGCGCATATAGCCGGTCTCGGGATCTACAAGATTCTGATATGCCAGCGATCGGTTCAGGAATTTATTGTAGTCGTCCGTTTTGCCGAGCTTTTTGGCAGCCATGGCTATGCAGTAGTCATCGTAGGCATATTCGAGCGTTTTCGATACCGACTCTTTCTCTTTGTCGAAAGGAACATAGCCTTTGGCGATATAGTCGGGCAGGCAATCGTAGTGGGGATTCTCAGCGGTCGTCACCATCGCCTCATATGCCCGTTCCACATCGAAACCGGGCACATCCTTAACAATCATATCAGCCAGAACCGACACAGCATGGTAACCGATCATACACCATGTCTCATTGCCGTAGAACGACCATATGGGGAGCATCTTCTCCACACTCTGATCGTAGTGGGCGAGCATAGAGTTCGCTATATCGGCCTGAACATCGCGCTGCACGAGGTTGAACAGCGGATGGAGCGCGCGATATGTATCCCATAGCGAGAACACCGTCAGATTGTTGAATCCGTCGGCGGTGTGTATATTCTTGTCAAGACCGCGGTAGCTGCCATCGGCATCCTGAAAGATGAACGGGTGAAGGAAAGCATGGTATACCGAGGTATAGAATGTCTCTTTCTGAATCTGATCACCCTCGATATCGAACTTGGCGAGCTGTGAATTCCAGTCGGCGACACCCTCAGCCCGCAGGCTGTCGAAGCTTTTCCCCTCCAGCTCTTTGAGATTGGCGAGGGCACCTGCCACGCTCACGCCCGACACAGCTGTCCGCACCTCGACGGTATCACCCTCCTCGGCTGCGAAGTTGAGGGCGAATTTGATATTCTCGCCATAAGCCTCTTTGTCGCTGCGGAAACGGTTCGTATTGTAGATCACCGGCTCATTCTGCTTGTAGATGCGTGCATCCGCTACCGGACGCGAGAAGGTAGCCGCGAAATAAACGTGGCGTTCCGGTCCCCAGCCGTTCACTAGCTTATAGCCCGTAATGGTCGAGTCGTTCTCTATACGCAGATTGGCCCACTCACATTTGTGGCGCAGAGTATGGTTGAGATCGAGCAACACCCATGCGCTGTCGGCCTGAGGATAAGTGAAGCGCAGTATACCCGCACGCTTTCCTGCGGTCATCTCCGCCTTCGTACCGTAATCGTCGAGTTCGAGTGCATAATAGTTGGGCGATGCAGTCTCACGCCCGTGGCTGTAACGCGAACGGTAGCCGCCGTCGGGATTTTCATGCGTACCGGGATCGAGGGTCAAAGCTCCGGTTCCGGGCATGAAAAGAAAGTCGCCGAGATCAGGGATACCCGTTCCGCTGAGGTGTGTGAGGCTGAATCCCAACACCGTGGGGTGATCATACTTATAGCCCGCCGCAGTGTCGTAGTCGTCATAGTCCGTATCAGGGCTTATCTGTATGCCACCGAACGGGACCTGAGCCCCGGGATAAACATTGCCGAAGCCCGAAGTTCCGATGAGGGGATTCACATATTGGGTAAGGTCGGCGGAAGGCTCATCTGCCTCAGGGTGGCCGGACGTGCATCCGGCGGCGATGATCAGCAAGCCCACCGACATCCAGGATATTATTTTCATTTCCTATACAGGTTCAGACAGTTCAAAAATGATTATTTACGGTGGTGTTTCCCTTTCCTGTGTTTTCTTTCGGCAGGTTGCTGATCTTCAGCAACAACCGGCTGCGCTCTCGCTGCATCCTCCTCGTCGCCGACAGCGGCCATATATTCATTCCAGAGCGAAGCTACCGAATTCTTTTCATCACGTCCGAGGATATGGTACATAGCCTCGTCCCAGGACCAAGGTACGACATCCAGCGCCGTGCGGTTGAATTTGCGTATAAAATCCTTGTCTTTGTTCTGGTTCAGCCAGTAGAGGAAATAGCCCGTGATGCGGTAGCCGCTCATCCAGTTGCCTCCGCGGGGACGGTCCTTCGAAGCGAAATCCTGCTCGAAACAGCCGCATGCCAGACGAACCGCATCGGCCGTGCCCTCGATAAACGCCCAGTAGGGGCTCTTGCCGTCGTAGCTTCCGCAACCTTTCGGCTCGAGCTGGAAAGCATGGGTAAGTTCGTGGTATATCACACCGCGGGTTTCATAGTCGAGCTTCAGAGTGTCATTATTGGCAAAGCTCTTCTCGATCCAGTCGGTGCTGTAGTCGATGCGCACATTGTCGCCTCCACCACTCTTGTAAGAGATACCGTCGAAATCGCGGACCACGTAGTCGATCACACGGATATCCGGAATACTGTCGGCAGGTGAAAAATACAGTGTCTGAATCACACGACGGGCATTGTCGGTGATATAGGAATCGGGGTCAGACACTATGCTGCTGTAAATCTTCGCTCCATCCTTTTCCGGCGAGGTTATCTGAAAATTGATTTTGCCCGGATGATAGTGACGCCACTGACGCTCGATCCCGATCGGTTCGTGGTATTTGCCGGGAGATGCGACTGGAGCAGCCGCTCCCATAGAAAAAATTGAGAGAGAAGCGAGTGCCAACGTAGCTAAATTTCTCATAATCTGTAAAATAATTGGTTGTTTAGTGGAATTTATATATTAATAAAGTGAATGAACATTACTTTTCAAGAATAGAGATGAGAGTGAGAGGATCGTCGGTAGTGATGTAATCCACCCCCTTGTCGCGCATCTCCGCCATTTCTTCGGGAGTGTTGACTGTCCATACGTTCACTTTCATACCTAAATCGTGAGCCTCCTTCACCCATGCAGGGTTGTTGCGGAGCTCGTTCATATGGTAAGCGATGGAGGAATATCCTTTCTTATGAAGCTCAGCAGGTGCGAATCCACCCTTCAGATAGCCGACGCGGGCATCGGGATCCTCGGCGATGATTGTCTCGCATGCATCGGTACTGAACGATATATAGTCAACCCTATCCTGCAGGCCGGCGGCACGCACGGCAGCCACGGCAGCCTTGGCCGCGCGCACGTCGTTTGTACGGTTACCGTGATCCTTGACCTCAAGTATAAGTTTTGTCGGCGATCCGCTTTCCGACACAATGGCAAGCTCCTCGAAAAGCTGCGGCATTTTCTCACCGTTGCCGAGGGTGAGGGCTGTGCATATGTCGGAAGATTCATCCTGAAGGCGTACGCCGTCGAATGTGGGGTCGTGATTCACCATAAGATGTCCGTCGGTGGTGATCCACACATCGGTTTCCGATCCGTATACCCCAAGCGCGAGAGCAGCTTTCAAAGAGGCACGCGAATTCTGCACAGCCCCTTCCGATTTCCAGAATCCACGGTGGGCGATTACCTGCGGGGTTTGCAGTGAGTTGTCGGTGGTCGCGCTTTTAACACCCATGGTAGCCGATGCCATAACAGCGGCAATAACGGTCAGTTTAAGGAAATTCATTGGATACGTTTTTTGATATCGGGGTAAATCTATAATGCCTGTAGCTACAAAATTAGCGTTTTTGCGGCTAATACGCAAAAAATGTGAGCGAGTTCGGCTACGGCATAAACCTATATGAACCGACATGTGTTATCATTACAAGAGGGATTTATAACGAAATAATAACAAAAAAATATACTGTAATGAAAAAGTTCATCAAATCGGCTATGGCAAGTGCATTGGTGCTTGCAGCAGCCGGAATGGCTCCGTCGGATGCCGCAGCCTGCTCGCGAGTGCTATATAAAGGTCTTGATTCTCTGATGGTGGTCGGTCGGTCGCTCGACTGGAAGACCCCTATCCCTACGAATCTGTATGTTTATCCCCGCGGCATAGCGAAGAAAGGATCGGACGCGCCCGGAGCCGTAGAGTGGACTTCGAAATACGGAGCGGTTTACGCCGTGGGCTATGACGGCGGAATCACCGAAGGCATGAACGAGATGGGCCTTGTGATCAACGGCCTGTTCTGCAAGGGTACGGTATATAACAATGCCGACACCAAAGATCGCCCCCCGATGTCGCTGGCTGTGTTCGTAGGGTGGCTTCTCGATATGAACGCCACTACCGCCGAGGTAGTGGATGTACTCAAAACCCACAACTTCTCGATCGGTGGAGCTACGTTCGACAACGGTACTGTATCCGCCCTCCACTGGGGCATAACCGATGCCAGCGGACAGTCGGCTATCCTCGAGTTCGACAACGGCGAAGTGAAGGTTTACGACATGGGCGATTACCGCGCCATGACCAACGATCCCAACTGGCCCGCAATGACCGCTATCATCGACTATTGGGAAAATATCGGCGGCAAAAACATGCTTCCCGGCACAGTCACCAGCCCCAGCCGCTGCGTGCGTGCCAACTATTTCGCCCACCATGTGAAGGAGGTGGACGACCCCTCGCTGGCTGTCAACATCACCCGCTCTATCGTAGAAGATGCATCTGTGCCCTATACCTACATGATAGAAGGTGAGCCCAACCTATCCTCTACCCAATGGCGTTCATACGCTCAGCTGCGCGACCGCCGATACTACTTCGACATCGTCACCAACCCCGGCATGTACTACATCGATCTTATGAAACTCGATCTCTACCCCGGCGCTCCGGTGCTCAAGCTCGACACCTCGAAGGAGACCCAGATCGTAGGGTGCGCCAACGACCACCTGAAGAAGTCGGCTCCCTTCACCCCGATGTACTAAATATCCTATAAGTAAGTCATGAAAATTATTACATATATGTTCAAAATAGATATTTTACACTTTCAGCGGCATCTTTTTGGCGCTTTTCACTCTCATCTTCAGTCGTGTAGACATCTACACTCCTTCATCTTCGAGCGAAAGTCGCTCAAAAATACACTCCCTGAAAGTATAAAATAATTTTCACGACTTACTTAAGATTTATACTCAATAATAAATAATCAAGGTGATTAAGGCAAACTTTTTAAGTTGCCTTAATCACCTTTCCCATGTCAAGCACTCTGTTTTACTTTAATCGCCCTTGTTATTTTTTCATTCGGGATCGTAGAGGATTATGTCAGTGAAACGGACTGTAGCGCCCTCCTGAGGATTAAGCCATTTGAAAGTGAAAGTGTGCGGACCCTTCTGCAAGTCGTATTTCCAGAAGAGATCGAGACGACGGGTGCGATACGATGCCGGTAGCTGCGCGGTCTCGGCAAGCTCACCATCGATATACATTTCTACCTCCGCCACATAGCTTTTATCACTGCAATCCACATAACCTGCGAATACGACACCCGAACAGTCGAGTGTAACCGTTATATCGCCCTCGGAGGGCATATTGCGGTGCAGCCCCTGTTTGCCGGCAGGCTTGATTCCTTCGAAACTCTTTTCGTAGGGCACGGCCACCGGTTTCTGGCATTTGATTACAACGTCGTCGCCCTCGACCTTACCGCCGTTGCGCTCCACCATCTGAAGAGCATGCTTGAAACTGAGATCATAGGTCTTGTTGAGCGAGATATCGGTGTATGCGAAGTTGATGTCTTCGGCTCCGTCGCCAAGGGTTACCTTGAACTTCTCGGGAATGTTGTTATAGCCGAGCACAGTGGCGAGGATACCGCCGGCAGTGGCCGGGTTACAGTCGGAGTCCTGTCCGCAGCGGGTGGAGATATCGAGTGTCTTCTCGAAGTCGCCGTCGCCATAAAGCAGACCGATAATCACATAAGCACTGTTGATTGTAGCATCGATGTCGAGAGGCATGTAAACGCCTTCGGTGCAGCCTACGTCGGTTGTCCATTTTCGCTCGCATTCGAACCACGCCTGCTTCCAGTCGTCGGGATTCTTCCTGTGGCATGCGATCACGTCGGCCATACATTTATGGAAATCGCTCTCGGCGGGGATAGTCTTGAGGGCTTCCTCAACGATAAATTCAATATCATCGGATATGAATGCCAGCGAGTACATGGCGCCTACATACACTCCCCCATAGAAACCGTCGCCGTAGTTCATGATATGACCGATCTTATCGGAGATTTCCGATGCGGAGTTGGGCATACCCGGGCACATCAGACCGGCGTAGTCGGCTTCGATCTGATAGTCGATATCGTTGGCGTGAGGATTATTCTTCCAGTGGCCGGATGCCGGGGGCATTATGCCGTGCTGGATATTGTAGCGGGCTGCCTGATTGGCGTGCCAGAGATAGTAGCCGGCATTGGCAAAAGCTACCGCAAAGGAATCGACCGGAGCGTCGATGCCGTAACGCTCCATCACATCTACAAACGTGAGATCCATGTAGATATCATCGTAGAGCGAGGGATTGTTCTGAAGCATCTGCTTTGTGAAGCCGTCGTCCCATCTGATGGGAATATAGTCCTGCATCATCGTTCCACGATACACGAATTCGGTCGGACCGCCATAGGTGCATCCAAGTACCTGGCCGGCCCATCCTCCTTTGATTTTATCAAGGAGATTTTCTTTAGTGATGGTGAATTCATCCGGAACTGCTTCCGCTTTGGTACATGAAGATGTTACAACCGAAAGCGACATAACGGTTGCCCCCATCGCTAAGACTTCCTTGCGGAGCCATGCCGGAATACTGAAGCTACTCATTTTCTGAAAGATATAGTTTTAAGGTATAAAAAAGTTGAAAAATCAATATGGATACATGTTGCGCAAACGATTGCGCAAAGTTAATCATTAATATTGATAAACCAATTACCTGAACATTATTTTTTCAAAAAAAGTAGGAAGGAGGGGGTGGAGACATGAAATAGAACTACCTCATATATTTCGTGTTCCGCCACATTTGGGATAGTCGGGACAACCCCAGAATTGTTGTCCTTGTCTGCTTCCACGCATGATAGTGCGACGAAGCATAGGTTTACCACATTGCGGACAATCAGGAGCTCCTTCGGATGCCGCCATGTCTTTACGGACTTCAAGGCGGGCTTGAGTCAAGTTTTCCGCGAAGCCACCCTGTTGCTTGAAGTCGCGAAGTTGAGCTAAGAGCATACCGGTCAGCATCGCATTGATTTTAAGACATAGCACTACAAGACAGTTGGAGGCATCGGAAGCACTGCCCCTCTCCAAGAAGCAGTCAAACCGCGCGCATTGTTTTGAGACATGTTCTATGGCATCCGATATAAAATTCTCACCATAAGCCGGTCTGTCAAGCTGAAGATTTATTACACTCTGGAAACGGCTATCGCTTGTTGCCCATGCCGACAAGGAGTGACGCATCATATAGTTCATGAAATCACCCATTAACTCATGGCTACTTGCACGTGCCACATCGGTAAGGCGCATTTCGGTTTCCAAAGATGTCTCATGACGTCCGGACCCTTCAGCTATGTTGGCTCTAATGGAGCGGGCAGCCTGCGTCATCTGATCATAGAGACGGCGACCTGGATCAATCTTGTAATCAACAAACCGATCGCAGAAGCGTTGCGTGGCAATCTCTATGACATTGGCAAGTACCCATGCGTTGAGCCAGAAGTATGAGGGAGCTGAACTGAATTTTATCGGCATTTGATTTATTTTTTTGGAGGGACAAGATGTCAAATTGTCAAACTGTCAAATTGTCAAGATGTCAAGTTGGCGGGGTGTCGGATTTATAAGCCTCCATAGCGGCGGCGCGGTCGGCTGCGAGCTGAAAGCGAAGAGCTTCGATTGACGGGAAACGGCGCTCATCGCGCAGACGGCGATGAAAAGCGATGGCGAGGGGCTTGCCGTAGAGGTCGGCATCCATGCCGATTATGTGTGTCTCGATAGTGGGAGTGCCGGCGGTGTCGACCGTAGGACGCGAACCGATGTTTGTCATGGCGGGGTAGCCGAGAGCCGAGGTTGCATATACTCCCCCCTTGGGAATAAGCTGACGGGGATCGGCGGGACGAAGGTTGGCGGTAGGAAATCCGATAGTGCGCCCGAGCTGTTTTCCCTCCTCCACGATCCCTTCAATCGTATACGGGCGACCGAGCAGCGAGGCTGCCGTGGCAACATCGCCCTCGGCTATAAGCCTGCGTATCTCGGTAGAACTGATTTTTCTGCCATCCGGAGCATATTCCGTAGCAGGCACGACGTTGACGCCACATATTTCACCGAGACGGCGGTATTCATTGAAATCGCGCGGAGCGGCGTGACCGAATCTGTTGTTGAAGCCCATCACCAGTGCCTCAACCCCATAGTGTTCACGCAGCGTACGGAGAAAACCCGCAGCAGTGGTGGTGCGTAACCTTTCATCGAAAGGGATCATCTCACATTCCACCCCTAACTCCTCGATAAGCCGGCGTTTCCGGCCGGGAGATGTGAGCAATTCCGGAGCTTTCTCCGGCGCTATAAGTTCGAGCGGATGGTTGGAGAAGGTAATGGCCATTGGTGAAAGCCCGATCTTCTGTCCCTCCTCCTTCAGTTGCGAAAGCAGATGACGGTGACCGGCATGCACTCCGTCGAACATACCGACAACAGCTATACGGCGTGGGGTGGCGGTTGCTTTCTCTCTCATGATTTCACACGGATAAGGGTCAGCCCGTCGCGCAGCGGGAGAATCACTTTATCGAAACGCGGGTCGGCGGCTATGGCGTCGTTGAACTCGGCGATTCCTCGTGTCTGCGGGTCATGGTTCGCTGCCGTATCGGTCACCTTCCCGTCCCAGAGAGTGTTGTCGGCAAGGATAAAACCTCCCGGACGCACAAGAGGCAGGATAGTGTTGAAAGTAGCGAGATAGGTGCGTTTGTTGGCATCCATATACACCATATCGTAGCCCGGAGACAATGAGGCCGCCACCTCCGCGACATCACCGATGTGGAGTGCGACCCGATTGCCGTAGGGGGATTCACCGAGCCTCCGGCGTATGAACAGTTCCATCTCGTCGTCTATCTCCACAGTATCGAGTGTTCCCCCCTCAGGGAGCCCTTCGGCGATGCAGAGTGCGGAATATCCGGCATAGGTGCCGATCTCGAGGGCACGCCGCGGCGAGATCATGGCGGTAAGCATTGTGAGCAGGCGCCCTTGAAGATGCCCTGAGCACATGCGCGGATAGAGCAGACGGAGATGCACGTCGCGCCCCAGACGCCTGAGGTTCTCTGGCTCCGGCGATATGTGGTCGAGTATATATTGGTCAAGATCTGCGGTCTCCATAGAGGCGGCTGTTCAGAGTAGCGATTCTATGGCAAGGCGATAACTGTCCATGCCGAATCCTGCGATGGTTCCGCGGCATGCGGGGGCTATAAGCGAGCGATGACGAATCTCCTCGGCCCGCGCCTGCGGATTGGAAATGTGAACCTCCACCACCGGACGCTCTATGGCTTTAATCGCGTCGTAGAGGGCGAGCGAGGTGTGGGTATATGCCCCTGCATTCAGGATAATGCCGTGGAGCGATTCATCGAATCCCGCTTCCTGAAGGCGGTCGACAAGCTCCCCCTCGTGATTGCTCTGAAAGTAATCTATATCCACGTTGGGATAATCAACGGCGAGAGCCTTCAGATAGTCGTCCATGGAGACACGCCCGTAGATTTCGGGTTCGCGCACCCCGAGCAGGTTGAGATTCGGTCCGTTGATAATCAATATTTTTACCATGGCTGTAGGATATGGGAAGATGGACACATTCGCCCGGATTATTTCTTTTTCACTTCCACCTTTTCTGTCGGAGGCAACTGGCTGTTGCGCTCGTCGACAGCATCGACAACCTCATGGGCAAGATGCATGAACTCATGCCCCATAACCGAATCTTTCAGAGCGATGGGCGACCCGCTGTCTCCATCCTCGCATACATCGGCCACGAGGGGAATCTGCGCGAGCAGGCGCACCCCGAGTTCACGGGCAAGGTTTACGGCACCCTCGCGTCCGAATATATAATAACGCTCGTCGGGATGGGCGGCGGGGGTAAACCACGCCATATTCTCCACTATACCGAGAATAGGAACATTCACCTTTTCGCCGGTGAACATGGCGATACCCTTGCGGGCATCTGCGAGCGCCACCTGCTGGGGAGTCGACACGATCACAACACCCGTTATACCGATAGTCTGAACCAGAGTAAGATGTATATCGCTCGTGCCCGGAGGCATATCGATCACAAAATAGTCGAGATCACCCCAATCGGCATCGGAGATAAGCTGACGGAGGGCGTTCGACGCCATACTGCCGCGCCAGAGCACGGGAGCGTTGCGGTCAACGAGGAAACCGATCGACAGAAGCTTCACCCCATACTTTTCATGGGGAATTATAAGTTCGCGACCGTCGACACGGTGCATGTACAGTTCGGCATCCTCAACACCGAACATCTTAGGCATCGACGGGCCGAAGATATCGGCATCGAGCAACCCTACCTTATAACCTTCGCGCGCAAGCGCCACAGCAAGATTGCTCGCCACTGTCGACTTGCCGACACCACCCTTTCCGGAGCTGACACCTATAATGTTTTTCACATGGGCCAACGGACGGGGAGCCGGTTCAGGAGCCTGCATGCGGGTTTTCATGGAGATATTTCCCTTTATCTCAACCTCGGGAGAAATATAAGTCGTGATGGCGGCTTCCGAAGCTCTTACAAGCGACTTTATGAACGGATCGGTAGGCTTGTCGAAAATCAGTGAGAAGCTTACCTTATTGCCATCGATGCGTATGTCGTCTTCCACCATTCCGGCCGATACAATGTCTTTACCGGAGGCGGGATAACGCACATTCTTAAGTGCGTCGAGAATCAGTTGGGGATATAAACGGTCCACTGAGGCTGTTGTCAATTAGTTATTGGTAATTTTTTGAGTTTCCGAACTCTATTGTTCCTGCTCTCAAGCTCTACTGCTCTTCACGTTCCACATGCCCGCGCGAGAAGCTACGGTATGTATCGAGCGGAATTTCGTCCTGAGGCTCTTCGAGGGCGCCATCCTGCGCCAGCGGGAAGGCGATATATTTTATAGTGAGGCCGCGGCTGAGCCACTGCTGCTCGTAGTAGGTGCGGATCTGAAGTATGTCGTCGGCAAGACCGGAGGCATAAAGGTTGTCGGTACATACTTCCGGAACAATTCCGTTAAGTTCCGTAAGCAGACGGGTATATGTGAACAGGAACGGGCTGTCTGTTTTCAGTTTCACTGTACCGCCATCTTTCATAATCCGACGGTAAAGTTGTAGGAAACCCGTGGAAGTAAGACGCTTACGCACC
Organism: Bacteroidales bacterium; assembly: GCA_014800795.1. Lineage (GTDB taxonomy): Bacteria > Bacteroidota > Bacteroidia > Bacteroidales > Muribaculaceae > UBA7173. The sequence goes on along the minus strand of JAAVFL010000002.1, from coordinate 115,319 downwards.
TTCTTCATCTGCGGATCGGGGAAAGTAATCCATATCTCGCTCACTTCGCCGGGAGCGAAGAAATGAGGCAGAAGTTCGATGTTGGTGCGGAGAAAAGCTGCATTAGTCAGCCCGCGGTCACGGACCTGGCATGCGCCTGTCCACATGCGGGCGCCCTTTATATCTATGCCTATGAAATTCTTGTCGGGGAAACGCTCGGCAAGCCCGACGGTGTACTCACCTTTGCCACAACCCAGTTCGAGAACTATCGGGCCATCGTTGTGAAAACAGTCGCTGTTCCAACGTCCACGAAGGGGGAAACCTTTTTCACGCAACACGCCGAACGGATACTGGAACACGCGGTCAAGCGTCTCCATCTCCCGGAATTTTTTCAGTTTATTCTTTCCCATGCCACAAAATTACGAAAAAAGTATGTAACTTTGTACGCTGTAAACCAGAGATAATGCATCCCTCGTTAGAAATAATGACTCCATTTCAGACTATTCAACAGACACTGGCACCCGACCTCAAGCGCCTCAACGACCGCATACTGCAGGCGCTCGATTCGCCCAATACGCTGATGAATAGCGTCATACACCATTATCTCGAAAAGAAAGGCAAACAGATACGTCCGATTCTCGTTCTGCTGAGCGCAAGGCTGCTGGGCGAGGTGAACGACAAAGTAGTGGGCGGAGCTACAGCTGTGGAACTTCTCCACAATGCTTCGCTGATCCACGACGATGTTGTCGACGACACCGTTACCCGCCGCGGATCTGCCACAATCAACGGCCTGTGGGACAACCATCTGGCGGTTCTTGTCGGCGATTTCTTCCTGTCGAACGCCCTGCTTCAGGGAGCCGACACAAACGATATCCGCATTATCCATTCCATTTCAAATCTCGGCCGTCTGCTCTCCATCGGTGAGCTTGACGAGATATACAACGCACGCTACAACGCCCTTGACGAACCTACATACCTCAATATAATCTACCGCAAGACAGCATCGCTTTTCGTTTCGTGTGTCGAAGTGGGAGCTTACGGCGTGGATGTAGACGACGACCGGCTCGACACGCTCCGCGAATACGCACGCCTGCTCGGACTCTGTTTCCAGATCAAGGACGATATATTCGACTACTTCTCGGACGAAAAAATAGGGAAACCCACAGGCAACGACCTGCGCGAGGGGAAAGTGACCCTTCCGCTGATCCATGCTCTGGAAGACACTACCCACCCCCGCCACCACGAAATGGTGGCGCTCGCACGCAAGGATTCGCTAAGCACCGAAGAGGTAGCCACGCTTATCGACTTCGCTATAGCCGGCGGCGGCATAGAATATGCCAGCGCCACCATGCACAGCATGCGCGACGAGGCAGTGGCGCTCCTGAGCCGCTTCCCGCAGTCCGACATCACCGATGCCCTTACCGCCCTGCTCGACTACATCATCGACCGCGAGAACTGAGAGAACATCAAACCCGCCTCCGCCCCCGACGGCTTTTATTCAACCGATTGTTCGCCCGGCTGCATATCGCATATCGCAGACCATCGCCTTGGCAAAAAATTCTTAAATTATTTTTGGGAGTTTCGGCATTTTCAGTTACTTTTGTGTTAACTTTCTGTGAAGCCACGGAAAAGCGCTCCCGCATACAAGGCGCCCCTGTCAAGGGCTAATGTTTACCAACATAAAGAATAAAGGGATTGCTAACAGTTACCGAGAAGAGTAATTACAACTAAGTTCAACAATTATAAATTCAATTATTGTAGATTTTTTGACTATTGAGATTGCCGCGAGGCAGCCTTGACTCAACGGTTGGCATAACTACATTGATTTTTTGTAAAAGACATGGAAGCTAACGAAGCTAAAAAGCCTAAACGCCCGCGCATCGGGCAACCCGTAGGACTGGGTGACACGACTCCACGCCCCCAATCTGAAAACCATTACGAGACCCGCAATTTCAACAGCGCCGAAAACTCTCACGCTGCAGAAGATAGTGACCATCAGCAGGGCACATATCAGCCACGCCAGCAGGGAGGATACCAGCCACGCAACAACTACGGGCAACCACGCAACAACTACGGACAACAGCGTAACAATTACGGTCAGCCGCGACCCTACAACAATAACCGCAACCAGCAGGGTGGATACAACAACCGCTACAACAATCAGGGCGGATTCCAGAACCGACGTCCGGGCGGCTACAATCAGCAGCGACCCTACAACCCCCAGCCACGCCCGCAGGTTCCCGATACCATGGGAGAAACCTCAGAAGGAGCTACCGCAACAACATCAACTGACGGAACTGCCGAAGGAGCCGCACAGCAGCCCCAGACCGGATATCAGCCACGCAACAACTATGGGCAGCCCCGTAACAACTACGGTCAGCAGCGACCCTACAACAATAACCGCAACCAGCAGGGTGGATACAACAACCGCAGCCAGGAGGGTGGATATCAGCCACGCAACAACTACGGACAGCAGCGACCCTACAACAATAACCGCAACCAGCAGGGTGGATACAACAACCGCAGCCAGGAGGGTGGATACCAGCCACGCAACAACTACGGACAACAGCGACCCTACAACAATAACCGCAACCAGCAGGGAGGATACAACAACCGCAGCCAGGAGGGTGGATACCAGCCACGCAACAACTACGGACAGCAGCGTCCCTACGGCAACAACCGGCCACAGCAGGGAGGCTATAACAACCGGCCCGGTCAGGGCAACCGCTTCATGAAAGGCGGCCGCCCCGCTCAGGGAAAAAGCTTCACACCCCGTCCGAAACGCATAGAATACGAAATGCCGGTACCCGATCCGGACGAAAAGATACGCCTGAACAAATTCATGGCCAACTCGGGCATATGCTCGCGCCGCGAAGCCGACGAATACATCCAGCAGGGTCTGGTGAAGGTCAACGGAGAGGTTGTGACCGAACTCGGAACAAAGATCTCCCACACCGACACCGTGGAATATGACGAAAAGGTTGTGGCTCTGGAAAACAAATGCTACATCCTGCTCAACAAACCGAAGGACTGCGTGACCACCTCCGACGACCCCAACGGCCGCACAACCGTGCTTGACATTGTGAAAGGCGCATGCGACGAACGTATCTACCCCGTAGGACGTCTCGACCGCAACACAACCGGTGTGCTTCTGCTCACCAACGACGGCGACCTCGCCTCAAAACTCACCCACCCCAAATACGTGAAGAAAAAGATCTATCACGTATGGACCGACAAAGATATCGCCGAAGAGGATATGCAGCGCATAGCCGACGGCATAGAGCTTGAGGACGGACCTATCCACGCCGATGCCATAAGCTACGCCACCGAAACCGACCGCAACCAGGCCGGAATCGAGATTCACTCCGGCCGCAACCGCATCGTGCGCCGAATATTCGAATCGCTCGGCTACCACGTAACCAAGCTCGACCGCGTATACTTCGCAGGCCTTACGAAGAAGAACCTGCCCCGCGGACGCTGGCGCTATCTTACCCAGGATGAGGTGAACTACCTCAAGATGGGCTCTTTCGAGTAACTTTATTTCAGAGAACACAGATGAAACGAACAAAGATTTCCGACCTCTTCGCCCGCTCCGCAGAGCTTCTGGGTCAGGAGGTATGCGTCAAAGGATGGGTACGCACCCACCGTGGCAACAAATATGTGCAGTTCGTGGCCCTGAACGACGGATCCACAATTCGCAACATACAGATTGTGTTCGACATGAACGCATTCACCGATGAGCAGCTCAAACCGCTCACCACCGGTTCGGCCGTGTGTGTCAACGGTCTGCTTGTGGAAAGTCAAGGAAAAGGACAGTCAATAGAGATTCAGGCCCGCTCCGTTGAACTCTACGGAACAGCCGACCCGGAAAACTATCCGCTGCAGAAGAAGGGCCACTCGCTCGAATTCCTCCGCGAGATAGCACACCTGCGCCCCCGCACCAACACCTTCTCGGCCGTTCTGCGCGTGCGCTCCACACTGGCTTTCGCCATCCACCGCTACTTCCAGGAACGTGGATTCTACTACCTCAACACTCCCCTTATCACCGCCAGCGACTGCGAGGGTGCAGGAGCCATGTTCCAGGTAACGACCCTTCCGCTCAACGAGATTCCCCGGACAGAAGAGGGAGCCGTCGACTACTCGGCCGACTTCTTCGGCAAACCCACCGCACTCACCGTGAGCGGTCAGCTCGAAGGTGAACTCGGAGCCACCGCACTGGGAGCCATCTACACCTTCGGCCCGACATTCCGCGCCGAAAACTCCAACACTCCCCGCCACCTGGCTGAGTTCTGGATGATAGAGCCGGAAGTTGCCTTCATCGACATCGATGAAAACATGGATCTCGCCGAAGATTTCCTCAAATACTGCATCCGCTACGCCCTCGACCACTGCCGCGAAGATATCGAATTCCTCGCCGAACACTACGACAAGGAACTCATCACACGCCTCGAATCAGTGATCGCCGGCGAATTCGTGCGCCTGAGCTATACCGAAGCCATCGACATCCTCGTGAACTCCGGTCATAAATTCGAATTTCCCGTATCGTGGGGCGTCGACCTCCAGAGCGAACACGAACGCTTCCTCGTGGAGAAACACTTCAAGCGCCCCGTCATCCTCACCGGATATCCCAAGGAGATCAAGGCATTCTACATGAAGCTCAACGACGACGGACGCACCGTACGCGCCATGGACGTACTGTTCCCCGCTATCGGTGAAATCATCGGTGGATCGGAGCGCGAGGAAAACTACGATAAACTTATGGGACGCATCGAAGAGCTCGGCATCCCGATGAAAGACATGTGGTGGTATCTCGACACACGCCGCTTCGGAACCGTGCCCCACTCAGGCTTCGGTCTCGGCTTCGAGCGTCTGGTGCTATTCGTAACCGGCATGACCAACATCCGCGACGTAATCCCCTTCCCCCGCACCCCCAAATCAGCCGAATTCTGATTTCCGCAAGGGAGACAACAGTAATGTCTGTCAGACAGACCCACAGAAAAGCCTCTGAAAAGATTACTTTTCAGAGGCTTTCTTTTTTACTCTATCCGGCTCCCTATCCTCCCTGAAGGCTATACCGGACAGGAGAGCAGAGGGCGGAAGGGCATTAGAGCAATAAGCTATTAGAGCGGGGAAAGCAACAGAATAACGATGTACAGTAATAATGCAGGATTGCTACAGAGCAAAAGAGCGTTTACTTATAGAATGTGGTGGTTATTAATAGATAGCGACTGTCTGACTGTAGTAGTCAGACAGTCGCCGAAGTTCATAATTACCGGCGTGTTACTTGCTCAATACCGGTCAGCGGATCGGCTGACAGTTTTCGAGCCACACGGCGAACGGTTCTGCCGACACATTCCCCTCGACTACAGAAGAAGATGTGGCGCGCATAAACACATGCGGAACACCGCGGGTGTCTTCAAAACTGTTCGACACCACCGAGATGCCGCTGTGAACCGGCATCTCTTCAGAAGGGCGCTCACCATGAATCTCCGGAGAAACGCTTATCACCGGAGCCGCACAGCCGATAAACCTATTATGCCTTATAGTAAGGTTGCGCACAGGCCCCGACTCATACCAGCTTCTGGCATCGTCGGCAACCAGAATAGCGGGCATTGGTATGCGGAAAAACGTATTATCCTCGATAACAGATTTCCCTCGCGTAGTGATAAGAATACCCCGCGTAGGGGTGAGGGTGAAATAATTGCGGGCTATCGTCACATCGGGGCACCAGCTGATATTTTCAACAACGGCATCACAGCACACGGCAATCTCTTCGGGTGTGAACTCCCTGTCGGCAACCAACGTCATCTCGTAATCACCATCCATCCTTGCACCGACAAGGCGTGCCGACGCGAAAGCACGCAGATTATCGGCATTCACAAGCTCTATGCTGTCGCCGGCGGAAAAAGCCTCGAAACCGAACGTCTGTCCGTGCATAAACCTTACCTTAAGCCTGTTTCCGGCTACATCGCATACCTTCATGTGAGTGCCATGCACATTGATCGGATCATCGTGCGCACCTGCGAAATAGCTGTCGGTAACAGATATCCTGCCGCCGCAACCGGATATCTGAAGGAAATCGGCGAATCCGCAACATGTGCGTCCGCTATCGGGATCAGGTGCGCATGTAAGGGAGCGATACGCCAGATTACGACTGTTCTGGGCCACGATACCGAAGTTACCCATGAAGCGGAGGGTAAGACTGTCAAGCCGCACATCACTGCTGCAGTTCACAAAACCCGCCACCTCAGTACGGAAAGAGTGGCGCATCTGGTAAACGTTTCCAGGCTCCGTATCCGGACGTTCCCCGCAGTGATAAACCAGTTTCAGAGTAGCAGGAGCTGTTTCCTCGATGGATACGGCCCTTGCCAGAGGTTCATCGGTGCGCCATGTGGTGAGAGTTTTCGGACTGTACTGCTGCGCGATACCACCGGTGAATTCCCATCCTTCACCCATCCAGAAGAGTTTCCCGTCATTATCTATACGATAGTGCGAAAAGGGGTGGACAGATACGGTCAAGGAGCTGTCGCCAACTTCTGTCACCGTCATTTCAGGAACAGACGGATCAGCCGCCGTAACAGTAAAATTTTTCAGCGTCACATTCTCACAACTGTCTACCACCCACGGGGTCATCTCGCCATGGGTCACGATCGTGGCACCCATACCGTTGAACGTTACGTTCCGCAGATTTTTCAACAGTAATCCGATATGTTTTACCGGATCGGGATTCTCATCGGCGGAGGTAGTGTTCGATATATGATAAAGCGCACTGTGGCTTTTTGCACGGGAAATATGATAGGTAGCTCCGGCGGTAAGTCTTATCTCGACATGCGCCCCATTTTCACGGGAGGCACGCTCCACCGCAGCCGCAAACCGCCCTGTGGCATCCCCTGCCGAAGGCTTCACCTCTATTATCTTCACACCGCCTCGGGCTGAAGACACGCAAAAAGCCGACGGTATGCCTGCAAGAAGCAGAACCGACGGCAATATGATTCTATAAAATCTCATCAGAAAGAAAATATCGGGAGAATATGTCAGTCAAGTATGAAATCGAGAGTACCCCCTGCCATTATATCATCATGCGACAGGCGGAGACTTTTGTAAGGTTTTCCGTTAAGGCGCACACTCTTCACCCGGTAGCTGTCGGGCTTTTTACGGCGGGCATTGACAGTAAATTTCTTTCCGTCGGCAAGATTGATCGTACAGCTGTCGAAGGCGGGAGTTCCGAGATAGTATTCCCCCCCGGCGGGATTGACCGGATAGAAACCGAGAGCGCTGAAAACATACCAGGCCGACATCTCGCCGCAGTCGTCATTGCCGGCATAGCCGGAACTTGAGTTGTTGTAAAGCTCATTCATGATGCGGTGAACGAGTTTCTGACACTTCTCGGGAGCGTTGACATCGTTATAGAGATATGCCACATGATGACTCGGTTCGTTGCCATGGGCATACTGACCGATCATACCCGATATATTATCGTTCTTCTCGCCGCTCGATTCGGTAAGGGTGAAGAATGTATCGAGTTTCTTTTCAAAGGCATCCTGACCACCGGCCAAAGCTATGAACCCGTCCACATCCTGAGGGACGTACCAGAAATACTGCCACGCGTTCCCCTCTGTATAGGGATAGCCTCCGTTTGCACCATATTTAAGCGGATCGAAAGGTTCGAGCCAGTTACCGTTCTCATCCTTACCGCGGAAGAATCCGGTTTGCGGATCGTAGAGATTGGCGTAGAACCCTGCGCGGCGGCTGAACTTCTTGTAATCCTCATCTTTGCCAAGCTTACGGGCAAGCTGAGCCACACACCAGTCGTTGAAAGCCATTTCAAGAGTAATGGATACCGATTGTGTCTGCAACGGCTCGGGCATATAGCCATACTTTTCCCATACTTCGAACGGCGAATTGGGATGAGTCTGCTCCGACGAGCCCTTCACGGCTTCATATGCACGTTCGGCATCGATTCCGGGTGTACCCTTCATCACTGCATCGACCACCACGGGGATAGCATGGTTCCCGATCATGCAGTAGTTGTCCTGCCCCCAGAGATGCCATATCGGAAGGTATCCGTAATCATCGTAATGACGAAGCATGCTGTTTACGAAATCGGCATTGCGCGAAGGCATTATCAGCGAATAGAGCGGATGGGCGGCGCGGTATGTATCCCACAGAGAGAAAGTGGTGTATTGCGTCTCCCCCTCGGGCACCCGGCCAACGGAATACTGCGGTGTCATATACTCGCCGTTGACATCGCTGAAGGTATTGGGCTGGATCATGGTGTGATACAGTGCGGTGTAGAATGTCTGCATCTTCTCCGGGTCACCGGTCACCTCTATGCCCGCGAGCTCGCGGTCCCATGCTGCATCTGCTTCAGCCGCATAGCGGTCAAAATCCCAATGGGGTGCTTCGGCGTGCAGATTCTCGCGGGCATTGTCGACAGACACACCCGAGAGCCCCACCTTCACCGTCACCTTACGGTCGGGAGCCGCAAACGCGAACTTGCCGCGTAGTTCGCGGCCGTTGGCCACAGTAGCATTTCCGCGCGAGGAACCGCCGTCGAAGAGTTCCACCGATTCGAAAGGCTCGGAAAATTCCGCTACGAAATAAACCTTGCGGAGCTTCGCCCAACCGGTTATAACGCGATAACCGGACAAGGTTGTCGGATTCTCGACGCGCAACTGCGAATTAATTATTTTTCTATCCCAGCTTCCCTTCTGCGCCGAACGCTCAAGGTCGAGCAGTATGTGTGCCTCCGAACCTTCGGGATAGGTATAGCGGTGTATACCGGTTCGTGGTGTGGCCGTTAGTTCGGCTGTCACCCCCTCATCGTCGAGCAACACACGGTAATACCCCGGTGAAGCGGTCTCATTATCGTGCGAGAACGAGGATGAGGTGGCATCGCACGTTGTGGGGAACAACGATATGTCGATCAGATCGCAGGCACCCGTACCGCTCAGACGGGTATGGGTGAACCCGTAAATCGAGCTATCGTTGTAATCATAACCCGAAGCGTTGAACCAGTCGGGAGCCGGATGGGTATCGGGGCTGAGCTGCACCATTCCGAAAGGTACGGTAGCGCCGGGATAATTGTTGCCCGACAGGCCGCCTTCGATGGCACCGGTGCCTGTAAAGGGATTGACATACTGCGTCAGTGTTCCGCCATACGCGGCGATAACAGACACACTCACAGCTATCAATGCAATCTGTTTCTTTAACATGAGAATTCGGTTTATATGGAAAGAATACACAATACCGATGGCCGGGCGCCCTGTTACGGGCGCCCGCCATGGGGAATTCAATAAATTTCAGGAAGAGGAATATTACTTACGGGTAAGTTCGTAGATGCGTGAGCTCATGCGTGACGTTGTGAACAGCGGCAGTCCCACAGTCATGAGATAGTCGCCCGAATAGCTCTTCACGTCGCCTTTCGAAGCATCGGCGCGATTAATTTCCTGAACATCGTAGACTGCCGACGGATCCAGACCGCGGAGTTTTACATTCGTGAGATGTTCCACACTGCGTGGAGCTACATCGAAGGCGAACACCACCGCTTTTTTCCGATCCTTGCCCACATACATCGTAGATGCGTGCTGACCGGAATAGGGCGAGACGAGGCGATACTGGTCGCCGTCGAGAATCACAGGTTTCAGGCGGTTGTATTCCTTGATGGCGTTCTTGCAGTATTTGAGGTCGTCGGCCGACATGTCGTGGAGATTGATATCGAAACCGAGCTTACCCATCATAGCCACATCGGTACGGAACTTGACAGACACATTCTTGTTCCAGGTAGTTACGTGGGCGCACTGTGTCTTTGCGGGAAATAGCTGCGAGAAGCCCCACTGGATGAACAGACGGTCAACAGGATCGGTATTGTCGCTGGGCCAGAACTCTGTGAAATATTTCAGACCCTCATAATCGGTGCGGCCGCCACCGCCTGAACAGAGCATCATACGGAGATCGGGATATTTCGCGGCGATGCGGTCAAGCACATTGTAGAGACCGCGCACGTAGTCGACATACAGGTGTGTCTGATTCTCTTTCTCGTAGTTCGAATAGATATTGGTGATAGGGCTGTTGCAATCCCATTTGAAGAAGGCTATGTCGGGATATTTGGTCATGAGCCCGTCGACGATGCCGAACACATAGTCCTGCACCTTCGGATTGGCCAGGTCGAGTACAAGCTGATTGCGGAAATAATATTCGTCGCGGTTGGGAAGGGTTATAACCCAATCTTTATGCTGTTCGTACAGTTCGCTTTTGGGATTCACCATCTCCGGCTCGATCCACAGGCCGAACTTCACACCCTGCTTCTTGGCCTCCTCGGTGAGACGCCCTATGCCGTTGGGCAGCTTGTCGGCGGTTTCGTCCCAGTCGCCGAGCCCCTGAGTATCGCTGTGGCGGGGATATTTGTTGGCGAACCATCCGTCGTCGAGCAGGAACATGTCGACACCCAGCTCCTTGGCTTCACCGATAAGCTGAATCAGCTTATCCTCGTTGAAATCAAAATAGGTAGCCTCCCAGTTGTTAAGAAGTGTATAACGGTCGTCCATACCTTTCTTCACCTGATATTTGCGTGCCCAGTCGTGAAAGGTGCGACTTGCCTTGCCCCGGCCACCGTCGCTGAGGGTATAGATGAATTCAGGAGTGCGGAAACTCTCCCCCTTGCCGAGGGTGTACTGCGAGGCATAGGGATTGATGCCCGAGATCACACGTAGCTTGCCGTTGTTGTCAACCTCGAAGGTAAAGCTGAAGTTACCGGTCCATCCGAGGGTACCCACAAGCATATCGCCCTCCTCCTCTCTGGCCGGTTCTCCGAGCGACAGCTGGAAGAACGGCGACACGAACATGTCGGCACGAGTGCCGAGTTTCGAGTCAAGGGTCTTCTTCCCGAACGAAAGGGGCGCCTCGCTACAGGTGGTCTCATTGATCCAGTCGCCGTTGAACTGTGTCAGATAATATGCCGGAGCATCGAAATGAAGCATCGACGATGCATACTTCTCCAGCTCCACAGGCTTCTTCTCGCCGTTCCTGATCACGGTGTAGCTCTTGATGATATCTACATCGGGATAGGTTACGTAGCAGAGATCCACTTCCGAGCCGTATTCGGGGTCGGTAAGGGTGACGGTGGTAAGTGTCGAACCGTCAGACTGCGCCTCCGAACGGTGCGATACATAGCGCAATTCGGTCGATGGATTATTGTCGGCATGGTTTATATGGAGCGCAGGTTCGAAATAGTCCTCCATTCCGTGTGTTATGTATGCCTCGGCTCCGCGGGGTGCGAGTTCATATTCCGAGGTGTCGGCGAGTTTTCTTCCGAAATACTGCTGATAGAGGCGTCCGTTGTCACCCACCTGAAGCACAAGGGCGGTTGAAGGTGTTGTCACGGGAATCTGCACGTTGGCGGCAGCGGGAAGCATGGTTCCGGCAGCCGCAGCCATAGCAAAAACTATTCTGTCGAGTTTCATTGTCCGTTATGATAATGATGATTATTAGTTTACTTGTCTGTTGCGAACGGAGCCACCGGCAACCCGGTTTCCCCTGTAAGGCTTCCGAAGGGATAGTCGGCCCAGTTATAGCGCGCCACTACGGGAGCCGCGATGAGCGGCGACGAGAGTTCCACCGTATCGTCGGCAAGCATGCGGGCTGTCGCCGAAGCGAAGTTTCCATCCTTATCTCCGATTATGAAACCGGTCACTATCCCTGCTTTCGGAGCGAGCTTGCCATCGAAGCGAAGAACCATCTTTCCGTTGGCACTCTCCGATGCGACGCACACCGGAGCGGCATCGACACACTCCTTTCCATAAGTGCGGTTAAGCGCCAGCAATCCGAGGCGACGCGCCACCTCCTGCTTGTCGACAGGATGAATGTCGGCCGGATGTCCCAGATCTATAGCCACCGCCATACCTGTGTTCGGAAGCGAGAGCGCCTTGGCCTGACTGTCGCGCAGAGCCGCCCACTCCGAATCGGGCTGAACAAGCTGCGGTCGCAGCCAGCCGGCAAGCTGCACGAAATAGAAAGGAATATCCTCGCCGCGTTTCGCGCGCCAGCCGTTGATCAGCTGACGGAAAAGGGGTGCATACTGCTCGGCACGCCCCACGTTGGCACATCCCTGATACCATAACACTCCTTTTACCGGCATCACATTCAGGGGCGCGATCATGGCGTTGTAAAGCACCGTGGGGAAACCCGATCCCTGCACGGATGTGGGATACGGAGGCATCGTGCGGAAATCTCCGGCCACGGTATAGTTCCAGTTGCCTGCGAGAGGGTAACGCTTGCCGTCGACCTCAACATACAGATCGTCGGCACTGCCGCATATTCCACCTCCGCCGTCAAAATCGGTAATCCTGATGGATATCACATTTTTGCCCTCCTTTACAAGTCGTCCGGGAACATCGTAGGCGCGGGGATCGCTCCAGCTTGAGCCGTCGCCTACCTGCACTCCGTTGAAGTAGGTTATATCCTCGTTGTCGATCGGTCCGCTGTGGAACAGGAGAGGCTTACCGGCCGCCGACGCGGGAAGTTCCACCTCACGCTGAACCCATACAATACCGTCGAATCCGTTGAGAACACTGTTTTCCCATTCGCCAGGTACAGGCATTTCTCCCCACCGCTCTCCGCTCTGCATAACTCCACGGTCAAAAGCCACATCTATCCCCTCCAGTCCCCTGTTCCATTCGGCTACGCGGCGGTTATAGTCTTCTACAAGTCCCTCTTTAGAGAAATTGCTGCGTTTGAGCGAACCGAGTTCATCCTCGAATCCGGCCACCCCGTCGAAATATTCATATGGTGTCCATGCCTCGGCAGGGGTACCGCCCCAGGTGGCGTCGACTACCCCTACCGGCACCCCGAGTTCATCGGTCATCTGAAGTGCGAACAGATAGGCTATAGCCGAGAAATCCATCGCTGCCGGATTGGCCTCCACCCAGCCGCCCATATTCACCTCCGCATCATCCAGAGGTTTATATGAAGTGTTTTTCTTAATCTGAAGCAGGCGTATCTCAGGATGGTTGGAGGTCGCTACAACCTCATCGGCATTCATGATCTGCGTCCATCCCTTTACAGGAAATTCCATGTTCGACTGTCCCGAGCAGAGCCATACCTCGCCGGAAAGAACGTTGGAAAGCACAGCCGGAGCATCGCCGTCGGTCACCACTATCGTGTATGGTCCTCCGGCATCGGGTGTCGGCAACTTAAGAGCGAAACGTCCGTCTGCATCGGCTTTCGCCGAGGATGACACACCTCCGTTCCAGTCGGCCGATGCAGTCACTTCCACACCGGGAGCGGCCGTACCGGGAATAGTGATGACACTGTTGCGCTGCACTACCATATTGTCGGTGTAAAAGTGGGGTAACGTGACAGCGGCCGATGCCACTGCCGTGCCCCCTGCCAGAGCGGCAAGCACCATCAGAGCCGGGATATTACGAAATTTTTCAGGCATGATTTATTCTGTTGTTGATTTCTGATTGTTTTCTCTTCGGAGAGAGTTAACGGTTTTCTCAATCGCGGACCACAAGTTTGTCTTTCGCAGTCATCGATGGATTGCTGTTTTTCTGACATTGCTTCTCAAATACTTTCGGGGTAACTCCGAACTGTTTGAAAAACAGCTTGCTGAAATACGACGAAGAGTTGATACCCACCATAAAGCATACATCGCCGATACGGTATTTGCCCTCCTGTATAAGCTCGGCGGCCTTTTTCAGCTTTATAAGGCGGATGAGTTCCACAGGCGAAAGATTGAACAGGGTCTTTATACGGCGAAGCAGGCTGCTGCGGCTCATGCAGAAGGCATCGGCCATAGCCTCGACGCTGAAATTCTCGTCGCTTATGTTCTCCGTGATAATACTGATCACTTTGTTCATGAACTCCTCGTCGGCTTTATTGAGCTTCATATTGTCGACGGTGAAGAACGGTTTCTTCAAGAATGCCTTACGCTCATGCTGGCGGTTGTCGAGCAACGACATTATCTGCTGACGGAAATACTTTATCGAGAAAGGCTTCTCGATATATGCCTCTCCGCCACATTTGAGCGCCTTCACCTTGCTCTCGATATCGTTTTTCGCCGTAAGGAATACCACGGGGATATTCGACAGATCCACATTCTCCTTCACCTTGCAGCAAAGTTCGTAGCCATCCATCTCCGGCATCATTATATCGGTGACGATCATATCGAACTTATGCTCACCGAGCATCTTCAGCGCCTCCACTCCGTTGGGTGCGGTCTCCACGGAGAAATTCTTGCTCAGCTGTTCGGAGAGGAACTGACGCATCTCGTCGTTATCCTCCACCAGCAATATGCTGTAGCCTACGGTGTTCTCTTCGAATGCCGATTCATCCTCCATCACATATTCAGTCATTGTCGGGCTCGGCTCAGCCTCTGCATCCACACCCTCCTGACGAAGTGGAATCTCAAGCACGAAAGTATTGTCGAACTTACCCTCCTCCGCCAGTACAAGCGAACCGTTATGGAGCTTGGCAAGGGTCGAACAGAGCGGAAGTCCGATTCCTACTCCGCCGGAATGTCCCTGCGTATCTATCTGGAAGAACGGTTCGAAAATCTTCAGGCGGTTCGCGCCTTCGATCCTTTCACCGTCGGAGCTTACCGTGATCCGGAAATTATTGTCATCGACCGTCAGTTCAAGGGCTATCTTCCTCAGCGAATATTTCATCGCGTTGTTGAGCAGATTGCTGACAATCTTTGTGATCGCTTCCTTGTCGATGGTTGCCAGAACCGGACGGACGGGCATTTCGACAGTAAATTCCTTATCCCGGAGGCTCAGAGTAGGCTCAAATCGGCTTACCACGCTATGAACCAACGCATTGACGTCCACATTAGCAAACGTAAGCGAATGTTGCTCGCTATCGATCTTCTGAAAATCAAGCAGATGACTTGTAAGATCAAGCAGGCGGTTGGTATTCATCCGGATAGTGCCGAGATAGCGCTTCACCCGCTCGTCTGATATGCCGATCTCGTCGATAGCTTCCAGAGGAGTACCGATAAGCGACAGCGGAGTACGGATTTCGTGGGCTATCTCGGTAAAGAATTGTATCTTGCTCTGGTACAGTTCCTTCTCTTTTCTTATACTCATCATATTGGCACGCTTCACCATTTCGCGCTCCTGACGGCAGCGGTAGTAGCGCCATGCCGACATGATGAAAGCCCCTAAGATGAACAGATAAAGCAGATATGCCCACCAGGTCTGATACCACGACGGTATGATCGACAGAGTATAGGGATGGGTCGAAGAAAGCGAGCCGCTGTCCACCCGCAGTTCAAGCGTATAATCGCCGGGGGTAAGACCGGTAAAAGATATATCACGCGGATCAGCCACACGGATCCATTCATCGTCGTTCGGAAGCAGACGGTAGCTGTACTCCACCGAACGATGATTGGAATAATTGGGTGAGGCTACGCTGAAGCGGATAGTACCCCCCGTGCGTGGAATGCTGATCTTATCGGCATACAGCAGGTTTTCAGACAGAAGAGAGTTATCCGATGAAGGTGATATCTCCTCGTTACCGATGCGCATATGGGTCAGATAAAGAGGAGGAAGGCTGTCGGGCTGGCTATCGCGCAGCGGATCGAAGGTGATCACGCCACCGGTGCCGCCGAAATAGAACCGTCCATCCTGATCCACCACGGCACTGTTATAGTTATAACTGCTTACCATTTCGCCCTGACGCGACGAGAAATACTTGATCTGATGCGTTTCGGGATGGAATTTCACCAGACCGTTGCTTGTTCCGAACCACAGGAAACCGAGTTTATCTTCCAAAACATTGTAGACCACATTATCGGGAAGCCCCTCCTCGATGCTGAAAGTCGTGAAATCCGATGTATCCGGATTGAAAAGGCTGAGACCGCCGCGCTCTGTCGACAGCCATATACGCCCTTTGCTATCCTCCATTATAGCGCTTATCGAATTACTCCGCAATCCGTTGGAGTAGCTCTCGTCAAACGCGAAATGGGTATATTCGCCCGTAGAGGGTGTATACCGGTAGGCACCGCTTCCGATAGTGGCGATCCACAGGTCGCCTGAGCGGGTCTCATAGATATCGTTGATCCAGTCGTAGCCGATCTCATCGTGTCTTACGAACTCTTCCGTTCCGGCCTTACGGCAGAACAGCCCCCATTCAAGCCCTACCCACAGGTTACCGTGTGAATCTTCATGAACGGCATAGACAGTGTTATCCTCACCCAGCAGATCCTTGCAAAGTGTCTCCACACGCGAATGATCGCCGCTCAACACCGCCATGCCGTTGCGCACACGACCGGCGTAAATAGTGTTTCCGCAGCTTTTCACTGTCAGCACACCCAGATCGGCATGTATATCGGCCACCCCACGGTCAAGTGTGCCCGTATAACTGTTGATACAGTCGAAACCGCCATCCTCATGACCTACCCATATGCGGCCGTCGGAGGTAACAGCCATACCACGGACGAGTTTGCCCGACAGGGACCGCTCGGATGTTCCGCCCGTATACTTCTCAAAGACCAGTCCGCGCCGCTGAAGATAGTTGACCCCGCCGAACAGCGTCGCGGCCCAGATATTCCCCTCCCGGTCCTGATAGAGGGAATAGATTCCGTTGTCCGACAATCCGCTCTCCCCCATCGTGTCTGAATTGATAAGGGTCTCGCTTCCGTCGGTAAGATCGATAATGCATATACCGGCATTACTGCCGATCCACAGCTCGTTGCCGGTCTGCAGACACGAACGGAGATAGATCTTACCCTCCTGCGACGATGCCAGACGCCGCAGCTCTCCTGTAAGGGTATCATAAGTTGTAAGATGTCCGCTCTGGTCGCCCAGAAGAAGGACATGCTCATGAATCTGCGATATTATACAGATCACCATAGGGCGAAGCTGCTGACGCGCCTCCGGCGTGCCTACCTCGCGGAAACGGTCGGAATCCTCGTCGTAGACGTACAGTCCCTGTGTCGAAGAGCCTACGTAAAGCCTGTCGCCGAGCATAGTCATGCACAGCGGCAGTTTACCTTTGTCACCGTTATGATCAGTGACGCTGTAATAGCTCATCCGGTTATTTTTCAGACGGAAAATGCCCTGATTCGGCAGCAGCATCCATATCGTTCCGTCGGGCCGGCATATGATCCGCTCCACCCAGTTGTCGGGACCCACACCTTCGGGGCTCCTGATGTCGAGAAAACTGAAACGCTCGCGACGCATGTCGTACATATATATGCCGCAGTCGGTGCCTACCCACAGCGTATCGTTGCGCTCGGCAATCGCACTCACATTGTTGTTGCCCCTGCGCAGGTTGCTGTCGTAGCAATTGTAGCGTCTCACATTTATGCCGTCAAAGCTGTTCAGACCGTTCTTGGTTCCGAACCACATGAAACCGAACTTATCCTGATGCACGGTTTTCACGAAATTCGACGACAGTCCGTCGGTATTTTCAATACTTGAAATTGAGAAACTCTGACGGGCGGAGACCGCCGGCTGCATAAAGAAGCCGGCGATCATCAGCAGTATCGGTATCAGTCGAAGTTTCATCGATAGGTTAATCGTGTAGATATTTTTTTTAATTTGCAGCAGTTTTCAAGGCCGTGCGGGTCCCGTCGGCGAAAGTCACCTCCACTATCGCCAGACGCGCGGGCACCGTAGCGAACGAAATCTCATTGGTGGCATCCGCTACTGACGCCTCACCCAGCAGGATTCCGTCCATAGTATAGACACGCACACCGCGCATCGCTACAGCCGACTTCACATTGCATCCTCCGCCATGCTGGAAAATCACGTTCACTCCCGAATTGCGGCCCGGCAGAGCATCGGCTTCAGGAGCCTCTATACCGCTGTAGGAGGTATTGGCGATACGGTACACCCGCACATCCTTCGCAGGGACATCGTAGGAAAGCTCCCCGCCGTTGCCTGCTATCTCTGTGCCGAACCACAACTCGGTTATCTCACCTGCTGTATCGGGATTCACACCGAGGCGCTCGAACGTATAGCTACCCTTGTAGCTTTTTGTGGAACTGAAATTGAACACAGCCACATAATCGGCCTCCGGACAGTGGCGCACGAAAGTTGTCTCGCAGGTGTTGGGGCTCTTGTATTCCCCTTTACCCTCTACAGGCATGAAACACCCCGTATGAGTACGCACATATTCGTTAATGTCACTGTTGCCCATGATATATAGAGCCCTGCGGCGTGCTTCCTCAGGATTTCCACGGCGCGAACCGTCATCCTCGGTAATCTTATCGGTGAAATTATCGCCCCACAGGTATGCCCCGGTAGTCATGCCGGTCGTTGCGCGGACACGGTTTTCACCATCGGTCTCCTGCTGATTGTAGTCGTTGCGCATCATTACGAGCTGATCCGGATCGCAGACACTGTAAAGCTTATCCATCCACCATCCGTAGCTGGTAGCGTTCATTACATATTCGCTCTCACCTATGGTACTGAAACGGTCGCAGCAGGTGCGCCGTCCGTGAACATATTCGTAGGGGAACGCCGGCGACATGGCAAGCACGAGATACATGTCGTATTTGGCAGCCTCCTCGCGCAGAATCTTCATTCCGTAGCTGTAGGCCTGCACCGCGGTAGTGATGTCGGGGTTGTAATAGCTGTCGCCCTGAATAATACCGCAGTTCATGAAGTCGATCTTCACATACCGCGCTCCGCGCTCCGCATATTTCTTACACATGGCCTTTATCAGCGCCTCCATGGCCGGATGGGTGGGATCGGTGGCGTAAGCTCCGTTGCATGGCAGTTTGTAAGGCTCTCCGTTCACCTTAAGAAGCATATCGCGGTTTTTGTAGGAGGGGATACCGTCTTTACCTGTCCCTTCCACTGTGCCGTCCCAGACCCAATCCCACGAACAGAACGGACCTCCGTAAAGCCCGAAAGTCATGTTGACCCCATCATACTTCTCTCCCTGATAGGTATAGGTGGTACCGTCGCCTAACACATTTTTCGAGAGCTGAGTCATTTTCATCGCCGGGATATTATCCTCACCGAAAGCATCGAGACTTATGACACACTTGCCATCGGCACCATGAAATCCCAGAGGCGACAGCTCGTCGCGGATGAAACGGGCCGTCTCCACCACTCCATCGAAATTCACACGGGTCTGGGCGGTGCCCCAGCTGCTCCATCCTACAGGGTTGCCGGCTGCCCATTCCTGCCGGGGAGCCACAATGGCATTGGCCGCGGCAAACTGATCCATCCCCTCGCGCCAGTCGTCGAACGCCCCCACCATGAAACGCGCAGAGCTTACCGAAGTTCCCTTCACCTTGCCGTGAGGCAACATATCGCGGGTGAAATAGTTGCTGAGACCGGAGAGACATTCAAACTTCGACACCTGAGCGAGCAGACGTCCTGTTATGGTGACACCACTCTTCCAGTTGTCGTGATCCACCGACCCGGCAACCAGACCGAAGCGGTCGTCGCTGTTGTAGACACAGTTCACTTCGTGCGATACCGATTCGGTGTCACCCGTCGACCGGATCGCGAAACTGTCGTAGGCCCCATGGCCGTCGTTGTCGAAGGGAACCCACAGTATGCGGTTCGATGTCGATGAGAACGGCTGTATCTTATCGCCGAGAGCGAACGGAACCATATATCCCGAATGGATGATACCTCCGTTGTCGGGGGTTACTGTCACTTTCGCTATGAAATATGGATGGGCGTCGTAGAGAGCCAGTGACTGTGTCATGGTGACACCATCTTTCCGGAAAGACAGCTCCATAGCTTCCCCGTCGCCGAATTCATCGGAAACAGCGACAACCGTCACTTCCGGAGCCACATCCCCTGTGGCGATAGTGATATCGTCCGACGAACCGTCAAGGTTACATACTACTGAAGCCGTGACATTCTTGAAAATCTCATTCCCCGACCGGCTGAGAGTCAGATTGCCCCCGGCGCTGTCGTATGCGAAAAGCCAATCACCTTTCTGAAGTTCCACATCGGCGGCAGCCGCACCGATCCATGCCGCTGCCATCACTGCCATACATATATTTCTGTATCTCATAATTCCGTTTGTTTTTTAATCGCGGATAATCCGCTTTTATACGAACTCCGTCACTTATTCATTTCAATTCTGTAAACCTTCACATCTTTCGAGGGTATTTCCGTGGCGAGTGTGCCATGCAGAGTGCAGGGATCGTGGCTCCACAGTTCAGTGGCCGCAAACTCCTCGCCGTCGCTCAGTCCCAGACGATGCATGGGTATCTCCTTGCTCACCGATCTGTCTGAGAAGTTGAACAGGGCCACATACATTACACCTCGCTCCGGATCGACATAATAGAACGAATCTGCCGCCCGGTCTCCCTTGCCGGGCTCAACAGGCCTGAACGACTTGCAGGTGCGGGCTATCTCGTTGATATCATTGTTGGTGGCTGTGCGTCTCACACGCGCTTTGGTGGCCTCATCGCCACCCTCGCTGAGGTCGTCGCCGAGCAGGAACAGGCCTGTGATCGCCGACGAGGTGAGGCGCGCACGGTTCTCGCCGTCAGTCACCCCCTCCATCACTATATGGTCGGCATCGTTGTAGTGGTAGACATGATCGAGCCACCATCCGTAGGTGAGCGCGTTGAGCGAATATTCCGTATTGTTGATGTCGGCCCATGCATCACACCCTATGCGGCGGCTGTGGGCATAATTGGCGGGCAGAAGAGGAGCTATACTTAGATTGATCCACAACTTACCGTCGGCGATGGAATCGATGAATGCCATACCCTCGTTGTAGGCCTGGGTACCGGTTGTGACTGCCGGATTGTAATGGCGGTCGGCCTCATAGGCTCCATGAGCCATGAAATCGATCTTTACAAAATCATAACCCCAGTCGATGAACTCCTTGAGCTGACGGGCTATACGTGCCTTGGTCCCTGGATGAGTAGGATCGAGGGCATAGGCACCGTCGAACGTAAGGATATCATCGCCGCTGTAAAGGTAGAGATCGCTGTATTTGTATTGAGGAGCCTCGCCGACAGTAGCGTCGGGATTCTTTCCCCAGTCGGTGAAGGGACAATAGTAGATACCGGCTTTCTGTCCGCGGCTGTGACACAGGTCTGCAAACTCCTTGCGCTGCGCATCGTTCAGACCGAAATCCCAGAAAGCATCAAGACCCACATAGACCGTGCTGTCGGCATTGACGAATCCGGCAGGCTGAAGCTCGTCGAGAATAAATTCACCGGTCTGCGAGGCATTGTCGAAATTCACCTTCGTCTGCAACTTACCCCAGCTGTTCCATCCGAACGGACGCGAACCGCGCGAAGCTATGCGTGGGGCGTAAGTTGCGCATAAGTCACCATAGGTCTCCATACCGTCGCGCCAGTCGTCGAACACACCGATCATCACTTTCGGTGATTTTACTTTCCGGCCCGAAACAGCTCCGTGGGGACGCACGTCGCGCGTAAGAGCCGACCACGCTCCCCCGTACACAGCGAGCGAATCGATAGCCAATGGCCCTTGAGAGGCCGTCTTCACACCGGTTTTCCAGACATCGTGTTCGACTGCTCCTACCACAAGCGCCTCGCGGGTATCGGCATTGAGAAGCGCCGTCACATTATAGCTCTCGGGCGACGGCTCGCCGAACGGAGTGATGCGGTAGCGCACCCATGCGTCGTTGTCGTAGGGAATGAAGAGAACGCTATTGCCCGGACGGCTGAAAGCCTCATAGCTTCCCGTAATCCATACCGGAGCCATATAGTTGTATGAAACTCCCGACGGACTCTCCACAGAAAAATCTGTCAGGGCAAACTCTTTTCCGGGATAAAGATAGAACCGACGTGTCACGGTGTGGTCGGCGTCCTTTCCGGTCACCGTCACCACAGATCCATCGCCATATATATCGGAATTACGGCTCTGCGAACTGCGGACCGAGCGGCAGGCGGAGAAATCTGTGTAAACACTGTCGAGCCCCCATCGTGCGGAGCTCCCTTTCAGAAGCGTGCGGCCACACCGCGACAGATCTGCCGCTCCGGTCACATCATCTACCGTAAGAGTCCATTCACCTTCGTTAAAAGTCTTTGCCGAGATATCGGACACAGGGAAAGACGCGGCGGCAAGAAATCCGGCTGCCAGTATTCTCAGGAATTTTCCTCCGGAAGATATTTTCAGATTTTCAGTCATCATGGTAAGATGTGATAATGGTACTACAGATAGTCCGGCATACAATCCTCATTCAAAAATATGAAAATTTTTGCAATCAGGGCTTCTTCAACCGCCGGTTTTACACTACAAAATTAGCAATGAAAATGCCACAAATCAGCCATATTCTCTCCAATAAATGCAACATATGCTCCACACAGGCCCCTTATGCTCCAAAAATAGCAATTCAGCGATAACGTTACATAAAAAAAAGGTGCCGCCATCCGTAAACCGGATGCGGCACCGTCCTTTATTAACCTAATAACTTTTTTACCTTATCGTACCGGGAGTAACATTTCCGAAGATTATTTTACAACCTTAGCGGTTTCGTTGCCCTTGACAACCATCAGCACTCCGTTGGCGGGAACTGCGATGTGAGAGCCTGCAACACCGGTTGCCACTGTCTGACCGAGAGCGTTGACTACAGTCACTGCCTCGCCATTGCCTTCCACGAACACACCCTCCGCATCGGTCTTGACTGCGAATGTCGATTTTGCGACTTCAGTTGCCGCGATACCGTCAGGCACAACGCTGAATGTATTGAAGGTGCTGTATGTCTCATGGAGCAGACCGATAGTCTGCACACCTACAGTGTAGCTGCCTTCGGGAACACTGATGCTGTAGCTTGTCACATCGGGACGGAGAGCAACCTGCTTACCGTGAGCGATCTTCACGAAACCGGTCTCGATGTTTGCGGGAACGAGAGTATAGAGGCCGTTTGCACCCTTTACATATACGTTGTATGCCCAGCGGTTCTCTGCGGCGCCGTCAACCTCATCCCAGCTAATAGTGAGTTTGCCGTCGGCCCATTCTGCGCTTACATTTTCGGGAGCTGCGGGAGCCGCAACCTCAGTATCAGTGGTGTTGTAGTAGAGACGGGGATTGAAGTTGCCCCAGTCGCCTGCATAAAGGATATCGGAGAGACCGTCGTTGTTGAAATCGGCAACTTCGCCATATTCGTATGCACCGAAATCGTCGCTGCTGAGCTGAACTTTCTCGTATGTGCCCGACATTGAGCCGTAGAAAATAACGATAGTGTTGTCTTTCTTGGTGTAGACGATATCAGGATTGCCATCGCCGTCGAAATCGCGGATGAAAACCTTCTTCTCTTCGTCGCCGTCGATACCGAGGTCGTCCTTCATCTGGGGAAGATCGAACACACTCTCTTCACCTGTGTTGCTGTAGAGGAATGCTTCCCATGCATAACCGTTGTCGCCCCAGCCGATATGGAAAAAGTCGAGCATTCCGTCGCCGTCGAGGTCGTTCACTGATCCGGAACCGTTGCGGAGAGTGTACATTGTTGTACCCCACTCGGGAGTTACATCCTCGAAATATTCACCTTCATGGTTGATGTAGACGCGGCATGCGTTGCCACCGAACTGATCCTGATAGGGCCAGCCGTTCTCATAGTGGGTCTCACCGAACTGAACGATATCAAGCCAGCCGTCGTTGTTGAAGTCTGCGAAATAAACCTCGCCGCGGATGGGAACGAACCAGTTCTCGAGAGTGCGGGCCGGAACAACAACATTGATAACATTGCCTTCGTCATCCTTTTCCTCTACAGCCGAAGTTGTGACGGGGAACTGTGTGTGGGCGATATCCATGCGCTCGAACTCACCTGTACCGTTTACGTTGCGGTAAAGTACAGAGATATCTTCGGGCTCTGTCTCATCCATCTCGTAGTCGCTGCGGTTGGTATAGACACCGGTAACGAAGAAGTCTACATATCCGTCGCGGTCGTAGTCGCCGACAGCGATACCATGGCTGAGACGGCTCTTCTGAGGCTTGCATACGGGGAACTGCGCTTTCTCTTCGAGAGTGAAGGTGCCGTCGCCGTTGTTGCG
This sequence comes from Bacteroidales bacterium, assembly GCA_014800795.1. GTDB lineage: Bacteria > Bacteroidota > Bacteroidia > Bacteroidales > Muribaculaceae > UBA7173. Next base: position 91,390 of record JAAVFL010000002.1, on the reverse strand, counting down.
GTACAGACGGAGGTGGTTGCGCTTCAGTTCGTCGGGCGAAACCCAGTCGTCACCGTTGTTCTCGCCGAAAACAAGCATGTCGAGATTTCCGTCATTATCATAGTCGAGGAAATGAACCTGACCATAGGTGCTGTTTCCTACGCCGTGCTTGGGAGCTACAGTGTGCCAGTTATAGCTGGGTTCACCATTTTCGTCAAGAATAACATTACCCTCGTCGTCCATATTGGGCTCCTCGTTCATTTCAGCAGTGATGCGGTCGAAAGTCCAGTCATCGTTGCCGTTGTTGAAAGCGAATGTGGCGAGGGTATTCCATGCCCATACACCGGGCTTCTCAAGTTCGGGGTCCCACTGGCCACCGTAGAAGATATCCATACGGTCGTTGTTGAGAACGTCGCCTGCGAAGATACCGCCGCGGTGATGTCCGGGGAACTGTGCGGAGCTGACGGAGAATGTTGCTTCCGCCTGTGCGCTCAGACCGCATGCAACAGCAGCCGAGAGTGCCAGAAGTTTTGTAGAATTTTTCATCGGTTAAAGAATGGTTATTTAAAATATAGTTTATTCACGGTCGATTATCCAGAGTGGAGTGGAGATGGCTTTCATGGTATGCGTGCCTTTCCACAACGCAAAATTGGCGCATAAGCACCGCTTTTTGTAATACAGATGCGCCATTTTTTTGTAAAATTCGTCTCTGTAGGAAATACGCACGGACATTCGGCGTATTTGCGTCAAGCCCGTGCGTATTTGTATTAAAAAAAATTCGTCGTTGTTTACACTTATGGCGGTGCGGGATAATTTATTTTATCCACCAGTTGGCTCGGTCGAGCAACCGGGTACGGGCCGCGTCGCGGTTTTCGAAGCGGCGGCTCACACGGTCGGCGAAATATTCCGTTCCGCCACGGTGAGCATTCACACGCACCAGATCGAAGAAGCGGTTGCCCTCGAACTGAGTTTCAGCCGCCAGCTCATACATGATTTCATCCTCTACCCATTCCATAGTCTGCTCCGGAGTGTCGAACTCGGGAATCACATAAGTCGACTGCTGGAGATCGATACCCAGACCGCGTCCGTGGCAGGCCGTACCGTAGCTGCCGCTGTAGTCGGTCGACGAGAAATTTGTCCATGCGAGATTATCCTCAAGCTCAGCGGGATCTATCTTCTCGGGATCGGCCATCACATCGGGCTTCAGTCCATATTTCAGCACGGCGAACGCCATGGTAGGTTTGCCCATACGGTTGAGAGCTTCGGCATAGCGCAGATATACATGCGACAGGCGCATGAGCGGAAGGCTGTTGATCATACATCCCGAGGCGAGAGGGTTCGACGGATTGGTAAGCTGATCGTTGATATCGGTGATCTGATTGCGATATTTGGTGATAAGCGTTTCAGCCGACTCACCTGCGTAGCCTACCGAGACACTCTCCTGAGTGAGGCCATTGGCGAAAACAAAGCGTCCGCGGGTGTCACCCTCGAGATATCCCTGAATGGTAGGCGCTCCCTGATTGTTGATGTGGAAATGGGTGACAGCAGCCATCTCGTCGACCCACCAGCGTGCGGCGACAAGTGAAGGTGTGTCGCTGTATGTGAGATTGATCAGATTCGGACGGTCGGCACGCAGATCCGTATTATAGCGGATACCGGTGATATAGTAGGTGGTAAAACCTAAAAATTCACGGGTCTTGATTTCCGAAGCCTGAGCCGTTTCCCAACAGTTGCTGTAGTATGAGGACATTGTCTGGTGCGACTCGTTGATGTACTCATAGTACAGACGGGCAGCTTCAGCATATCTGTTGCGGTATAGAAACATGTCGGCAAGCAGAAGACGGGGCTGGAAATATACCGATCCCAATCCATTGTCGGGCGTTTTTTCTGCGGCATAGCGCGATATATCATCTATCAGTCTGTCGACAAGATCGTCGAGCCCGATTACGGGATACTCCATCTCGCTCTCTTCAAGCGAAAGAATAGGTTTGTCCACATATTTCACGCTGCCGTAGGTAAGACCCATCTGGAAATATGTCCACGCACGTATACAGCGGATGGCGGCATATTCCGGAACCATCACCCTGTTCTGATGCTCCACAATGGTGGTATCCATCCGCTCCAGGGCGTAGTTACAGTTGTTGATTATACTGTAGTAGTCGCGGCGGTCGGCATAGACGTTATCGCTGCCGGCGGTGAATTCCGATACCTCGCGCAACGACATATCAGCATTTTCAGTAACAGTTACAAGATCGCCGCGGAGCTCACCCAGAAGAACATAGCGCTCCCCTACTTTCTGGAGCTGCGACAGGATACCGACCGATGAATACAGTGAATCGTTGGCGGAATCAAGGCGGTTATCCTCCCCGAACACATAGTCGTCGCTGCCGAGATCCATCATATCCTCGCACGAACCGAGCGACAGGGCGCCGGCGGCAAGCATAAGAGCCGGAATAATATGTCTGAATTTCATAACTTTCATACTTGATCAGGAGATTAGAGATTAATTTTCACACCGAAGTTGAACTCACGCGAGCTGCCGGTCATTCCGTTGTCGATACCGAGATACAGGGGCGACACACCGCTGTAGAACTCCGGATCGGGACCCAGATACTTTGTCCATGTACACAGATTGTTGACCGCAACCCATACCGACACACCCTGAAGGAAGGTAGAGCGTACGGGGATATCGTAGGTAAGCTGGATGCTCTTCCACTTAAGGTAGCTGCCATCCTCGATCCAGCGGTCGGAGAAGCGCGAGTTACCCATCGGGTCGCCGTAGGTAGCGCGGGGAATATCGGTCTGCTGACCGTTCACCATCCAGCGGTTCATCAGAGCCACACTCTGATTCTGTATCCCGGAACCGCTCTCGAGGCTCGCACGGAGGGCGTTGTAAACGTCGTTGCCGTAGCTGTAGGTGAACAGAGTGCTGAGTGTGAGATTCTTCCACTGCAGGCGGAAATTGAAGTTTCCGAAGAAGTCGGGGTTCGGATCGCCGATGATCGTGCGGTCCTTTTCATCGATTATGCCGTCGCCGTTGTCGGCAAAACGCATGTCACCGGCCTGAAACGAGGTGTACGTACCGTTGGCATTGCGTATGCGCAGATTTGCCTCGCTGGCAGCCTCGGAAGTTGACAGCACCCCTTCGGTGCGGTAACCGTAGAATACACCGAGCGGATTACCCTCTTCCGTGAGTATCTGGGCGCCGTTTATATCGGTGATGAACGAGCCGTCGGCAAGCGATTTAACACGGTTCACATAGTGGCCGATGGCAGCACCGACATCGAGTTTCCAGTCGCGCAGGTCGAGAGCGCGTACTGTTGTGGCGAAGTTCACGCCGTTGTTGGTGAGCCGGCCGCCATTGGTCCAGAAATACTCCAGTCCGGCCACATCCTGCATCTCCTTACGCACGATAAGATTGCGGGTATGCTGGTTATAGTAGTCGAAATTGAAGTTCCATCGGTTGCTGAACAGGCTCATGTCGAGACCCACACGGAAGCTGTTGGTGGTTTCCCAGGTGAGGCGGTCATTGCCTATATTTTGTATAACCAGACCGAACGTGCTGTTGGTAAACTGTTCAGATCCGAAATATGTGCGGTTGGCATAAACAGGCAGGTTACCGTTGCCTGTCATTTCCCATCCCACGCGGATTTTGGCGAAGTCGATGAAACTCAGGTTCTTCATGAAATCCTCGGAGCTGAGAATCCATGCCGCATTCACCGAGGGGAAAAGCCCCCAGCTTACGCCGCCAAGCCTCACCGGGGCACCGGCCGCATGTTTGCCGAATCGGTTCGAGGTTTGCATAGTGCCCGACACGCCGATAAGATAGCGCTTCATAAACGCATAGTCGGCGGTGAGATACCATGCCATCTCACGCTCCTTCCAGTCGTAACCGTAGGTAGTGCGCAGAGTGGCGGTGGTGTTACCCATCGAGTTCATGTAGTCGGAGCTTGTATTCAGACCCTCTCCGTAGCCCATGCGGTATGTGTCGTTGCGGAAACGCCATCCCAGACGCAGGTCGAGATTGTTGGTATAGCCTTTCAGCGGACTGTACTCGCCAAAGATATTGGTGATGAAAGTCGTATGGCGGTTCATGAGGTTCTGCACCCTGTTTTTCATAGTGGCGTACACCTCGCCGTTGCTGTTAGTAAGAGCTATATCTTCCACACCATAGTCGGGCAGGAAAGAGTTATCCTTGATCTTGTCGAAGGTATAACCTACCAGACCCTGTATCATCAGCTTGTCATTGAAACGATATTGGGGAGCTGCATTCAGATTGAACCGGTAGTTGCGGCTGTCACCCTTCCCGAGATCGATAATGCTTAGCGGATTGCCTACTCCAAGCTCGTCGACATCTGAATATTTCAGTGTCACCTCACCCTTGTTTGAGATCACATTCGGATGATAGAGAGGCGATTTGATAAGACTGAGATAATAAGGGGAACCTACCTCGTCGATACCGTCGCTGAACAGATTCCATGTCGCCTGGGCGAAAGCTATATCGAAGCGCAGCTTGAAGCCTTTCCAGAGATTGATATCGGAATTGAAGCGCACGTTAAGCCGGTCGAACGAAGTCTCCTTCACGTTGCCGTCGCTCTTGGCGTAACCCAGCGAGAACCCGTAGAGAGCGCGGTCGTCACCGCCGCGGACACTCACGCCGTAGTTCATCATCAGACCCGTGCGTGTGGTAAGATCCATCCAGTCGGTATCGTTGTGGTTGGCGGCATAGCTTACCGACGAAGGATCATCGTTGAGGAAGCCGAAGCGGTTCACCATAGAGGAATTCTCGAACATGCCGCTCATTATGTCCGACACATACAGGCGATACTGCTGCCCGTTCATCACGGGAATGCTTTTCGGCCTCTCACGAAAACCGAGCATCGCGTATGCCTCGATCTCCGTAGCCTCGGTACGGGCACGTTTCGTATTGATAAGTATCACACCGTTGGCACCACGCGTACCGTAAATCGCTGTTCCGTTGCGCATCACCTGGATACTCTCTATATCTTTCGGATCTATAAGCGCCAGAGGATTGTTATAATGTCCTGAAAGAAGCTGAAAATCACTTTCGGTAACGCTCCATTCCACTCCGTCGACAACATAAAGCGGTTGTGAACCGGAGTTTATGGAGTGGAGACCCTCCACGAACACAGCATGTCCGGCACCGGGCATGCCCGAGCGGCTGATGCTGAAGAGCTGTCCCTGAAGATCGGCCACGCTCTGGTCGCCGGCTGTCTCGCCGATTCCGAATTCCGAGCGAGAATCTGCCGAAGTTGCCGAGAACAGGTCGTCGCTGTCGAAAAAGCTGTCGCCCTTGGTTGCGGTGTAAAGTCTGATGTCGAGAGTTTCATTGTCGCGCACAGGCACGATCACCGGATTGAATCCCGGGGCCTCGATGCGCAGCATCACCTTGCCGGAAGGTGCTGTAATGGAATATCGGCCCTCGTCGCCTGTCATAGCGGCAGCCGAGCCATCGACAACTGTCACACGTGCGCCGGCAAGCTGACGGCCTGTGGAGCCGTCGGTCACGGTACCCTTCACCTCATGGTCGGCCATAGCCGCCGGAGCGGCGCCCAGAGATGCAGCCAGCAGAGCGGCCGCTACGGGAACTGATTTTCCGGATATATTTCTGAATATGCGTTTCATGTTATTGGGTCTTTACTTTTGAGTGGGTACCAGATAAATGCAGTCGATGCGGAAGCGGCGCACATATTTGCCGCTGTTATACTCCGAGTTCGACACATTGGTCTTCACGTTTAGCTTCGTTGTGGTATTGATGAGGCTCGCATCGTGTCCGTCCTCCATCAGCCAAAGATTGTCGTAATAATTCGAAACCGGGAATTTGTAGCCCTCGGCAACCTTTATGGTTGTCATTGCCGTTGGCTCGGTTACGAAATCTGCGCTTGAGAAAGCCTTTTCAGTCTTCTTCCCATTCTCATTGTTGCAGGTGAGAATGAAGCTGAGACAAGTCTGTTCGCCGGTCACGGTCTCGTCGTCGACCGAAGCCGGCACGAACACCGCGTAAATATCATACTCACCGGAAAGAGTGTTCGGAATATCGAACGTGACGGCAGGCTGCGTCGACGCCGACGCTCCAAGAACCTCGATATAGGAACCTTCACTGATTTCGGACGCGAACTGGTTGTCGGTGGAAATGACACGGGTATAGATTGTTGTGTTGCCCACGCGCACGCGCCCCGCCGGATCCTCGGCCTCCACGCGGATTATCGGATTGAACGTCTCCTCCATAGGATAATTCACATCAGATGTAAGCCATATCATACCGTTGCTGGCATTGATCTTTTCCGCGCCTGCGAAGAACGACGCCATATCGGAAATCTCCGTACCGGATGTGGCACGCATTTTACCGGAGGGAGATGTGATGCGGGCACGATATATGAAATCGCGCATCACTGCCAGAGAAGTCTGCACATCGCTGACCGAATCGGCTACAGCCTCATTCTCGTCGAACACCTCGTAAAGCGGACGGATGCGCTCGTAGGCCGTACGCCACGCATTATTGTCAGGCACGAGCATCGTGAACACGGAATCCTCCGACAGAATGTTGCCAAGCCCGTAGACAGGATGGTCAAGCAGACGGTTATACTGCACCTTAACCGAGTCATATACCGTGTTGCCGTTCTCGTCGATATCCAGAGGGATCGATGAAGCCTCATCAAAACGCAGTTCATCGAAACGGCTCAGAAATTCTGAAATAGATGTTGTCTCGGCATGGGTATCGATATACTCGCGGATATTGTAGGAATAGGGAATCCGCTCGGTAAGAACATGCAGAACACCATTGCGGGCAAGCACATCGCTACGCTCCATAGCCACACCACCGAAGGTATTACCCTCGAAATACAGCATCTTGCCATTATACATCCTCACTCCCTGGCCGGCCGGATTAGCCGTCGACACATTGAAGCGCGCTATATGATTGGCGACTATGCGCTTCACTTCGTCCGTATCGCTCAGATCGACCGATGCCAGAGAAGCGTCGGAAGGAGCCCAAACGGTGAAGGTCTGTGAAGTATTGAGCAGATCGCTGTAACCGGCTATATCTATCATCTTGCCGAAAAGAGCAAGCTCCGGATCGTTCTTGATCATCTCGTAGACTGTGGCGTCGGACGAGCCCGCAGCCTCGGGAGCGTAATGGTCGTCCCACTTGTCAGAGCAGGAGCCAAGCGCCGATACCGCCACCGCCATAGCCATAAGGTTATATGTTATCTTTTTCATTTCAATCGGATTATTTCATGAGTATTCAATAGATATCCTCCTTGTCGATCTGGCTTACGGGGATAATCTCGATATAGTCGCCGTGGAATTCCTGATTGGGGTCGTACACATTCTTGCCGCGCAGGAAGTGAGGCCCGTATTCCTGCCAGGTGAACTGACCCACGATGATGCGGAGGCAGGCGCTCATGCGGCGGAGGGAAACGCCCCCTGCCTGAGGTGTGTAGATGCTTGCCGGAGCCTTCATATAGCCGCGGTTGCGCATCGACTTGTCATTTTCCGAATCGACGGCAGGATTCTCAGTATCATCGATCCAACCCACCATGGGATCGGTTCCTGAAATACGGAGGTCGCGGGGAATACCCTGTATCTCACCGTCGACAAACAGCTGGGCGATACCGCGCCAGCTCTCCTGACGGTAACCGATACGCACCTCGTAGGAGCCCGGAGGCATAGGAAGCATACGGAGAGTGAAGTCATACCAGCCGTTGAGCTTAAGCTCATCCTCCTCGAAGTTTGTCCACCCTTCCGACGACCACATCGTGATCTGGGTCTCGTCGCTGAATTGCAGATGTTCGCCGCAGAAATCATTCGGAACCACGTAACCAGAATAGCCGGGATTCATAAGTTTCCAGCGGATATTGTTGTTTGTCAGTTCCGGGGGAATGTTATAGAAATCGAAACGTATGCGCTTGTTAAGCACCTCGTTTACCATCACATCCTCGTCATACACCAGAATAGCGTCGAGACAGTGGGCAAAACCGTTGACCGCGCTGAGATTGCTCTCGGCCTCGTTGATGCCTACGCAGGTGCGTGTCTTGGTGCGGTAATTGATACGGTTGCCGGCCTTGATCTCCATAAGGCGGTAGGTCAGCATTGTCTCGTAGTATTCGCAGCGCTCGTTCATACGCGAGCTCACTGTAGTGCTGCCGCTGTAGAGGAACTCGTTGGTACCCATCTGGCGGTCGAGAATATGATAAGCCACAAACTTATGGAGCGCATTGTTCTCGGAGGTGTAATCGCCGCGGTTTTCTGTGCCGTAGTATGTCTCGGCATAGCGGGCAAGCTCCTCGATAGTGGTTATCCCTGCATTTGCAAACACCTCGTCAGGCTCGGCGAATACCGTGAAACCATAGCGCTTTACAGTCGGCACCTGAAATTTGCTTTCGCCGCGTGTCAGCTCCCCATCAGGGTAAGGAGCTACATAACTTTCATCGCGTATCGGTTCGATAGCGCGGTAAAACCCTGTCGCACGCAGAGCCTGCGCGAAAAGCGAGAATGAAGTAGTCTCGTTCTGTTCGAGCACATCGGTGATAAAGTCGGTAGCCGGCACTATCACATTGCCCACTACATGGACAACACCGTTGTGAACCTCCACATCCTTCTCTATCACAGGCACATTCTTATTGAGATAAACCGTAAGACCCGAACCGAGAGCATCCACATCATACGATACCGTGATATAGTTGTCGCTCATAGTAGGTTCCGGAAGCGAACCCTCCTCGAAGTAGTCGGAAGTATAGCTTACGCCGAGGCTTTTCACCACATGATTGAACACCATCTCGCTCTTTTCCTCATCGGTAAGGGAGGCATAGCTGATGCCGTTTCTGGTGAAATAAGCCTCCATCGCCTCGTCGGTCGGTGCGAAAAGAGTATAATATCCGTAGGTCGAGAGCAATCCCGCCGTTCCGGTATCGTCGAGCAGTTGCGAGAAAATGGTGAAGCGTCCGTCCTCATGACAGAAACTCGATGCCGTCTGACCGGTAAAGGTATAGAACGATTCGTCGTTCATATCCACATCGTCGTCGCATGAAGTCGCGAACATACCGCCGCATACTGCCAGCGAACCAAGCAGCAGAGAGGTTCCGGCCTTGCGCATTGCGATTCTTATATTGGTCATTTCCATTGTTTTTCAGATAAAATATGGGATTTTTGGAATGAGAGAACGAAATCAGTGGGAAATGTCGCTTGAAGTCTTGTAGAACGGATTCTGAACCAGTAGCAGGTTCGCACGCAGTTCCTTGTCGTTGATCGGAACGAACAGAGCGTCGTACACGCTCAGCTTCGAGCTTACAGTGCTTTGGTCGAGATCGGCATACTTCGGCGCGAGATATGTGCTCACCAGCGTGCGGAACTGGTCGCGGTGATGCGATATGCGGCGCAGGATATCGAAATAGCGCTTGCCTTCGAAGAGGAACTCACGGCGGCGCTCATCGAATATGAAGTTAAGGAGAGCCTCACGCGACGAATAGTTCTCGAAACTCAGCGATCCGGCACCCGCCTCGGGATTGGCGCGGTCGTAGGTGATGCATGCCAGACGGAACGCCTCCTCCAAGTCTGTACCCGATTCGCAAAGTGCCTCGGCTTTCATCAGATAAATATCCGGCAGGCGATAAACGATCCAGTTCGCCCAGTGGGGACTGATATCTCCCGTATGGTACGAAGCGCTGGTTATGTTCGAGGTTCCGGAAAGTTCGTTGGCGGTAAGATAGCCTACATACTTCTGGATCATGCAGTTTCCACTGTTGGAATACATGCTTGTCTTACGGCGGATATCGGTCTCTGCGAACAGAGAGCTGGTTTCGTCGCCTATCTCGGTTGCGGTCAGCTTCTGGCTGCCACCCTGAGTTGGCAGTGCGTAATACTCTCCCACCACCGAATTGATCATATTGTTCTGCTGGTTGAACTGCAGCTCGAAAATAGTCTCTGAGCTTATACCGTCGATAAAGAGGTTGCGGCTGAAACTCATGGAACTTTCGAGAATCAGAGGATTGTTGGCATCGTTGAGAATGCGGTCGCAATAGTCCACAACCTCATCATAGCGTCCGCGCCACAGACACATGTCGGCAATGATGGCACGGATGGCGGCCTGAGTGATACGGCCTTTGGTATATGTGCGGTTCGAATAAGTCGAGGCCGCATAAGGCTCAATATCCTTCAGATCCTGAATCAGAAAATCGATAATCTCGTCGGGATCGCGCTGAGGAAGCGAGAACTCCTCGGTATCGTCGATTGTGGGAACCGTGGTGAAGGGGATATCGCGGAAGGCGCGTACCAGAGTGAAAGCACTCCACGCACGCAGCCCCTTCACCTCTGCCAGATATGCGTTCAGCTGGCTCTGGGTGAAATTGGGATCCTCTTCGCGCACCCCGGGAGCGAAATACTCAACTGTGTTGCACAGATTGATCACTTCATAGAATTTGCCCCAGTTTGTATACCAGTTCGATGGAAGGAGGTTGAGATTGGCTATATAGCGGAGATCGTTGTCGGTATTGGTCTGCGACAGAATCACGTTATCGCCGCGGAACTCACCCCACACCAGCGCGCGCTTCAGAAAGTCGCCCTCCTGCATCGTACGGTAGCATGAGCCTGTAACGCTCAACACATCCTCCTCGCTTTTCCAGAACTCGTCGAGAACCATCTCGTTGCTCGGCTGCAGATCGAAGTAATCGTCGCAACCGGTAAGGCTCATAGCGGCGACAGCCGCCAACATTGCCTTGCTGAGTGTCTTTATCATTGTGTTCACTTGATTTTGCATTGGTAGTAGCTTGTTTTTTTTACGTGGCGGGATCAGAAACCTACCGTAACACCTAAGGTGAAATACTGCGAGCGCGGAGTATTACTGCGGTCCTCGGCGATACCGTACTGGTTGGGAGAAATTTCCGGATCTACACCGGTATATTTTGTCCAGGTCCAGAGATTGTTGAGTGTCAGATACATGTTTACCTGCGACAATTTCACGCTTTCCACAACCTTCTTGGGGAACTCGTAGTTGAAGGTGAGATATTTGAATCGCACGAACGAGCCGTCCTCCACGAAGCGGTCGCTTCCGAGCCAGTTGTAGCCATACTGATAAAGCGCGCGGGGCATCTCTGTCTGGTCACCCTCCTTACGCCAGCGCCAGTTCACGGCAATGCTCTGGTTATTGTTGGTGTACATATTCTCCGAATTCATGCGGGCGTAATTCACCACCTTGTTGCCTGTGCGGAAGTTGAAGAAAGCATTCATAGACAGATTCTTCCAGCGCACGGTAAATCCGAAGCCACCATAGAATTTCGGGTTACAGTTGCCCAGATATACGATATCGAGCTCATCGATCACACCGTCGTGGTTCACATCCTCATAGATGGCGTCGCCGCCGCGGAACCGGTAACCATCCTTGAAGGTCATATACATCGGATTACCTGAGGCGTCGCGCACCACATTGCCCGAGGCGTCGCGCACTACCGGCGACGAGCCGTTCTCGTTGTATTCCGAATACTGGTAGACACCCTTGTAGCGGAAACCGTAAACAGATCCGTAGGCATTTCCTACCTGGAAACGGCTCAGATAGGAACCGTTGTTACCATCGAACTCACCCTTGTTCATCTCGGCGATCGCCGGCAGAAGCTCGGTAATCTTGCTGTTGTAGTTGGCAAGGTTGAAGTTAACGTCGAAGCTCCAGTCGCCGGCCTTTACGAGATTGGTCGTGTAGAAGTTCACCTCCCAGCCGTTCTTCTCGAGCGAGCCGCCGTTGATATACTTCACAGATCCGAAACCTGTCGACGACGGGATAGTGAAATCAGAGAAAAGCAGGTCGCGGTTCTTCTCATGGAACACATTGACGTCGAGGTTATATTTGTAATTGAACATGTTGAGGTCGAAACCGAGGTTATAGGAGGTGTTGGTCTCCCATTTGAGATTCGACAGACGCACTGTAGAGGGTTTCATGGTAGGGATGTCGATATAGTTGCCGCCGCCGCTGCCGTAGCGTGCATAGTGAAGGTACTCGGCATCGGGCATACGACCCGTCTTACCATAGCCGGCACGGATACCGAACAGGTCGAGCCACTCGCGGCTCCACTCCATGAAATGCTCGTCGGAAAGATTCCACTTCACCGACACGGCGGGGAAGGTGCCCCAGCGATGACCGGGACCGAAACGGGTCGATCCGTCGCGGCGAACCGTAGCGTCAAGTATGTAGCGGTTGTCGAAAGCATAGTGAACGCGTCCCATGTAGGCCATCGAGTGCCATTCGCTGCGCACACTCTCCTGAGTGTCGGCATAGCCGGCCTCTGTAGGATTCAGCACCCCGTTCGGCAAACCGTATTTGCGGAACTCCTGATACTGCGAGTTACCCGTGGTAAGCTCCCATGCGGCATATACCATAAGCGAATTCTTATCGTTTATCTTGGGCACGAACAGAAGGTCGTGTTTTGTCTGTACGTTCAAGCTCTCGGCTTCGCGCCCGTACATTCGGTTTACATTGCTGCTCGACCAGTTCTGCGATGTCACCTCGCGGGGAAGCGCTTTGTCTTCACGCTTGTTTTCGATGTCGAACTGAACGTAACCGGCATAACGCAGACGGTGTTTTGCCGGATCGAGAATCTCATATTGCAGACGCAGGGTAGGAATGATGCGCATGTTGGTCTCGTCGTGCTTGGCGAGATTCGCCAGTGCCACCGGGTTGAGCAGCTGCTTCTGGTTGTCGTCCAGACGTGAATCCTGACGGATAGTGTAGAATTCATTTGTATCGCGGCCGAACTCATCCTGACGGTAGATACCCACGTTAGGCATCTTGCGGTAGGCTATGTCGAGCAAGCCTTCCGAATCCCATGATTCCTTGTAGTTCTGCTTGTTTTTGGTATGGGTAAGCGAGAACTCGGTCGAGAAGCGCAGACGGTCGTTCACCTGATAGTCGAGATTCATAAGCGATGATATTCGGTCGAGGTGCTGCTTGATCATCGTACCCGACTGATTGTAGTAGCCGAGCGACACGCGATAACGGGCCTTGTCGCCGCCGCCGGTCACATTGACCGTATTGTCGTAGGTATAACCGTATTGTGTGACGGCATCCACCCAGTCGGTATTGTTGTTGAACTGCTCGTATTCCGAGAAGGTGGGATCGTAGTTGAATTCAGGGATATCGCAGGCGTTCTCGTCCTGGCGGGGATTGAAATATGCCTGCTTCATCAACATGGTATAGTCGTCGCCGTTGAGCATCTTGCGGCCGCGCGGCTGTCTGTGGGCCGAGAACTTGAAGAGATACTGAACCTTTGGCGGACCCTTCACACCACGTTTGGTCTTGATCATGATCACACCGTTGGCACCGCGCGATCCGTAGATAGCCGCCGAAGCACCATCCTTAAGCACCGTGATCTCCTCGATATCCTCTGGGTTGATGCTCAGAAGATTCGCGAACTGCTCGGAAGTGGCGTTATTGAAATCGAACTGGCTGTCGACATGACTCTCGTAAGGGATGTCGTTGAGCACGATGAGAGGAGTGGAGTTGGAGTTGATGGAGCCGGAACCGCGGATACGCATCGACGAGCCTGAACCGAGGTCGCCTGAAGCATTCACGATATCCAGGCCGGCCAGACGTCCCTGCAGGGCATCGTCGACCGACTGCACCGACACACCCTCGAAAGCCTTGGTGTTGATACTCTGTGTAGCGCCGGAAATCTCACGCAGAGGTATGGGCATTGTGCCGTCGTTCATCGTACGCTGAGCCGTCACAACCACCTCTTTAAGGGTGGAGGCATCCTCAAGGGTGACATTCACCACAGGAGCGATCTTCACTACCTGGGGGTTGAAACCCACATACGATATCTTGAGCTGGTTGGCGGGATTCTTCACCTGAAGCGAGAACTCACCGTTGATGTCGGTGACCGTCATATTGTAAACGCGGTTCTTCCCGTCGACCTCATGGATTGTGGCACCGATAATCGGTTCATCTTCCGAATCGACAACCGTTCCACGCACTATATCGGAGGCCTGCGCGAAAGCCAGAAAAGGGAGCGCGGCCATCAGAAGTGCCAGTATGGTATATTTTATGTTTTCCATTTCGGGAAAATATGATTGGTTTGAAATCAATTGAATTTAAGAGCTTTGTCGATAAGATGGATTACCGCACGCGAAGAAGCCGTAATCTCGGTGGCCTGCCGCACATCAGAGTTGTTCACGATCAGGTCGCGGGCCATATCGTTGTAACGGCCTGAAGTTGTCAGCACACGGGCTACCGACGCAGGATTGTCAACGCTGGTTACCGTCATACCGCTGCCGTCGCTCTCTACCGATACTTTGTGGAACTTGTCGGAATCGTTGCGTGCGGCGGTCTCGTACTGCAGAGGGCCGTAGGGCGCACCAGTGATGAATGCCGAATTATCGACAAAGTGGAAACGGATGAACCGCAGCAGATAGATCGCCTTGCGGCGTTTGCTTACAAAATCGCTGTCGAGAGCTATCTCCTCCCATGTGTAGAGATCGGGATCATCGGCGAATGCCTGCTGAAGAGCCTCGGCTGTGGGAACGAATATCGTATAGCGGAAGTTATTGAAGAAGTTCACTATCATACCTACACCGGTGGTGGAGTTGGTAGTCTTGCTGGAGAAAATCTCCTCTACCTCGGCATCGTTGGCAAACATCGAGAACACCTGGTCGTGGCCCAGACACAAGTCGAAGAACGCCTTGTATTCAGGATGCGATCCAAGCAGAGTGTAAACGCTTGTGGAGGCATCGTGAACGACCTGATCGATAACGAACGTGCGTCCGTTGCCGGAATCGTAACGGCATGGCACCCCGGTATTGCCGATGAAAACGGATGCAGCCTCCGAACCGACTTCCATATCGCCGGCACCGCTGACACGCAGAGCGTTCTCGCGTCCCTGCGTACGGATAGTTCCGCCACCTTTGGTAAGCACATATCCGGCATTACCCTCGTCGATATAGCCTGTCATGACCCCTTCGCTGTTATCCCCTACGATTATATGGAGATCAAGGATATCACGCAGACGGTTGCGGATGGTTGTCTTGTTGGTGACAGTATATTTGAATTCACCTTTTACACCGGCCTCGTCTGACGCATATACGTCGGCACGCACGGTGTTCGTTGTCTCGACATACTGGAATTCCCATATCTCGCGGTTCACACCTCCGCGAGCCCACGAGATCGGATCGCGGTAATTTGCCAGAGCCTCATCGGTTGGCACAAGAAGGTTATACATATTCTCCATCGAGCGAAGATACATGTAATAACGCATCGCGCCCAGATCGCTGAGGTTGCTCCAGTCGTCGGTGATGGCCCATTTCATTATCCGGGTATTGTCGGCTGTAAGAACCGGAGCGTACACTCCCTGATAGTCGATAGGAGGGAAAACCGTATTTACGAAATATACGACACCGTTGCCGGTTATTTCCGAACGCACCACATTGTCGGCACTGATATTGATCGCATACGAAGTCTCATCGGTAAGCGTCGGCCATGCATGCGGAAGTGAAGCCGTGAACGAGCGTTTCTGATGATTCTTCAGGAAAGTGGCGAGAATGTCGGTCGGCACATTCTCCCATGAGCCGTAAGCCTCGCGAAGATAAGATCCGTTACCTGTGTTGAAAAACTCTTCCATGGCCTGATCGGTAGGAACGAACATTGTGCCCATATCCTGTTCCGACGCCGACTGGGAATATGTAGCCTCGGAGGGATCGTAATAGAGCAGACCATAGCCCGAGAGAGACTCGCCCAGAGGAGAATTCGTGCAGCTGCGTTCATTGAAGAAACGCTTGGTGAATATCGAATCGACACCGGCAACCGACGGGCGCAGCGGATTTGAACCGTTGTAGAATTCCTTTACCTGGGCATCGATCGATTCATCATAATAAGGCGCGCTGAACTTGTCGAGCAGACGTGAGAATATTTTAGCATCAGGAGCGTCGGCTATGGCATCAGCCATGCTTCCCGCAGGCAGAAGAACATCCTCAAGCACGTGGATATAACCGTTCTTACATATGATGTCGGTCTGAACGACCTTTATGCCGTTCACGTAGATCGTGCCACCGTCATACTCCTCTCCGTTGAGCATCAGCGAGAAATCCTCTTCGGTCATTCCCATGGTAGTCATCTGCTTCGGAGTGAAATGAACAAGCATCGGAGCATCATGAACCATATACAGCGGCTTTTCGGCGAAACGTTTCCACATCGGATTGGCAAACAGTTCGCTGTCGTCGACCTTGACAAGGTCGTCGAGCATGCCGGCCGAGGTAAACCGACGGACGGCAAGGCCCTCCACCGCGGCTCCGTTTCCTTTTACATTAGAGAGCATTTCAGCAAGATACGCCATGTTGATCATGGCGGAGTTCATGATAGCACGCTTTTGCGAGGGTGTGAGATCCTCGTAGCATGTGGCACCGTAGGGATTGTTTCGGTAGAAACGTTCAAAAGCATCGTCACGCGCCGGAAACAGCGTCTTGCTGCCGGTGCGTGAAAGGGTCTCACTGTAGCCGAGATCATCGATCAGCCGCAGAAACTGTGTAAAGTGTCCGTCGTTCTGCATGTACACATAGATGCTCGCGCCAAGTTGCTCCATGGGCGGCTCTTCGTCGTCATACAGATATTCGTCCTTGCAACTGCCAAGCGTCAGCCCGGAGGCAACGGTTGCCGAAAGCAAGAAGCACTTCAAGAGATGTGAGTGTGATTTGAAATGCATTTTTATTGAGTTATAGATTTGAGGCGAAAGTATTATTCGTGTTTCGTGGCATCGTTATAGCGGACATCGCTGCCCGCTCTTTCAGGAAAAAACTACTAAGAGGTGCGGCCGGAACCGCCGTATTCACGGTATTTTTTCGGAAGCAAAATTACACACTCGTTCTCTCGCAATTCACCACTTATAAATCTAAAAATACAATAAATGTCGAATTTTACTACTTCCTGTGGGCTTCTGACGCACTTACTGCCATTTTTGACGCATTTGTTACATTTACCCCGCCGACACGCCCCACCATAGCGACTACAGGCCATACCGGGGCGTTCCGCACCTGCCGGGGCTATTTTTTCAAAAACATATCCGATTGGCGCTTTAATGCTATTTTTTGCCCGTTGCACGAAATTTTTATAAAATCTGCCATACTACCTTTGCATTGCGGGATATTCCCATCCACATCCCGCAATCACTGCCCTCCGCAACAGAACAATATCATTTAAATATACCATGCATATCAAACCCATGAAACTGATTGGAAAAGCAGTTCTGGCAGCCGCCGCACTCGTAGCTGCCATTCCGGTGTCGGCCTCCGACAATATTCTCTGGTATCAGACCCCCGCACGCGACTGGATGGAGGGAACGCCCCTCGGCAACGGACGCCTCGGCGCCATAGTTTACGGTGGCATCGACCGGGAACGTGTCGCACTGAATGAAATCACCCTGTGGTCCGGACAGCGCGATACAATACAGAACACCATCTGCGGTCCGGAAAAGCTCGCCGAAATACGCTCACACTTCTTCAACGGCGATTACAAAACCGCCAACGACCTCACCATACAGAACCTGTCCGGTACCAGGCAGAACTTCGGAACACATCTCCCTCTGGGCGATCTGACTATCGTCTCGCAATATCCGGAAGGTGAACTGACCGGCTTCCGCCGCGAACTTAACCTTGCCGATGCCGTCAGCCGCACTACCTTTACAAAAGGGGGAGTGACGTTCACACGCGAGATGATATGCGATTATCCCGACGATGTAATTGCCATACGCCTTACCGCCGACCGCAAAGGCGCACTCACATCGGAATTCGGTTTCGACCTTCTCCGCGATGCCGACATTATATCCGCTCCCGACGGTATCACACTCAAAGGTAAAGTAAACTTCCCCATGCACGGGGAGGGAGGTGTGAATTTCGCAACCGATCTGCGCCTCGACGTGAAAGGGGGCACCGTGACACCCGCCGGAAAAACAGTGAAAGTCTGCGATGCCGATGAAATCATCGCATATGTCGACATACGCACCGACATGTTCGATCCGGACTACATGGCCACCGCATCTGCCACCACGGCGAAAGCCCGTACAAAAGGATTCGACAGCCTCAAGGCCGAACATATCGCCGACCACAGCGCCCTGTTCAACCGCATGGCCATCGACCTCGGCACACCCGGAGAGATGAGCAAACTTCCCACCGATGTGCGCCTGCATCTGGTGAAGAACGGAGCCAAGGACGCAGACTTCGACGCCCTCTTCTTTCAGTATGGCCGCTATATGCAGATCGCATCGTCGCGCCCGGGCTCGCCACTGTGCAGCAACCTTCAGGGTATATGGAACGACAACCGCGCCTGCCACATGGCATGGACATGCGACTATCACCTCGACATCAACATCGAGCAGAACTACTGGAGCGCCAACAAAGCTAACCTCGCAGAAACAAACGAGCCATTATTTACATTTGTAGGCCTTCTTGACAAATATGGCCGCGAAACCGCCGAAAAGGTTTACGGATCCAAAGGATGGGTAGCCCACACATGCGTGAATCCCTGGGGATATACCGCACCCGACGGAGCCATATACTGGGGACTTAACGTGACCGCGGGCGCATGGCTCGCCACACACCTGTGGAGCCACTACCGCTATACACTCGACCGCGATTATCTCGCCAACATCGGCTACCCGCTCCTGAAAGGATGTGCCGAATTTTTCCATGGCTACATGGTAGAGGATCCCGCTACGGGCTACCTCGTCACCGGGCCATCGATCTCTCCCGAAAACGGATTCGTGACCCCCGAGGGAGACGGCCTGTCGGCCTCGATGATGCCTACGATCGACCGTGGCATTGTGGCTGACATATACACCGCATGCATAGAAAGTTCCAAGATTCTCGGTGTCGACAAGGAGTTCCGCAAGCAGCTTGAGAAAGATCTCGACAAGTTTCCCCCGATCACAACCGATGCCAACGGGGAAGTACAGGAATGGCTGCACGGATTCCCGCGTCAGGATCCGGCACACCGCCACACCTCACATCTGCTCACACTCTATCCTCTGGCACAGCTCACATACACCCGCACACCGGCCCTGATGGATGCCGCACGCACCACAATCACCAACCAGACCACCGCCAACGGATGGGAAGACACCGAATGGAGCGCGGCCAACATGATATGTTTCAACTCCTTCCTAAAGGACGGAGAAAAAGCGCACTATTGGCTTCAGGACCTGTTCCGCCATTTCACACGTGAGAACCTGATGACCGTGTCTCCCGCCGGAATCGCCGGAGCCGGAGAAGACATTTTCAGTTTCGACGCCACAGAAGCATCCGTTGCCGGAATGTGCGACATGCTCCTCCAGAGCCACGACGGATTCATCGAGTTCCTACCGGCTCTTCCGGCTATATGGCATACCGGAAGCGTCAGAGGCATATGCGCGGAGGGAGCGCTGACCGCCGACCTCGACTGGGCGGAAGGAGCCATGCGTCAGGCCCGGATAACAGCCGGAGCCCAAACCGAGTGCCGGATGCTTCTCCCCGAAGGTGCCACTCTATCCCTCAACGGATCGGAAATCAAAGTGAAAGCCGACAAAAACGGGCTGACTTCAGTAAAAATGGCACCGGAGGATCTGCTCGCCATCAATTTTTAACAAGTAAGTTCTGAAAATAATTTCCACTGCTTACTTAAACAGAAAAAACCTATCATAATAATGAAACTTTCAAAATATATCACTGCCGTTGCGCTTATGGCTCTCGCTTCAGGCGCCGATGCTGCGGTCGACACAGTGAAACTTCACGACGGGTGGCGTTTCCGGCAGGGCAGAGCCGACATATGGTATCCCGCCACCGTCCCGGGCACCGTACATACCGACCTGATGGCTAACGAAATAATAGAGGATCCATTCTTCCGTCTCAACGAGCGCGCCGTTCAATGGGTCGACAAGGAAGACTGGATGTACGAGACCACATTCACCGCATCTCCGGCCCAGACCGAGGCAGAGAATCAGGAAATAGTCTTTTACGGACTCGATACATACGCCAACGTATATCTGAACCACCACCAGATTCTGGCGGCCGACAACATGCACCGCACCTGGCGCTGCGACGTAAAGGGAATTCTCAAAGAGGGGGAAAATCTTCTGGAGGTCTACTTCAACTCACCCATCAAAGTGGATCTGCCCAAATATGACATGTACGACTATACGTTCAACACCGGCCCCGACCAGAGCCAGAACGGAGGTCTCTTTGACAAGACGCTGAGCATCTTCGCCCGCAAGGCCGGATACCACTATGGATGGGACTGGGGGCCACGCCTGGTAACATCAGGTATCTGGCGCCCCGTGGAACTTCAGACATGGAGCGGGCAACGCATTGCCGACGTACAGTATATCCAGAAAAACGTGAACGAACGCAAGGCAGACCTGTCTACTGTTGTGGAGATACAGAGCGACAGCGACATCCCCGCAGCGACAATAACCGTGACGGCCGACGGGAAACAGGTCGCATCGAAAACCGCTCCCATCGCCAAAGGTCTCAATACCATCAGCCTCGACTACTCCGTAGCCTCCCCACGGCTCTGGTGGACCAACGGACTGGGAGATCCGAATCTCACAGAATTCACCACAACCCTCACTGTAGGCGACAAGCAGGTGGAACGCACCGATCATAAGATCGGACTGCGCGATCTGCAACTTGTTTTCCATCCCGACGCGCAAGGACACGCACTCTACTTTCAGCTCAACGGTAAACCGGTGTTTGCCAAAGGGGTAGACATGATTCCCCTCGACAACTTCCTGCCACGCATCAGCCGCGAGAAATATGAGAAACATGTGCTTGATGCCAAGGACGTGAACATGAATATGATACGCGTATGGGGAGGCGGAGTCTACGAAGACGACTACTTCTATGACCTCTGCGACGCCAACGGTATTCTCGTATGGCAAGACTTCATGTTCGCATGCTCCACATACCCCGCCGACGAAGCGTTTCTGGCCAATATCCGTCAGGAAGCCATCGACAATGTGAAGCGTATCCGCAACCACTGTTCCATAGCCTTGTGGTGTGGCAACAACGAATGTCAGGATGTATATTATGGCTGGGGCAACCGCCTGAAATACTACCAGGAGAAAGGGGTTGATTCCCTTACCACAAAGCAGTTCAAGGATATATACTTCCGCACGCTTCCCGAAGTTGTGGAGCAATATGGCGGCGGGATAGCCTATCGCCCGTCATCGCCCTACGCCTTCGAGGATACCCCCTCCGACGGCATCAACGGCGACGCCCACTACTGGGGGGTATGGCACGGCCGCGATTCAATCGGACACTACAACGTGGAAAAGGCACGCTTCTTCTCGGAATACGGTTTCCAGTCGTTCCCGGAATTCGAGTCGGTGAAAATCTACGCACCCCAGGAACGCGACTGGGACATAAACTCAGAAGTGATGATGGCACACCAGCGCGCCGGATCATACGCCAACAACCTCATCCGTGAATACATGGAGCAGGAATTCCGCAAACCCGATGATTTCCCCACATTCCTTTATGTAGGCTCGATACTTCAGGGAGACGCCATAAAGACAGCAGTTGAAGCCCACCGACGCGATATGCCCCACTGCATGGGAACACTCGTTTGGCAGCACAACGACTGCTGGCCCGTAGCCTCTTGGGCCGGACGCGACTACTACGGCCGCTGGAAAGCACAGCAATACTTCTCGCGCGCCGCTTACGACGACATACTCGTGTCGCCAGTAGTGATGGGCGATTCACTCACCGTGAACATCGTGACCGACCGCCGCACACCTGCCAAGGGAACCTTCACACTCACAGCAATGAAGCTCGATGGCACACCGGTTGCCTCGAAAAAGATCAAATATACCGCTCAGCCGCTGACTTCCCGTCAGATATATGCCGAGAATGTATATAACCTTCTGGGCGGTCTGACCAAAAACGACGTTATCTTCGTCACATCTTTCGAGACCGGCGACCGGACATACGGCAACATAGCCTATGCCAACAAACAGAAGTTCATGAACTATACGAAACCAGAACTTACTCTCGACATTACCCCCGCCTCCGACGGCTACGATGTCACGGTTGGCACCGACGTGTTCGCCCGCGGAGTGTTCCTGTCACTCGACGGAATCGACAACTTCTTCTCCGACAACTACTTCGATATACTTCCTGGCAGCTCGCGCACCATCCATGTGCAGACTCCTCTGGCCGAAAACGACTTCCGGTCGCAGCTGAAATTCATATCGATGGGCGACGTTCATGCCGCAACTCCCCTTCCCGGTGAAACATCGGTAATGGATAATTCCGGCGAATTCAAACCTCTCGGAGGAAACTGAACCACACACTCTCACTCCCCCATATCACTGCACTGAAAACCGGCGTGGCTGCGTCCTCCTCTGCGACACAGCCACGCCGCTTTTTAACATTTCGGGATTGAAAAGTGTATTTTTTCAGGGGGAAAAAGGATTGAAAAGTGTACAGGGCAACCGTATTGGATTCATTGAAACAAATGGCACACAGTGTAGCAACCTTGTTAATTTAGTTTTTAACATTATAAAGAGGTGATTTGTGACATATAATAATTTAATTTGTAAATTAAAACTACAATCTCTGTATGAAAAAGATTCTACTGCTCTTACTGACAGCCATCTTTACGCTGCCAGCCTTTTCTCAGGAATTTTCCTATGAGGGTCTTGGGTTTCGTATTCTTGACGAAAGCAAATGCGAATTAACCGGGCTTTCAGGTTACTCAGGAGACGGTCGTCTGGTAATTCCAGAAACAGTTGTCTACAACGCTAAAAACTATCAGGTAACTTCGATCGGACAGAGCGCATTCTGGTACTGTAGCTCGCTGACTTCAATTGACATTCCTAACTCGGTGACTGAAATCGGATATTACGCATTCGGGTACTGTACCTCGCTGACTTCAATTGATATTCCTAACTCAGTGACTTCGATCGGAGATTACGCATTCTATGGTTGTAGCTCGCTGACCTCAATTACAGTTCAGGATGGCAACAAGAATTACTCATCAATAGAAGGTGTGCTTTTTGATAGTTACCGGAAGATACTGATAGTATATCCGTGTGGTAAGACCGATTCGACATATCAAATTCCAAATTCGGTGACTTCGATCGGATATTGCGCATTCGAGTGGTGTAGCTCGCTGACCTCGATCGACATTCCTAACTCGGTGACTTCGATCGGACATAGCGCATTCGGGTGGTGTGACTCGCTGACCTCGATCGACATTCCCAACTCAGTGACTTCGATCGGAGAGAGCGCATTCCAAAACTGTAGCTCGCTGACCTCAATTGACATTCCTAACTCAGTGACTTCGATCGAGCGTTACACATTCAATGGTTGTAGATCGCTGACCTCAATTGACATTCCTAACTCAGTGACTTCGATCGGACAGAGCGCATTCTGGAACTGTAGCTCGCTGACCTCGATTAACATTCCTAACTCGGTGACTTCGATCGGACAGCGCGCATTCTGGAACTGTAGCTCGCTGACCTCGATTGACATTCCTAACTCGGTGACTGAAATCGGACAGGGCGCATTCAGTTGTTGTTTTAATATAACATAGGTATACTACGATTCGGAGAATCCAATATCTGCCGGCTCAGATGTTTTCGATGCAGGGTGGTACGCCAATGCTACCCTCTATCTGCCGGAGGCAGGGGTAAGCAAGGCTGCCTCAGTGGAACCGTGGTGTCTGTTCAACACCATAAAGGCATACGATTTCAACGGGGTTGAGGAGATTGAAGCGGATGTTGACCCAAATGCTCCTGCAGAGGCCTTCACCCTCTCGGGCGTGAAAGTAGCTGACGCCGTAGATGCGCTCCCTGCAGGAATCTACATCATCCGCCAGAACGGCAAATCGCATAAGATTGCAGTAAAATAACCCTATGTGACGCAGGGAAGCGCCCATTAAGCGAGACGCATGACGACCGCTTAACCTCACTGACATGGGGTCAGAAAATAATATCCCTCATACCTCGGCAGTTCCTGCCTTGATATGGGGGACGTTGTTTTCAGGATACAATGTATGCCTTCTATTCTTAGGTACAAGCCGAAATTCCAGTGAAAGCATACCATCGCGGCGCCGTCTGGCGTCGCGATGGTGACTGTTTTTTTGATGCGGTTGCCCTGTAAAAGTGTATAACAAACTTGCTTTTCGGGATTGAAAAGCGTATTTTTGCAGAGGAAAAAAGATTAAGGTATTTACCACACCTTGAATATACCTACCCTATAGACTATCATGAGAAAATTCTTCATAACCGTGGCTGCGGCGCTGACGCTGGCAGCGACAGGATGTCGCAAATCAGCCGACATCAAAAGCGATGCGCGCACCCCGAACATCATAGTGATTCTTGCCGACGACCTCGGCTTCGGCGATGTCAGCTTCTACGGCTCGAAGACTATCTCAACCCCCAATATCGACAGTCTGGCACGCGGAGGGGCATGCTTCACCAACGGCTACGCATCATCATCGACCTCGACACCGAGCCGCTACGCATTGCTCACCGGTATGTATCCCTGGCGCGACGATATCCATATACTCCCCGGCGACGCCCCGCTGGTGATATCCCCTTCGCAGGAAACCCTGCCGAAAATGATGCGCAAAGCCGGCTACACAACCGGCGCTATCGGTAAATGGCATCTAGGTATGGGCAACGGCAACGTAGACTGGAACGACACCATACGCCCGGGCGCCCGCGAGGTCGGATTCGACTATTCATGTATAATAGCCGCCACCAACGACCGCGTGCCCACAGTTTTTGTGCGCGACGGCTCTGTTGTAGGACTTGAGAAAGACGACCCTATTTATGTGAACTACGACGAGAATTTCGAGGGTGAACCTACGGCGCTCACCAACCCCGAAATGCTGCGCATGCAATGGGCTCACGGACATCAGAACTCTATTGTCAACGGCATATCACGCATCGGCTACATGAAAGGGGGAACGGCCGCACGATGGGTCGATGAAGATATGGCCGACTACTTCGCCGGCGAAGTGAAGAAGTTTCTAGCGGAGAACCGCGACCGCCCCTTCTTCCTCTACTACGGGCTGCATGAGCCGCATGTGCCCCGCGCTCCCCACTCGCGCTTCGCCGGAACCACAGGGCTCGGTCCGCGCGGCGACGCCATCGCCGAAGCCGACTGGTGTGTGGGCGAGCTGATGAACGAACTGCGCCGGCTCGACCTGCTCGACAACACCCTCATCATATTCACCAGCGACAACGGACCGGTGCTCAACGACGGATACCGCGATCAGGCCCGCGAACTGGCGGAGGCTGCCGGACACCTCCCTGCCGGAGGTCTGCGCGGAGGTAAATACAGCCTGTTCGACGGCGGCACCCACATTCCCCTCTGCATATACTGGAAAGGGAAGATCGAGCCTGTAGTGAGCGATGCCCTCGTATGCCAGATGGACCTCTTCGCCTCCCTCGCCGATCTTGTCGGAGGCGAGATATCCGACACCCTCGACAGCCGCGCAATGCTCCCCACATTCCTCGGCAAGGATCTGACAGGCCGCGGCGAACTCGTAATAGAGAACCAAGGTAAACTCGGGCTGCGCGCCGGCGACTACGCCTACCTCCCGCCCTACACCGGTCCGGCAACCAACCTTACCGGCAACGAGCTGGGCAATCTCGGCGTCTACGGCCTGTTCGATCTCGCCGCCGATCCTGCCCAGACCCGCAACCTCGCCGAAACCGACACCCTCACCCTACACCGTATTCAGGAGATCTTCACCCGCGAGACCGACGGCTTCTACCGCCCCTTCGTCGAGGAAGTAACTCTGAAATAAAGGTTTTCTAATCTAAATTTAATCCTGTATAACATTATAACAGCTGAATAAAGTATGTAAATTCGGTAATCTTACCGAATTTCTATACTTCTTAACATCCTTCCGGCGCATATATGGTGAAAATATCACAGAAAAGTACTATATTTGCGACTTGTAATATTCAGAACATCAATAACCGATAACCAAATCTCCAAATCACATAATATGAAGCAAACTCTTGCCACATTTCTGAGCGCATTGTTCCTCATTGTGACCTGCATGGCCGCCTCCGCGACTCCCGAGGAGATCGGCTCGCGCGCCATGGCAAACAGACTGCGTGTAGAGCAGCGCATGCACCCAAGATCAAACTCCAATCTACTGCGTCATGGTGGATCGGCGCGCATAGGCTCGCTGGCAGCTCCGGCAATGAAAGCGGATGCTCCCGCCCGCGTTACAGCCGGAGGCGCAAACATATACGGAAATCTATGGTCGTCGTCCGCTCCTACTGTCAAGTACGGGCTCTATGAGCTTACCCCCACCGGCTCGGAACTCAAATGGACCGATCCGGTTATCCGTCAGATAGGGCTGCCGATGCAATGCGGATGGCTTATTGACGGCAAACTGTGCGGCTACTATGTGGTTACCGATTACGGTTCGCTCGGCGAACACTACTATGTTGAGATCGATTTTGAAACCGGTTTTGAGGTGAGTACCACGCAACTCGGCACCGACAACGGCTATTTCCTCTGCGCCGATTATAACACTGACGACAAATACATCTACGGCTACGGTTTGAGCAAGAACTACCTGTTCGCGTTCATGAAAGCGCCAATAAACGATCCGGGTAATATCACAATCGTGAAAGAGTTGGAGACCGATGAGGACTGCCTGTCATTCACCTACAACCGCTACGACCAAAAACTCTACGGCGTAACAGCCGAAGGTATATTCGTCACTGTCGACAAGTACGGAAATCAGACAGCGGTTAATTCACTCGAAGGAATAAACACCCAGAGTGTCTACAGCGGTCTCTGCTACGCTCCCAACGAGGATATATTCTACTGGAACCCCCAGTTCAACGACGGCAGCTCGGCCATCTATACACTCGACATAAAGAACGCCACGATGAAGCGTATGATAACCTGCCCCTACGACGAGCAGTTCGTATTCTTCGTGTCGCCCGACCGCCGCGCAACAGCATCAACACCCGAAGTTCCCGCCATTGCTGGCATTGACAACAAAGGGGGTACACTCAACCCCTCCGTAACCATTACGATGCCTGAAACCCTCGTGGCCGGAGGAAATCTCACCGGCAACCTTACATGGAACGCCATGATCGACGGCACGAAAGTGCAGTCGGGCATTGCCGCTCCAGGAACGTCGGTCGAGGTGCGTTTCAGCAATCTTGAGGAGGGTATGCATGTATTCAGCTTCTATGTCACCAACGGAGGCGCCGACAGCGATTTCGTGTCCGACACCTTCTTTGTAGGAAACGATACCCCCGCATCGCCAACCGACGTAACGCTGAGCAACACTCAGGTGAGCTGGGCGCCGGTTACAGAAGGGGTAAACGGCGGATACGTGAACCTTGCTGAACTGGAATATGAGGTATTCCTCCTTGATCTCCGTCAGGACGATCCCGAACCCATAAGCATAGGAACAACCCGGGAGACCCACATAGATATCCCCGCAGCCGTGGCAAGCGGCCTGAAGCGTGCGGCAGCCTACGTGGTTGCAAGCAGCGGCGGCAAGAGTTCCGCCCCCGGATGCTCCAACGAGGTCGGTCTCGGGGCAGCGCTCCAGCTTAACGTTTACATCGAACCGACACAAGCCGATTTCGATGCCATGACCGTAATCGATGCCAACAACGACGACCGTACATGGAGCTACAGCATATATCAGGAAGCGCTAAAGTCAAGTTTCACCTCCCCCGGCAAAGGAAAGATGGACGACTGGCTGATACTTCCAGCCATCGAATTTCCTTCGGCTACCGATTCATATGTATTCTCGGCCGATGTGCGCAACTGCAGCTCTTCGTCGCCCGACGAATTCCTTGAAGTGCTCATAGGAGCGGCTCCCGATATTGAATCGATGACAACCGCCATACTCCCCACCTTCCAGCCAACACGCGAGCCCGCCACATTCGAGGCTACCTTCAATGTGCCCGCCGCCGGCAACTACTACATAGCTTTCCACACCACTTCCGATGAGTTCCAGGAAGGGGTGCTGGTAACCAACATACGCGTATCGCGCTCTACACTTACCTCCAACGGACCGGCGGAGGTGACCGATATCGAGGCTACGGCGGCTCCCGGCGGCGAGCTTAGCGCCACCGTCAGCTTCACCCTCCCCTCCACCACCCACTACGGCGCCCCGCTCGATCCGGCAACAACTGTTGCAGCCACCGTAAGCTGTGTCAACAGCGTGGAGGTTTCCGGCGCCCCGGGCGAGAAGGTTTCGGCTACCGTTGAGACCGCCCAAGGATTGAACACCATCACCATTGTTCCCCGCGTCGGCGACGAAAGCGGCAAGGAATCGGCAGTAGAGGTATATACCGGAGTGGCAATTCCCTCCTATGTGTCAGACCTTAAGACCGAGGTAAGCCCCGACATGCTCACCATGACCGTGACCTGGAACACCCCCGCTGAAGGTATGGAGGGCGGATACATCGATCCGGAAGCCGTGACCTACGGCGCTTACCGCTACTACGAATCGTTCATCGGCGGAGGATGGGAGCTGATCGAAGATCTCGGAACAACCCGCACATACACCTTCTCGGTAGAGGCCGGTTCGCCTCAGGACCAGTATCTGGTTGGCATCGTGGCATCGAATCTCGCCGGACGCTCCGATCTGGTAGCTATAGCCGACGCCATACTCGGAACACCCTACCGGCTCCCCATGATCGAGGATTTCGACACCGAGGATGAGGAAGGCTATATAGAATTCGAATACTCTCCCTGGATATTCTATGCCCCCACCGAAGCATATCAGGCCACATGGACCATCGTACCGATGGCCGATATCTTCAGCAGCGGCTATGACGGAAACGCCCTCGTTGGGCTCGGATCGACCGCCGGCGACCTCGGACGCATCGGAATACCCCGTTTCTCGACCGAAGGAGCCGTGCGCCCGCAGGTAACGCTCAATGTCTACACAGGCGCAGCAGCCGCAGGGCTCAAAGTACTTGGTGAGACATACGACTCCGACGGCATCGTTGAAGTCGGCACCATCACCGCTACAGGCGAGGCTGTAGTGCCCGTCACCTTTACCCTCCCCGACGGTCTTTGCGGCAAAAAGTGGGTTCAGCTCTATCTCGACGCAAGCTACCCGACTGAAAACCATCTCTGCATCGTCGACGCCGTAGGTGTGCTCGACGATCCCAACGGAGGAGTTGCAGCTGCCGGCACCACCCTCTCAGGCACTGTGACCGGAGGGCTCGGTGAGATTATAGCCGAGGGATTCGACGGCACCGAGGTGAAAGTATTCGCAATTGACGGACGCCTCGCTGCCGCCGCCACTGCCGTAAGCGCTTCATGCCACATCGCTGTCGCTCCAGGCGTGTACATGGTAACAGCAGGCACGGTAAACACTAAGGTTGTGGTTCGATGAACGCACCCGACACTAACTCACCCTTCTCCAGCCCGCTTTACCTTATGGCAAAGCCGGCTGGAGCTGTTTGTAACCTCGCCTGCGAGTACTGCTACTATCTCGAGAAGAAGGATCTCTACTCGCGACGCGAGCGCCCCTACATGTCCGATGCCACCCTCGAACGCTATATACGCACCTACATCGAGGCGCAGACAACCCCATCGGTCGAATTCGTATGGCACGGCGGCGAACCCACGCTGCGTTCGCTCGACTTCTTCCGTCGCGCCATGGAGCTCCAGAAACGCTACGCCGGCGGACGCGCCATAGCCAACTGCCTCCAGACCAACGGAACGCTCCTCACCCCCGAATGGTGTCGCTTTCTCCACGACAACGGGTGGCTTGTAGGCATATCAATCGACGGCCCGGCTGAGTTTCACGACGAATACCGACGCACCGCAGCCGGGAAACCCACGTCTGCTTCAGTGATGAAAGGGATACAGCTTCTCAGGCAATACGGCGTGGAATGGAACGCCATGGCTGTAGTCAACGACTACAACGCCGACCATCCGCTGGAGTTCTACAACTTTTTCAAAAACATAGGTTGCCGCTACATACAGTTCACACCCATAGTGGAAAGGCTGAAACCTGACGGCCATCTTGCCTCACCGCTCGATGCCGGAGGGGAGGTCACACCGATGTCGGTAGCCCCGGAGCAATGGGGCAGTTTCCTCTGCGCCATATTCGATGAATGGGTGCGCAAAGATGTGGGGCAAACGTTCGTACAGATTTTCGATTCCACCCTCGCCAACTGGGTAGGGGTGAGCCCCGGAGTATGCACGCTCGACACCAACTGCGGACATGCCGCCGTGATGGAACATAACGGCGACGTATATTCATGCGACCACTTCGTGTTTCCGCAATATCGCCTCGGCAACATCCACTCCGACACCGTAATAGAAATGATGGGCAGCGAGCGCCAGCTGAAATTCGGCGCCGCCAAGAGCGCGACACTCCCCCGTCAGTGCCGCGAGTGCCGGTGGCTCTTCGCCTGCCACGGCGAATGTCCCAAAAACCGCTTTGCCCTCACCGCCGACGGCGAGCCCGGCCTCAACTACCTCTGCTCAGGCTACCGCCGCTTCTTCAGCCACGTAGCCCCCTACATGGACTATATGCGCACCGAACTCGCCGCACACCGCTCCCCCGCCAACGTAATGAGGATGGTTGGGGAGATAGAGGAGAAGGGCAAGAGAGCAGTAGAGCAGGAGCAAGAATAGAGTAATAGAAGTAAAGAAGTAAAGGAGTAGAGCATCATCTTCCCAAGCTGAGGGTCGCAAGTTCGAGCCTCGTTAACCGCTCCACATAAGATCAGGCAGACAACTGAAGTTATCTGCCTGATCTTATGTGCCATACACATCCTTAATTAGGAGAGCTGTAGATGTTGGCATCTTCTCTCTATCCGATATACTGTAGTCAATTAGATTGAAAAGAATTGTGCGTTTCGCTACTCATTTATGCTTTGAACCTCATTGATCATCCATCTGTCGCTCTGACGCACCACCGTGACCTTGAAACGTTGCTCGGAGTCTTTCGAGCAGCGATAGCTCACTGCAAAACTATCTTCGCCGAGTTCATTAACATTCAGACTGTCGAACCAGTAGATGTCGAAATCGCACGACATAATCACCGGGTCGTAACAGTCACCTCCGATGTCGCCCTGCATCTCCTCAATGGTATGGGCTATGGTGCGTAACATTGTCTCTGTGCAATATTTCTGGCGCATTTCCTGTAATTTCTGCTCAAGGTCAGGCACCATCATCGCATACAGGTAGGCATAGTTGCAGTAGAACGAACGCACGAATTCGAGCGCATCCTTCTGCGTCACCTTTCCGCAAGGCTTGATATCAAACAGGCTGTCGCCGCTCCACTCACCCCAGTACGGGGTCACATCCGTGAAGCGGTACCCGTCTCCGATTTTTTTCACCCTTACAGGAATCACGGTTGGCACACCACCCTCTTCCCATGCGTAGCTTACCTGATACCAGTCGCCCCCCAAATGGCGGCACGACACGCTCTCAACCCCATAATCAGAGTAATCTTGCGCACGAAGCATCGCATCGGCATCAGTAACTGCAGTCAATCGGCCGAGTTTCTTCCACATCTCTGGAGTGAACAGTTGTGCCGGCAGTAATGTGTCGCGGTAGTCATGCTTCATCCATTCACGGTAGGCATCCACCACCCATTTTTCACATTCAGCTGTATGAACCACTGGATTTTTCTTTGCTGTACAGCCTGATAAAATTAATAGGCAGACCGCAACTATTATATTTAATTTCTTTACCATCTGAAAATTGTACACTGATCATTATTTCTATATGCAGATCCTCCCCACATATCACTTTGTTTGAAATCGCTGATCCATTGAGAACCAGTATACATTGATATGTGTCCGTGAGTATGTCCTGATCTGTTCTTACTTAATCAGAATCTTCTTACCCTTGTGAATAAAGATTCCGCCCGCAGGATTGGTTACTTTGATTCCCTGCAGATTATAATAGGCAGGGTCATTGATTTCAGATTCTGCAAAAGAATCAATGCTTATACTCTCCGTCGCGGAGGAGGAGGTTCTGTCGTCTATACCATAGAGTGTCTTCCAGTGGTACACTCGATAGAAATAGGGACGGTAATAGTCGGCAGAGCCGACTGCATTGAAGTTGTCCCAGAAATCATCGGGATCAGTGTTTGTTGTAAACACCAGTTCACCCTGGCGTGACAGAGCCGGATGGAGATTCACCATGTACAGCCAATGATATTTCTGATCACCCTTTTTGTCGATATGGTCGGGCAACATAAGAACAAGATGCTTCTCATCGAAGGGCCCTACGGGGCTTTCACTGCGGTAAATATACACTTCACGGCTGAAAAATGGAGCTTGGGCCGTCATGTAATAGTAGTCTCCATCCTTGAACACCCATGGCATGCTCAGCTGATAACCGTTGGCCATGATAGAGGAGCGGTCCATCTCCTCATCTGTAGGATACTCATCCTGCCAGCTCCAGCCATCTCCTTCGGCATCTTTCACGTAGTATTCCCAGTCGCTGTATAAATCTTCGGTTCCGGTGCGCGCCACGACAGGAACATATCCTTTCGTAGCATAAAGATACGTATGTCCGTCCTCATCTTCCCAAAGGGTTGAACCGTATGATACTGCATTATCGTTTATCTGATGCTCTTCGCTCTCGCGATAAAGATAATCGCCCTCATGAGGAAGATAGTCGGGAATAGAAGATGTATAATAATCCTTCGGTTCGCTACCATCAAGACTATACGTCGCAAGGCTCGTGCCGAGATTCCGCAATTCCGCAGACTCCACGGCAATCCATATCATCTGAAGCTTGCCATCGTATATTCTGCCGTCGCCCGACCAGTAAACCTTACCCTGATCAATCTCTCCCGCAGCGATCTCGGCATCGGTCTTCTCTCCCAACGGATGACGCAAGTGGGTCCGGGCATTCATGTAGGTCGATTTACTCTGATCGGTCCAGTTCACATAGTCTGCAAGCCATACGAAATCTTTCGGTTCCTCGCCGGGGATGCCGTCGTGAGCTTTCTGCACCATGATACTGTTGCGCGGAAAACTGCAATTGCCACGCGAACGTGTTCTCGGAGATACTGTTCCGTAGAAACTGTCGTTGAATGTCCAGAACACATCGCCGTTAGGCAACCCTACGGTCAGCACACCGTCGCCGCCGTTCCAACCGGAGGTACGGGTGAACAGTTCGTCGTACTTCTTATCCTTGTATGCGTATGCAGTTCCGGGACGTACATCGCCTTCGATCAGCTCAAGCTGCCACGACTCTTCAAGGATGGGGTCGGAAGGGGACCCTTCATCAATGCTGCCGTCGCGATTGGTCACAACTATCCGGGTATCTGCATTAGCAACATTCCCGATATGATCGGCCTTGAATGTAGCGGTTTTAGTATTCCAATCATCCTGAATCTCTCCCAGTTGGTCAAACTTATCCGGTTCTACCTGTCCGGCAATATAGTCGAGGTAGAAAACTCCAGTCAGGTCGTTGGTACGGATCGAGAACTCCACAGAGATGCTTTCAACTTCCGTGTCGGGATTCTGGGCGTTAAACATGCTCTTGAACGGCGCGTCCGTGGCAAAACCGAGCCAGGTGTAGCCCACCTTAGGATAATCCCTGTTGAGCAGCGCTGTATATGCGTCGCATGCCATCATGCTGCGGGTAATGGTGCTGTTATAATCCGGATCGCCCAGATCGGTTGTCTCTTTCGCGACCTGCGTCATCACAATATCGCCTTGCGCCTGCCACCCCTCGGGCACACATACACCAAAAAGGCCATGAACGTTCATAACGAACCCCTGGTCTGTGGAACCATCCCTCTTCACTTCCAGTTTTACCTTGAATGAGGAGTTTACAAAAGCCTCATGAGGCTGCTCTATCAGAGTGAAAGTGTAACACGA
The DNA here is from genome assembly GCA_014800795.1 of Bacteroidales bacterium. Taxonomy (GTDB): domain Bacteria; phylum Bacteroidota; class Bacteroidia; order Bacteroidales; family Muribaculaceae; genus UBA7173. Next base: position 57,578 of record JAAVFL010000002.1, on the reverse strand, counting down.
CACCATTGCCGCCAGAAGGCAAACAGCGCATATAATTTTGTAAAACCTTGCAATCATTTCAGGATTGGTTCAATATCAGTTCTTGTATATTACGAAATTGACCGGGCCGGCAGAGCCATAGCGGAGACCGGAGGAGAAGTAAACCTTTATGGTATAGAGGCCGTCGGTTACCGGCTTACCGTCGTTGCCGCATAAATCCCACTCGAAAGGAAACGAAACATTCTCACGGGTGAAAACCGTCGTCCCCTTGCCATCGCTTATGATAACGCGGCCTGACACCGGATCGGCATAGGGAGTTGAAAGGTTCACCGTAGCATGGGTCACGGCAGGATACTCCTCCACCTCGAGAGCGATCGCAGCATCTGAACCTACATTGACTGTAGTGAAATGAATTGTGCGCTCGGCTGTCTGACCCGCATAGTTCCTTACACGCAGCGTAAGGGAATGAGGCCCGTCCTCGATATCGGTAAGCGGGAGGTCGATCGTACCGCCGCCATGCGCGTCAGGCACGAATACCATTGATGCCTCAGTGAAAGAACGCGAGCCGTCAAGCACAAGTCTCACACCCTGACCGGGAACGGCGCTACTGCCAACCACTCCGGGATCGTTCGGTCCTACAGAGGCATGGAAATCCATTGTGCCTCCTAAAATATCACCATCTTCAAACGCCGCAGACCCCACATACATTTCTGTAATCTCGGGAACGTCGGCATCGGTGATATCATATCCCGTCTCGGAGGGTATCACGGTGATATTCTCAGCGTATCCTGTGGCCTGATGGATGCCATCGGAGGTGGCTGCGGCAAACACCATACGGTTTGCCGAACCGGGACGCAATGGCGACGGTAAAGCGGCTGTGAAAGCGAACCTGCCGTCGGCCACATCCACCACTTTCTCGAAAATGATCTCGTCGTTCATTTTCATTTCGTATCCCTTCCACTTCGCCTCACTGTTACCAGTACCTACATTGACCACCTGCGCAACCCTCGTGCCGTCGAAAAGGGTAAATGTCACTGACCCGTCGAAATCTGACACCGGATTTCCGGCGATATCAGCCACATATCCCTCAAACTCCACACGCTCCGCGGCATGAATCTCCTGCTCTTTCCCGGCATCAAACGCCTTGCCATCGACAGAGGTAAGGATAACCTGCATCTGCGGACGGTGAATCTTCACTTCCGGATCGCCTATCATATTATAGGACAATGTGTTGATAATAAGGTCGTCGGACTGTGACTCAGGGGTGCTGACCGAACTTTGGCGCGCAAGCCTGAACACATCGCCGGCCGTAGTACCCTCGGCCGCTGCAAAAAATTCAGTCGCGATACTCTTGTGAAGCAACAGATTCTTATCTTTGTAAACCTCTCTCAGCGCCCCGATCACAGTAATCGCTCCTCCGCGGGGCTGATAGAGAGCCGCCTCGCCTATACTGCCTCCGGGATGATCGTAATATAACGCACGGCAGGTGGCAAACATCGCAAACGGCGCCACCTCATATTCGGTAGTTTGCGCCAGATTTATATTCCATATCGGCTCGCCACCGAAGGCAAGCGGGGTGGAATGACCGCTGTACGCCCAGTATGCGACACCCCGGGCAAAATTGTTTGTATAATAGCTGTGGAGCTGATCGGCTTTTCCGTTATTCTGCGGATAAAAAGCATTATAACCCTTGAAAACAACCGTAGATGGCGCATGCTTGCCGATAATCAGGTTTATCTCCTCCATATCCTTCATATGCTCAAGCGCGTCACCCTTGTCGCACCACAACATAGCGGCGTTCGAAGCTACGTGATTGGGCGGATTCTCCATATACCGTATTGTCTTGTCCACAACAGTAGAGGCATCACCTAAATTCGCAGACGGTATCCGCGCCACATTCACATCCATACGGGCCGTATACAGGTTGAACTGCTCCCCTCTCTGCTGTGTGGAGACTACACCTACATAAGAGTCGCTCGCGAAACTGCGGGAACAGTGGCCGCTCAGCGCCTTATTTTCCTGCAGGATGATTGGAATAGTGGTATCGCGGAAACTCTGCCTCTCTCCGTTGGCCTTGTCGCGGTTGTCGATAGAAGCGGCGCCGAACAGAAGCACCGAGCGGAACACCGAGGGGTCACGGTCGTAAAACATCTTCACGAACCGGCGCAGACCGCTTATATGGGGGGTTCCCGACGAGAACTCGTTGTACACATCATCCTGACAGACCACCGCCACATCAAGCCCGTCGATACGGCGGTGAGCCTCGGCGAGCCGCTCCGCCTCACTCATGAAACTGCGGGCCGAGATTATCACCATTGCCGGAGATGCAAGCGAGTGAAGATTACTGTTGGCCACCTCTCCGGCAACCTCCACAGGAAATAATTCCTCAGCGGGATCGAAAGCCACAAAGCAGGCACCTTTACCCAGTTCAAGAGAGTAATCGGCAGAGGTAGTCACAAGCATGCTGAGGGTTCCGTCGGTATTCAATATCTGTTCGGCCGCGAGTGCCCGTATCCTGTCCGGAGAACTGACATCCCATATGCGCAACCCCTCAGTCTGCGTGCGGAATGCCACATTGTCACCTCTTACGAGCCTATCGAAGAAATACAGCTGACCGCCACCCTCGGTCGCGTCGTAATCGGTTGAGCGAATATAGGCCGCCGTAATAAAATCAATCGCGCCGAATGTCATATCCTGTATCTCCGATGCATCAAACGTGACTGTATAATCGCCCGAAGCTGTGGCCGCGGGCATGTCGGTCCATACGGTTGAGTGACCCACATATTTGTATGCCGCAATATCCGATCCGTAGATATTCATACTACGTATGGCGCCCGAAGGAGATTCAATCTTCAGCTTATTTCCCGACGGTATCTGAAAACCGCTCTCCATCAGCAAGCCTACAGGCTCCTGACTGATCATGCCCGGCATTCGGAAATGATAGGTCTGGATAGGGGTGGTTAAAAAACTTTCCCCGAAAAAGAACGGACCTAAATTTATAGTGTTGGCACTCTCCTCTTCAATGTGTACGATGCCGTAAGCCCGCCCGACTGCTGCCTCAGCCTCATCTGCCGAAGGAGCGTCGATCTCGACCGGAGCCACAGGAAGGGCACTGTCCGTGAGGAAATACGCTCCGTAATCGGCATAATGATTGCGCATCACCGATGCTGTCATAACACCATCGTCTGTCGCTGACAACGAGCAGCGTGTATCGCCCATTCCGTAAAATATCAGTTTCCCGTTCTCATAAACCGAGGGTACTGCCGGAAGATCGTCGGGCGTATCTGCGGTAATGGAGTAATCGGATAGCTCCACTGCACCGAAACCGAAAACAGCCACGCGTTCAGGATCGGGAAATCCCATATCACGCAACTCCTCAGCCGTAATCTGGTGCATACCGGTCTCACGAAGTTTTATCTTTATCCAACGTCCGCGACTCAGGCGCGACGACGATGCGTACACCGGATTACCGGCTCCCGCGGAATCAGGAGCCGAAACAATGGCAGCCAGCGATACAAGAACTACTGTAAGGAATCTTTGCAGCCATCTCCGTTTGTCAACTGACTTTATTTTAGAACATAAAATCATAAAGCTAAGAGTGGGATCCTACCGGATCTTTAAGTCAAGTGCATCCGCTCCGTTAAGAGTGGCGTGTATCCGCATTCCGGGCGCTACGGACATACGCAGCGGGGTGCGGCATGGAATTATGATGTCTCCTGTCTTCAGCATCATGAAACGGCTTACAAGAGCCACCGTGTCATCTATGCACAGCACATCTGACGACAAGGAGAATTCATCTTTACCATCCACACATATTGCGAAATCACCGCTCTCCGGAAAAGGGAGATGCGGCCCGGGAGCAAAAGCACCATCGAAACTCATGGCGAACCCGCCCTCAGGGCAACCTTCGGGCGGAAGCAATCTCGCGGCAAGGAGCGCCTCGCTATAATAACGTGACGAGAAGCGAGGTTCAATCCATTTCCCGAGACGGTCGATAACCACGGCCGGAACTATCTCAAGCATCCATGTGGATGCGAAATCAGGCAGAAACAACGGGGTTCCAGTTCTTACTACAGCCGAATCTGCGAGCAAGGATGACTGTAGACAATCAGGGGCGGGCTGAGCATCGGTAGCCACCGCCTCATGCAGGCGGGATGTCTGTTCGTCGGAACGGCGTTCTACTGCTATGATTTTCATCTTTATTACAAATTCTTTTCCCGGGAAATCGGCAAGAGGGGCATGTCAGGAGTGCATTCTGTTGTACATCACCGCCAGATGAGCATAAATCGATGTATTGGATATAACGATGCCATCAGGCACACATATGCGATATGGGGTGAAGTTCCAGATCGCTTTCACTCCGGCCTCTATAAGGCGGTCGGCCGTTGACTGGGCATGCTCTACCGGAACTGTCACGATGCCGATTCCGGCCCGTAGATCACGACAACGTTCAAGGAGTTCACTGACATGATAAACGGGCAGTCCATGGCATTTCTCACCCGTTATGGCGGGATTTACATCGAAACCGGCCACAATGTCGAGACCATAGCTCCCGAGGCCCGAATCCTGCATGAGCGCGCCGCCGAGCGATCCCACACCCACTATCACCGCGCGGTGTTCACGCCGGAAACCGAGAAACTCTTCAAGTTTATGCTCCAGCAGCGTCACTTCATATCCGATGCGGGTTTTTCCCTTGATGTCAAGAAACGATAGATCTTTGGCAATCTGCGATGAATCCACCTTCAGCTCGCGCGAAATCTGAGTGGAGGATACGAACTCCACCTTGCGCTCGCGCAGCAGACGCACATAGGCCAGATACCATGGCAACCGTCTCAGAGCGGGTTCGGGAATTATGTCGTGACGTTGATTATCCATAAATTACACAGCGGCCTCGGTAGCGCGCCTTATTTTTTGCAAAGGTACGAAGTTTCCGCCAAATAGCGAAATGCACCTTCGGCCTTAGCCACCTGTAACAGCAAGTTTACGCGAGGCCGTGGCGCTTTTCTCACCACTGTCGTTATCGGATACAATGGCACGGTACACATATATGCCGCGTCCGACACGCCTTCCGGCCGAATCGGTAAGATCCCATGTCATAGGGCTGGATGTGAACATATCGCTGCGGGAAGTGCGCGTATCGGTCCAGACGCGCCGCCCTATCAGGTCGAACACCTCTATGGTGACAGTGACAGTCTGGTCGGGACGGTCGTGCGACACATAGAAGTTCGCGCTCTCCGAAACCGGATTGCGGTCGGTGTACACATCATGGATCGTGGGAACTATCCCGTCGGCTACAGTGAAGTTTACCGTCGCTTCGGCCGAGTTAGGTGCGGTATCCCACACGCGCAGGCGCAGCGAGTGCGGACCGGCGGCAAGGTCTGAGAGCGGATAAGCGATCGTTCCTCCGGGAGTACCGTCCGTGTTGGGAGTGAAATATTCCGACACATCGGTATAGCTGGCCGCCCCATCATCAAGATAGAGCGACATCTGATGGCCCAGACCTGCCGTCGACAGATTTATAGCCCGGTCGTCGGTCACAGTCGCGAGCAGCATCGGAGCCGAGTTCACCTGCTGTCCGTTTATAAAGGTAGGATGGTTGAGATATATGGTCTCAATTACAGGGGGCACATCGTCGGGGAGGGAGTTCTCATCCATCCCGTAGACATACAGATCGCGACACACGCCGTTCGCCTGACGTCCGTCATCGGCGAGGGCATACATATTGAGAGTTGCCTGACGATAGTTGTTGGAAACCTCAGCGGGCATAGATACAGTCAGTTCATACTCTCCGTTGCGCACAAGCGCCGAGCCAAGGTAAAGGCGTCCGCCAAGCCGGTCGAATGTCATCTTTTTGCTCGTCTCGTTGTCGACAGTGTAACCGTTGCTCGTCACAGATACATCGGCATCGTAGAGTGTGACGGTAAGAGTTCCGTTGAAGTCATCGAGTTTTTCTCCGGCCGGACCGGTAACGGTTCCGCGCATTGTTGTCGTCTGGCGTGCCATGAGCTGCACGGGCTCCTCATCACCATCGACAGATACCACTTCCTTACCGCCTACCTCCTTAAGATTCACCAGATTGTTTGGGTAAACCAGACGCATGGCGGGATCGCCCAGAAGCACATAGCGCAACTTGTTGGTATCACCTGTGGATCCGCTCGAACTTTTGAGATTGTTCTTCGAATCGCGGTATATCTCACCTATCGTACGCATACATCCGTCGGAGCCACGGCGGAAGAACTCTTTCCCGAACGAATCGGTAAGGTAACCGTTGTTGCTGATGAATACCGGACGTGTGGCGCTGATTACGGATATTACCCCTCCATCCTGATTCTTGAACAGAATCTCCGCTCCGGAAGTAGTCGTTGAATCCCAACGCATGAAATCGCACGTGGCAGCATAGATCATGGGCCAGTGGCGCAGATAGAAACTATTGAGATCGGCGTATGTCACCAGGCGCTCGGCAGTAAGCGACGCCGGATTTGCGTGACCTATGAATCCCCACAGAAGGGCTCCTTCGTCGAGGGTGCGGTAAAGCTCGTTGCGCGCGTCAGGATACGTATTCGAGATCTTCTCATAGGCATCTATGTATATCTTCTTATATATCGCACCCGCGCCGGGAGTATCGGCGAAAGACGCTTCCATATTCCTGCACATGCTCTCCGACTGGGTAAGATGGCGGTTGTTGTTGCCATCGTCTGCGAGAATCACTACATTGTTGCGCCAAAGCCCGGTAGGTGCATTATCTATATAGGTCAGAATCTTGTTGACGGAAGCTTTGGCATCGCTTAGCGAAGTGACCGGCAGACGTCCTATGGCAACAGACAGCTTGTCCAATCCGACACTCGAACCGGAGCCATCCTCGAGAAAAGCGAAAATATCGTCGGAGTTATATGAATCATTGTCGGAAAGCCCGCGGTCTGTACACCATGATGGTAGCATCGGGTAGCCGAGCGCTGCCACAGTAGTGGTAAGAAGTCTCGGATCGTATGTCGGACGGCTCATGAAAAGAGCATAGCGGAGCGATCCGGCGGCGGGGTCATCATCGCCGGCAACCGACGTCGAGGTGCTACGGTCGTAGAACATTTTCAGACACTTGCGGAATGCCTGCGCATCGGGAGCGCCCGACGAGAATTCATTATATACAGCCTGGGGAGTTAGCACAGTCACAGTAAGCGGCGCTGCCGGATCGGTGCGGTGGAAATCGGCGAGCCTCTCGGCTTCCGACTTCCATTCGTCGGGGGTAAAGATCACCATGTCAGGGACGGGAAGCGCATGGAGATTCTGCGATGTCACCTGACCTACGAACGACGGTGACGGATATGTTCCGGCCGGATCCCATGCGGCATAAACTCTGTTCGCGCTCCGCGATCCCCACTGCATACGCCCGTTGGCTGTGCGGGTCTCCATCACGTTGACCGATGCCGGATCGGTCACATCCCACACACGGGTATCGGATCCGGCATTTCCAAGCGATGCATCGGCGCGCTCGGCCATGTATATGGTGAGTGAGCGCGAGGCGGGAAGTTCCATGCTTCGCAGATAGTTTATCGCGATATAGTCGAGATGGGCCGCACGCACTGTTCCGGACGTACTGAAGCCTACTCCCACCGAGAGTTTCTCACTCACTGCATTGTAGGATTTACGAAGTATCTTCTGAACCCCGTGGGTATAGGAATCCCGTGGGCTGATACGGGCTATCGTATCGCGGGGAGTCACGTCAAGCGCAGATCCGTTGGCCGAAAGCGACAGGCGTCCCTCGCCCAGAAGAGTGGCGCTGACGAAAGAGAACTCTATGTATGTATTCGTCTCATCCTCTTCAGGGGTGGCGAGCCCGGGGAGAGTGAACTCGAATTTCTGATTTGCCTGATAGCGGAAATCCTCACCGACAAGCAGAAAGCCGGCTTCACCGAGCGACACGAGGTCTTGCTCATGATACAGACGGTCGGTAAAGGTTTCCACCGTATTGCCCACTGTGGAGAGTTCGCATACTTCCGGCTCCAGACGCGGAGTATCCCCCCCGTCACCGTCAGCAGTCAGGAAATAGAACCCATTGAGCGAATATGGGTTATGAGACGGGGCCCACCCGCCGGCTGTCGACTGGGCCCATTTCGTGGGACCGAGTGCATAGAAAAACACACCTCTGCCTGCCACATACTCCGACGGGGTCTGTGGCAGATCGTCCATATACGTTCTGCTGTCGAGTACTTCCGGCAACCGGTTGCCGCCGTAGCCGTACACTCTTACTTTAGAGGGATCCGTGAATCCCCATGAGCGGAGAGTAGCATCAGGGATGCAGTGCATACCGGTTTGTGTGACCGACACACGCACCCACCTCCCCGAAGCCAGCTTGGAGGAGGAAGAATGCATCGTGACCGGGAAGGCCGATACAACTGCGGACACCGACATAAACACCGCCGCAACAAGTATACGGAACATTCCGGCAAGAAATATCTGCTGTAGTTTGCAATAGGCTGAATATCTTTTTTTCATGCAGTTTTTTCATAGATCGGGGAGAACATACTCCCTTTGCGGGCGCACTATGCGTCAATAACATAACGTATTCCACCCCTATTTATTGTGTGATAACGAAGTAAGTGGTCCGCTCCATAGCTCTCCGGAACGGCGAATCTGCCTCAATAGCCGCGTACGGCATCAGCTTCTCCGATAAGTGCAGCTAAAGGATGAGACGGACGTATCGTATTGACATCTACCGGCCCATCGATTCCGGGCAACTCACCACGGTGGCTGAACTGCCAGATGGCCCATGTAGTATCCGATCCGAGCGGAGGATCGGTAAACGAACAGATCCACAGCGGATAATCGCTGAAATGCGAGCGGAGATAGCGATGATATCCCTTCTTATTGGAGTAAACCACGGGGGAATAGCCTTCGCGGGTCAGCAGGTCGAGCATACGGTTCAGTTCGGTCCTTATCCTGGCTGCCGACACTCCCGAAGCATTTCCCCACTCCTCCACATCCACCGCTGGCGGCAACAGGAAGTCTCTCCCCTTGAGCGCATTGATGAAATTCCAGCCCTGCATCTCGCCGTCGCGGTCGAACCGGAAGAAATGGTATGCTCCAGCCGGAATGCCGACACGGCGCAACCCCACTGCATTCTGTATGAATCGGCGGTCGCGGAAATCCGCACCCTCTGTAGCCTTTATATAAGCGAAATCAACTCCCGCGTTTTTCAGCAGATTAAAATCCACCTCACCGTTATGAGCCGATATATCGATGCCACGCAGGGGATAATCCTCTACAGATGGATTCGCCCGCTCTGAAAACCATCGGTTGTAGCACCACCACGACGCACCTCCAACAAGAAACACGGCAAGACATATTACCAGCACCCTGCTGCCAAACCTACGGCCTACTTCCCCCTCCGCCGTCATACGCGCATCTCCTTTCTTCCGCGCAACCTGAAGAGCAGTGCGGAACATATGCGGCTCACGACATAAACAAAAGCAAGCAACAGCACTATCAGCGCCGAGCAAGGCACATCAACATATGCCGACAGCAACAGTCCGCCAACTCCCCCGCCAATGGAAATCAGAGTGGAAAGCCACATTATCTTACCGAAACGGCGGGTGAACACCTCGGCAGCCATCTGGGGCAGCGAAATCACTGCCATCAGCATCATTATGCCAACAAGCCTTATGGCAAGCACCACACACAGAGCCACCATGACAGTCATTGTCAGAGAGATAAACCGGACAGGAAGCCCGGCCACACGCGCAAAGTCGCGGTCGAACGCACACACTACTATCTCGCGGTATTTCCACACGAAAAAGGCGGAGAGAACAAACGTATATCCCGCGAAGATCCAGAGATCCGTATAAGAGATATTCAGAATATTACCGAAAAGAAATGCATTCAGCTCGGGAACAAATCCCGGTGTGAGAAACACAAACAGAACCCCTACAGCCATCCCGATCGACCACACCACCGCTATAGCCGAATCCTCCCGCACCCTATGGCGTTCAGCCAGCCACTCGACTACCAGCGACGACCCTACGGCAAATACGCCCGCCATCGCTATCGGACTGACACCAAGATAATAACCGAGTCCAAGGCCTCCGAAGCATGCATGCGTAACCCCTCCGGTTATGGCGGCAAGCCTGCGCGCCATAACATAGGTGCCTACCATAGCGGTAGCCACCGCTATGATCAGCATGCCCGCGAGAGCATTGGTAAAAAAACTATATCCTACAAGCTCGGTAAACAATCAGTAGTTATCAATTTAGAAATTTTCATGACTTACATATGACAGACTCTCACGCGACATTAACCGACATTCAGCCGGTCGCGAGCCTCGGCTACGATCATCAGCAGTTCGTCGCGCACATCAGGGGGCAGCTCTATGCCACGCAGCTGAATGGAACGGGCCCACGGAGCTATGTCGGAAGGCAGCAACGTCAGAAGAACATCACGGAACTGCTCGGTCTCAACAGCAGTATAGCTCTCTGCCGGCCGCCCCGCGAACACATCTAGCTCTTCATCGTCAAAATATTCGATTTCTGCGCTGACAGAAGCCAGAAGCGAATCTTTCTCACATGTGACATGCATTCCGCAGCAGGCCGTATCATCGCCATCCTCATCCTGAACCCTGTCGGGCATAGGCCCGATGGAAGGTGCCTGCGCCGTTCCCCTGCGGACATCACGCCTGTGAAACAGATACAATACCGCGCCCGTTACCACAAGCGCAAGCAATATTATAAAAGCCCCTTTCATTATTCAACCTCCCCGTCTGCCGAATTATTCTCAGCCGCCATATCGCCGTCGCCATCAATTATACGGAAGCCGATGCTTTCAAGCGCCTTCCAATAGTCCGGATACGACTTGCTCACACATTCGGCACCCTCTATCTTGATTCCGGGCACGAATACCGCCACCGGGGCAAGAGCCATGGCTATGCGATGGTCGCCGTGGGAACTGAACTCCGGAACCGATCCTACCGGATGGGTTCTGCCATCCCATTCAAGTCCGAAATCGCGGATTTTCTCAACTATACGCCCCACTTTGTCCATCTCCTCGCATATGGCGGCAAGCCTGTCGCACTCTTTCGATGACAATGTCTGGAGACCTGTGAACTTGAACGGAACTCCGATCAGACAACAGGTGACCGCAAGGGCCGGAGCCAGATCCGGATTGTCGGAAAGGTCGAGATCAAGGCGTCCGTAGACCTCAGGTGACGGACATAACTGAACACCCTCATCAACATCTTCCGTAGAGAGAGTGACACCGAGACATCCGAAATATTCCGCAGCCGCGCGGTCTCCCTGCAAACTCGCCTCGCTCAGATTGGTAATGGTTATCCATCCTGCCGACAAAGCGCATACCTCGAACCAGAATGCAGCCGCCGACCAGTCGCCCTCGGCCGGTTGGACAAAAGGTACATACGACGATGAAGGGACTGTTATGAGCAACGGCTCACGCTCCACCTCGACCCCGCGCTGACGCATCATCTCCACTGTCATGATTATGTAAGGGAGCGACACCGGTTCACCTTCGAGATGAAGGCGCAGCCCTGTAGTCATGGCCGGAGCCACCATCAGAAGCGCCGAGATAAACTGCGACGACAAGGTGGAGTCGATCGTAATGTCGCCTCCGGGTAGCCCCACACCCTTGACGTGCAGCGGGGCGAACCCCTCCGCACCCTTATATTCGATCATGGCACCGCACTGACGCAGACCATCCACGAGCGGCTTCATCGGGCGCTCGCACAAGCGCTCACATCCGGTAAGAACCACATCTGTCCCGGGAGTGACTGCGAAAAGAGCTGTGAGAAACCTGATGGCAGCTCCCGAGGCACCGAGGTCAACGGTGACAGGAGAACCCGCGGGAGCATTACGTACCTTTTCGAGTGCATCGATTATAACTCTGGTGTCGTCGCACCGGGCCACACCCGGATCGTCCGGAGAATGGTATATTCCCGAAAGAGCATCAAGAACAAGAGCGCGTGTCGAGATACTTTTTGAAAGCGGAAGAGTTATCACGCCATCCTCTATCATCTCGTCGGGGGGCAGAACAGTATATGTCATTTGATAGTTATCAGGGGGGATCTTGATTATTTGAGAAATCGCAGGGGCCGTCTTACGAAGGTCTGCACTTAGCCAGGGCGCTCTCCAGACGACCGAGAGCCTCAAGGAGCGCTGCCCGTGGGGTAGCGATATTGACGCGCATGAATCCGTGGCCCTGCGGGCCGAACATCTTGCCGTCGTTGAGGGCCAGCCCCGCATGATTCACAACGAGATCGACAAGTTCGTCGTGGTTCAGACCGAGACCGCGGAAATCCATCCATATAAGGAAAGACGCCTCGGGGCGCACCATCCTGACATCGGGAATCCGCGATGCAAGGAACCGCTCCACCGTATCGATATTTTCCTCAAGATATTCCGTCACTTCGGCAAGCCACTGCTCGCCATTGTTGTAAGCAGCCTCTGCTCCGATTGTCGATACAAAAGTTGTTGCGTTGAACTCGTTTACTTCAAGCCAGTTGAAAAACGGCTTCCGCAACTCCGGATTCTTGATCACACACCATGAGCTTACCAGCCCAGGTATATTGAACGTTTTACTCGGGGCACCGAAAGTCACAGCTACAGCCGCCGCGTCCGCGCCGCAGTCGGCGAAAGGATAATGGCTACGGCCACCGAGCATCAAGTCGCCGTGAATTTCATCGGAAATAACTATAACGTTGTATTTCCGCGCCAGACGTCCTACCTCGGCCAATGTCTCGCGGCTCCACTGAATACCGATCGGATTGTGGGGGTTGCACAGTATCATCATTCGCGGATGCTCTGTAGCGAAGATTGTCTCAAGCCCTTCAAGATCCATCCTGTAGCCGTCGTCGGTTGGAATAAGCGGATTGGGCACTACCACACGTTCATTGCCTTCCACGAGTATTCTGAACGGATGATATACCGGGGGCTGAATCACCACCTTGTCGCCCTTGCAGGTGAAAAAATTCAATGCGAAAGCAATCCCTTTCACTACACCGGGAACATAAGTGAGTTCCTCGCGCGACACTTTGAAACCGTGGCGACGGCTGAGCCATCCGGTTATGGAGGTCCAGTAACTGTCACCGGGACGTGAATAACCGTAGATAGGATGTGATATGCGCTCATGCAACGCAGCCGTAATCTCCGGACACACACGGAAATCCATATCGGCGATCCATAGTGGTGTGAGATTCTCTTTACCGAAAAGCACTCTCAGATCTTCGATCTTCGTGCAACCGCTTCCATGGCGGTCGATAACTTCATCAAAATTATATTTTTTCATACCTGAATGTTCGTAAACAAGCCATACATGGACACACCGGCTGCAATGTCGTCAGGTAGCCCCATGCGCTATCAGAAGCAAAGTTACATAAAAATTCATATAAAAGTAGTAATTTTGCGGTATGAATTGGTTGGAAAGCCTGTTATTCGAACAGTCTGCGCTACAAGCTGTATGTGTGATATCCGTGATAATAGCCATCGGTCTCGGATTGGGAAAGTTGCGTATATGTGGAATCTCCCTGGGCGTCACATTCGTATTTTTCACCGGAATCCTGGCCGGACATCTGGGACTGAGCATCGACAGCGGCATGCTCAAGTATGCGGAAGATTTCGGTCTGATGCTGTTCGTGTACGAACTCGGCCTGAAGGTCGGTCCGGGATTCTTCAGTTCATTCCGCACCGGAGGGCTGCGTCTGAATATGATGGGGCTCGCCCTGGTTCTGCTCGGAACAGCCACCGCCATAGCGCTCAGCTATCTTCTTTCCATACCGATGGACGACATGGTGGGCATAATCAGCGGAGCCACTACCAACACCCCGTCACTCGGAGCCGCACAGCAGGCCCTGAACCAGCTCGGACTTCCCGCCGAAGGGGCTGCGCTGAGTTGTGCGGTCACTTATCCGCTGGGAGTTGTCGGCGTGATACTCGCCTTCGTTCTGGTAAAAAAACTTATAGCCCGCCCCTCTGATCTCGAAGCGCACCAGGCGGGCGATACCGACCATACGTATGTTGCGGAATTCCGCGTCACCAACCCGGGGCTTGCAGGGCTGTCCCTGCGTCAGGTTCATGAACTTGTGGATACACATTTCGTGATTTCACGTATATGGCACGGAGAAGCCGTATCGATTCCAGGACCTGACGAAAAACTTCTGGCCGACGACCGTGTGCTTGCCATCACCAACGAAGAGGATCTGCCGAAACTCACACTCCTGTTCGGCCAGAAAAGCGACTACGACTGGAACGGCCCTAATATCGACTGGGACACGGTGGATAAGAATCTCATATCGCGCACAATCATCGTCAGCAAACCCGAACTCAACGGACGGCGCCTCGGATCGCTCAAACTGCGCAACCACTACGCCATAAACATATCGCGTGTCACCCGATCGGGAGTACGCCTTCTGGCCACCCCCAACCTTATCCTGCAACTTGGCGACCGCCTTACGATAGTGGGTGAGACAGATGCCGTAAACCGTGTTGAGAAACTTGTGGGAAATTCCGTTTCCGACCTCAAGGATCCGAATCTAGCCGCTATATTCATCGGATTGGTTCTCTCGCTCATCGTAGGCTCGATTCCTATCACCATTCCCGGCATATCTGTTCCGATAAAACTCGGTCTGGCAGGTGGCCCCATAGTAGTGGGAATACTTATCGGAAGGTTCGGACCGCAGTTCCATATGGTCACCTACACCACACGGAGCGCCAACCTGATGCTACGCGGCATCGGCCTGTCGCTTTTCCTCGCTTGTCTGGGGCTGGAATCGGGAGCAGGCTTCCTCGATACGATAATGCGCGCCGACGGATTGCTATGGATAGGCGCCGGCTTCATTATAACCCTGCTGCCGTCGCTTTTTATGACAATCGTGTCGATGCGCTGGTGGAAACTCGATTTCGCCACCGCGGCCGGCATGGTGAGCGGCGCTATGGCAAATCCCATGTCGCTCTCGTATGCCAACGATACCGTGAAGGGAGACGATGCTTCGGTCGCATATGCCACCACCTATCCCCTGTCGATGTTCGCCAGAGTGGTGATAGCCCAGCTCCTTGTGATCTGTTTCATGTAGCGGCACCGGGTGCGCGGATCAGTCACGTAAACATCGGTACTATCATGCCCGCGAATATCAGAACTATGCTTCCTACGGCGTAGGTCACTGTATAGCTCATAGCGGGCAAAGTACTGTCGATGCTGTCTTGTATGGCCCCGAGAGCCGCCACTGCATTACGGCTTCCGGCAACGCAACCCAGAGTGACCGCGGCGGGGAAACGGAATATCTTGCTGCCGATGAGAATCGACAGCACCAGCGGCAATGTCGTACATAAAGCGCCGACAATTACCATTTCCACTCCAACCTCACGCAATCCGGAAATAAACGACGGACCGGCACCGATCCCGACTACGGCTATAAACATATTCAGGCCCATATTATCCATGAACCATATCACCGGGCGCGGGATGTGGCCGAACGTCGGACGCCTGTTGCGCAGCCACCCCAGGATAAGACCTGAAAGAATGGCACCTCCGGCTGTACTGAGCGATACCGGTATGCCCCCCAAATATATGGTTATGGCACCGATGAAGCAGCCGAGTGCGATGCCCAGGCCTATGAATACCATATCGGTATTCTCGGTGGGGCGGTCGGAATAGCCTATCTCGGCCACCGCCTCCGATACATCCTGCGGCAACCCTACGAGAGTTATCACATCCCCTTGCTGAAGAACGGTCTTAGCCCTCATCGGGATTGACATATCGTGACGCAGGAGCTTATGGAGCATCACACCGCGCATATAAGGCTGCCGACGCAATTCCCCGAGAGCCATCCCGGCAGCTCCCGATTTAGCTACGGTTACCGGTAGATTTTCTGCAGCGAAATTCAGCAGCTCGTGATCAGTAACCTCCGGTCCGATCCAACCGGCTTCCTCCACAATGGTCTCACGGCGAC
This sequence comes from Bacteroidales bacterium, assembly GCA_014800795.1. Classification (GTDB taxonomy): domain Bacteria; phylum Bacteroidota; class Bacteroidia; order Bacteroidales; family Muribaculaceae; genus UBA7173. Next base: position 41,659 of record JAAVFL010000002.1, on the reverse strand, counting down.
CGCTCAACACTATGGTATCGCCCTTGCGCACATTCATCTCAGGCTGTGGATCGGTGATGTCGCCCCTCAGTCGCAAGCGCTCTACAAAATGACGCAACCCAAGGCCGGCGATGTGGCGCTCTATCTCTTCAACCGTGCGCGGGCGGTTGAAGTAGTCCGACTCTGCTCTGTAGGCACGGAACGAGATCGGACGGTTTGCGACGAATGTGCCGGGGTCAGGCACTAAATCGCCGGAATCCATCTCCGCCTCGAGACGGGCGGTCTCCTCTTTCACTTTATTCATGCCTCCGAGAAGGCGCGGGCCGAGATTTGCGATTATCCACGCCGAGCCTATCGTACCGAACACGTAGCATACGGCATAACATGCCGGAATTATCTCCAGATAGCGGTTCTGCACATCGGCAGGCAGCCCCATAGACCGGATTGTTCCGGATCCCACACCTATCACTGCAGATACTGTCTGCGAGCCGGCAAACACACCTACTGCCTTACCCATATCGTAGCCCATCAGACGGCATACGACTACTACCGTAGCTATACAGAGTGTTATCTCCACAAGCGCGAATCCGATCTGCTTCAGGCCGTCCCCCTTCAGCGACCTGAAAAACTGGGGGCCCACACTATAGCCTATGGCGAACAAAAACAGCATGAACGCCACCGACTTCAAAGTTTCTGATACAGGAATATCCATCTGCCCGATCAGGACACCCACAATAAGGGTGGCGGTAACCGGGCCGAGAGAGAACGCTTTATAACGCAGTCCGCCGAGCCAGAAACCGATTCCTATGGTCAGAAATATCGGTATCACAGGATTATCACGGAATATATCTATAAGCCATTGCATGATCATTGAGCATTAAGGGTGTGATGAAACAATATTTTTTAACGTAACATCCTTAAAGCCTCATAAGTTCATATTTAACTTTAACATTCAGATCATGAACTTAACGCCGAATGCGAATGTTTATATTACGGTAGTCTGATCAATGGACCGAAACACACCCGATAACTGTAGATTGGTCATTATCATCTGCTCTAACATGAATAACTAACTGACTAAAAATTTCAACTATGGCCTACAAAATCGCAACTATCGAGGGTATCGGTCCCGCTTACGCTGAAAAACTCAATCAGGCAGGAGTGAACACAACCGACGACCTGCTTAAACGAGCAGCATCAAAGAAGGGACGCATCGAACTCGCCCAGGAGACAGGTATTTCCGAGAAACTGATTCTCAAATGGGCTAACCATGCCGATCTGTTCCGCATTAAGGGTGTGGCAGGTCAGTTCGCCGAACTGCTTGAAGCAGCCGGCGTCGATACCGTAAAGGAACTACGCCACCGCGTGGCTGCCAACCTACACGCGAAACTCGTGGAAACTAACGAGGCTAAGAATCTCTGCAACCGCGTTCCCGGCGAAATGGAGATCCAGCTCATGATCGATCAGGCCAAGGAACTCGATCCGGTTATGACATACTGATCCTACGTTCTGCCCGCTCTGACACCACCATCGCTTTCCTTGCACGGCGTTAAACATTGTTAACATACAACTCTTGCGCTCCTGTCTCTGTGAACAGAACAGGAGCGCAGATTGTCTTTAAGATAAAGGGAGCGAAACAACCACTACCTTCCACAAACGATTTTTTCAACTGTTTATCCATTCTACCGCTATGCCGACAATATTACCAATGCTTGCGATAACCGTAGGCCAGACCCCTATCGATGTAACCCATTTTATCGGCGACAAGTCCGGTGCTTCCGCCGCCATCGCCCACTTCATCATGTCGATCGTAAACTGGCTGCTGGGGGTTTTCGGGCTTGAGAACGACACCACTATAGTCACCTTCCTCTATGCAGCTGTCGTACTCGGTGTAGCGATCGTTGCAGGTTGGATCGTACAATGGATTGTGCTTACGATTGTGGATCTCGTAACCCGCAAATGGACAACCGACTTCTATAATGCCTTGCGCTCCAACAGATTCTTTCACAAGATATGCCGCATCATCCCCCCTCTGGTATTTCTTATTCTCATCCAGTTCACCCTCTCCAACCACAACGCCCTGTCGGGCACCCTCACGCGTCTTACGCTGATCTACGTCGTGTTTGTCGTATGTGTGGCTATATCTGCGCTTGTAAACAGTATCTGGGCGCATATCAACGTACACGCCAACAAGCGCCATCTTCCGCTCAACGGTCTGGCACAGCTCGTAAAAGGTATAATATGGATTATAGCTATTATCGTGGTTGTAGCTATCATTGTCGACAAATCGCCGGCATCGCTTCTGGCCGGGCTCGGTGCTTTCGCGGCAGTACTGATGTTAGTGTTCAAGGATAGCATTCTCGGTGTTGTAGCCGGAGTGCAGCTTTCCGAAAACGACAGCCTTCATGTAGGCGACTGGATCGCCGTGGAGGGCACCAATGCCAACGGAACTGTAGAGGAGGTATCGCTTACAGCTGTAAAGGTACAGAACTGGGACAAGACCACCACCACACTGCCCCCTTACAGCCTCATCACCTCAGGCTTCACCAACTACCGCTCCATGCAGCAGAGCAACACCCGACGCATATGCCGCAGCTATATGATCGATGCCGACAGCGTTCGCCCCGCTACACCCGAACTGCTCGAGAGCCTGCGCCAACTGCCTATGATGGATGAGTTCATAACAAAGAAACTCGCCCAGAAAGCCGCCGGCAAGGTTGCCGACGTCAACAACCCCGAAGGACTCGTGAACGGCACCATCGACACGAACCTCGGTCTGTTCCGCGCCTATATGAAGATGTATCTCGACGCCAACCCGCATGTGGCACACGACAGCGACTGTTTCGTATCCACCCTCGCGCAGACCCCTACCGGCATACCGTTCCAGATCTACTGCTTCACTTCAACCTCGGCATGGTTCCCCTACGAGGCCATTCAGGATACTATTTTCGAACATGTAGCCGCCATGTTGCGCTACTTCGGGCTCTATACATTCGAATATGCCTCCGGACGCGACACCATCATCGAAGGTTACCTCAGCCCGGGCAAGAGCCCCGACTCCGTATTCGGAATACCCTATCCCTTCCTGAAGAATACGCCCGCAGGGACACCGGCCTCTAACCCGGCTCCGGGTCAGACACCCGCAGCTCCCCAAGGCTGAGACTGACCACAGTTGCCGGTGAAGCGTCATACAAATTCGCCAAGATGGTAAGATACAGCCTGCTTTAGCTGAATCACGAAATGAATATGATCCGGCATAACGATATGTTGCAGGACCCTCACCTCAGGAAATTCCGCAGGGATTCTCCTGAGGTGTTCCTTTACGATATCTCCATGCGGAGTTGTGCGCACACCGGCAAGAGCCACTGCAGAACGCGCCCCTCCGAATAAAGTCGACAGTTCCGGCGTGCGGGGAGATTTATCGATGGTGGTAGGTCGGCGGCGGTGCGCGCAGCTCCCGCTCTAATCCGATCTTTGCCTGCGATTGTCAGACCGGCTGCCTCAGCCGAGCAGAAAGCGCTCTATGACATGGGGGTAATGGGCCAGCTCGAGGGCGCGGACCTTCAGATCCACATCGCGGGGAGTGTCGGAGGGGAATACGGACACTGACGCCTGAAAAATGATACGGCCTTCATCGTATCGTTCGCTCACGATATGCACTGTCATGCCGGTCTCGCTCTCCCCGGCCGCCACCACTGCCTCATGCACCCGGCGCCCGTACATACCTTTTCCGCCGAACTTCGGCAACAGCGAAGGGTGGATGTTCACCATCCTGTCGCGGTAGCGTTCAATCAGGAAACGGGGCACCATAAGCAGGAATCCGGCGAGCACTACCAGCTCAATGTCATACTCTTCGAGAAGGGCGATCATACGCCTCTCACCGTCAAGCTCCTCTTTTGAAATAACCCTGACAGGCACTCCCAGCCGCTCTGACCGCTCTATTACTCCTGCATCGCTGCGGTTCGTGACAACAAGAGCGACCTCCACTCCGTTGTGGCGGCTCTGAAAATAGCTTATGATGTTCTCGGCATTGGTACCGGCTCCGGAAGCGAATACGGCTATTTTTCGGGAAGCTGTGTTCATTGTCATTTCTACACAATTATACTCCCAAAGTTAGCTAAAAAAATGTAACTTTGCCATACAATCGCCACCGCGGACCGCATCTCCCCGTTCCCGGAGCAATAGCCGCCTTAGTGTTCCGGCCTCTTTCCCAACATATTGCCAACCTTAAAACTGATATTATAAAAGATGAAACTTTCCCGTCTTATCACAGCAATTCTTGCCATGGCGGCCATAGCGCTACCTTTATCGGCAAAGAAAACCGCAAAAGCCGATCCGGCCGACACCCCCCGGTCATGGACACAACTCCTATGGGAAGGTGAGGCCCCGCATCCCAAGATCATAGCTCCCGACGCCGACGGAAACATCCGCGAGCCTAAAGAGATGGGCGACACCGCCAAACTGCACATCTACCTGCCCGCCCCGTCGAAAGCCAACGGTAAAGCTGTAGTGTTATGTCCCGGAGGAGGCTACGAGTGGCTTGCCATCGACAACGAAGGCTACGGATGGATCGACTTTTTCAACAACGAAGGTATCGCACTTATCATATTGCAATACCGCTTGCCGGGTGGAGTATGGGAAATACCGGTAGAGGATGTGCAGGAGGCAATACGCACCGTACGCCGCAACGCTAAGGAATGGAACATAAATCCCGATGCCATAGGTGTAGGCGGATCGTCGGCAGGAGGCCATCTTGCAGCCACAGCCTCAACCCATTTCGCCATCCCCGTGAATGCCGACCCGGTAAGCTGCCGACCCGACTTCGCCATACTGTATTACCCGGTTGTAAGCGCCAAACCCGAATACTCCCACGGAGGAACACGCCGTAACCTCGTAGGGCCGAATCTCACATGCGAGCATGAAATCGGATTCAGCAACGAACTGCAGGTTACCCCCGAAACTCCCCGCACCATCATACTGTTCAGCTCCGACGACGAACTGGTACACCCCTTCAACGGAACTCGCTACTACGAAGCGCTCTATAATGCCGGAGTGCCCGCATCACTCCATATCTACTCCGAAGGACGTCACGGATGGGGAAGCCAGCCCAACTTCAAATACCGCGAAAGCATGCTCAAGGATCTCTCCTCATGGCTCGCCGGATTTTAACCGGACAGGACCTGAGTAATCTGTAAAACTACCATAACATGAAACTGACACGACTCATAACAGCGGTTATCGCATCTGCCGCCATAGCATCACCCTCTTCCGCGAAAAAAGCTCCTGAAGCCGATCCGGCCGACACGCCCCGATCATGGACACAACTATTATGGGAAGGAGAAGCGCCCCATAGCAAGATTATCCGTCCGGACGCAAACGGGAACCTCCGCCAACCGAACGAAATTGGAGATACAGCAAAGCTCCATATCTCTCTGCCCGCCCCGTCGAAAGCCAACGGTAAAGCTGTAGTGTTATGTCCCGGAGGAGGCTACGGACATCTGGCCATGGACCACGAAGGATGCGGCTGGGCCGACTTCTTCAACAATCAAGGCATAGCACTCATCACCCTGCAGTACCGCCTTCCGGAAGGTACATGGGAGATACCTGTAGAGGATGTGCAGGAGGCAATACGCACCGTACGCCGCAATGCCGCCGGATGGAACATACGCCCCGACGCCATCGGCATCGGCGGATCGTCGGCAGGCGGTCATCTGGCCTCTACCGCCGCCACCCATTTCGCCAACCCGGTCAATGCCGATCCGGTGAGCTGCCGCCCCGATTTCGCCATACTGTTCTACCCCGTTATCAGCCTGAAACCGGAATATACCCACGCTGGCAGCCGCGCCAACCTGCTCGGACCAAATCTCACCTGCGAGCGTGAGATCGAATTCAGCAACGAGTTGCAGGTGACACCCGATGCTCCCCGCACCATCATATTCTACAGCTCCGACGACAATGTGGTTCACCCGTTCAACGGCATCCATTACTACAACGCCCTCTACAACGCCGGAGTGCCCGCATCGATACATGTATATCCCACCGGAGGCCACGGCTGGGGATGCCGCCCCGATTTCAAATATCACGACACCATGACGGAAGATCTCTCCTCATGGCTCACCGGATTCTGACCCGACACAGGCCACAGACCGGCCATACGACACAAATCTGATAGCCAATGCATCATTTTTGACAGTTGATTCGCAGGTGATTACGTAATTTTGCAGATGAAGACGATTTTACGCGATCGCCTTCATCTGTTTCTATCTTACCCATTAGACACGCCACATTAACAATGTCACCGATACATATACTTACCCCCGCAATATCCTTTCTGATATTTTGCACCGGAAGTATAGCATCCCATGCCACCACTACCTCCCATGGAAAAATAACCATGGAAAGCCTGCTGAAAGAGATGACCTCGCCGGAGGAGCAGGCGCTATTTCCCGAACCGGCGTACACCTGCCGCCAACAGAGCAGCTACGACCGTGCGTCGGTCTCACCCGACGCTCCGGAATGGTTCGCCAACAACGACGGCTTCGGAACGGTGCGTACCGACACCATCGACGGACGCGTGGAAAAGGTTCTGTTCGATCAGGCGGGCCCAGGAGCCATAACCCGGATATGGCTTACAACCCTCGACAAACGCGGCACCATGCGTTTCTACTTCAACGGCAGCAAAGAGCCGGGATGGACAATCGACGGCTACGATCTGATGCAGTGTAATGTGCCCGGCATGGGAAAAGGATTGCTCCAGCCCCACACGAGCTACGAACCGGGGGGCAAAGGGGGTAACACGCTTTTCCTGCCGATACCCTACTCACATCACTGCAAGGTAACTTTCGAGGAAGCTCCCGGAGTAGAACCCACCCCGAAATATTATCAGTTCAATTACCGGGAATATCCCGAGGGAGCTATTGTGGAAAACTTCTCGGCCGATGCCGTAAGGCGTGTTGCTCCACTTATCGCCGCCACCAACATAGCCTTGCTCTCACACCCCACATTACCGAAAACCGACGACATATGGGAAATAGAGCGGTCCGCATCCCTCTCACCCGGCGAATCGCTTTCACTGACGCTGCCGGAAGGAGAGAATGCCGTTTACAAACTACGGTTTCATGTCGAAGCACCTGAAGATGCATACGCATACAGCTCACTGATGCGGCAACTGATACTCTCCGCTACTTTCGACGGCACCGAGACCGTATGGGTTCCGTTAGGCGACTTCTCGGGCGGCGGAATGGGAGCCCCTGCTGTAGAAAGCTGGTATCTGACCTCCGACGGGAAAGGCACTATAGAAAGCTACTGGGTGATGCCATACAGGAAGAACGCGGATATCAGTATCACCAACATATCCGGCACCACATGCACAATAGCTGTAGACGCCACCATCGCATCGCTGAAATGGAATAACTGCCGATCGCTTTACTTCCATGCATCCTGGCGCCAGGAGCGTGGCATCTACATCCATAACCGCCCTGAAGAAGCAGACCGGTGTGTGGAATGGAACTTCGCCGACTTAACCGGAAGGGGCATATACAAAGGCGACCTGCTTTCGCTATACAACCACGCTCCACTGTGGTATGGTGAAGGCGATGAAAAAATATGGGTTGACGACGACACCTTCCCCTCACATTTCGGAACCGGAACTGAAGACTATTACAACAGTTCCTGGGCACCGGTGGTGCCGTTTCACACCCCGTTCGGAGGAGCTCCCCGCGCCGACAACGACAGTTCACACGGCTACAACGCCTTCTTCCGCACACGCAATCTCGACGCGATCCCCTTCAGCAACCGCCTGCGTTTCGACATTGAGATGCTCGGTTGGGAACCTGGCACAGCCGACTACTCCACAACAGTCTACTGGTACGGCGATCTCTCCGCCAAAGCATCAGGAACATCAGGAGCCGATGAAGCTCTGACACCGCTGCCCCGCTACAACGAATAATACTTCCTATAACCATACCATAGAATTTAAATGAAACCTATTACAGGAAAACTGCTGTCCATCGCCACGTTACTCGCATCAGCCACCGGCGTCACCGGAGCCGAACGCGAGATAAAAATCACCGACAACTATCTTCATATCCCTGTGTCGCACAGCCGCGACCGTGTGCGTATCACCATGTCCGCCCCGGGCATGGATCTGATGCCGATCAATGTGCGCATCACCGATGGCGAACCCGACTACTGGGTATTCAAGGATGTGTCGGCGCTCAAAGGCAAGAAACTTAAAATCACCTACCCCGACAATGTGAAAGGGATCGACAGAATAACCTTGGCCCATGATCTTCCCGATGCAGACCGGATTTACCACGAAAAAAATCGCCCGCAATATCATTTCACCACACGCCGCGGATGGATCAACGACCCCAACGGCCTGATATACAACAACGGAGAGTATCACCTTTTCTACCAGCACAACCCCTACGAACGCGACTGGGAGAACATGCACTGGGGACACGCCGTAAGCCCTGATCTCATCCACTGGACCGAACTCGCCACAGCCCTCCACCCCGACACTATCGGTACCATGTTTTCAGGTTCGGCAATCATCGACTACGACAATACTTCCGGCTTCGGAAGCAAGGATAATCCGCCGATGGTAGTGGCGTACACCGCCGAAACCGGCGACCGACAGGTTCAGTGTATCGCCTACAGCCTCGATAATGGCCGCACATTCACCAAATATGAGAAAAACCCCGTGATCGACAGTAAGGAGAGATGGGATTCGCGCGACACCCGCGACCCGAAACTCCTCCGTTACGGCGACCATTGGGTGATGGTGCTCAACGAGCGCGACGGACACTCTTTCTACACCTCCGACAACCTACGCGACTGGACCTTCAGGAGCCACACCGGTGGATTCTGGGAATGTCCGGACCTGTTCGAACTGCCGGTCGACGGCAATCCCGACAACAAGATGTGGGTGATGTACGGAGCCTCAGGCACATATATGCTCGGCGACTTCGACGGCGAGCGCTTTACCCCACGTTCGGGTAAACATGCATACACCCGAGGCTCGATCTATGCAGCCCAGACATTCAACAACATCCCTGCCGAGGACGGGCGCCGCATCCAGATCGGATGGTCACGCATCGGCCATCCCGGCATGCACTTCAACGGCATGATGCTTCTCCCCACCGAGCTTAGCCTGCGTACCACCAAAGATGGCGTGCGCCTGGTCAGCCAGCCGGTCAGAGAGGTTGAGGCCCTCTGCACTCCGGCCGGAAGCTGGACAGATCTGACACAGGAGCAGGCCAACGAAGCAATGAAACCATTCGCCGACCCCGACCGTCTGCGCGTGCGCGTAACCATGAAACTATCCCACGCCACGGACGCGCGCATAACCCTCGGACGTCAGAATCTGGTTGACTACGATCTCAACGGCACCACGGTAAACGGCTGGTTCTACTCACCCCAGGATCCCACAAGCACCGAATTGACCGCCGACATATTCATAGACCGTACATCGGTAGAGGTCTTTATCGACGGAGGTCTTTACTCATACTCCATGGGACGTGAACTGCGCGACGGCGAACACGACGAATTCCGTTTCCACGGCAACCGCGTCACCATAAAATCGCTCGAAGTATTCAACATCGATTCAATCTGGGAATAAAACCCTGACAACAGAATCTATTTCCCTGACGATTGAATCTATTTAAAGACGAATGAGGCGGTCCGGACCGCCTCATTCGTCTTTATAAACCTGCTGTCCGCCATTATTCGTCATTGATTGTTTAATCTGCGGGGTGGAAGAAAGGAGCGGAAGGGAGCGATGTTACCGAAATTTTTATTAATTTTGTTGATTATTCTGCAAATATCCGGAATTCCATCTAATTACCGTCGCAGATGATCGACTTTACAAGACTGTCACGCATATTTCTCGATAGGATTTATGAGGCGGAGCTACGCGCCGAAGAGAATCTTCAGACCGGACAGCGCAAGCTGCTCGGCCGTTTGTTGCGTGAAGCCCGCGGTACACGTTTCGGCCGTGAGAACGGATTCGACGCCATACGGTCGTACGAAGATTTCGCCGAAAAACTCCCGATCGCCGACTATACCGTTCTGCGCCCGTATGTGATGGAGATGATAAAGGGGGAGAAAGACCTGCTCGCTCCCGGACGCACACGCTATTTCGCCCAGTCGTCAGGCACCTCCGACGGCAAAAGCAAATATATTCCGGTCACAGACAGCTGCCTGAGCCGCGGTCACTATTCCGGGGCAGCCTTCACCGTAGCATCATACCTTCACAACTATCGCGACAGCCATATTTTCGGTGGGAGGAACTTCATTCTCGGAGGTAGTTTCGCCAATGAACTTACTCTTTCTCCCGGCACAAAGGTAGGCGACCTTTCCGCCACGCTTATCGACCGTATAAATCCTGTAGCGAATCTTTTCAGAATCCCCTCGAAAAAAATTGCCCTTATGGAGCATTGGGAAGAAAAACTTCCTGCTCTTGTCAAGGCATCCGTCCATGCCGACATCCGGTCTCTGTCGGGTGTTCCATCCTGGTTTCTGACCGTTCTGAAAGAGGTGCTGAACTATACGGGAGCCGAAAACATCCATCAGGTATGGCCTAATCTGGAAGTGTTCATGCATGGAGGAATCGCTTTCGGGCCCTATCGCCGTCAATACGCCGCCATAACCGACCCTACGAAAATGCGCTATTGGGAGACTTACAATGCCAGCGAGGGATTCTTCGGCGTTCAGGCCGTACCCGGCAGCCCCTCGATGCGTCTGCTTATGAATACCGACGTATTCTACGAGTTCGTGCCAGCAGGAAATCCTGAAGCTACCCCGATACCCGCATGGAATGTGCGGCCTGGAGAGGTGTACGCACTACTCATAACCTCAAGCAACGGACTGTGGCGTTACCCGCTGGGCGATACGGTGAAAATTACCGGAACGGAACCGCTGACCATAACTATCGCCGGACGCACCAAAAGCTTCATCAACGCCTTCGGCGAAGAGGTAATGGTGTTCAATACCGATGCCGCTATCGACCGCACCTGCCACCAGACCGGCGCAGAAGTACTAAACTATACGGCAGCTCCGGTATATGCCGACGGCGGACGCCGCGGACGCCACCAGTGGCTGATTGAGTTTGCCATACCTCCGGCTGATATAGAACAGTTCGCCGATCTGCTCGACACGAACCTGCAACAGGAGAATTCCGACTATCAGGCAAAGCGCTCTGGCAACATATTTCTTGACCGGCTCAGCGTGACAGCCGGCACCCCGGGCGTCTTCGACCGATGGCTCGCCTCCACCGGTAAGCTCGGCGGACAGCGCAAGGTTCCGCGCCTGTCGAACGACCGTCGCATCATGGATCCGCTGCTGGCCATCAACAGCGCCATGGCATCCGCATCCCATAACGACCAAACGATTAATCATCTTTAAAATTAAAATTAAATATTTCATCCATGAAACTATTCTCAAAACCGAAGAAGGCGCTTCTTACCGCAGCCACTCTCATGCTTACCGCAGCAGCTTCCCACGGAGCCACACCAAAATATATCTTCTACTATATCGGCGACGGAATGGGTATAGCAGAAGCCACTAACGCACAACTATTCAATAAAGAGGTACTCGGGAATGAAGATCCCCTGCTTATGACTACCTTTCCCGTAGTGACAATGATAACCACACATTCGGCAAGCTCGGACGTTACCGATTCGGCAGCTGCCGGCACCGCCCTTGCAACCGGTTACAAAACCCGCAACGGCATGCTCGGAATGGATGCCGATACAGTGGCGGTAACCTCTGTAGCCCGCATCCTCGCCGACAACGGCTACGGTGTGGGACTTGTTACGACTGTAGCTATCGACGACGCCACCCCTGCGGCATTCTATACCCATGTTCCCAACCGCGGCATGTTCTATGAAATCGGACGTGATCTGGCACAGTCGGGCTATCAGTTCGCAGCCGGAGCCTCACTGCGCGGAACCCGCGACCGCGACGGGAAAGACAACGGACTGATGGATCTTTTCAAACAGAACAATGTAGCCGTGAGCTACGGTCTCGACGGCATTGATAAAACCGCTAAGAAACAGCTCGTACTCAGCCCGTTCCACAACAGTATGTCGAACGAAGTAGGGCTTGCCGTCGATTCACTTGAGAATGCCCTCACACTCACCGGAATGACACAGGCATGTCTCGACCATCTGATGCGCACCAACCCCGGTAAATTCTTCATGATGGTGGAAGGTGGAAGCATCGACCACAACGGCCACAGCAACGATGGCGGTGCATCCGTGCGTGAGACCATAAACTTCAACAACGCACTCCAGATCGCTTACGACTTCTATCGCAAACACCCCAACGAAACCCTGATTCTCGTCACCGCCGATCATGAGACAGGAGGTATGTCGGTAGGATGCCGTGCCACAGGCTACAGCGCTCACCCCGAAGTTGCCCGCGCACAGAAAATCTCGAAAGACAAATTCAACGAATACTGCCGCGACCTTGTGAACAGCGGCAACATCCCCACATGGGACGAGATGCAGACCTTCCTTGCCGAGAACCTCGGTTTCGGAACAGCCGTGAAACTTAGCGACAGCGAGCTCAACGACCTGCGCGATACCTATGCCACAGCCTTTGTTAGCAAACATCCCTCGCGATTCGTAGATAAGGCCATCTCACTGCTCAACTCGAAGAGCGGCTTCGGATGGACCACCAACGACCATACCGGCCACCCCGTGCCCCTCTACGTCATAGGCGCCGGTGCAGACCAGTTCACAGGATTCAACGACAATACCGATCTTCCCAAGAAGATACTCAAACTTACCGGGAAGACCCCGAAAGGGAAGTAACCCGTCAGGGACCGGATATTGACACGGACTGCATATTATCCGCGGCGACAGTAAGCCGCGGATAATATGATATTGCCAACTTAAAGAAGAGTAACCGACCGACACAACCATATGAGCGAAAACAAGCCTAAATGGACAGAGATCGAACACCTTCCCGAATGGGACGAGGAGTTCTATGAGGTATACACCGCCAAAAAGCATGGCAAGTGGGTAATGCTCAAGACGCTGCGCCCCGAACTCCGCGACAAGGAGGAGTACCGCGAGATGATTGGAAAGGAATTCGATATACGCTATAATCTCGCCCATCCCAACATCATCATGATCAACGACTTCGAAGATGTTCCCGGATTGGGCATGTGTATTATAACCGACGATGTCTATGGCGATTCACTGCGCAAACTCCTCGACAAAGGGGAAGTAACTCCCGAGATAAAGGAGACACTGGTTTACCGTCTGGCCGATGCCATAGGCTACATACAGCAGAATCATATTGTACATCACCCGATACGCCCCGAGACCATAATTTTCACCGAGAAAATACGCAATCTGAAGGTAATCGATGTTGGATTCGACCAACGCGACAATCTTTCGGCAACAGACGCATCAGAGGATATCCGTAGCTACGGAACGGTTCTGAAAGAGGTTCTGGAAAAAACCGGAGACAATAACCCGCATCTTCACAAGATCGCAGACCGATGCCTGAGCAATGATCCACGCCGCCGTTACCGCGATGTCCCGGATCTGAAGATGGCTCTTTCCGGCAATTCCAACAAGCGCCTGTACACGCTCATAATCTCCTTCCTGCTGCTTATGATACTGATTCTCGGATACCTGAGCATAAAACATCCGACCTTCTGACAATAGCCAGGTAAAATCTGAACCGAGCCTGCACAAAGATCCGCACAACCGCTCGTTGGGCTTACTGCGGCCTCCCCCCTTCCGCCCCGACTTCATCACATACTTCACCACATACTTCATCACAATGTCTATTGAGATACGCCCAATCAAACCGATTCGCTCCCAACTCAGGAAATTTGTAAAATATGGGATCGACCTCTACGACGGAAACCCATATTTCGTGCCCCCGCTGGTGACAGACGATGTCAACACCTTGTCGCCGGACAAGAATCCCGCATTCGAATTCTGCGAGGCTCAGTCGTTCATGGCATATCGCGACGGCCGCCCCGTAGGGCGTATCACCGGCATAATAAACCATGTCGTGAACAAACGTACCGGAACAAACAGCCTCCGATTCGGATTTCTCGACTTTGAGAACGATGCCGAGGTTGCCGATGCGCTGTTCGATGCAGTAAGCGAATGGGGGCGCTCAAAGGGTATGGATTCCATCGTAGGGCCTATGGGATTTTCCGACATGGATCATGAAGGGATGCTCGTGGAGGGTTTCGAAGAGGTCGGCACCATGGCCACAATCTACAATTACCCATACTACCCGGAACATATGGAACGCATGGGATTTGAAAAAGAAGCCGACTGGGTGGAGTTTTTCGTAAAGGTTCCCGAAGCCGTTCCTGAGAAATACCAGCGCATAGCCGAGATTGTTCAGAAGCGGAACAACCTGAAAGTAAAGAAATATACATCGCGCAAGAAGATCAAGGAGGAGTATGGTGTAGCTCTGTTCGAACTCATCAACGAGGCTTACGACCAGCTCTATGGCTATTCGCCCCTGTCTCCACGCCAGATACAATATTATATCGACATGTATCTGGGTATTCTCAATCTGGAACTGGTTACTGTGGTTACCGATGCCGACGACAAGATTGTAGCCATAGGAATATCGATCCAGTCGTTTTCGCGCGCCCTTCAGAAATGCCGCGGACGAATTTTCCCCTTCGGATGGCGGCATCTCCTGCCTGTTCTGCGCGGAAAATCCGATGCCGTGGATCTTCTGCTGATAGCTGTGAAGCCGGAGTATCAGAACAAGGGGGTAAACGCCCTTCTGTTCGCAGACCTTATCCCCTATTACATAAAGAACGGATTCAGCCACGCCGAATCCAATCCCGAACTCGAAACAAACGCCAAGGTTCAGAACCAGTGGCAGTACTTCGATACACGCCAGCACCGGCGCCGCCGTTCATACCGCAAACCGCTCTAATCCCTGCGACCGATGGCTAAACAACCGATGGAGAGTCTGCCCAACTGCTACCGATTCGGCTCGCATGAAGCGGGATGTGACGAAGCGGGGAGAGGATGCCTTGCCGGTCCGGTAGTGGCGGCGGCTGTCATACTGCCCGACGATTTCCACCATCCCTGGCTCAACGATTCCAAACAGCTCACAGAGAAACGACGCGAAGCGCTCCGTCCGATAATAGAACGCGAGGCGGTGGCATGGGCCGTAGGTTTATGCACACCCGAGGAGATAGACGATATCAATATTCTGCATGCCAGCATACTCGCCATGCACCGCGCTCTCGACGGCCTTGAAGTTCGCCCCGGAAGTATAATAGTCGACGGCAACCGTTTCAAGCCGTATGGCGATCTGCCGTGGGAAACTTTCGTCAAGGGTGACGGACGCTTCGGCAACATCGCTGCTGCCTCTATACTTGCGAAAACCCACCGTGATGAGATGATGCGCCGCCTCGCGGCCGAATTTCCCGGCTACGACTGGGAGATAAACAAGGGATACCCTACCAAAACACATCGCGCGGCTATCGCACGGTTCGGAGCTACCCCTCACCACCGCATGACCTTCCGCCTGCTCGACGAACCTACGTTATTCGGGTAAGGCCAACGGCCGGGTGGCACGAATCACTTCGCGTTTACCCCCCGGAGGTCCGGCCAACCGTTCCACCACGAAGCCAACCTTCTGGAGCAACCGCCTTACCGCTCCTTTTGCGCAGTAGGTTGTAAGAATTCCCCCGGGCGCCATCGCCCGGTAAAGTTTCCCGAACACATGTTCTGTCCACATCTCGGGCTGCTTCTCGGGAGCGAAAGCATCGAAATAGACAACATCTATATTCCGAGGAATCTCCATAGTAAGAAGATTATCTTCCATTTTACGGAGAACGAACCACGGATTTATATCTGTATTTATCCCCCACTCAGCTTCATTCACCATCTTAAAACAAGACGCATATTCAGACGCCTGATCGTGGTAAAGACGCTCCGTAAGCTCAGGCGCAACCGGATATAGCTCCACACTGAAATAGGCAGTAGGAACGGATGCCTCGGCTGCCGCTACGGCCGTCAGCGCTGCATTGAGGCCGGTTCCGTAGCCGACCTCGAATACCCGCACCGCATCATGACATGAAGCGAATCTCCTCCATCCGAGATCAAGATACACATGCAGGCTCTCCGCCAATGCACCCTTTACCGAATGGTAATGTTCGTCGATATCATCGCGGTACAGCGTCACGGAACCGTCGGCGGTAGTCTCAATATTCAGTGTATGGCTCTGTTTCATAATCGTGTTGACAGAAGGTGAGAATTAATGCCCGTCATTCAACCGCGCGCAGAATCCCGGCCAGAGTTTCGCCGAGATTGATTGTATAACCGAGGCGAGCGAACACAATGCGGTTGAATGAATCAGCAACAATGAACAGGGGATAGTCGGAAGCATTCAGCGCCGGAAGTTCCAGGCCTTCACACAAAGCGTTTCCGATATTTCCGGTGTCAATTCCGAATACGACGTTGGGCGGAAGCTGTCCGTAATCTCCCGCACGGAAACGCGCCGCCGCATCTGCATCGGACAACAGTATCAGCATCGTGCGCCCTGTCGAGGCAAGTTCCCCTGCGGCGGCAGCTATATCGTTGAGGGCATGAGCGCTCGGCTCATGTCCGGGGGCTATCAATCCGAGTACATAATATCCGCGGCCGGTTGTAGAGAGGATAGAGCGCCGGTCATCGGTATGGAATCCGCTGTCGTCAAAACGCAACGGTGTGTAGAGCAGCTCGGCATCAAGACTGCCGATAACCTGGAGGGCCGACGGATTCTGACGCACCATAAGCGGAACGTTTGCAGTCTCCCCCGCAACAGCCTCAAAGAACTCCGCGCGTGAAAGCACTGATCCGTCGGCAAGCCGCTGACCGCTCACCAGAAGATATTGTCCGGCGACAAGCGGCTGTTGCCTGTCGTTTATCGATTCAAGAGTTTCAAAATCGTCGAACTCCATCAGCTGCGGAAAGCCGTCGACGATGCGTGAGATACTGAACTGAGAGTAATATTTCGGTTCTCTACCGCCGGTATCGCCGATATTGTTGATTGTCAGAATAGCTTTCTCTCCGGGACCTGCACTGTCGGCGGCCGCCATATCTCCGAACGAAACATCATTCCAGTTTCCCGACGGATCGGCATATTGCGTCAGGTGGCTTACCTGATCGATACGCGCCGGCACACCGAGGCTCCGGCATATCGCGACAAAAGCTATGGAGCGGTTCAACGCATCGGCCGTGTTATGAGCCAGAGTTGCGGTTGCCGACTGACGGAACCGGCCCGGATTGTACAACGTATCGGGAATCATCCCTTTGCCGAGATCTTCGGCTATAAGGCCTGGGGAGGCCGCATAAACTTTTGCCTGCCCGGGGGCGAGACTGCGCAGGATAGCCTCCTTGTAAGGGCGCAACATCTCAGTCTCGATGCGGGGATTGAGCACGTAGGGGATGAACAGCGGGGAGGCCTCGTCGCCAGTGGTAAATTCCGTGTGATCGGCGATTACATCGGGCGTGATGTCATGCAGATCCTTCTCAGCTACCGCCCCGAGGAGAGCGGTGACCCGCTGTCGCAACTGTGCCGGAGTCGTGCACAGAACTTCCTCTATCACCGCATGATTGCCACGCGATTTCACAAGAAGCTCCGCAACAGCGTCGTCGAGTTCCAGTTCACGGCATATCTCCGCCGCCTGCGACGGCGACAGGAATGTATTGACATACGCAAGTCTTACGCTGTCTTCGTAAGCCTTCCGCATGTCGTTTATCCGGGATTCATCGTCACTTACCAAGGGCTGATTACCCCCGGGACGTGGCGGAACTATGTCGAAATCGAACGATCCCGTGAAAGCGGCGTCTTTATCGAGCGTCATTCTCACGGTATCGCCCGCCATAAGAGGCGCCAGATTGAATCTCTCTCCATCCGATGCCCATACAATCATATCCCCGAGCCCGGAGGTAAACCGAGCCTGGCCTCCGCTGTCGGTAAGCTTTTCGGCAAGCGGGTAGAATTCCGCATAATTGTAGAGCATGAATCTTACCTTGACATCCGCAAGCGGCTTCCCCTCATGATCGGTAACTACGACAACAGAACTGTCGACAGGAGCATAGTTTTCAGTTACATTGATAATAGTTGATATGGGAGTGACCTCAAGCTGTTCCTCAGGGCCGTCGTAAGCCCCGGTTACTTTCGTAGTCATCAGCATGCCCCGCGAAGCCGGAGCGTTGAACCACGCCAGATCAAGCACCGCCTCAGGCTCGCAAGCGCCGAGAAAATGCCATCTGCCGTCGGCCCAGGCCTCCACCCAGGCGTGATTGTCGTCGGTATGCGCCCAACGGGGCGTATAGACCTGGCGCGCCGGAATGCCGACACTTCTCAGTGCCGCAACAGTGAAGGTTGACTCCTCGCCGCATCGTCCGAGAGCATTGGCTACCGTAGCCAGCGGAGAACTTGTGCGCGCATCCGAAGGCTGATAGCTTACTTTCTCGTGGCACCAGTGGTTCACCTCAAGTATCACCTCCTCCATCGACAGGCCTTCCAGTCTCGGTTTCAGCTCTTCGAAAAATACTTTTCTGGAATGGTCGAGATTCTCATTGTTGACCCTGACTGGAAGCACAAAGTGGCGCCACTCGCGATCGGGAACACTCCCGCCCCACGCCATCTCTTCCGATGCTCTCAGCGCCAAGCGTGTATTCTCAAGAAAGAAATCCGTGTCGTAATCGAGCGCATCGGGAGTTGCGATATATGCGTATAGAAACTTGAGCGCATCGCTCTCCTCTCGGGTAAGTCCGTCGGGGATGGCAATCCGTTCTGCAACTTCGGGCTGGGTCAGCAGTCGTCTGCTGTAATCCTCTGCTGCCAGCGGAGTGAGAATGGTACGTGCAGGCGCTGAAGCCGCCGACACAATGCATAGAGCTGTAAGAATTATCCGGAAATATTTATTCATGGCAAGTTGTGTTCATAAATGAATCGATTGACCTGCGGATAGCCGCCACTATGGTTGCATCGGTCGCCATCCGGCTCCCGTCGGCAGCATCGGCCGCCCCCATTGCCGCCCCTCCTGCGTAGCTCATCGCAGATTCCCGACGGCTACGCGCCGAGGCATGGAGTTCGTCAGCTTCAGATGCTCCCAGCAGCTCCGATGCATTAGCAGGATTTACTCCGGCTCCCGCGATGATCTGTATGCGCCCGGCCGCACGCCTGTGAAGTTCCGCGATAAGTGCCGCCCCCTCCATCGCCGATCCGCGCTGCCCCGATGTGAGCAAACGGCTGAACCCGAGGCCTATTATATCTTCAAGAGCCTGAAATGGATCGGCTGCCACATCGAAAGCACGGTGAAAAGTATTGCAAAGCCCTTGAGCGGGACGCAGCAACCGACGGCATGCCTCCTTGTCAACCTCCCCTTCCGGTGTGAGCACACCCGTCACTATTCCGGATGCTCCGGCGCGGACGGCCTCCTCTATATCGCGTTTCATCACCCCGAGTTCCTCGGGGGTGTACACGAAATCGCCCGGACGCGGACGTATCAGCACATTGGTAGGTATCCGCAAAACGGCGAAACGGATCATGGCGACCGACGGTGTAAGTCCACCCTCGGCAAGAGCCGAACAGAGCTCGATGCGGTCGGCTCCACCCTCTATGGCGGCAGCAACCCCCGCCGGATCCCCGGTGCAAATCTCAAGAAGAATACGCGACATATGGAAATAGTTCAATAATACATATCTCATGCAAAGGTCGTACTTTCTTTTTAATAAGCCAAATATAAGTTCCGCTTCGTCATGGAGAGAGTGATAAAACAGAAATGACGCACACCCGGCACGTCGCCGCATTGATTATAAAATGATTTTCACCGCTTGTGAATATTGCGTAAATTTGCAGATGGAAACGGGTGAGGATAGATTTGGGTAATATTATATTTTAATATGAAATCCTTTATAAACAGACTGATTGGTTTAGCGATGGTTTGCTTCGTGGCTCAGATGGCTGAAGCACAGGATGAACGCACGGATACCAATTTCGTATCTGACCGCACGGATTATGCGGGATCAGACAGCGTAAGGCTTACGGCTCCGCCGGAAGGGTATGTGCTTGTGTGGAGCGACGAATTCGATTCACCTGCATCGCTTACGGAAAAATGGCGTCCCGTGAGCTGGGAGCCGCAACGGGTCAACCATGAGCTACAGACCTATCGTCCCGGCGACATGGATATAGAAGATGCATCGGGAGCGATGCGCCATACCGCCGAGGTAAGCGACGGGGTGTTGAGAATCAACTGTTTCAAAGGAGCCGACGGGAAGATATATTCCGCACGGATGGATTCGAAGGAGGAGGGTTCGCCCTACGGCGGTCTTGCCGGATGGAAATACGGCTATATCGAGGCGCGCATACGCATACCGTCGGGTCTGGGCACATGGCCGGCTTTCTGGATGATGCCGGCAGATATCGACTGGTCGAAAGAGGGGTGGCCCGACTGCGGTGAGATCGACATTATGGAGGAAGTAGGCGCGGATCCAGACATTGCGGTTTGTTCGCTCCACGCCCGGGGACACTACCATGCGAACAACACTCAGGTGAGCGCACGCAAGCATATCGAAAACATGGAGAACGGCTGGATCGTCTACTCCATGCTGTGGGATGCCGACCATATCGAACTCTATGCCGACGGCCACCAGATACTTAATTATCCCAACGATCACTCAGGCCCGGTAAACTGGCCCTACGACCGCCCCTACCATCTTACCCTCAATCTCGCCTGGGGTGGCGACTGGGGCGGCTACAAAGGAGTTGACGAATCGGCGCTCCCCGTGACGATGGAGGTAGACTACGTACGTGTCTATCAAAAGCCCTGAGGCATTCACAAACTGTATATTTCTAATATATTCTGAATATGGAAAAGGATGTTTTGCCCGAATGGTGTTACGGGATGGATTGCGCGGTGACAGTTGTCGATACCGATTGCCGCATCATATATATGAACGAGCGGTCAAGGCAGACGTTCGCCACCCGCGGAGGTGCCGACCTCATCGGCCACAACATAATGGACTATCACAACGAGCGGTCGCGGGAAATAATACGCCGGTTGCTCCGAGAGGGGGGATCGAACGCCTATACCATATCGAAGGAGGGTAAGCGTAAGATGATCTACCAGACCACATGGCGCAAAGCCGACGGTAGCCTCGGCGGACTGGTGGAGCTGTCGATGGTGATTCCGGAAGAGATGCCCCACTACGTGCGCGGCTGAAAGATATACCCGATGTTCAACCATCAGGCCCGATAAGGTGTTCTTGTGATAGAACAATAAAAATCACATCATTATGGAAACTACAGACACCAAACAGATAGTCAGCGAATTTGAAGAGAAGGTAAAGAACGATCTGACCGGATTTCTACAGAAAAAGGGAGCTCTCGACAGCCATGTGCCCGAATGTCCCGACGTTGAGGAGCGCTGGGGCGAGATTGCCCGCGCCTATCTGCCCGACGGCGCCAGGGAATTTCAGCAATATCCCGTGGTATCGCTCGGCTGGATGATGCTCATCGGCATGACAATGTCGTTCTATTGGGATACGGACTGGGAGAAATATTCGAAGATGAAGAATCTCTATGAGGATCTGCGCGACCAAAAAGGGTACGACAATATGGATGAAGCCGTGGTGGAAGATATTCTGGGTTATCGCGACGAGCCTGCTCAGAAAGTTACGGAGCTTGTGGCCGAATGTGCGTCGCGCGTCTACAGTCTGCTGAGCCACGAACAGGTGGAACCTGGCACTGAAGCCGCCCTCGGATGCTACATCGCCGCCCTCCATCAGCTATATCTTGCAGGTATGGCAATGGAACTCAACGCTCTCGGCTACCACATGACCCCGCTCAGCCAGAACTGATCACTCCTACCCCGGAAAAATGAATCAAATGGTGAAAAGGGAGTGGCAAACATGATATGAAGAGAAACAACACCCCGGCGGCTCAGACCGCCACACAATCCGCAAGGCTCTGGAACAGGGAATATATCAAGGTGATGACCTGCAATTTCCTGCTCTTCTTCGCCTTTTATCTCCTCACTCCCCTTCTGCCACTGTATCTCGACGAGCAGTTCCATGCCGACAAAGACCTCATCGGACTAGTGCTGTCGGGCTACGTCATAGCCACACTCCTTATACGCCCGTTCAGCGGCTTCGTTGTCGACAGCTTCGACCGCAAGCGCGTACTTACTCTCTGCTTCCTGTTCTTCTTCATCTGTTTCACCGGATATATCGGCGCGGGAACGCTGCTTATGTTCGCGATAGTGCGCACCCTCCATGGCATACCGTTCGGCGCCACCACAGTGGCAAACAGCACGGTGGCAATAGATGTGCTCCCCTCAGCGCGCCGCAACGAGGGGATCGGCTACTACGGGCTAAGCAACAACATTGCGATGGCGGTGGCGCCAAGCGCCGGAATCTACATCTACCATGCCACCTCCGATTTCTCCCTGCTGTTCTGGCTGTCGCTCGCGCTCGCTTTCGCCGGTTTCCTTTGCTCCACAACCGTAAAGTTTCCTGTCAGGGCGAAGGTTGAAGGTAAACCAAAACTCAGCCTCGACCATTTCTTTCTCACCAAAGGATGGCTTCTGGCCGTAAACATATGCTTTTTCGGTCTGTGCTGGGGTGTGATGAGCAACTATGTGGCCATTTATGGGAAGCAAGAACTCAATATCACCGACGGTACCGGGCTGTTTTTCATGCTCCTCTCCACCGGATTGGTGATATCGCGTCTGTTCGGTGCCAGAAGCTTACGCGCAGGCAAAATGACGCGCAACGCTACCGTGGGAGTACTCATATCGCTTGCAGGCTACGGTGTTTTCGCCTTTGTTGGTCAGCCGTGGGCATACTACATGGCAGCCCTGCTGATAGGACTCGGCAACGGACAGATGTACCCTGCGTTTCTCAACATGTTCATTGCCGTGGCACGCCACGATCAGCGCGGTACAGCCAACTCATCGATACTTATAGCCTGGGATCTCGGTATGGGAATCGGTATCCTTCTCGGGGGCGTAATAGCCGAGAACATCGGCTTCGGAGCCGCCTTCCATTTCGTCGCCTTCATGCAGGCCGCCGGTGCGCTCCTCTTCATCCTCGCCACAGCAGCCTTCTTCCGCCGGCGCCGTCTCGACATACCCGCCAATCCGCAGCAAGCAAGCGACATGCATCATAGCTAACCGGAGTCAGTACAGGAATCCAAATAGCCACAAAGGAATTTTATTGCCGAATCCGAACTCAATATCGTCGGCAGCTACAAAACTGTCTGGGATGTCACGGATTTGAGCGAACCCTTTTCCTTTGCCTCCAATTTCAAACAGGTAGCGGTTATCAATTATAAAATCGCCGTTATTTGCATACCCTACACGGTGGTACACACTAAGGAATGAAGCGAATGTACATTCTCTTTCCGCTCCTATTTTGGGGGAGTCGAGAGTGTACATAAGTGACGAATTGTTAAGCAATATCTTTTGTGGTTTGGCAAGGCTCCGGGGCGTGCTTGCGGTTGCGAATATCTGCCTGATTATTCCTGCACGGTCAAGAAGGTCAAACAGTTTCGTCAACTGACTGCGATTCGTACCTACCAGCCCGGCAAGTGTGCTCATATTTGGTTGGTACGGTTGTGAACCTGCTATTATACCTATCAGACGTTTTGCCTTGATCAGTGTCTCATAATCTATTTTGTTCTCAACCGCAGGAATATCAGAGTCTACTACTGTCGAGATTGTCTGCTCCAGCCTGCTGTAATAGTCATCTGTCCGCATCGACTTATAGAACGGATAATATCCTTTCGACATGTATTTGCGGAAATATGAGAGGATATTGATGCCTGAAGATATAGATGGGGCAATCGTTTCGTGCGAGTATAAGATATCAGCCAGCGTAAGTCTTTCCGTATGATTCTTACCCTCAAACATAAGAAATTCCCTAAAAGACAATCCCGGGAGGAAATGCATCGAAACGCGTCGGGATAGGTCGCCTATTGAATGATCTATCACAAGAAGCGAAGAACTTGTGAATACCACGTGCAGTTCCGGATACATGTCATATAGGTTCTTAATCTGACGTTCCCAACCCGGGAGGCGATGCACTTCATCAAGATATAGATTATAAACTCCCTCCCGTATAAGAATCTCAACCAAGTCAACGAGACTGTGTTCTGCAAACCACAGATTATCAAGTGAGGCATAAAATGATCTCTTCCCACTGGGGTCTGTCTCCTTGATTCGCTGGAGCATGAGAGTCGTTTTACCGACACCCCGCTGACCTTTAATTCCTATCAACGGTTGACTCCAATCTATTTCATAGTATAGAAACCTGTGAATATCAGTTTTTACATCTGAAAGAAGTTTCCTAAATCTCTGCTTTAAAATATCCATAATGTATTTTTTGCAAAGATAATAAAATTGTTCCTTCAAAGGAACAATTTGGCAAAATAAACCCTGCAGCAAACAATATTGAATTTTGTACATTCCAGCGACACTTTACCGCTGTATGCCGAGACGAAGTCAAGTAGCATCGCGTATTAAGATTCCATCATCTATCTGACGATGAGCTCCTTTAGCTATCTCTATCATTTTGCTGACGTCAGCAAAATGATCCGATAATCAAGAAATCCGGTAGAAAGCAAGCGAAAAATCAGCCGAGGGTGCGGTATAGGTCGAGATACTCGCGCGCCATGCGGCGGATGGTGAAGCGCTCGAGAACGTAATCGCGCCCCAATGCGGCCTTGGCGAGAGCTGCCGGATAGTTGTTTATAACCTCCTCCAGAGCATCGGCGCAAGCGCCGGAGCTTCCGGATTCAAACGAGGCACAGAAGCGTCCCTCACCGGCAACCTCCCACGGTCCTCCCTTCTCAGGGACAACCAGCGGCAATCCTGCAACCAACCCCTCGGCAACCGTAAGCCCGAATCCCTCGAACCGCGAAGGATGGCACATGATATCAAAATCTTTCAGATGGGAATAGATCTGCTCGCGGGTGCGCAGACCTTCGAAAACCACTTTGTCGCCCATCCCGACGCTGCGGGCGTGCTCCCTGAGCGCCTCCATATCAGCTCCGTCGCCGATGAATGTTACCGTCGCGTCGACGCCGCGCCTGCGTAATATACGTAGCGCGTCGATGAGGATATCCTGACCTTTCAGCTCTGAGTCGAGTCTTCCTACCTGTACGATTTTCACCGGCGAAGATAGCTGTAACGCTCCGCGACGACCGATCTTATCAGCTACGATGCCATTTTCTATCGTCACCACAGAAGCACCGGGTTCACGTGTCACAACGTCGGCACGCACAGCCTCGGATATAGCAGCCTTCCGGATTCCTTTCACATAATGCATAGGGATACCGAGCGCATGAACCGTATACACCACCCGGCGACGCATCACACGCATAAGCGCCGGAAGCTTCACCGAATGGGCATGCACCGCATCAGGTCGCTCTTTCATCAGGAACCGGTTGAGCCGGAAAAGGAGCGGCAGCGGATTGGCACCCGGCCGACGCCTGAAATATGTTACCTTTACCTCCGGCGACAGCTTGCCGACGAGATACGGCTCAACATCGTCGTTGACAATAAGAAGCGACACCTCATTGCCCGCCGCAACCTGCTCATTGGCAAGATCGACCAGCATAGTTTCGGCACCTCCTGTGCTCAAGGAGAATATTACATGTAAAATCTTCATCGTAGGCCAAGATATGATACAAATTTAGCACATTTCCCCCTCATATGGAAATTTCATCTGTGAAATAAAAGAAGTTGTGGGGGGAGGGCAGACGAGCAAGGTTGGATAATTGTCTTACAGTAAAGAAAACCGATGCCGAAGGGGAAGAACCTTCGGCATCGGGGGAGAGGAATCGAAATGTTGCTGAGGCTATTTGACAAGCACTTTCTCGCTTACGGATGTGCCGTCGGTGAAACGGGTCAACCTGATATAAATGCCAGGTTCGGTAGCGGTAACTGTGTGGCCGGCAAGGTTGTAGTATACAACGCTCTCGATCTCTCGATTGAAATCGACGATGACCTCCGGGGTGTTGACACTGCCGAAGGTGAGTTCGTCGAGTGAGAAATCGTAAGTTGTGAGCTGGTTGCGACGATTGATTGTGGGGTGGCTGAAGCGATATATTTCATCGCCTCCGTCGGGATAGCGGCCATAGCTTTCCTTTGAAGTATGCGCATCGTATTCAAACGTGTCGTTCCAGGATTCATCGGCAGCGGTGAGCATGAGAGTGCAACCATCGGCATTGTCGAGCTTAAAGGATGCGTGGAGCTGGCTCTGAGCGGAGCGTTTTGACGCCCAGACGAGAAGTGTGCCGTGAGGTGGAATGACGGTGTTTGTACCGGCTACAGGCGTTATCTGATACTTTCTGGGGTTGGAGACGTTGTCGGTCAGGAAGCATCCTTCTACATCGAAGGGTTCATCGGTGGTGTTGTAAAGTTCAATCCAGTCGTCTTTTTTGATTAGTTCGTTAACGTATATATCGTTGTCGGCACTTACCTCATTGATACGCACAGGCGCGATATCTTCCTGAGTTGAAATTGGCTTGAACACAGCGATATATGTGGCATCAAGATCGTCGGTGAGCTTGAGCTGATGGTTGGATGTGACGATATTGCTCTCGGAGCCCTGCGCCCAACCGACGAACTCGAAATTGGATGGTCCGGCGGCAGTGAGCACGACGGGTGCGAACAGAGTGCCGTTGAATTGCGCATCAGGCACGGGCTGAGTATTTACCATCATGGAAGCCTGAGGAATGTTGGCTGATAATGTTACAGCCATACCTTTGCCGAGATTGTAGGCCGTGCGGAGCGCATTAATACGAGCTTTACGGCTGTGGTCGCTCAACATATTGTTGCGCTGTTCATTATAAGAGCTGACAGGATTGCGGTTCTCCCAGGTAAGTGCGGGAGCAACAAGATTGCAGATACTGTCGGCTATATGATTGATGCGCTCGGGTGTGTATATGCTTCCGGCGATGACACAATAGCTGTCAACAAACTGACGGCAAAACGAATCGTTGGTCTTCAGATTGTTGTAAAGAGCAAGGAACTGGTTGTAGAACTGACCGTCGTAGCGCTGCACACCATCGTTGAAACCCCAACCGAAATCCTGGTCATGGAGAGTGAAATGGAATTTACCGTCGGGCACTTCACGATATCCTTTAATATTGTTGTTGTTAAGGATACAGTCCGTTGAACCTATGTAAGTGATGGCGGCCATGAAGTTGACGTAAGCGTCCATGTCGATAAGGTTGCGCATTTCGTTGTAGACCTCATCGTTGTCGGCACTTTCCGAAAGGTTGACCATCTGGTCGTATGCGTCGCGTGTACCTGCTTTCTGAAAATAACCATTGGAATATTCGAAGGCATCCATAAAATCATCGTCATAGCCGTAGTTGGCAACACCGTTGATTTTGTTGTTGGGCTCACGGATATTGAGCATACCTATATACTGTCCGTTGAAGAACACATGTGCCGGCTGATAATCCTGTGCGTCGATGTACAGGCCGTTAGTTATAAGTATCTTCTGGGTGATAGCATCGCGTACTCTTCCTTTCCAGTCACCGTCGTTGTCGTTACCGCCGTTTCGCACGAGTATATTTTTATATTTATTATACTGTTTCTCAGAGAAGAACGGATAGTCAAGACTGTTAAGTCCTTCATAAATCTTATTGGCCTTGATTTTGAAAGAAGTCGGATGGAAGTGTCGGCTCCAGCCGCCGGAACATTCGAACGTAACTTCCTGATTGATGGCCATTTTGCCATCGGGGGTAAGGTATTCGAAGTTGACGGGGCGTTCCCAATCCATGTTAATGTTGGAAGGGCCATGATTACGACCGTCCACACCGTTGAGACCGTCGACATACACACCGATATAGTCGTCGTAGAGATTGTCGGGATTCGTAGACACCGATATCACAGGGAGATAGTAGTCGCGGTCACGGTAAATGTAAGAGCGGGTGACAACTACCGATGGAAGCATACCGTCTGAGGTAAGACAGAAACGGTAGATGCCGGTTTTGTCGACATGCAATTTTCCATCGCTCAGTTCGGTACCATTGTCAATCGAGGGAGCAGAGCCGTCGGTTGTATAGATAAGTCTGGTGCCGGCAGGAATCTGAATATTGACATCGAAAGGTTGATCAAACAACTTAGAGTCGACATCGATCACCGGAGCATCCAGACGTTCAGATGCGAAATAGGAGCTATTTTGCTGGTTGGGCGTGGGAAGGGCATTGTAGTTCCATTGGTCAGAATCGGGAGCGATGCGGGCATATGAGCATCGGGTAACCGCCGCCGGATAAGTGATTTCGAGCAAAGGCGTAATCCCATTTTCAGAAAGATAAAGAGTGCCGCCGCCGGTGGTCAGCTTAAAGTTTACCTGCTTGTTAGCCTCGGAGCCGAATACTCCATCCTTCTCATTGTGATCGAAGAAAATACAGCGATATTCGCCGGGCTTTATAACTCCATATTTAGGCATCTGGAATTTGCGCAAGTTGTCGGCATCGTCGCTTATGTAAATGCAATCGAGAGAAATGCGCTTATCGCTCGGATTATATAGCTCAATCCATCCGCCATAGTTGTTGGAATAGTCAATCGTACGGTCGATGTTTGCAACCGTAACTTCATTGATAATTAGTTGAGAG
The DNA here is from genome assembly GCA_014800795.1 of Bacteroidales bacterium. Classification (GTDB taxonomy): domain Bacteria; phylum Bacteroidota; class Bacteroidia; order Bacteroidales; family Muribaculaceae; genus UBA7173. Next base: position 13,048 of record JAAVFL010000002.1, on the reverse strand, counting down.
ATATCAGCATCGGCATCGAAAGGTTCGTTTACACCGGGTGTGGCAGTAAGGCCGCAATCATAGAAATGTCCACCGACATTTTGCTGGATATAAGTGGCTATGACATTTTTCCCGACGCGCAGGATGTTAGTGGGGATTACAAGTTCCACCGGATTAGGCCCGTCGGTCCAGCGCTCATTCGTATCAATCAGAGTGCCGTTTACATAAATGGCGTATGAGTCGTCATGGCAGCAGTAGACTTTATATTCCGCAGTCGAGTCGATCGACTCGAGATCAAAGTTGCGGCGAATCCAATAGTTGGTATAGTCACCCGAGGGCCAGATAGTAGCCGGCTCGGGGTTATATCCGGCGTTGCCGAGCGGCATCGGTGAGATATCCCACTGCGAGTCGTCATACTCCGGAAGAGTCCATGAAAGTGTTTCGTTTCGCCCGCTTATATCCATCTCCGCAAGTCGTGTGGATGTCTGCCCATCAACATAATAAAGATAGTTGAAATATGAAGAGCCATCCCAGATATTTTGACCTGTAGAGGTTTCGGTAATTTCGATATTCGAAATTTTTATGTGCGAGGCCGGAGACTTTGTCACAAAAGCGAATGTAAAGCGCAGATTTTCAATCTCAGATGAGAAATTAACATCAAGAGTAGCACTTACCTCTTTGCCGGCGGAGAGTGCAACAGTACACTTCTTGGAGTCACCGCCATTTTGATCATCGGCAGACAGAGTCGCAGAAGCATCCGAGGTGTCGCACTGCAATGAGGCCTTAATGCGATACTGGCTGTTGGCATTCAGGGAGATAGGAGTACGAAACTCAACACGGGCGTTTTTGGCGTTCAATGATGCCTGCGGTAGCGAAACGGTATAAATGTCGGAACTGGAGGCCTGATACAACTTGGGCCAGGACTGATTGATCCGCTGACCGTTGCTGCTTCGATAAGAACTGGCACCATCGGGATTGAACAAGGTGCGTCCGACCCATGATTCATTGTAGCCGAGCGGCAGTATAACAGTCTCTCCGGCAAAGGCTTGTGAAGCGATTGCACCTAAAAGAAACGTGATGGCAGACTTTATAATCCTCATGATATTTAGATTTTTATTATATCTGTAGTGATATCCACATGCGGATATCGCTACTATTAGTATACTTATATGTTAGTTATCCGGATTTAAGGATGGTAACTTCTTGCTTTGATTTGCCGCTGTACGGCAGAGATATCGTTTGCGTCTTTTTGTTGGTGCGGTTAGTCTCGGCGGAGAGTGTGAGCGTATAACCGGCCGGGGTGTACTTGTTGAGCAGCGTGAAAAGATATTATGAAATTTTCCGGGGTAAAGTTACGAAAAATCTTGAAACTTTTGTCATCCGGATGCCAAAAGTATTATCAGCTAATTAAATGCGGGGCTGCGACAGCGCGAATGCTGTCACAGCCCCGTGGTATCATTGGTTTCTAATGAAGCTTATTCGGCGGCGGGAACGATCTTTTCAGGCACTTTGCTGAAGATTGCCTTGATGCGCTCCATGTCGAACTTGGGTGTGCGGTCGTAGTTGTAGATACCGTTCTGCTCCTGCTCTACGTCGGTGAGCTGGGTATAGCAGTAGCCCGACATGTAGGGAACAGCGAGGATAACGTCGGTCAGACCTTCCAGACGGGTATAGAACTCGTCGAGGGTCTTCGGACCCTGGCCGTAACCCCATGAGTTTGAGGCGAACTGCTCGCCGTCGACCCACTTGATGCCGCCGTATTCGTCGATGAAGAAGGGCTGGCCACCGTAGGGAATCTCGCGGCGTGCATCCTGTGTGGGATAGCGTCCGTCTTTGATCTGGAAATACTCAGTGAATTTGGCGGGATCCTGCTCGTAGCTGTGTACGGTCCAGAGGTCGGTGATAACGTGGTAGTTACCGCTGGTATCGTTCACGGGACGGTAGTCGAGGTTGTGAGTGAGGTTGTAGGTGTCGTTTACGATGCGGTCATGCTGCATGGCGGCTTCGCTGTCTACGGGGCGTTCCCATGTCTCGTTGAAGGGGGTCCAGGCGATGATCGAGGGGTGGTTGCGGTCGCGTTTTACGACAGCTTCCCACTCGGGAAGGAAGTTGCGGGCAGCTTCTGTGTTATTGAGGTTGGCACCCCAGCTTGGCGATTCGCCCCATGTGAGATAACCGAGTTTGTCGGCCCAGTAGTGGAAACGTTCGTCGAACACTTTCTGGTGGAGACGGGCGCCGTTGAAGCCGGCTGCCATACTGAGCTCGATGTCGCGCTTGAGGTCTTCGTCGGTGGGAGCGGTCCAGATACCGGTGGGATAGAAGCCCTGGTCGAGAACGAGGCGCAGGAACACGGGTTCGTTGTTGAGGAACAGGCGGTTGCCTTCCTGATGGATCTTACGCATGCCGGCGTAGGAGTTTACTTTGTCTACAGCATTGCCGTTCTTGTCGTAAACGGTGAATTCGACGTCGTAGAGGAAGGGGCTGTCGGGCGACCATGTCTTCACTTGCTTCAGTGGAAGAACTACAGGCGACTGACCGGCGGCTTTCTGACGCACGCGGCTAACAACCTTACCGTTATCCTTGATTACAGCTTCGATTTCGTTGCCGTCGTTGAGATTCATGAATTCGGGAGTCACTACGAAACGCTTCTGATCGAGGTCGGGAACCACATATGCGCTGAGCAGACCGTTGGCATCGACCGGCTCCATCCATACGGTACTCCAGATGCCGGTGGTGCGGGTATAGTCGCAGCCATGCGAGTGGTAAAGGCTCGACTGCTTGCCCTTGGCCTGCACACCGCGGCGGTTGTCGTCTTCAACGCGTACCACCAGATCGTGGGGCTGACCGTCGTTTACATATTCGGTGATATCGTATGTGAAAGGCGAGCTGCCACCCCAGTGACGTCCGACAAGTTTACCGTCGATATATACAGCAGAGAAATAGTCTACACCACCGAAGTGGAGCAGAGTATTCTTCCCGTTCCAGCTTTCAGGAACCTGGACCGTACGGTGATACCACATCGCGGGGATGAAATCGGTGTACTTAACTCCGGAGAGTTCGCTCTCAGGGCAGAAAGGGACATTGATTTTGTTGTCGAAACCTTTGCTGTTGAACAGACCGCGATCCATACCGGACTTTCCGAAATCGAACTCATAGGTCCATTCGCCATTGAGATTCTGCCAGTCGGCGCGTTCAAATTGCGGACGGGGATACTCCGGACGGGGCACTGCTGCGAACGCGCTCATCAATGAAGCCACAGCCACAGCCAGTGAGAGGAAACGTTTAATTTTCATTGGATAACTGATTAAGGTTAATTATATGTGCAAAGTTACGAATTCCACACTTATCAGACGGGGAATTTAGTCTTTTACTTGTCCATTTTCGTTGGACAATTTTACTCCTCCGACACTACACATCTGTGAATATGCACATTACACCGGCCCGAACTCCCATATATGGAGGGGAATCAGAACAATTCATCAATCCGTTCCCACTGCTTCCGCAGCAAAAATATCAGATTCTTTTCAACAATCTGGCAGGATTACCACCTACGGCACACGATGCATCGACATCGCGGGTAACAACAGACCCGGCTCCTATCACAGCATTGTCGCCGATCGTCACCCCGGGAAGAATCGTCGCCGAACCTCCGATCCATACGTTATCGCCGATCGTAACAGGTTCGGCCCACTCTACAATCGTATTGCGCTCTTCAGCCTCAAGCGGATGGCAGGCGGTATATATGCTCACGTTCGGACCGATGAAACAGTTGCGGCCTATCGTCACTTTCGCCTCGTCGAGAACGGTAAGATTGAAATTGGCGAAGAAATTATCGCCTACATGTATATTACATCCGAAGTCGCACCGGAAGGGCTGGTTGATATGCAGCCGCTCACCGCAGCTGCCCAAAAGGCCGCGGATAATGCGGTCGCGCTCCTCTACCCTGTCGGGTGAAAGACTGTTGAACTCCCACAGCTTCACCCTCACCTTCTGAAGCCGCTCCATGAAGCCGGGATGAGCGGCATCGTATTTTTCTCCGGCAAGCATCTTTGCCCACTCTTTTTCAAATTCTATATTGATAGCTGTTTCCATATTGATTGCTGTCAGTTTGATTTCCACTACTTACTTAACAGTCCGGTTCCGCGTGTCAGGCCACCAGACGGCGTGTAACCTTCCACTGTCTCAGAACCCACACTATGGCACCTGTGAACACAAAAATAATCACAGCCGCCGACAGGATACGCGCCCAGTCGGGCAAGCCGCTATGCTCCAGAAGGTCGAAACCACCGCTCTCGAGCGGAAAGTGGATAAGATATATCCCGAAGGTAAGCCCCGCCAGCGAGCTTATCCACCCGGGAATCCGACCCTTGAAACGCTGCACCGCCACAAATACCGGCAACGTCATCATGAACACATTTATGCCGCAGAAGAGCCATATGATCTCAAGATGCGAATAATCGCCGGGGTGATATTTCTGAACCAGAACATAGCCTCCGAAAGTCACGGCATAACCTATCAGAAACGACGGAAGCAGCAATCCCCACAGTTTCGCCCGGCTCCACTGCAGCGGATAGGTCTTGAGATAGTAAGCCAGAAGCAGATAGCCCGCGAAGCCAGACATATAGTAGAATGTTCCGTAAACATTCCAGTCGCACACTCCGAGAATTCCCATATTGCCGAACATCCCTTCGAAACCCAGCGAAGGAGCGGCCATCTGCACATAAGGAAGGCAGAGCGATATCACCCACACTTTCAAAGCCAGCCTGAGATCAGCGCGGGAGGCGGTCTGAAGCCACCCGTCAATTATGGGAATCACCAGATACAACCCCACAAGCATATAGAGATACCACAGCGCCGTGGTGTCGTAATTGAAATTGAACACCCATGTCCACATACGCGGAACAAACCGCTCCGTCGAGTAAAGCCCGTCGGCAAGCATAGCATTGGCCGTATCCGGATTTATATAATTGAAATAGCAGTAGCCTATCCCCGGAAGCATAAGCGACCAGAACAGCAGCGGCCATACGAGTCGCCCCACCCTGCGGCGGTAGAAAGCGCCAAGCGAACGGTCGCGTCCGGCAACCGGAAGCAACAGCGCCCCGGTCATCATCACAAACAGCGGTACACATGGACGAACCAGCGATCCAATGCCGGTACCGGTAATAAACGCCATCCGATTACTGTCGAACTGCCCCACGAACGGATCGCACGCATGCGATAACACCACCATAAAACAAGCCATCACACGCAGAAGATCGATCCACTCCACACGTCGGCTGTCACACTTCATTGTCTCTCTCATTTTCATTGGATTTTCCGATTCAGAAGGTACGATTGCATAGACTTTAACCAACAGGCACACACACTCCATGAAGAGCCCTTGCTGTATCGCAAAGGTATTCAATTTTCCCCTTTTACACAATGGTTATTTTCAACCATTCACAAAAAACCACACACATCGGAAAACATGTTGTATAACACTGTTATATAAATTTTACAAAAAAATTAAGAAATATTTGTGTGCTAACGGAAATTACCCTAATTTAGTTGTTGTAATAATAACCCATCCCTCAGGAAAATGTGGTGTCCCTTCGACCCACAAGCGCCAACCACGGGTCAACATCCTTGAAAAACTAATAATACTAACAACTATATACTTATCAACCAATGAGTTATCTAAAATTCGATAAGAATCTGATGATTAACCTCGAGCAGTCTCTTCCCAAGGAGATGCTGCGTACCAATCAGGCAGGAGCTTATCATTGCACCTCGATAGTGGGGTGTAACACCCGAAAGCAACACGGGCTGCTGGTAGTGCCGCTCGGCGACGAGGAATATAAGCCTCACGTGTTGCTGTCGACACTCGATGAAACGGTGATTCAGCATGGTGCCCAGTTCAACCTCGGTCTTCACCGCTACCAGGGGGGAGTATACAGCCCCAACGGTCACAAATATATCCGCGAATTCGATTGCGACAGCGTTCCCCGCACCACATATCGCGTAGGCGGTGTGATACTGACGAAGGAGAAAATCTTCATTTCGAAGGAAAACCGCCTTCTCATCCGCTATACCCTCGTGGAAGCCCACAGCCCGACGACCCTGCAGTTCCGCCCCTTCCTCGCCTTCCGTGAGAGCAATGCCCTCTGCATGGCCAACGACCGCATCAACACCGAGTGCGTACCTGTTCAGAACGGTATCGGCTGCTGCCTCTACGAAGGGTATCCCACACTCTACATGCAGCTCACACACAAGCCTGAATGGGTTTATGAACCCAACTGGTACCGCAACATAGAATATGTAAAGGATCTCGAACGCGGAGTTCCATACACCGAAGACCTGTGGGTGCCGGGCTATTTCCAGGTGAATATCAAGAAAGGGGAAAGCATCATATTCTCGGCCGGACTTTCGGAAGTGAACACCCGCTCCCTCTCGAAAATGTATGAAAACGAAATCGCATCGCGTACTCCCCGCACCAGTTTCTACAACTGTCTGAAAAACTCCGCCAAGCAGCTTTACCTGAAGAAAGACAACCACGAGTATATGCTCTCGGGCTACCCCTGGGGCACCGTACTTGCCCGCAACACCTTCATGTCTCTGCCCGGCAACACCATCGCCATCGATCACCGCGGCGATTTCGAGGAGATTATGGCTACCGCCGCAGGCGCCCTCGAACGCTTCATGGACAACGGACATATCTCACGTACGATCCACGGCATCGATCAGCCGGACATTCCCGGATGGGCCATATGGGCTATCCAACAGTATGCGCGTAACTACGGGAAGACCGATGCTTACGCCCGATACATGCAGACGGTGGCTACCGTGGTAGACTTCGTGATGGATAACCGCCACCCGCGCCTCCACATGGACGACAACGGAATGCTTTCGACCGACGGCACTCTGGTCCCCGCCTCATGGATGAATTCGATGTGGGAAGGACGCCCCGTGATAGCGCGGACAGGCTATCTGGTGGAGATCAACGCCCTGTGGTACAATGCCCTGATGTTCGCAGCCGAACTTGCCGAGGGTAATTCCTCGCTTGAGGAGCGCAGGCAGGCATGGCTCGCGACGGCGGAAAAGATGAAACAACCCTTCATCGCCACATTCCTCAACGACTACGGATATCTCTACGACTATGTAGCCGGCAACTATTCCGACCCCTCGGTACGCCCGAACATGGCCATAGCCATCGGTCTCGACTACTCACCTCTCGACCGCAGACAGCGCAAGGGAGTGCTTGACGTGATAACCCGCGAACTTCTTACCCCCAAGGGGCTCCGCACACTCTCACCCAAGAGCTACGGCTACCGCCCCTTCTACCTCGGATCGCCCTATGACCGCGAGATGGCTATGCACAACGGTCCGGCCCGCCCCTGGCTTATGGGCTTCTACGCCGATGCCTACCTCAAAGTGTTCGGACGCTCGGGCGTAAGCTATATCGACCGTATGCTCATTGGTTTCGAGGAAGAGATGTCGCAGGGATGCATAGGCTCGCTCTCGCAGCTTTACGACGGCAACCCGCCTTTCAACGGACGCGGAGCCATATCCCACGCCACGAACATTGCCGAGATTCTGCGTACGATCCGCACCCTCAAACGTTTTGATTCCCAATCCTGAAGCACTAACCACACCATATATCTGACATGAAAGCTTTAATGTTCGGGTGGGAATTCCCACCTCATATCCTCGGAGGATTAGGTACGGCCAGCTACGGGCTTACCAAAGGCATGTGGCAGTGCGGCGACATGGATATCACCTTCGTGATTCCTAAACCGTTCGGCGACGAGGAAAAGGAGTTTGCCCACATCATCGGCGCCTCACAGACCCCTGTGGCATGGCGCGACGTAAGCCGCGATTACGTGGAGAGCCGCATAGGCAACCTCATGAGCCCCGACCTCTACTTCCGCCTGCGCGACCACATCTATGCCGACTTCAACTACATGCGCACCAACGACCTCGGGTGCATAGAGTTCTCCGGCCGATACCCCGACAACCTGCTCGAGGAGATCAACAACTACTCGATTGTGGCGGGAGTGATCGCACGCACTATCCCCTGCGATATAATACACTCCCACGACTGGCTCACATATCCGGCCGGCATCCACGCCAAACAGGTCACCGGTAAACCGCTGGTGATACATGTCCACGCCACCGACTACGACCGCTCCCGCGGCAATGTGAACCCGACAGTGTTCAACATCGAACGCGACGGCATGATCCACGCCGACCATATCATCACCGTCAGCAACCTTACCCGCCAGACCGTGATCGAGAAGTACGGCATCGATCCTGCAAAAGTAACCACCGTTCATAACGCCGTCATACCCCTGAGCCAGGATCTGCTCGACGTGGAAGTAAAGAAACCGAAAGAGAAAGTCGTCACCTTCCTCGGACGAATCACCATGCAGAAAGGACCCGAATATTTCGTAGAGGCAGCCGCCAAGGTTCTGCAACGCGACCACAATGTTCGCTTCGTAATGGCCGGTTCCGGAGATATGATGGACAAGATGATACGCCTTGTCGCCGAACGCGGTATCGCCGACCGCTTCCACTTCCCTGGATTCCAGAAAGGGAAGCAGGTTTACGAAATGCTCAAGGCATCCGACGTATATATAATGCCCTCGGTATCCGAGCCATTCGGAATCTCCCCTCTGGAAGCCATGCAGATGGGCGTGCCTTCGATCATATCCAAGCAGAGCGGATGTGCCGAGATTCTTACCAATGTGATAAAAACCGACTACTGGGATATCGACGCCATGGCCGACGCAATCCACTCCATCATCACCTATCCCGCCATGTACAATCAGTTGCGCGAGGACGGACTGAAGGAGGTGAACCAGATCACGTGGGACAAAGCCGGCCAGAAGGTAATCGACATTTACAAAAAAGTTCTCGGACAAGCTTAGGCAATTGGCAATGAGAACTCTCCCCCGCTCTTAACTTCTATACTTCTAAACTTCTTAAAACAAAAAAAATATGAAAGCCGTCTGCTTTTACTTCCAGATACATCAGCCGTTCCGCCTGAAACGCTACCGCTTTTTCGACATAGGCAACGACCACTACTACTACGATGATTTCGCAAACGACGACATCATCACCCGCATCGCCCACCGCAGCTACATACCGGCGGCGCAGACTCTCCTGCGCATGATCGAGGATACCAAAGGAGCATTCCGCTGCGCCATCTCCATCACAGGTGTGGCTCTCGAACAGTGTGAGCAGTATGTACCCGAATTCGTGGATCTGCTAAAGAAACTCGCCGCCACAGGTAAAGTTGACTTCCTCGCCGAAACATACGACCACTCACTGGCATCGCTTGCTGACCCCGAGGAGTTCCAGATTCAGGTGAAACTGCATTCCGACAAGATCGAGGAACTGTTCGGTGTAAAACCCCATGTATTCCGTAATACAGAGCTTATATACTCCGACGAGCTCGCCCCGCAGATCGCAGCAATGGGTTTCAAAGGATGCATAACCGAAGGAGCCAAGCATATTCTCGGCTGGAAATCGCCGAACTATGTCTATGCGGCCGCTTCAGCTCCCAAACTGAAACTGCTGCTCAAGAATGACAAATTGAGCGACGACATTACCGAACGTTTCAGCCACACCGACTGGAATGAGTATCCCCTTACAGCCGACAAGTATATCGGTTGGATCGCCGATACTCCACAGGAGGAGCAGGTATTCAACCTGTTCATGAACCTCGAGACATTCGGTGAGTTCCATACCGCCGATACCGGAATATTCCAGTTCCTTGAGGCGCTTCCACGCTTCGCCAAAGAGCGCGGTGTGGAGTTCATCACACCCACAGAGGCTGTGAAAACTTTCAAGCCTGTGGACGTGCTGTCGGTTGTTCACCCCATCAGCTGGGCCGACGAGGCGCGCGACACCTCCGCATGGCTCGGCAACCAGCTTCAGAAAGAGGCATTCAGCAAACTCTATTCAGTGGCAGAGCGCGTGCGCCTGAGCGATAACCGCCAGCTCAAACAGGACTGGGGACGCCTGCAGGCCGCCGACCACTTCTTCTATATGTCGACCAAACATATGGCCGACGGAGCCTCACACTCGATGTTCTCACCCTACGAGACACCATATCAGGCATTCACCAACTACATGAACGTGCTCGCCGATTTCATAGTGCGCGTAGAGGAACAATATCCCATGAGCATCGAGAACGAAGAACTCAACTCACTGCTGACCACCATCCGCAATCAGGCGCGCGAGATCGAGACACTCAATAAAGAGGTGAACCGCTACCGCCTCAACGAGGAACACCTCAACGAGGAGCATGCCCTCCGCCAGACCAAGGAAACCCCGGCAGCAGCTCCCGCAAAGGACGCAAAAACCGCGAAAGCCAAGAGCGCAGCTAAAACCCGCGCAAAAAAAGCATAAGACAGCACGGCTAATCATAAAGCAGGCGGCAATATCCATTCGTGCGATATAGCCGCCTGTTTTTTATTTACAGATAGTCCATAGGAAAAACTTAGATATATCCAAATTCAACAGCGGGTTGCCCGTCTATCCGCGAACCTGCGTTATCGCTCTCCCACGCTGCATTATCTGATGCGGGTGCCCGCTAAATCGGGAAAACGACGGAGGGCATCAGGTTTTGCGATCCTCTCTTCGTTATTTTGTATTAAGGGCCAAAAATTGCTACCTTTGTAGTAGCCGACACTCAACCTTTACCGGTAGTGCAGGCGCGTGTATCATTCGGAAAAAAACTGTCATGTTCGAAAACATCGAGATATTTCTTAACGACAATATCCACGGCTCGGGGGCCACATGGATTGTGACAGCTATCCTGCTCGCAGGTATCGCCATAGTGGCGGTGGCATCGTATTATCTGGCCAAAGCGTTGCTCTGGCTGGTTGAGCGCGCTGTGAAAAAGAGCCCGACAGAATGGGACGACGACATTATCAACAAGCGTTTCACCCGCGCCGTAAGCCAGTTGGCACCCGCGTTGATGGTGAGCTGGCTCCTTCCCCACTTCTTCGGCGACAATGCCGAAGAGGTCCGTTGGCTCGATATAGTCACATCGTTTTATATCCTGTGGGCTATAGTGAGGATAGTGCTGATTTTCATCGACAACCTTTACGAGGGGCTCGCACGGCGCCCCAACACCAGCCCTTACGCCATCAAGGGAGTGTTTCAGATGTTCAAACTCATATTTTTCGGTATCGGAGTGATAGTCGGGCTCAGTATTCTGATCGGTAAAACACCGCTCGCCATTCTCGGTGCCCTCGGCGCTGCGGCCACGGTGCTGATGCTGGTGTTCAAGGACACGATCCTCGGACTTGTGGCGAGTGTGCAGCTTACAGCCAACAAGATGGTGCAGCGGGGCGACTGGATCAGCTGTCCCGGTCACAACGCCAACGGCGTGGTGGAGGATGTATCGCTCACTACGGTAAAAGTACGTAACTTCGACAACTCCATCACCACCATCCCACCCTACTCGCTCGTATCCGAATCGTTCCAGAACTTTCAGGCGATGGTGGAATCGGCAGGCCGGCGTGTAAGCCGCGCCTTCTACGTCGACGCCACCACTGTTCGCTTCTGCTCCTCTGCCGAACTTAATGCTCTCAAAGACGAAGGATTTCTCGACGGCATCGAACTCCCCGCCGGAGGCAAGATAGTGAACCTTATGCTGCTGCGGCTCTATCTCGAACAGCATCTGCGGCGCGACCCGCGTGTCAACCCCGACCTCACGCTGATGGTGCGCCAGCTTCCCCCAACCCCGACAGGTCTGCCGATCGAACTCTACTTCTTCACCCACACCACAAAATGGGTGGAGTTCGAACATATACAGAGCGATATCTTCAACCATGTCTACGCCACGATAGAGCGCTTCGGACTGCGGGTGTTCCAATCACCGTCGGGAACCGACATCCTGCGCCTGTCCCCCACATGCGATGCTCCGGCAGCCGACTCCGCCCGATAACACGCACACCCGTTTTTTTATTGAACTGCAAATACCGATCCGGATATGTTAAAGGATATCAAGGCCATACGAGGAAAATTCTACATACAGCGCCTCATCTCCGAAGGAGAACATGAACAGCAGGACTTCAAATTCCAGATCTCCGACGTCCATAAGATAGCCCACTCCATTTCAGCATTCTCCAACAACTCCGGAGGACGTCTTCTCGTGGGAGTTAAAGACAACGGCACCATAGCCGGACTGCGGTCGGAAGAGGACCTCTACATGCTCGAGGCCGCCGCTCAAATCTATTGCCGCCCTGCGGTTCAGCTCGAAATGACCACCTTCGCCTGCGAGGGCGGAGCGATAGTACTCCGCGCCGTTATCCCCAGGGCCGAAAAGCGCCCCGTTCAATGCCGCGAGAGCGACGGACGCTGGCAAGCCTATTATCGTGTGGCCGACGAAAACATTCTGGCACACCCATTGATGGTGCGTGCCTGGAAACTACGCGAAGCCGACACCGGCGGAAGCCTGCTATCCCTATCCTCCGACGAAAGTGCCATACTCCGCTTCATCAGCGCCGCAGATTCCGGCGCTACACCCGAAGATACCGCCCGTGCCGCCCGCCTCTCGATCCGCACCACCGAAGACACCATAGTGCGCCTCGCCGCCATGAACCTCATAGGCTTCCGCCACCTCCCCTCCGGCTTCCGCCTCATCCCCCTCTGACGAGGCGTTTGCTGCAGGATGGATTCGTCCGACACCTGACGGTGTCTTGATGGTTCACCCTCTTTCCTGTGCTTTCTTTTTCCCTCGTTCTCCACCGCTTTATTTCTTTTCTTATTATTTCCTATTTACTGTCCGCTAATTTATGGTTTAGCGGACAGTAATATTATAGAAATATAAAATTACTCGCTTTAACAATCGATACCCCGATACCTTTTGCTACATTTCTCAAATTACCTTCATGCCAAATTCTGCAACACCTAATGTAAACGTGCATATAGCTAATTTTTTGATTCTCCATAGTTTTCTTCAATTCTTAGGTACACTTAATCTGTTTTGGCTCGTAGGAGCTTTTTTACCCTCATATACCAATACACGAAAGCCATTACCGCTACTACTCCTCCTACATAACCAATTTTGTCTATG
>JAAVFL010000001.1 GCA_014800795.1 Bacteroidales bacterium | reverse complement strand
GGAAGAAAAGATACAAGGTATAGCGCCAGGACAGTTCGCTGTGATCTACGACAGAGAATCACAAATATGCTACGGCAGTGGTGTCATTACAGGTAGAGCTGTTGAACACTGACAGTCTGACACAAATATAATTACATTCATAAACAGATAACCCCTTCACTTCATATGTCAACCAATTCATCAGAAAGGAGAGATAACGGAAACGGCAGCCGTGTCAGACTGCGCGTTCTCGGCATTTCCTACAGCCAGATTCAAAGTGGTGCATATGCGCTTATACTGGCACAGGTCGACGGACCATACCGCATACCGGTAGTCGTTGGTTCCTCGGAAGCTCAGTCTATCGCTATAAAAATGGAAGGCATTATACCTCCACGTCCTATGACACATGATCTTTTTGCATCACTTTCACATGCATATGGAATCGAACTTAAGGAAGTCTTTATCCATAAGTTTGAAGAAGGTATATTCTCCTCGGATCTCGTTTTTGAAAATGGCGAGGGCATTGAGATTACAATTGATGCACGTACTTCCGATGCCATTGCAATTGCCATGCGTACCAACTCCCCGATATGGACCACTCCGGAGATACTTGAGGAAACCGGTTTCATCATGGAAATCAAGGAGGCGGAACCACAACTTCCATCCGACGAAGATATAGAACGATCACTGCGTGAGGCTACCCTTGAGGAACTTTCTACTGAAGAGCTTCAGGAACGCCTCAACAAACATATCGCGAACGAGGAATATGAACAGGCGGCAAAAGTAAAAGCAATGCTTGCCAGACGTGCCGAAGACTCCGATTTACAGAACTGATACAGGGCGCGAGGTATTACGAAAGGAATATAGTTTATATAAATCAGTATAATACAATCATATAACTATCAACCATGAAAAGTTTGAAAATTAGACTTTCGGTCATGAACTTTCTGGAGTTCGCGGTATGGGGATCATATCTGACATCACTTGGTAACTTTCTCGCGCGCAACGGATTACTTGATCAGATCGGCTGGTTCTACACCGTTCAGGGTATAGTATCACTAATTATGCCCTCACTAATCGGTATATTGGCAGACCGGTGTATACCGGCCCAACGCATGCTGAGCATATGCCATCTTATCGCCGGATCATTCATGGCTGCAGCCGGCACATACTGCCTCGTGGCACCCCAGATTGAATTTGCTCCCCTTTTTACTTTATATACGGTTTCTGTGGCTTTTTTCATGCCAACGATCGGTGTTGCCAATTCCGTTGCTTTCAACGCGCTTACCAAAGCCAATATGGATACCGTAAAAGATTTTCCACCAATTCGTATATGGGGCACCATAGGATTTATCTGCGCGATGCTGTTCGTAAACTTTGCAGGCCCTGCCGAAGCGCACTTTCAGACTACATACATGCAGCTGTTCGTATCAGCAGTCTTCAGTTTCATACTGATGATATATGCCCTGACGATGCCTCATTGCCCGGTCAGCAAAGCCGCCAAGGGAGCTTCCCTTGTTGAAACTCTGGGGTTACGTGCATTCAAGCTATTTGAACGCCGCCGTATGGCAATTTTCTTTATTTTCAGCATGCTTCTGGGTGTATCACTTCAGATAACCAATGGTTACGCGAACCCATTCATCACAAGTTTTTCCGGAATCGACGAATTCAGAAATGCTTGGGCCGCTCAAAACGCCAACGCGCTTATCTCACTTTCACAAATCAGCGAAACACTGTGCATTCTTCTCATACCTTTCTGCCTTAAACGGTTCGGGATCAAAGGTGTGATGCTGATGTCGATGTTCGCCTGGGTGTTCCGCTTCGGATTCTTCGGTGCCGGGGACCCGGCAGGAAACTTGTGGATGTTCATCTTATCGTGCATCGTATATGGTATCGCATTCGATTTCTTCAATGTATCCGGCGGTCTTTATGTTGACAAAGAAACTACCCCGGACATACGATCAAGCGCACAGGGACTGTTCATGATTATGACCAATGGTTTCGGTGCCACTATTGGAACAATCGGAGCAATGCTTGTTGTAAATCACTTCGTTGATCCCTCTACAGCTCCGGAAGTTCAGCTTTCCGGTTGGCGGACATGCTGGTATATATTCGCAGCGTATGCCCTCGTTGTAGCAGTTCTGTTCCTCCTGATTTTCCGTGACGACAAAATAACTCCCGGAAAAGGACGACTGGCAAAGATCGAAGCTACAGAATCAGGAGCGGGAGGAATGATCACCGAACAGACCAAAGATATATGATTCAGTTTTTCGCACCCGACATACAGACAAGCCTGACACTCCCTGAGAGTGATTCCCAACACTGTGTCAAAGTGTTGAGAAAATCGTCAGGCGACATAATCGATGTTATTGACGGCAAAGGGAACCGATTCACTTGCCGTATTCTGGAAGCACATCAGAAGCGTGCGAAAGTCGAGATCATTGATACAATTGCATTACCCACGTTCTGGAAAGGTAAACTGACGATAGCTGTAGCCCCCACTAAACATCTTGACCGTATGGAATGGCTTGTGGAGAAACTTACGGAAACCGGATTTGACAATCTGGTACCATTGCTTTGCCGCTGGTCAGAAAGAAAAGAAATAAAGACCGAACGGCTTGAGAAAATTGCAGTCTCGGCAATGAAGCAGAGTTTGAAAGCGATGCTGCCGGAGATATCTCCCATGATGCCCTTCCGGAAATTCATAGAACAGACAGCGAATATTCCTCAAAAATTCATAGCACATTGCGATGCAGAATCGGAGAGGCGCCTCCTGAGCCGAGAATATATTCCGGGACCTGATACCGTTATTGCCATCGGTCCAGAAGGTGATTTCTCCCCGGAAGAAATCAGGGAGGCTATTGATGCCGGATTCATACCGGTATCGCTCGGCGAGGCCAGACTCCGGACCGAAACCGCAGCCCTTCTTGCATGTCATACGATGCACGTGGTGCAGGAATTATCAACCGCAAACAACAACTGATCAACAGAAATATATGGAAACAAGAACCGATATTCTGCAATATCTGAAATCTTCTCCCACCGGAAACTTCTTTCTTTTAGCCGGTCCATGTGTCATTGAGGGAGAAAAAATGGCTCTTGAGATTGCTGAACGCGTATTATCACTCACCAATACATTAGGCATCCCCTACGTATTTAAAGGAAGTTACCGAAAAGCGAATCGTTCGAGGATAGACTCCTTTACAGGAATAGGCGACAAAAAAGCGTTGGAGATTCTACGCAAAGTTCGTGAAACATTCAATATTCCGGTTGTTACCGACATACACACAGAGGGTGAAGCCGTAATGGCCGCTGAATATGTCGATATACTACAAATTCCGGCCTTTCTTTGCCGACAGACAGACCTGCTTGTCGCAGCCGCCCGCACCGGTAAGATGGTCAATATAAAGAAAGGGCAGTTCCTCTCCCCCGAAGCAATGCGCCATGCCGTGCAGAAAGTGCGCGATGCCGGCAACAATGCCGTATCAGTAACCGAACGCGGCACAACTTTCGGCTATCAGGATCTTATTGTGGACTACCGCGGAATCCCCGAAATGCAGAAAAACGGATGTCCTGTGATTCTTGACGTAACTCACTCTCTCCAGCAACCCAACCAGACGGCCGGAGTTACAGGCGGCCGCCCGGATATGATCGAGACAATTGCCCGTGCAGGAATTGCTACAGGAGCCGACGGTATTTTTATCGAAACTCATCAGAATCCGGCTGTAGCTAAAAGCGACGGTGCCAATATGCTCCCGCTTGACAATATGGGGCAGCTTCTATCCCATCTCAGCATAATTCGGGCTGCCGTCAATGCAATCAACAGCTCAAACTCCATCCCATGCGCTGACTCATGTCAATAATTTATTTTTAGAAATAACTAACAACTTATCGATAACTAATAATGATCAATTCATCAAAACTGCGACACGCTCTTATTGCAATCCTTACATTTGCATGCGGCTCAGCTGCGGCACAGACAGGTCTGTCCGACCCAATGACCAAGGCTATGATGGAAGTCTACGAACAGGAGCTCACCGCCAACCCTCAGGCATATGAAATCTACTTCCGCAGGGCCAATGAATACTATAAGTTCGACCAGTACCTCCGTGCATTGTCCGACATTGACAATGCACTCAAATACGCTCCCGCCGATGATACCGACATGCGGTTCCAATGCTATTCGCTTCGTGGCGATATCTACCAGATGCTCGGGAAACATGAAGAGGCACTGAGTGACTTTACAGAGGCTCTGCGTATTGACCCCACCTCTTTCATGGCCCTGTATCAGAAAGGCAATTCCGAATATGAACTCGGCAGATACGCCGAAGCCAAGGGCTCATACAACCGTATGCGTGCGCTCGACGGTCGTTCGGCTGAGGCTCTGACAGGTCTGGCACGAATAGCTGTTAAAGAAAACAATCTCGGACTTGCAAGCCAATATATGGACGATGCCGTAGCAATGATGCCTACCGACAGCGACATATATGTGCGACGATCATCCGTACGCCGTATGCTCGGGAACAATACCGGTGCGGTTGAAGACCTCATCATGGCAATAAGCATTGACTCTAACGCAAAAGCATTCCAGGAACTTATCAATGTGAGCAATACTGATTACCCCGCCGTAATCACCGCGCTCAGCAATGCCATTCATCAGGCTCCAGAGCAGGGCATGTTCTACTACATACGCGGCGTTATAGCCCAGGCTCACAATCATTTCCCTTCAGCAATAGTTGACTATCGGAAGATTATTGACGAAAACATGTATAACTACGCCGGTATATACGCATCGCTCGGTGAATGCTATTACGCCCTGTGTGACTTCGATCAGGCTCTCGAAAATGTAAATCAGGCAATCGGCATGTCGAACGACAATGGTGAATATTTCATAGCCCTTGCACGCGTATATCGCGCACAGGGACGCTTCGACGATGCCATGCGAGCCATTGAAACCGCCATCGAAAAGGTCAATGAACCTGCAACTGCCATTTCAGAAAAAGGAAGAATCCTCTTCTCACAGAAAAAATATGACGAAGCATCCGATATCTTCGCAGAACTTGCTATGGATAATCCCAACGATCCGATGAATTATATGCTCCGTGCCTGGGTAATAGCAGAGGGACAGAAAAAATCAAATGCAGCGCTCCCCATTTACCGACGTGCGCTTGAAATTGACGTGAACCCCGAACTGCCTCAATCGCTCCATGGATTCGCGTTACTTTTCTCAGGCAGCACTGCAGAAGCTGTAAAGTGGGCCGACAGCATAATGCATGACACAAAAGACACAGATGGCTCTATAAGCTATCTGATGGCATGTCTATACGCACAGGCAGAGGAGACAGACAAAGCATTCGACGCACTTGAAAGCGCACTCAACAAAGGCTACTCGAATAAATATCAGTTCACCATATACGATGATGCACGCATAAACCTGGCTCCCATACGCAAGGATGCACGCTTCAACACCACTCTCGCCAACTACTCATACATTTTCGAATAACTGATATTTTTCTCAGACCAATCACTGGGCCGATACATTGTCCGGTATCTCGATCTTTTTCCAATGGATAAGACTGAGATTCCGGACAATTGTTTTGCCGGGATTACGCATAATTTTCAATTCCTGATGAAAACGCGATATATCATGGCGTAGACTTTTCCGAACTTTGCATATGCAACACATTCAAAAACTACAACCATGAATACGAATTTTCTGAAAGTATCAGCTGCATTAATCGCTATCACGGTATCGTCAATTACGACTCATGCCTATAATGAGAAATACAAAGATCCGACATTGCCAATATCGGAACGTGTAGAAGATCTGATCGGACGAATGACCCTCCACGAAAAAGTTTTGCAACTTCAGAACAACTCCACAAATTCGCCTGATGGGATGGCTGAAAAATATGGAGCCGAATCTCCCGGAAGTGTACACGAGATGGAACATGATATCATGCACACCGCACAGGTATTTTACAACATGCAGAAATATCTTCGCGATTCAACCAGACTTGGAATTCCAGCCCTCACATCGGTTGAAGGTATTCACGGAATACTTCAGAACGGCTGTACAATATTCCCACAGGCAATAGCTCAAGGTGCGACTTTCAATCCGCAGCTTATAGAACGCATGACTGCAGCCGAGGCGCAGGAAGCCAAAGCCATGGGAATATACCAGTTGCTGTCGCCCGTCCTTGACATTCCACGTGAACTGCGTTGGGGGCGTGTGGAAGAAACTTTTGGCGAAGATCCCTATCTCATTGCCACAATGGCATCTGCTTTCGTAAACGGCGCTCAGAAAAATGGTGTAGGCTGTATGCCTAAACACTTCGTTGCACATGGCTCACCCGTTGGCGGACTCAACTGCGCTCACGTTTCCGGTGGAGAACGTGAACTTCGAAACCTATACGCATATCCGTTTGCAAAAGTTATCAAAAACACCCATCCGGTATCGATTATGAGCTGCTATTCCGCATACGACGGAGTTCCGGTAACAGGATCATCATATTTTATGACCGATCTGTTGCGCGGTGAGTTAGGATTCGATGGATTCGTATACTCCGACTGGGGATCGGTAGACCGCCTGAAAGTTTTCCATAGCTCTGTAAACTCAAGTGAGGCAGCCGCACGACAGGCGCTTATGGCCGGTATTGACATGGATGTCTGGGACTGGGCATATTCTACCCTTGAAGAACAGGTGGAACGTGGCGAACTTGATGAAGAATATATTGACCGCGCATGCCGCAGAATACTCGAAGCCAAATTCCGGCTCGGACTGTTCGACAATCCCATTCATAATCCGGAAAAAGCGAACGGATATATCAGAACATCGGAACATATCGCACTCGCAAAAGAAATTGCAGATGAAAGCATCGTACTGCTCGAAAACAATGGGATTTTACCACTTGATGCGACTAAATATCGACGCATAGCACTTCTCGGCCCGAATAGTGACTACGGAGTATGCGGTGACTACGGATGGGTCGACGCAGACCATCGTGAGGCAGTAACTCTGACAGACGCTCTAAGAAAGAAACTTGAGGGTATATCCGATATAAGTCAACTTGACGGATGCGACTGGTGGAGCCTCAACGACAACTCTATCGCCGAGGCCGCAGCGATTGCAGAGAAGAGCGATCTCGCTATCGTAGCCGTCGGGACACGCTCACTTTGGCTGGGACGCAACGCGAAGGCACACAAAGTCACTTCCGGCGAAGGATTCGATCTGTCTTCTCTTGAACTACCCGGACAGCAACTTGATTTGCTAAAGACTGTCAAAGCGACTGGAAAACCGATGATCGTAGTACTCATCACCGGAAAACCGCTTGTAATGGATTGGGCTAAGGAGAATGCCGATGCACTTCTTCTGCAATTTTACGGTGGCGAGCAGCAAGGGAATGCTCTCGCCGACGTTATACTCGGGGAAGTCAACCCTTCCGGTAAAGTCAATGTATCTTTTCCACGGTCAACCGGAAATACTCCATGCTTCTACAATTACTACCCCGGCGACCGCGAACAGGTATTCGATAAAGGAGGATCAGCAGCCGAACCTAACGGACACTATGTATTTGATATACCCTATGCTCTATACCCGTTCGGATACGGACAATCATACACGACCTTCACAATCGACAATGCCGAAATAATCGGGTCCAACAGCGCAGACACTCCCATTTATTCCCCTACAGATACCATTCAGGTTTCGGTATCAGTAACCAACCGTGGTGACCGTCCGGGTAAAGAAGTGGTACAGTTATATGCCCGCGATATGGTAAGTTCAATAAATACCCCTGTGCGCCAATTGAAAGATTTTTCAAAAATAAGCCTTGAACCCGGTGAGACAAAACATATCGTAATGAATCTTCCGATCGACGAACTGGCAATATATACGACACCGACAAACCGCGTCGTAGAACCCGGTGACTTCGAAATATATGTGGGCTCATCCTCAGCCGATACCCCTCATACTATACCGTTCAAGGTTCAATAAAACCCGGCTTCAGGCAGACTTCTTGCAAATGGAATGTGTGCAAGTGCAAGCCACTTTTTATACAGCAAGAAACTGCAAAAATACTTGGCCGATTGAAAAAAAAAACGTACCTTTGCGGCGCAATTGAAGCGGAGACGCCCCGCTCATCCGGGCACCGGACTTCGTCACAGATTGCAACTGACAATTTTATATTTATTCACATCCAAAAAATCTGAAAGAATGCACTTAAATTCTGAAGAAAAAGTAGAAATCTTTGAGAAGTACGGTAAGGGCAAGACTGACACTGGCTCACCTGAAGCGCAGATTGCATTATTCTCGGTCCGTATCGCTCATTTGACTCAGCACCTGAAGTCAAATCACAAAGATTATACCACCGCCCGCGCTCTTAAAGCACTTGTAGGTAAACGTCGTCGTCTGCTTGACTACCTTATCAAGAACGACATTGAGCGCTACCGTGCTATCATCGCCAAGAAAGAACTTGGTATCCGCAAATAATAGCGTGGCGAAGAGCAAACATTTCAGATCTCCCTGCAATTTTCCATAATTTTGCAGGGAGATTTGTTTTATGCAGTTTCCACTGATTAAAAATGTAAAAAAACATCGGCGCATCTAAGACATATCCGGAAATAGTTTGTTATATTTGCACTGATGTTTCCGTTTCATGACGACACGGTATGACATTTCTTACCTAAAATCAAATAACAATGAGCAAACCCTACGTAGTCGGAATCGACATAGGCGGTACCAACACCGTATTCGGAATTGTTGACGCACGCGGAGCCGTGCTTGCAAGTTCCTCCATCAAAACCCGTAAACAACCCACCGTCGAGGCATACATCGATGAACTTTACACCGAGCTCACGAAACTCATAGAAGTCAACGATGCTGTCGGTAAGATAAACGGAATCGGTATAGGCGCGCCAAATGCCAATTATTATACCGGAACAATCGAACAGGGCGTAAACCTTCCATGGCCCACTCCCATACCCTTAGCTCAGATGGTCAGCGAAAAGTTCAATCTTCCCGTTGCCGTGACAAATGACGCCAATGCTGCCGCTATCGGTGAAATGACATATGGAGCGGCCCGTGGTCTGCGTGACTTCATAATGATTACTCTCGGAACCGGCGTCGGTTCAGGTATTGTGATCAATGGTCAACTCGTTTACGGTCACGACGGTTTCGCAGGTGAACTGGGGCACGTAACCGTGAAACGCAACAACGGACGTCTTTGCGGATGTGGTCGACGCGGATGTCTTGAGACATATTGCTCCGCCACCGGTGTAGCACAGACAGCACGTGAATTTCTGGAAGCACGCCCCGGCGAACCCTCTATTCTTCGTGAAATGCCTATTGATGAAATCACCTCTAAAGATGTATATGATGCAGCAGTAGCAGGTGATAAACTGGCTCATGATGTATTTGAATTCACAGGCAAGATTCTCGGCGAAGCGCTCGCTGATTTCACTGTGTTCTCGGCACCTGAAGCATTCATTCTTTTCGGAGGTCTTACAAAAAGCGGCGAACTGATTATGCGTCCGCTACGTGACTCACTCGAAAAGAACCTCATGCCTCTGTGGCGTGGAAAAGTTAAGGTACTTCTATCCGAACTCAAAGAGGCTGATGCCGCTGTACTTGGTGCGAGCGCTCTCGGATGGGAAGCTAAGTTCAATAACCTCCCCCAACGTTATTAATCTCGGCAACATCCATAGCTTACATCGGCTATATACACAATTAATAAAGACACCCGGCAATGCATCTGAATCGACTGCAAGCCGGGTGTTCATATATTTAGTTGTCAGTTGTTTCAGCAAGCCTTGAAACTCATGTCAAGCCCTTTTACCGAGTGTGTGAGCGCGCCCACGGAAATAAAATCCACTCCACATTCGCCATAAGCACGCAGAGTATCGAGCGTAATTCCTCCTGATGATTCTATTTCAACCTCTTTACCCGAATGTTTGTGGCTGTCAGCCTCAAGTTCGGCTGGCGCAGCTACATAGCGGCGGATATGCTCTACAGCCTCACGGGTTCTTTCCGGGGTGAAATTGTCAAGCATTATGCGGTCTACACCAGCCTCAAGAGCCTGATCTATCTCATCAGTATTTCTTACCTCAAGTTCAATCTTGAGATCTTTACCGTTCTCGGCACACCATTTTTTTGCAGCAGAAACAGCCTGTCTGATACCACCGGCAAAATCTACGTGATTATCTTTTATCAGAATCATATCAAACAGACCGATCCGGTGATTGGCACCACCGCCAATCCGGACAGCTTCCTTTTCAAGCAAACGCATTCCAGGAGTTGTCTTACGTGTATCGAGAACCTTGGTTTTAAGTCCTGAAAGCCGTTGCTGATACTTGTCTGTCATAGTTGCCACGCCACTCATACGCTGCATTATATTCAGCATGATCCGCTCTGTCTGCAACAACGAACGCACCGGCCCCTCTACAACGAAGGCGATATCTCCCGGTTTCACATGCATGCCGTCGTTTATATAAACGGTCATCTTAAGGTCCGGGTCAAATTTTTCAAAAACCTTGCGGGCTATTTCCACACCGGCAAGTATACCTTCCTCCTTAACTATAAGTTGTTGCCGTCCGACCTCATCTACGGGAATGGTAGATAACGTTGTCGCATCGCCATCGCCGACATCTTCTGCAAAGGCCAATGTCAGCAGATCATCAATCAATTCATCACGTGTCTTCATTACAACTGAGACTAAAAATATTCTACAATTATACCCCGACCATCTTCACGCAAAGTTAGCCAACTTTTAGGGAATATGAAAATAACCCCCATAAAAAAAACGCCCGCGACTCACGTCGCAGACGTTTATTGTAACCATGTTCTTTATTGCATACTAACTAATACAATTCCACGATATATAAATACAGATTACTAAATTTATCAAACACGAAATTAAAATAATACAAAACTTAAACACACTTGATTCAATGAAACAATTATATCATGTATCTCCCTCGCGGGCATATGATAAGCGGGTAACCGTTACTTATGATAGTAGGTGAGACCATGGAATTCAGGAGACCCCTGATGTGAATTCAGACCTACAATCGCTTCCCCGAAGCCCTTGACAGGAAGTTCCGCCATATCTCTGCCATCGACGAACAGATGAAGAATGTCACCGTCGCGGACTACACGGAGATTATAACTCTCCTTGAACAATTCATGAAGGCGAATATCATATATGTGATGACCGCCATCGGTTGGTATTCTGTTGATGAAACGCAACCGGCTGCCTTTCATCGGCTCAAACGACACCACATTGTATGCGGGGTTTTGTGCTACCGATGCATTTTCTGTCGGAATCACACTCCAACTGCCATCCGCTTCCAACATGGCGGGTTCCATCAGGCTGAACATATTGTCGACAAATATCTCTTTATCACCGATGGTTGCGGTCTCCTTATCGAAACGACTGTCGCTGAATACATTTCTATTAGCAACATCATAACGTTTAAGGTATATCTCATCAAACACCGTCGGACAGTCCATTGTATACCCTTTGTCGAATGAATCGGTAAAGCGCATATCAGCATATAGTGTACGCATGAAATCGAGTGGAAGCGACTGCGTATCGACAACCTTTCCTTTACGGACGGTCGTGACCTTAAGAGCGCGGTCTTGTTCATCAAGAACAGCCTCCACATAATTTGCCTGATCGACATAGAGAGGATAAAAGCCGGCACACGTGCCATCTTTAAGACCTGACACCTGAGTTGTAAACTCATAGTTTTCGGAAGGAATACCTTTGAAAGCCTTCATCACACCCGAGGCCTTCGCTCCCCTTTCCGTAGGAACCAATGTTCCCTCAGCCATTTCCCAACCGTTCATACGGTCGTTTCCATCATCGAATCCAATTGTATAGATAATTCCGTCAAATGCAGCTTTTCCAGTGGTGACAAGTCCCGGAACTGCAGATGCGTCAAGTGCTGTTACATAGGGATCAGCCACTCTCATTTCATCAATGGAGACGATAAGATCGGCATGATCCCGTTCAACCCTTATCTGATGGTATACTCCCCATTTGAAATCGTCGCGCAAAGGATTGGTGCCAAGAGTATTTGTTTTACCACCAACAGTTTCAACAACTGTCCAGGCATTTGCACTTTTATCAAACAATATCTTGACATTGTTAGCATCATCAATCCACAATGCATATACCCCCGCTGTATCTTCCGGTTTTACATTCACCTCCCATAGATACGATGGTGAAGCTAATGACGGGGCAAGTACAGCGGAACTTCCCGGAGCTCCCTGCAATTCGCTATTCCCTACACTCCACATAGCCCCATCGAGGCTTGCCCAGTTCTTCATATCAACCGGCTTATCGAACGTATCGCTATATGCAGGGAGAGCTGGCGTAGGATGATATCCCGGGTTATTTGCATGCGATATGCCGTCTACCACAAGTTTATCGCCATGGAAATGAACACGGTCAACATATTGGCTACGTACAAGTCCATTGTTATTCGCCATATAAATCAGCCACCATTCCAACCCATTCGGTCCGCGAAGAATATTCGGCTGACCGGGAGTCCAAACGATTTCAGGATCTGCCATACCACTTCCCATATCGAATAACTCGGCATTGACATATCCGCCGCCTCTGGTCGGAGCCTGGCATTCAATTGCCAGCACATTTCCACCGAGCTTCAATGATTTAGACATCTCAGGTGTAAAGTTGATTATACGATAAACACCTTTGTCCTCCGTATGTATCTCATTGCCGTTGAGATAAATCTTAGCAGGTCCCTTTGTTGTCAGGCGCAATGCAAGATTATGATTGAGATCCGACAGATTGAATCCTTTACGAAGCCAGATCTTTTCTGTATCCCAATTGGTTCCTCGGCGGTATGTGGTAGTCCCCTTAACTGTACCACGGGCAAAGCCGCCGATTCCCTTTGCCCAGTTCCGATCATTGAAATCGGCGGCAGTCCATCCGTCCACCGGCGGAGTGGTGGAATAACTGAATAATGGTGAATATGTTCCGGTAGAGAAACGAAGCAGATCTACATAATTATCCTCAAGTTCTTTCTGATTGGATAATACTACAGGATGAGGATATTTGTTGGCATTGTTGAATCCCATTGGCGTGCGCGACTGGGCTACACCGAGCTGGTAATTTCCCCATTCCCCTCCGGTATGGTTTGCGTTGTACATTAGGTAATACTGCCCGTGATATTTAATTACCCACGGTCCTTCGGCAACTGCGTTGTCCATTCGTTCCCATGTGTTGGGATTAGAAGAGAACTGACATACGAACTGATCTGGATCGGTTTCGTCAAACTCACGCCAGTTTTTCATCTTACGGGCCCATATCGTATTGCCGTCTGTAAAACGCACCATATACATGTACATTTTTCCGTCGTCGTCGCGGAACACTTTCGGGTCAATACGGTTATCCATCCAGCGGTCTTTCACCGGTTCCGAATAGGGTCCCATAGGGTCGGATGCTTCCGAATGTACAACATGAACCGCATGCAGATCATTGCCCCAGTAGTTAACCGACCAATACGCGTGAACCGTGCCATTGTCATATAACATATCGTTGGCATGAATCTGATTGTTTCCACATCCCGATCCCTTGCTCCATTCATTTTCCATATCTATTACATGGATAGGGCCTTCCCAATTAATCAGATCGGATGATATATAGAAATCGCCGTCCGTTCGGCATCCTCCGAGGTAATATTTGCCATTATATTTCATAACTCCAATGTCTGCGACATTAGGGAGCAGAGGATTCGGAATATTATCGGCGGTCAGGACAGGCATCCCAAACATAGCCATAGCGGCTGACGCCACAATAATTTTTTTCATGATTATAGACAATTAGGTAAACGTGACTTTTACTGGTACAAAAGTAGTGTTTTCTGACTTTTGTATCAAGTAATATTGTCCACACGCACTGCACAAAATTCCTCATCAGAACAATTATACTATATATAAAACAAATACACCCGTATTCCAGAGCGCCGTACGCCATATTCAACGGGCGTAACGAAAATAATAGTTAAAATATTTGCACAACTAAATTCCTCGTTATACCTTTGCGGCAACTTCCCGCAACTGATGCGAAGGCAAAAAAATTCAACACCTGATATATATTTTATCACAACATGAAGGACCATAAACCGAACACCGACCTTACCGATAAAGAAGAAGAGATCATGATTCTTTTCTGGAATCATGGAGAACTCAAAGTAAAAGACCTCCTCGATCTTATTCCCGACCCGAAGCCGCATGTGAACACAGTAAGCACATTCGTTCGTTCACTTGAGGCGAAAGGCTATCTCGGGCACTACCCCAAAGGAACCGGTTTTGTATATTTCCCGATTAAACCAATGGAGGAATACCGCCGCGGTACATTCGGAAAAATGATCCGGAGTTTCTTCAGCAACAGTTATATGAAAGCTGTAAGCGCTCTTGTTGAAGATGAAAAACTAAGCGCCGACGAACTGCGCGAGCTTCTCAACATGGTTGAGAAAGGGAAAAGGGATGACAAAAAACTTTAAGGCGATATAAACATATATCACTGAAAAAGCATACCAGAACAAGACTAATCCACTTATACCTATGGATGCCGGAACAATACTTGCCTATTTGGCTCAATCTGCTATTTTCTACGCCATCGGCTACCTTTTCTATAAGGTTTTCATGGCGAAATGCAAGCAACCGACACTCAACCGTCTGGCTCTTATAGCTATATATACCGGTTCTTTGATAGCACCGCTATCTCTGCCAAAACATAATGAAACTAAAATTGGGTCACCGGAAGCAAATGAAATCAACCGTAATTTAATGAGCGACAGCTCATCAGAGCAATCGGAAACAGTTGATGCCGACTATAGTTCAGAACTATCATTGTCTGATTTTTCCGCAGCGGCAATGGAGCATTCTGATCATGAAATTGAACTTCCGGCTACTGGTGAAGCCGATATACAACGCGCACCTATCATAGGTGCCACAACTATAAAAACTATTATCTGCATTTCTGCCGCCGGCACACTTTTTGCCGTTTTTTTATTGATTTTCGATCTCGGCAAAATAATGATGCTGAAACACTTCGGTAAAGAACGACGCATCGGTCGCCTGAAAATTTTCCTTGTGAACAGCCATAACTTCCCCCCTTTCAGCTTTCTCAACTGGATGTTCCTATCATCTGACGATGCCAACGAATCGGAAGAGATGATTATAGCCCACGAAATGGGACATATACGCCATTTACATTGGATTGACCTTATGATAATGCGCATATGTGCCACGCTGA
Organism: Bacteroidales bacterium; assembly: GCA_014800795.1. Classification (GTDB taxonomy): domain Bacteria; phylum Bacteroidota; class Bacteroidia; order Bacteroidales; family Muribaculaceae; genus UBA7173. Next base: position 27,908 of record JAAVFL010000001.1, on the reverse strand, counting down.
TGTGGTGGAATCCTATAATATGGCTCCTTGGGAGAGAACTCCGCACAGTTCATGAATTTCAGGCCGATGCCGACGTGCTCAGTTGCGGTCACGATCTCAGCGACTACCAGATACTGCTGTTACGTAAGGCAGCCGCCTACAACATGTCGCCAATGGCAAGTCATTTCGCTCAAAGCCGTCTTAAAAAGCGCTTTATCATGATGCGACGTGCCAACGCTGGAAAACTCGCTACTTTGCGCATTTTGGCGTTGGGAGCCGCATTTTTCGCTGCTGTATTTATAATAGGTACTCAACCGGTTCAGGCTGCCATCGAGCGCTTGCGCGATGTGTCGTTTGATGAGTTTATAGCCTTTGATCCGATTGAGAATGAAGAGTCTGACCTTCGTTATAGTAATATCAATGAAATTACTTCTGACACCTTATCTATAATGCCGGTCCTTACAGATGAATCTCCCTCGGAAGCGACAATCTCTTCCGCCACCACCGTCGATACCGCAGAAACTTCATCGGACAGAGAGCAAACCTTAACCGTTTATGACGAAGATTGCGGCACCACATATACTTATACCTATCGCGATGGAAATCTGGTGAACCGAGAAGTCAGATCCGGAAATTCATCTTCCAATTCATCATCAACATCCTCTTCACAATCATTTTCTTCATCATATTCTGTATCGGGAATGAATACTTCCCGATACATAAATGATTTAGAGTCAGATATCACCGCAATCATAATTGATCAATCGGAATTTCCGGAATCCACGGATTTTACAGATCTTTCCAATCTACAGAATCTCAGCGGACTGTATCAGATCAAATCTATTGGGGATTTAGATTTAAGTGAATTATCCGACCTTAAGGAACTTGAGTTTGATCAGTCCGAACTTAAGGATATCGCATCAAATGTACATACTCATACCAACAACGACGGATACGAAGTGATTATAATCAATGGAAAGGACACAACTTTCATCCGGAACGAAATACCCACTTCCACAGTACGTCAGCAAGAACTCGTGCGGCAACAAACCAAAGCAAAAGAAACACGGCAGAAAGCTCTGAAAGAAGCGCAGGAACAACGGGCNAAAGCGGAAANAGAACGGCAGAAAGCCCTGAAAGAAGCGCAGNANCAACGGGCGAAAGCGGAAACAGAACGGCAGAAAGCCCTGAAAGAAGCACAGGAGCAAATGGCAAAAGCCAAAAAGGAACAGCAACAGGCCTTTAAAGAAGCGCAGGAGCAAATGGCAAAAGCGCAAAAAGAACAGCAACACGCCCTGAAAGAAGCGCAGGAGCAAATGGCAAAAGCGCAAAAAGAACAGCAACAGGCTCTTAAAGAAGCACAAGAGCAAATAGCAAAAGCGCAAAAAGAACAACAACAGGCTCTTAAAGAAGCACAAAAGCAGATTGAAGTTACGCACAAACAGACGACAATAGAAGGTTTCGTATCAAAAACCTCAAACAAACTTAATAACGGAGTTACAAGCTTCAATAACTTCGACAGCAAAACATCCATCACCGTACAGATTGCAGGGATGGAGGACCTTACTGTACAATCCATTCGCGTGCGTTACAATGGGGAATGGCATAATGTTCGACAATGGAACTGTAACACAAATGTATCTCCACCAGAAGCCACAACCGAAATCAATATAACAGGTCCGTTTTCCTCGAAATTTAATCTGGATGATATCGTGGAGATCACTACGGCTAAGCATGGCAAAATAATCTACAAAATTCATGCCTGAAAACCGGCACATCAACGGAGAGGATCTTTTTAAGGTATATTATACAGCTTTTTTCTATACTATCCATTAATGGACGGGAGCGCGCAGAGCGTCCCCGTCCGTTTTTCAGAGATATCAAAAAAATTTCACTATTTTTGTTGCAAACACGGGATCGCTGCGTCATTGTAGCAGAAAGATATGAGAAAGGAATACCTTACATCGGCTTACAGAAAGATGCGCGCCATACTTTTAGTGAAGGCACGTACGATCGTCAGCTCTGACGAAGAAGCCCGGGATGTGATACAGGAAGCCTTTTGCAATCTTTGGACAAAATGTCCCGAAATTGAAAGACAGTCGCAGGCAGAGGCCATTCTATCTACAACCGTCAGAAATTTGAGCATAGACAAGCTCCGACGTCGCAATGCCCATCCAACCGATTCGATAGATGACAGCACAGAACCTCCGGATATTGACAATTCATCAGGAGAAGAAACTGCAGATATATATCTGCCGAGTGGAAATTCTTGCTGCAAAAACTCTGTCGGAACGCGACAGAATGATACTTTTCAGACGTGACCGCGACGAATGGAGTTTCGAAGATATAGCGAAGCAATATGATATAACACCTGCAAATGCCCGGCTTATAGTGGCACGCGCACGTAAAACAATCAGAAACATTTATCGGAACAATGACAACCAGTGAATTACATAATTTTATAGAACGATACTTCAATGCCGAGACAACACTCGCCGAAGAGAAGGAGCTTCGCCGTCGGCTTGCAGACTGCTCCCCCGGAGATTCTCTCGCCAACGAAGCTAAAGCCGTGATGGGAATGCGCGCAAGACGGTAAAAGGGCTCCACACACATATGCTACCAGCATACTTTCCGCACTCCGCATTCCTGCTGCCGCGGCTATAGTAGCCATTGCCATACTAAGTATTAAAATCATTTTCCCTCAGATTTCCACACCGGTTCCCGACAACTGCTTTGCATATATCGACGGGACATTGATTACAGACAATGCTACCATAGTTTCCCTCATGGAGTCTGAAATATCCCAGATGGCGATTGCAAGCGCAACTATAACCGATCACATAGATAACGAATGGAACGCCATGCAGAAAGCGTTCTGCGAAATGGAATAAACCTATGAAAAAGATATTACTGATCAGCATGATATGTTTTCTGATCACGCCATTCATTGCCCGATCTCAGGATGGTCTTGACATAAATAAGCTTTTTTCAGCTCCATTCATCGACAATGATGGTGTCACATACCTCAACATAACCGGCAAGCAGCTTGATACGTATGGGATGTCACTTTACCGCAGTATATCGGTTACAGAAAATCCCGAGCTTTCAACCACAGTAGAACAAGCAGTCAAACACGATGGAACTTCAGCAATCTCCCGCGAAGTCTCTTTCAAGTATGGCAAACTATATTTCGGTTTCTACACACTCACACCGATAAAAGGTATCAACCGATTTATCTTGTATCTCAACCTGGCAACAGAAGAGAAACCGAAGACTACCCTCATATACCTGGAAGGTAAATGCGACGAAACCACAATCAAAAAACTATTGAATAAGAAAACCGATGAATAAAATCACATTAACCGTATGTTTGCTACTGTCTGCAATTGTTGCCGCAGCTTCCGAGTTAGCTCTCCCCGACACAATAAAGGTGATTCATAAAGCCGAAAGAATAAGTGTAATAGAGCGACCCGACGGTGCAACTATATCTGCCGTATCTGTAAACAACAACGGCGAGCGATATGAATACGAATATGATGTAACAATCGACCGTAACGATATATCCAATAAGATCGTAGACATCAATATGCCGTTTCTGGCACTATTCGGATGCGACAATTGCGCCCCAACCTCCCGCCGCAATACCATATCACGCGCCGTAACAGGTATGAAAGGTATATATTGGGGGTGGAACTTCAATTACGCGGATAAAAGCGATCTAAAAAATTGCTTCGAAGTCGGTATTCTGGAACTGATCGGTATAGGTTGGTCGCGCGGTTATCGCAAACCATCATTCGACATAGGATTGGGATTCGGGATGCGGCGCTATCTTGCCGGAAAAGGCGTTTCTTTTTCACGTGATGCAAATGAGCTTACATTCAGTCGCGATCTGCCCCAGGAGGATATGCACCTGACACGTGCCCGCATGGATATGTGGACTTTTCATATCCCCATGCTCTATACCCAGCCGCTTGGCAAAAAGGTGAATTTCGTTCTCGGGGCTATTGTAAACTTCAACACATACACCAAAGCATGGAATAGATGGGAATGTGGCGACCGCATGTATTCCGAAACCATCAAGGGATATGAGCAGAGGTTACTTACAGCTGATATAATCGGCTCATTATCTCTTCATAACTCACTCGGAATATATGCCCGATGGAGTCCCATTTCATCATACTGTGCCGACAAAGGACCGTCGGTTCGTTCTTGGTCAATAGGAGTTTCAATAGGTTTTTAACCACATTCACATTATTAAAACTATGAAAATTATTTACAAATATGCCGCGATACTCACAGCGTTGATAATCTGTCATCTCTCTACCAATGCTTCGCAATTACCGGATACAATCACTGTCACCTCACCATCGAGCGTTTCAATAATAGAAACTCCGGAAGGATTATCAGTGAGAATCCGTGAAATTGACAATAACGGAGAGCCCATATCTGAAGAGCAGACAATGTACTCGTGCAATTACGGTACCAGCTCTAAAATAACCTCACGCCAGCGTACATTCCGATCAGATGGATTCGATGTCAACCTGTTCTCCATCGGATCGTCTGATAAGAATAATCCTAAAGTTTATTTCAATGTGGTGTCCGGCGGACTTGCATTAGGATTGGTGAATGCAGCCGGTCAGCCGACAGACTACGGGCTGCAGTGGGGTAAATCGTTCGAGATATCATGGCTCAACATCCTTGCCGCGAAGATGTGCTACCGCGGATTTGCACTTTCGCTCGGTATCGGCGTCGATTGGCGCAACTACCGGATGGTAAACAACTCACTGCGAATGTTACCAAACGATCAAGGAGGCATCGCAACTGCTCCTTACCCAGATGGCTCTATTCCTAAATCGTCTCGTATCAAGATCTTTAGTCTTGGCATACCGCTCCTCGCCACACAACAGATCTCAAAAAACATCACCCTGTCAGGAGGTGCCATCCTTAACTTCAACACTCATGCATCACTGCTTACAAAATATACATCCCCAGAGGGAAACGCCATAAGCGAATCGGCGACATCGATTCATCACAGACGTGTTTCAGTTGATTACTTCGCTTCCTTAAGCTGGAAATGGGTGGGACTTTATGTGCGCTACTCCCCTCATTCGGTTCTCATGGGATGCGGTTCTCCACATTTCAATCCTATGTCTGCCGGGATTATTTTAGGTTGGTAGCGCACTTACGTGTATATGATTTGTAGCGCATTTGGCATTGCTGTGTAATAAAGTTGCATTCTCTATTGCGATTCATGATAAAAGGAGGTAACTTAGCGGATTACTTGACCGGAACATACTTTATGTAACCGTGCATAATGAAACTGTAGGTCAGGTGCGATAACAGAGTGCCTACAACTATGGATAAGGAACTGCCACATCTCGATAACTCATTATTCAAAATAGACATGCCGACCGGAGAACCGAAACCGGGTGTACTACTTGTCGCCGAGCCGTTTCTAAGGGAGGAATGTTTCAATCATGCAGTAATCACGCTCATCGACTTCTCGAGTGACGACTCTGCTCTCGGTCTGGTACTTAATAAGCCGACCGGTTATACTTTAGGAGAAACTGTGAGCGACATTGACAATGCTCTTGAGATCCCGATATACTGCGGTGGCCCTATGTCGTGTGACCGTATGTTCTACATCCATTCTCTCCCCGACGAAGTTCCGGGCGGTAAACCAATCGGGAAAGATCTATATCTCGGAGGTGATTTCGATGCTGTCAAACAATATATAAACATGGGACTTCCAACTAAAGGACATATCCGTTTTTTCATAGGCTACAGCGGATGGAGCGTCGGGCAGCTTAAAGAAGAGATAGACAACCATGTGTGGGCGGTGGCACCTCGGCCAGCAAACAAGGAAATACTGCGCGAAGACGGCGATTCGTTCTGGTACCGCACCGTACGTTCCATGGGTAAAAAATACCGTAACTGGCTCTACCATCCGTTAGATCCTCAATGTAATTGAAATAACATTCGCTAATGCCGAAAATTAAATAATTATGGAGAATTTCACCTATTGCACACCAACTAAATATATTTTCGGCAAAGGAGCCGAACTTCATGCCGGAGAGGAACTGAAACGCATAGGACTTAAAAATGTAGTCGTATGCTATGGAAAAGGATCGGTCATACGCTCCGGATTATTGAAGCGCGTGCTCGAGCGTCTTGACGCGGAGGGAATCTCCCACACAGAACTTGGAGGAATCGAACCGAATCCTACAGATCCAAAAGTTCGCGAAGGGATAGATCTATGTCGACAAATCAATGCAGACGGACTGCTTGCTGTCGGTGGCGGGTCAACAATAGATACAGCAAAAGCAATTGCGGCAGGAGTTCCATATGACGGAGATTTCTGGGATTTTTGGGCAGGGAAAGCTACTGTCGGGACAGCACTTCCGGTAGGAGTTGTATTAACAATTCCTGCGGCAGGAAGCGAGGGGTCAGGAAATTCAGTTATAACTCTTCTGGATGGAATGCGAAAAATAAGTCTGCGCACAGACTTCGCCCTTCGTCCGAAATTCGCTCTTCTAAATCCGGAACTAACGTACACCTTGCCACAGGAACAAACAGCTGCCGGAATCGCAGATATGATGGCCCATATTCTGGAGCGCTACTTCTCCCCTACCGCAGACGTTGAAATTACCGATAGGGTTTCTGAAGGAGTACTGATGGCAATTATGGAAGAGGCTCCTAAGGTAATAGCCGATCCTTGCAACTATCAGGCACGAGCGAACATCATGTGGAGCGGAACACTCGCCCACAACGGTATATGCGGAACCGGAAGAAAGGAAGACTGGGTATCACACTTCATGGAACATGAATTAAGTTCTCTGTATGGCATAACCCATGGCACAGGACTTGCAATCGTTTTCCCCGCGTGGATGACATTTATGGCTCATCACAATCCGTGGAAAGTTGCTCAGCTTGCCCGCAGGGTGCTTGGAATTGAGATAAATGGTGATGATACGACAGTTGCACTTGCGGGCATCAAACGTATTAAAGAATTTTTCCATTCGCTCGGTCTTCCGGTAAGCCTTGCAGATATCGGCATAACAGATCCTGACATAGAACATCTCGTGAAGAAACTGCACGAAAACAAAGGTGATGAAATCGGAGGATATTATCATCTCAGGGCTCCACAGACCACAGAAATCTACAATCTGGCCCGATAAGAGACTCCGCTTATTCCAGACCACCGGTTTATATTGCCCCAAAATGACCTATTATCGCGGAAAAGAATTACCTTTGCAGCCAAAACTGATATATTCCCAACCAATTTAGAATAATGGCAATTTTCCTGCAAATAGAGAATCTAACAAAAAGCTACGGTGACCGGCTACTTTTCGGGGATGTCACATTTGGAATCAACGAAGGCGATAAAATCGGACTGATCGCAAAAAACGGTACCGGCAAAACAACTCTTCTCAGGTGTATCGCCGGAATAGAGCCATTTGATAGCGGTAAAATCACAGCACGTACCGGACTGAAAATCGGTTATCTGGAACAGACCCCCGATCTTCGGCATGATCTTACTGTTGCTCAAATATGTATCCAGAATAATCCCGCAGTTCTTGGAGCGATTTCCGCTTATGAAGATGCCTTGGCTACGGGAGAGATTGATGCGATATCACGCGCCACTGAACTGATGGATGCCGCCCGTGCCTGGGATTATGAGGATCGACTGAAGCAAATGCTCACACAGCTTGGAATCGCCAATCTTAATCAGCCGGTCGGAGAGTTGTCTGGTGGCCAAAGGAAACGTGTCGCACTTGCAAAAGTTATTCTTGACGAGCCACAGCTTATTATTCTCGATGAGCCTACAAACCATCTTGATATTCCATCTATCGAATGGCTTGAAAGCTATCTGAGCCGTGCAAAGGTTGCTTTGCTTATGGTGACCCACGACCGATATTTTCTTGATCGTGTGTGCGACAAGATTATAGAAATCGACCTGCAACAGATTTTCACATACTCCGGCAACTATGCATACTATCTGCGTAAACGTCAGGAGAGAATCGATGCTATGGGAGCAGAACTCTCCAAAGTAAGAAATACGCTCAGAAAGGAACAGGAGTGGATGAACCGTCAGCCGCAAGCACGCGCCGGAAAGGCAAAATACCGCATAGATGCTTTCTATGATCTAAAAAAGCGGGCCGCCGTCGACCTCCGTGAACGCAATGTCGATCTTTCTGTAAAATCGTCCTATATCGGCAACAAGATATTCGAAGCTAAGAATATCTCAAAAAAATTTGGCGATAAGGTGATTCTTAACGATTTCAACTATATATTCGCAAGATATGAAAAGGTTGGCATCGTAGGAAAAAACGGTGTCGGTAAATCCACTTTCATCAAACTGCTTCAAGGTATAATCCCATCCGACAGCGGCACATGGGACATAGGCGAAACCGTAAGGTTCGGTTACTATAATCAGGATGGAATTGACTTCAATCCGGAAAAAAAAGTAATCGATGCCATTACTGAAATTGCAGAAGATATTGTAGTAAATGATGGCACAGCCCGATTCAGTCCGTCACAATTTCTGCAACATTTCCTGTTCACTCCCCCCGACCAGCAGAAACTCATATCCAAACTGAGCGGCGGCGAACGCAGCCGTCTGTATCTCGCATCGGTACTCATGCGCTCACCCAACTTCCTGATTCTCGATGAGCCGACGAACGACCTTGATATCGTGACGCTCGGTATATTGGAAGAATACCTCGCAAGCTTCAAAGGATGTGCGATTATTATATCACACGACCGATATTTCCTTGACAATATTGTAGACCATATCTTTGTGTTGGAAGGAGACGGAATTGTAAAAGATTTCCCGGGAGGATATACCGATTATAGAGAGTGGAAACAGCAATGTGAGGAGGATGAAAAGACTCAAAAAGCACTTGAAGAGGAAAAAAAACGCAAAACAGTACAGCAAACCGAAGAGCGTAATGATAATAGATCCCAAAACCGCCCCGCGAAATTAACATTCAAGGAAAAGCGGGAATATGAATCTCTTACTCTGGAACTTGAAAAAATCAACAATGAAATAGCCGAACTCGAAGCTGAATTCAACAGTGGTGAGGCTATCGAAAATATAGAAGAGAAGTCGCGACGTTACACGGCTCTTAAAGAGGAACTTGATGAAAAGGAGCTGAGATGGCTCGAACTATCTGAAAAGGTATAATCTATCGTTACGGCATGCTTACATGTGTTAACAGACGAGTACCATTCAGTTGATACGCAGATATCGGATACCTTTTTTACGGACGGCATTTTCTGTGGTTAATGACGGATTTACCAAATAGCACTCAGGTGCGATCGTCAAAAGAGGCAAGTCATCCTCGTGATCCGTTATCACTGCGGCTATTTCAATATTTTCCCGAAGGCATAACTCTTTCACGCGACGGAGTTTCTCATCCCCTTTGCACTCGTAAGTACGTGAAGACTCACCAGACTTTCCAAATCCGGATGCTATACAGTAGTCGAACCCGCAGCTATGCGCGAACAGCTCCGCATATTCTGCGGGCGCTGCCGTTGCAAGAGCAACCGTAGCGCCCGTCCGCCGATATTTATCAATTATATTTATGACAGAGGGGCGCAGTCTTTTTCCAAGACCTTCACAAAATTCCGAATATATCTGTTTATTCCCTCCATAAACAGAATTGCAGCAATCTATTATAGCCTTCTTAGCATCTGCATGGCTAATACAACGCATCTTGCGCAATCCCACTATATGGATTACCTTAAAGAAAGCGTTCCACTTCCCATATTTCGCCATCTGTACTACAAGATATGTGACAAACGATGTGAACGAATTCACATCTACAAGCGTCCCGTCAAGATCTACAACCAGAAGTCCGTTCACGGCATCATCTTTTTATAATCTATTGACCACGGGAATCGTACCAGCGTGCGGTTATGATACTTGCAAAAATCCGGTTCAACAACTGCTACATCAGTTGTGACAGTTATTACCACAATCATTATCTTTGGATCAACATATATGCCACGCAGACTATCTGATACGACCTTTATCGTTGATCCTGAATCAATTGCATCATCAACAAGAAGAATACGGGAATGGGGCTCCAAATTCGGGAACTCCACTCCTGGGTCAACAACCATCTTACGTGTATCCGGGCGCTTATTATATTTGGTTTTCATACTGAGCCACCACGCCTCAAGCCTGCGGGCCGAATTAAGCATCCACAAAGGAGTATTACCAAGCACTGCCGCAAGACGGGCACCTTTTCCACGCGTTGACGGACGTTGCAAAGTCACATTGATTCTATACCGGCAGTATCCCTCCGGCAAAAATTTCTCGAGGGCATCTGCGAGAAATTCCCCGCCTCTGCGCACTCCGACCATAAGATCAAAACCAGAGGCATTCTCAGCTATCAGGGATAGAGCGAGTTCGCGAGCTTGCCATTCGACAGCGCCCTGGCTTAAGGTTATTACTTTCATCGCATGCTATTACTTTGTGACACAATGTATGACAATATCTAACTTACAAATCCCATAAGCGCCCTGACCAGACGCTTCCCCCCATATGAAGCAAGCGCTCCGAGTTTATTCTTCATCCTGACTTTCGGGTTCAGAATCTCTGAAAAACGTTCCTGCCGTATAACCTTAATACAACGCTCTTCTATTTCAGGCAATTCTACATTGTTAGCCATCAGGAGTGTCCATATATTGAAATGAGCGCTGAACCGACGATCGCGGGCCGCCAGTTCGAGCGCCTTGTCATTCAAGGCCGATATATTGGCCAACATTTCATCGGTAACATCCAGAACATCAAGCCTTGCTGCTGCAAAACGCTGTATAAAACTATCAGGATGTTGTCTGTAAAAATACAACTTTTCCGGCAAATAAGCAACCTTCCGACTTTGCAGAAGCCATTTATAGAAAATATCAAGATCTTCATACCGTCTGGCTACGCTAAAACGCAATCCACCGTCGAATATATATCGCCTGAACAGGGCTCCACATGCTGAATTAACCATTACAGACTGATACAGCCCCTTTTCCAATAACTCATAATTATCATATATTTGCAGATTGGATAGTGAAGGTAGATCAATATCACTGAATCGGGGGAAATTGCCAGAATCGAAAGCACACTGAACCATATCGGCACCACTGACGCCTAAAGCCGTTATGAAAGCTTCTATTGCCTCGGTATGCATAACGTCATCAGCATCAATAAAACAGATAAATTCTCCGGAAGACATTGCTATCCCCGTGTTACGTGCTACAGAAACGCCACCATTAGCACGATTTATAACACGGAAACGACTGTCTGTCCGCTCATACTGACGGCATATGGCTGCGCTGTCATCAGTGCTGCCATCATTAACCATCAATACTTCAATATTACGATAGGTTTGCGCCGAAACTGAGTCAAGACACTCACGGAGATAACACGCAGCATTATATATCGGTAAAATGACTGTAACGAGCCCCGCATTCTTACCGGAGTCGCCGACTGTGGTTAAGTTAGGAGTGGTTTCCGACATTTATATATTGTATTATGTATATTAGAACGTCAATTCATGCACTGATATTATACAGATTGGCAAAAAACGCGAACTCATGGTATAAGATATTGAAATGGAGTATCCGGACGGATACTCCATTTCTCTCAGGTACGGGATGAGATTCTCAGTTCATCCACTCTATATAGGTAATGAAGGTTGAAAGTCCATTCTTGTCACACGGATCGCTTTATTCCTCATTATGCTTTTCAGCATATTCTTTGAGCAGTTTATCCTGAACGTCACCGGGCACGAGTTCATAGGACGCGAATTTCATCGTAAAGGAAGACCGACCTCCTGTTATAGAACTGAGTGCTGTGGAATAGGAAGACATCTCTTTGAGAGGTACCTTCGCCGAAATCTTTTCGAAACCGTTCTCAGACGACATGCCCATAATCATTGCACGACGCCCCTGCAGGTCACTCATCACATCGCCCATAACATCGGAAGGAACCATTACCTCAACATCATATACGGGTTCAAGTACCTTCGGATTTGCATTTCGGAATGCCTCGGAAAAGGCGTTCCGGGCTGCCAGACGGAACGAGATTTCATTCGAATCAACAGGATGCATCTTTCCGTCGTATATGCATACGCGTACATCGCGGGCGTATGAACCTGTAAGCGGACCCTGCTCCATTCGATCCATCAGTCCCTTGACTATCGCCGGAACGAAACGGGCGTCGATAGCACCACCTACAATACAGTTGTGGACTACAAGTTTTCCGCCCCACTGCAACGGTATTTCCTGAGTATCACGGACACTCATCTTATATTCCTGATTACCGAAACGATATGTATCAGGCAACGGAGCATCTTCCGAGTAAGGTTCTATGATAAGATGAACCTCACCGAACTGTCCTGCGCCACCTGACTGTTTCTTATGGCGGTAATCGGCCCGCGCAGCTTTAGTAATGGTTTCACGATAAGGAATTTTCGGTTCTTCAAACACAATAGGAAGCTTATCGTTGTTCTCCACGCGCCATTTAAGGGTACGCAGATGGAACTCTCCCTGACCTTTAAGAATAGTCTGTTTCAGCTCCTTGCTCTGCTCAACTTCCCATGTAGGATCTTCCTCGTGCATACGGGTCAGTATAGCCGACAGTTTCTCGGCATCGCTTTCCGTTACCGGACGTATCGCACGCTGATATTTGGGCGCGGGATATTTAATGAAATCGAATGCGATATCGCAACCTTTTTCGTCGAGTGTATTACCTGTGCGTACATCTTTCAGTTTCACGGTTGCACCGATGTCACCGGCACAAAGCTTGTCGACCGGTGTCTTGATCTGACCGCATACACAGAATATCTGAGCCAGACGTTCCTTACCACCGCGGGTCACATTGTCTAAATCCGCACCGGCGTTAAGCGTGCCGCTCATAACCTTGAAATATTGAACTTCACCGATATGAGGTTCAACGGTTGTCTTGAACATGAAAATGCTGAGCGGACCGTTGCTTTCGGGTTTTACCTCACGGCCTTCGGTATCGACCGGAGCAGGCATATCCTTTACGAAAGGAACCACATTCCCGAGGAATTCCATCATGCGACGAACACCCATATCCATGAGAGCGCTCACGCAGAAAACCGGATAAATCGAACGGTCAACAAGTCCCTTGCGGATACCTTCGCGCATTTCATCCTCCGTGAGTATACCTTGTTCGAAGAATTTCTCCATGAGGGTCTCGTCATTCTCGGCAGCAGCTTCAACGAGCGCCTGCTGCCATTCGTGGGCTTTCTCCATTTCTTCTGCAGGTACATCTTCGATGGTAGGAACTCCGCCATCAGGACCCCATGAATATTTTTTCATCAGAAGAACGTCGATCATAGAGTTGAAGCCAGGACCGGACTGAAGAGGATACTGGATGGGAACTACCTTTTTACCGAAAATCTCACGCATCTGCTCAAGCGTATTTTCGAAATCGGCTTTTTCACCATCAAGCTGATTGATTGCGAAAATCACAGGCTTCTTAAGTTGAGCTGTTGTACGGAATATATTCTGTGTACCCACTTCCACTCCATATTGCGCATCCACTACGATAACGCCCGTATCGGTAACATTGAGCGCCGTGATAGCGTTGCCAACAAAGTCGTCAGCTCCCGGACAGTCGATCACATTCAGCTTTTTATTAAGGAACTCAGCATAGAATACGGTTGAAAACACCGAATATCCATACTCTTTCTCAACCGGGAAGTAGTCTGAAACCGTATTCTTTGCTTCTACAGTACCACGACGTTTTATAACTCCACACTCATAGAGCATTGACTCTGCGAGTGTGGTTTTTCCCGATCCCTTGCTACCGAGCAGGGCAATGTTCTTGATTTCGTCTGTCTGATAAACCTTCATGTTATTAGAGTTTTAGTAAGTTTCAATCTGAACACTCAGATTTGATTAATTTAAGTGGAGAAAGATTTCTGAGCGCAAATTAGTCAATTTTTCGCTAACAGCAATACAATTTTACATGTTACACAACATAGTTATATAATCATGTTAAGAATTGTGCGAACTCATCCGTACAATCAAAGCCTCTTAACCATCTCAAACTGTCGGCATTTAAGTTCAAAGCCACAGGCTTTCAGAAAAGCATTAACCGACAAACAATCGATCTGAACATTTACAACTTTTAAGCTTCCATAACAATTAAATTGACTCAAAGTATTCAAAATAGAAGACCCTATTCCTTTCCGGCGCCATACCGGTGATACAGCTATACGTGTAATATCTCCGGACGCCGGCTCGGTTATTCCGTACCCGCATATATCATCACCTACATTTGCTACTACTCCGCGAAGAGATTCCGAGGCTCTCTTTATTGAGTTATTATCATTCTGCCACGATGGGGAAAAATCCTCGAACCGATCTAACCCCAGAGCAACAATATCATTGATACCGACCTCCTCAATAGTCAGCTCAGGCAATACCGGATGATTCAAGCATTTTTCACCTGGATCCGATGTCGTATAACAATTGAACTCTCTGGTCACTTCAAATCCATGCGACCGGTAAATCTTAATTGCAGGAATATTATGTTGCAGTACCTCAAGCAGATATTGACTGATACCGGCATCTTTTAATAATCCCTCCGCTTCATTAAATATTTGAGAGGCCAGTCCCCTGCCCCTATAACACGGCAAAGTACCGGTTCCGGTATCATAGGCCGTAGAAATACCATTGAAGTTTCCGATACCGTTAAAAGTAAACGCTACCATACGCTCATCTTCAACAGCTCCGAAAGATAACTCCGGCCTGAATCCCCTGCGGGAAAGCATTGCACGGAGTTGCTCCTTGTCAATGTCTATGTCGTAATCCGCAAACGCCTCAAGAAACGTATCGGTGATATATCCGAATGACATGTTCTTCAAACTTACTATCTCCATATTCAATACATTTTATGTAAATCTACTTACTACAAATATAAGCATTCTGCGGCAAAAAAAGTCTTTATCAGAAAATAATCAACAAATTATCTATGATCGGTACCCACTGTTACAAAAAACTCAGCCTTGTAGTCTTACACACTCCGAACGGAGATTTTTTAATGAGGTCCGGGTAGCAATGATTTCACAATAATTTATTAACTTTGCAACCGATTATGGCGACATAATAATAACAGTACGTCGCCGACCGAACAGTACGATTTTTAAAATGGAAATTATCAGAACTGTCGACGGTCTCCGTCAGCAAGTCGATCAGGCTCATGCCGCCGGTAAGAGCGTTGGGCTGGTACCCACCATGGGTGCCCTCCACGCAGGACATATTTCACTGGTTGACCGTGCCAGAAAAGAGAATGACCTTGTTGTGGTCAGTGTATTCGTAAATCCGACTCAATTCAACAATGCCGAAGATTTAGCTACATATCCGCGTACCGAAGAGGCAGACTGCCAGAAATTGGAAAAGGCGGGTGTTGATATAGCTTTCATTCCGACTGTTGAAGAGATATATCCCGAACCGGACACCCGTGTATTCGAACTCGGGGAAGTTGCCGAAGTTATGGAAGGGGCTATGCGTCCCGGACATTTCAACGGAGTGGCTCAAATAGTAAGCAAACTGTTTGCCATTGTCAACCCGGACCGCGCATACTTCGGTGAGAAAGATTTTCAGCAGATTGCCGTTATCCGCAGGATGGTTGAGCTTGAAGGCTTCAAGCTCAAAATCGTTGACTGCCCGATTTGTAGGGAGGAGGACGGACTGGCCATGAGCAGCCGTAACACACGCCTCACACCCGAACAGCGCGAAGTGGCACCTGTCATCCATCGGACTCTTGCGAGCAGTGTTGACTGGGCAAAACAACATACTCTCGCCGAAACAAAAAAATATGTTATCGACGAGATAAACTCTTTCCCACATATGGAGGTGGAATATTACGAAATAGTGGATCCGCTTACTATGCAACCGCTTGCAGAATGGACAGATGCCCGAAACGGGGCGCCGGTAGGTTGCGTAACTGCATATTGTGGTAAAGTACGTCTGATCGACAACATCAAATACAATCTATAGCGACCATGCAGATTGAGATACTGAAATCAAAAATTCACCGTGTCTCCGTCACGGAGGCACGCCTTGACTATATCGGTAGCATCACCATTGACCAGAATCTGATGGATGCAGCCGGCATCTTCCCGGGGGAGCATGTATATATTGTAGACAACAATAATGGCGAGCGGCTTGAAACGTATGCTATTCCCGGAGAGAGAGGTAGCGGAGTGATATGTCTGAACGGCGCAGCTGCCCGAAAAGTATTGCCCGGAGACGTTATCATTATCATGTCGTATGGATTGATGACACCGGAAGAAGCCGCGACATTCAGGCCGAAAGTCATTTTTCCCGATACAGCAACCAATCGTCTTGATGCATAAGCAACGTATACCGCAACAGTTTTTTCTCTCCTATTTTTAACTTATTTACTCAGGAACAGACATGTTTGAGAACCTAAGCGAGAAACTTGAACGAAGTTTTAAAATACTGAAAGGTCAAGGCAAAATAACCGAAATAAATGTTGCCGAAACCCTGAAGGATGTGCGTCGTGCCCTGCTCGATGCCGATGTCAATTATAAGGTCGCAAAGAATTTTACCGATACCGTAAAAGCCAAGGCGCTTGGACAAAACGTTATCAATGCCGTCAAGCCCCAGGAGCTGATGGTAAAAATCGTCCACGACGAGCTTGCTCAACTCATGGGAGGTGAAACAGCTCAGGTAAACCTTGCCGGTAATCCCACCGTGATTCTTATGTCGGGTCTGCAAGGGTCCGGTAAAACAACATTTTCCGGAAAACTCGCAAAAAAATTCAAGAGTGAAAAAGGTAAGCGTCCCTTACTGGTTGCCTGCGACGTATACCGCCCCGCCGCTATCGAACAGCTAAAGGTTCTTGCCGCACAGATTGATGTACCTGTATATACGGAGGATGATAATAAAAATCCTGTGGAAATCGCGCACAACGCGATTGAATACGCAAAACGCAATCATCTTGATCTTGTTATCGTCGATACAGCCGGCCGTCTGGCTGTTGACGAGCAGATGATGGATGAGATCGAAGCCATAAAGAATGCTATTAAACCACAGGAGACATTATTTGTCGTTGACTCAATGACCGGTCAGGATGCTGTAAATACGGCCAAGGAATTCAACGACCGTCTCGACTTCGATGGTGTGGTTCTTACTAAGCTCGACGGTGACACACGCGGTGGAGCCGCCCTCTCTATCCGTACTGTAGTAACAAAACCAATCAAGTTTGTCGGTACCGGCGAAAAACTTGATGCGATAGACTTGTTTCACCCGTCGCGAATGGCCGACAGAATACTCGGTATGGGTGATATCGTATCGCTTGTCGAGAAAGCGCAGCAACAGTTTGACGAGAAAAAAGCGCGCGAACTCCAGCGTAAGATTGCCAAGAACGAATTCAACTTCAACGATTTCCTCGGGCAGATACAGCAGATCAAGAAGATGGGTAACCTTAAAGATCTTGCAGCCATGATACCCGGTGTAGGGAAAGCTCTCAAAGACGTTGAAATCGACGACAATGCCTTCAAAGGTATTGAAGCCATAATAAGTTCAATGACAGAAAAAGAGCGTGTCAATCCCGCCATTATAAACGGCAGCCGCCGACGTCGTATCGCCGCAGGATCAGGGACCTCTCTTCAGGAAGTGAACCGTCTCCTTACCCAATTTGAACAGACAAGGAAAGTAATGAAGGCGGCAACCGCGATGAAGAACCCGATGCAGATGATGCGTCAGATGCGCAGGCGGTAATTGTGTATATATAAGTAAGTTCGGATAATATCATATATTATTACATTATGGTGCTTATTGATGGAAAAAAAGTCGCAGCTGAAATCAAACAGGAAATAGCTGCTGAAGTCGAAAAGATGGTTGCCGAAGGTAAACGTCGTCCTCATCTGGCTGCAATACTTGTCGGACACGACGGAGGTAGTGAGACTTATGTAGCAAACAAGGTCAAGTCGTGTGCGGAATGCGGTTTCACCTCTACCCTTATCCGCTTTGAAGATGATGTGACGGAAGAGCGGCTGCTGGAGGAGATTGGCAAGCTAAATGAAAATCCTGAAATAGATGGCTTCATAGTACAGCTTCCCCTCCCCCGTCATATATCCGAACAAAAACTAATAGAAGCAATCGACTATAAAAAAGATGTCGATGGCTTTCATCCGATCAATGTCGGGCGTATGTCAATAGGACTTCCATGCTTCAGGAGTGCCACACCGGCGGGTATAATGATGCTTCTTGAGCGCTATAACATCCCGACATCAGGGGCGAACTGCGTAGTTCTCGGACGCAGTAATATCGTCGGAAAGCCGGTTGCCACACTGATGATGCAGAAAGGATATCCCGGAAACGCAACTGTTACGGTATGTCACCGCGATACCAAAAATATTAAGGAGATATGCCGTGAAGCAGATATCGTAATTGCAGCAATGGGACGTCCGGAATCTGTAACCGCTGATATGATCAAAAATGGGGCCACCGTGATTGATGTCGGCACAACCCGGGTGCCTGATGCATCCCGTAAAAGCGGTTTCCGCCTGTGCGGAGATGTTAAATTCGATGAGGTCGCTCCAAAATGTGCCTTTATCACACCGGTTCCCGGAGGTGTCGGTCCCATGACGATTGTTTCGCTTATGCGTAATACCCTGTTAGCTGCTACAGGAGCCATATATTCCTGATTTCCTTATATTTCTTCTTATGGGGGAAGCCATTCTGCAAATAATGATGCATCTGACCGCCGCACTCGTCGGCGGTCAGGAAGCGACTTTACTCTTTGCGGGTGACGCAATGATGCATCAGGCCCAGATAGACGCCGCCAGAAATGCCGGTAATGGGAAGGGCTTTGATTATTCCACATGCTTCTCCGGTGTAGAGAACATTATTAAAGAAGCCGACTTTGCGGTTGTAAATCTCGAAACACCGATAGGAAAAGACGGATTCTCAGGGTATCCATGTTTCAATGCGCCTGTTGCATATGCCGAAACATTACACAACGCAGGATTCGACCTATTTCTCACAGCTAACAATCATACTCTTGATCGCCACGACAAAGGATTAAGATATACTGTCGAGGCTCTTGATTCTCTTAAAATCCCCCATATAGGCACATATACAGATATCTCACAGCGATCTGAAAGGATACCGCATATAGAAACTATAAACGGATTCAAAGTTGGATTCCTCAACTACACATACGGAACCAACGGCATTGAGATTCAGGGTAATGCGATTGTAGATTATATTGATCGGGATAAAATCAGAGAAGACATACGCAAAACGCGCGAAGCTGGTGCCGAACTTCTTGTCACAGCAATGCACTGGGGTGAGGAATATCGGCTCATGCCGGTCGCCAGCGAGCGCTCGCTTGCCGACTTTCTCGTTGATGAAGGGGTAGATATGATAATAGGCAGCCATCCACATGTCGTACAACCTTTTGAAATGCGCACAAATCCACTCACAGGGCGCAAGGCACTTGTTGTATATTCGCTCGGTAATTTCATATCAAACATGAAAACTCGCGACACACGCGGCGGAGCTCTTGCTGTCGTAAAACTTTCCCGTGACAGTGTCGGTCAACCATGTGTATCCGATGCGAGATATGAACTTGTTTTTACAGTTCCACCGGAGGGAAACAGTCAGAGTAATTTTATGGTATATCCTATAGATAGTGTACCCCCACATTGGACGCAAGCGGCTGATGCATTCCGAACGGCTCTGAAAACAGATTGACATCCAGCTCACTGTCAGAAGGTAAAGTGCAATGCTATCCGAATCCCGGACCGATCAGCACAACTGACATTTCTATACGTCAACCTCCAAACATAATCAATACGGAGGCATTTGAAAAAATTATCGATGCCGGCACTTATTTCCATGTAAGGCCGCCCATGCATCGGAGTTGCCGCTGTTTCAGAGGGGAAGAGCAGCAAACGATCGCTCGAAGTAGTGCGTGGATCATTTTTATCAGACAATCCGCCTATCCACCCTCTGAATCCGATTACTTCGCGAAGTTTGAGCCTCTTAAAATAGGGAATCTGATTAAACAGTAAACCATTAGCCCAATATGTAAGATGCCAGGATAAATAGCGGTCACCTATAAATTCAAGCGGATTCAACAAAGCGAAACTACCTCTCTGAATCGTATATGACAGATTGGCATCCGGAATCAACAGGTCCGGGAATGCAGACTGCCCCCACACGTATCCCCCCTTGACCGTAACGTCGGCATAACCGAATGCAGAGAACCAGAACCGCTTTCCCAGGCTTAATTCAGTTCTATTTACCCCCCAACGGGCTCCCGCCACACCAGATGGAACATATTCATGACTTATTATAAATTCCGGGGCATCCCGGTTTACAGGCAGACGTTCGGACTTGGTCTGCATAAACTTTTCTCCGGGTGAATAGCGCAAACGCAATGTAAATGCCAGCTGATCGTAGTGATTAAAGCTAATGCCGGAAGTGGTTTTGAAATTCACATATGGTCCATGTTCCATCCGTTTAGCCTTCGCATCTAATTTTAAAGAAAAATTATTGCGTAGCTCAAGCTGATACGTCATACCTGTCTGTCTGAGATAAGTGATCAGGTGGTTCGACCCCCTTTTTAACGACAGAAACATATTGTCGGGATTTGTAAAGGCATAGTTCTGTCCCAGTTGGTCTATATCGTATTTTTCCGACACAGTAACGGAATGAACAGGAAATTCGCGTGAATGGGATTTTTTCTCATTGAAGGAATATTCTGCTTCAATATCATATTTTATCTTTTTGTCTTTAAAGCCATAAGCGATATACCCTCTTCCGAACCAATGTTTGCTAAGCGATGCAGTGGTGGTTCCCCCGGCTCTCACGCGCAGTCCTTCAACAGAATTAGCACTTATTATGGTGTTCAACGGTCCTATATCAAACTTGGAGTTCTCCGCTGATGTCGAGACATACCCTTTTACGAATATTCCAAGAGCCGTCTCACCATATTTATACGCCGGCACGGATCTAAGCCTGGTCATTAGTTCCGCTACACGCCCTTCATTGTAACCGGTTTTAACTTGACGCTCTTCAATCCAGAATGCCTCATCGCGGACAGCAGCTTCATCTGCAACAAACTCATCTCCATCCTTATCAAATAGTCCGGCAAGAGGCGATATATGAAAATCATGATTGTCGTATGA
Organism: Bacteroidales bacterium; assembly: GCA_014800795.1. Lineage (GTDB taxonomy): Bacteria > Bacteroidota > Bacteroidia > Bacteroidales > Muribaculaceae > UBA7173. Next base: position 6,726 of record JAAVFL010000001.1, on the reverse strand, counting down.
TGTTGTACGCCGGGCATATATTTCCGGAGCCCCGTCCAACACTCTGAATTCAATATTCAGATCATCAAGCGTTTTCAGGCGTGAACCATCTGGTGCCTTATCATACGTCTGGTTTATGCGCAGACGGTTTACAAAATTAAGATTTATAGTTGGCGAAACACCCATATCAACCTTTCTTACAAACATGGATGTATCTGCATCTTCAACGTAAATCCGTCCTAAAAATCCGAATGTCGCAGGATTACGCGGTGCGAAACTAAGAACTACACAACGTTTTCCGGCAACTTGCGCCGTATCTGTTAGATAGTATTTATAAAAGTCCGGGCCTACCGGAGATAGCGGACTCACAAACCGGTTGCGAAGAAGCGTTATGTCATCATCATATAGATCTATCTCACGGAATATATCCTCCACTAATACCTGTACATTGTCAAAATCAGCAAATTCATCAATCCCTGTACGGGTATAGCCTCGTACGAACTGTTTGCGTGCAAGCGGTGATCGACGATACAGCACATCAGAAACTTTTTCTTTTACTGAAAGTGGCAGTATCTGAAGACCGTTCACATCTGACGTATCGACATGTTCATGAAGGAAATCAAAACGTCCATGCTTTTCCGTCTGATCATTATTTTGATTGACATTATTGATTCCGAAAGAAATACGCTCATATTTGCGATAATTGTAGTACTGATTCCTTTCAGGATCGGTAAGTTCACGGGCATTCCGGATTCTATTCACAAAATCTACAGCGGGATTACCGTGTTTGGAATAGTGTTCCTTTGTCCTACCTACTGTAATCTCTCTCAGTACTATTCCACGCAAAGTATCACTGTCTGCCGGATGAACATCTGCATTCGCAGAAAATGAGGATATTGCAAGCACCCACAACCACATTGCAGCTATTACAATGCGGCTATATATCATAGTCGGCATGAATTTACTGAGATCGGTCAACATGCGTGAGTGCGAATTTTTATGTACCTTTGCGTGTTCTGTATTTTAATAATCAACAAATGGCTAAAGAGATTGAAAAAAAATTTCTGGTAAACTCAACATCATATCGTGAAGCTTCCACTGCGCGACACATTATTATTCAGGGATATTTAAATCGCGATAAGGATGCCACCGTGAGAGTGCGCATTCTCGACGATAAAGCTTATCTGACGATAAAAGGACGCAATAGAGGAATCATACGCGACGAATGGGAATATCCCATACCTGTCGCCGATGCCAGAGATATGCTCGAACGATGCGCGAGAGGAACTGTAATAGAAAAAACACGATATATCGTTCCTTACGGGAATCTATGTTGGGAAGTCGACGAATTCCGTGGCAAACATAGCGGGCTGGTATTGGCAGAAATCGAACTGCCCGATGAGACTACCGCTTTCAACCTCCCCGATTTTATCGGGAAGGAAGTAAGCGGCGATCCTCGATATTATAACTCAAATCTCTGAGCCTCAATTTTCACCTTTTTCTGCCACAGTGTCCCGAATTTCAAGAAGCACTACGTTCTCGACATGGTGTGTGTGAGGAAACATATCCACCGGCTGAACCGCGCATACACGATATTTCACATCGAGTAACGCGAGATCACGAGCCTGTGTCGCAGGATTGCAGCTCACATACACTATTCGGCCCGGAGCCGCATTCAATATTACGTTAACGACATCCTCATGCATACCGGCACGTGGAGGATCAACAATCATCACATCCGGCCTGCCATGTTCCTCAATAAAATCATCGGTAAGCACATCTTTCATATCTCCCGCAAAAAACTCGGTATTACTGATTCCGTTTACTTCTGAATTTATTCTGGCATCCCTGATGGCATCCTCAACATATTCTATTCCTATCACCTTACGGGCGTCACGGGCCACAAAATTGGCGATCGTGCCGGTTCCGGTATAAAGATCGTAAACCAGTTCGTTACCTTTCAGTCCGGCAAAACGACGTGCGACTTTGTAAAGTTCGTATGCCTGAAGTGAGTTTGTCTGATAAAATGATTTCGGACCGATACGGAAACGCAAACCCTCCATCTCCTCCTCGACATATTCGCGCCCGGAATAAAGTTGAATATCAAGATCGCCTATAGTATCGTTGGCTTTCGTATTGACTACATACATCAAGGACGTTATTTCCGGAAATTCCGCGTGTATGGCGGCCAACAATGATGTAAGTGCCTCAGAGTTATTCTCTCCGACCGAAAGCACAACCATAATCTCACCAGTCTGAAGTATCCTTATCATCAATGTACGCAGAAAGCCCTTCTGATTTCTGAGATCATAGAATTTCAGACCATGCTCCAAACCATAATTCTTGATGAACAGACGAATCCTGTCTCCTATATGGTTCTGGAGATGACAACGCTCGATATCGAGAACCTTATCGAAAGCTCCCGGTATATGGAAACCGGCACCGTCGCGGTCGTTAACCACTTCCCCGCTTCTGAGTTGTTCCCAGCTTATCCAGCGTTTATTTGAGAAAGTGTACTCCATCTTGTTACGGTATTCCCACGTATTGACCGATCCGATAATAGGCGACACCTCCGGCAATTCAACTTTGGCAATGCGTTCAAGCGCATCGGTAACCTGACGCTGTTTGCTCTCCAGTTGAAAACTGTAAGGCAGATGCTGCCAACGGCAACCGCCGCATGTTCCGAAATGCACGCATTTCGGAACACATCGGAGCGGCGATGGTTCTATCATCCGTTCGATATGCCCTTCTGCATAATTCCGCTTTTTACGGTCTATTTTTATATCGGCAATATCGCCGGGAGCGCCATATGGAACGAATACGACAAGATCATCGACTCTGGCTATGGCATTTCCCTCGGCAGCTACCGCCGTTACTTCTACCCCTTCGAATAAGGGGAGTTCTTTTTTCTTTCTTCCCATTGTTGAAATGATTGGTGGCACTCCTCCGAATCGGTATCCCGCTTGTATATGCGGCGGATCTATCCACTTTGACGACTGCAAAGTTAGTTAAAACTCTATTAATATAAGCCTTCTTTTAACTGTATAAGCAAAATTTAACTCCATAGCGCCAATTTTTCCACTCGCAAATATGTTTTTCCAAAGTAAATGTCGTAACTTTGCGGATAAGGGTAGCGGATTAAGCTGCCCGGTGCCACAGCCTTCATACAGATGTGGTAATACCGGAAAAACCGTTCCCCGCCATGATTACACTACAGATACGTAACAATAGAAAACATAATAGTCATTAATCAAAAACTATTCAACCCAAATGAAAAAGATTTATACATTTGGCGACGGTAAAGCTGAAGGTGATGCTTCAATGCGCAATATCCTCGGCGGCAAAGGCGCAAACCTCGCTGAAATGAACAAACTGGGTATGCCCGTTCCTCCCGGTTTCACAATTACTACCGATGTATGCAACGAGTACACCCAATATGGGAAAGATGCAGTGGTGAAGGATATCCGTAAGGATGTAGAAAAAGCCATCGCACATGTAGAAACTCTCACAGGTAAGAAATTCGACGATCCCTCAAACCCTCTTCTTGTTTCAGTGCGCTCGGGTGCGCGCGCATCTATGCCCGGTATGATGGATACAGTCCTCAACCTTGGCATGAACGATGCGACAGTAAACGCACTTGCTGAAAAGAGCGGTAACCCTCGCTTCGCCTGGGATAGCTACCGCCGTTTCGTACAGATGTACGGAGACGTGGTTCTCGGCATGAAACCGAAGAGCAAAACCGAGACCGATCCGTTTGAAGCTATCATTGACAAAGTAAAAGAAGAGAAAGGTGTGAAATTCGACACCGAACTTGATGTCGAAGACCTCAAGAAACTCGTTTCCCTGTTTAAAGCTGCCGTTAAGGAATATACCGGCAAGGACTTCCCCGAAAGCGCATGGGATCAGCTCTGGGGTGGTATCTGCGCTGTATTCGACAGCTGGATGAACGAGCGCGCGATACTTTACCGCCGTATGAACCAGATTCCTGAAGAATGGGGCACTGCCGTCAATGTTCAGGCAATGGTTTATGGCAACATGGGCAACAATTCGGCAACCGGTGTGGCATTCTCCCGTGATGCAGCTACAGGCGAGAATATCTTCAACGGCGAATATCTTATAAATGCACAAGGTGAGGACGTTGTGGCAGGTATCCGTACCCCCCAGCAGATCACTATCGAAGGATCCAAGCGATGGGCTGCCCTTCAGGGAATCTCTGAAGAGGAACGTGCTTCCAAATACCCCTCGCTTCAGGAAACTATGCCTGTATGTGCTGAGGAGCTCATCAATATCGCCCACAAGCTTGAGGATCACTATAAGGATATGCAGGATATGGAGTTCACCATTCAGGATGGCAAACTCTGGATGCTTCAGACCCGCAACGGTAAGCGTACCGGCGCCGCTATGGTGAAAATCGCAATGGACCTCCTCAAAGCCGGCGAGATCGACGAGAAGACAGCACTTCTCCGTATGGAGCCGCAGAAACTCGACGAACTCCTCCACCCCGTATTTGATAAATCAGCCCTCAAACGCGCACTCGTAGTAGCCAAAGGTCTTCCCGCATCTCCCGGTGCAGCTACCGGACAGATCGTATTCTTCGCTGACGATGCAGAAGCATGGGCTGAAAAGAAAAAGAAAGTTGTACTTGTACGTATAGAGACATCACCCGAAGACCTTCGCGGTATGGCAGTCGCTCAGGGTATTCTTACCATGCGCGGTGGTATGACAAGCCACGCAGCCGTAGTTGCCCGTGGTATGGGAAAATGCTGTGTATCAGGTGCCGGCGAAATCAAGGTCGATTACGAGAAACGTACGGTTGAGATGGGTGGCAAAACCTATAAAGAAGGTGATTGGATTTCACTTAACGGATCTACCGGTGACGTTTATGACGGTCAGGTTCCCACCGTTCAGCCAGAACTTGACGGTGACTTCGGTGCCATTATGAACCTTGCCTCCAAGTTCACCAAAACACTCGTACGTACGAACGCCGATACTCCACGCGATGCTAAGCAGGCACGCAACTTCGGCGCACAGGGCATCGGTCTCTGCCGTACGGAACATATGTTCTTCGAAGGCGACCGCATCAAGGCTGTGCGTGAAATGATTCTCGCATCTGACGAAGAAGGCCGTCGCCACGCACTTGCAAAGCTACTCCCCATGCAGCGCGGCGACTTTGAAGGAATCTTCGAGGCTATGGACGGCTTCGGAGTAACTATCCGCCTTCTCGATCCCCCTCTGCATGAGTTCGTTCCTCATCAGACAGCTACCCAGAAAGAACTCGCCGACGAGATGGGTATCACACTCGCGGAAGTTAAAGCTAAAGTAGATGCTCTCGAGGAATTCAACCCGATGCTCGGACACCGCGGTTGCCGCCTCGGTATCACATATCCTGAAATTACAGAAATGCAGACACGCGCCATCATCGAGGCAGCCCTCGCATGCAAGGCACGCGGTATTGATGTGCATCCCGAAATCATGATTCCCCTTGTTGGATCGCTCAAAGAAATCCAGAATCAGGCCGACATCATCAATATCACAGCTGCCAAGGTATTTGAGGAGAAGGGACAGTCAATCCCCTATCTTGTAGGTACCATGATCGAGGTTCCGCGTGCGGCCCTCACTGCTGACCAGATTGCAACTGTAGCAGACTTCTTCTCATTCGGTACAAACGACCTTACCCAGATGACATTCGGATTCTCTCGCGATGACGCTCCCAAGTTCCTCAAATTCTACAAGGAACACGGTATCATCAAGACAGATCCCTTCGAAGTTCTTGATCAGGAAGGCGTTGGTCAGCTTGTAGAAATGGGTGTTAAGAAAGGACGTTCAACCAAACCCGAACTCAAAGTCGGTATCTGCGGCGAGCACGGTGGTGAACCCTCATCGGTTAAGTTCTGTGCCAAACTCGGCATGAACTACGTAAGCTGCTCACCCTTCCGTGTACCCATCGCCCGCGTAGCAGCGGCGCAGGCTGCAATAGAGGACTAAGCATATTCCCCTGACAATCGCTATAATAGGCGATAACTCACTCTAAAAAAGTGGGTTATCGCCTATCGTATTTTTAAGACGCTTTCAAGGTTTGCACGATAATCGTGCAGAATGTGGAGGTAAAACTTACAAAATCCGATACAAAATTCAGAGGGCGCACTTACAAAGAACTTACAAAACCTTTACAAAGGTTTATAAATAATCATCAGACACTTATGGCAACATTTAAAGCAATCGTAAAGACAAAACGTAAGGACGGTTTCTATCAGGTGTATATCCGGTGTGTTCATAACCAGAAGCCGAGCTACATCAAGACAGGCAAACTTGTCACCGATAAACAGCTCGACAGAAACGGAGAGATCAATGACCCCTTCGTGAATGAGTATTGCGCACGGCGCATTCTGGAATTTACCGACCGCCTCAACCGGAAGGACATCAGGAAGTGAACGAACGGTGAAGCAGGTTGTTGACTTCCTCGCCGTGGAGGACGAGGATTTATGTTTTTCGGATTATGCACGACTCCACATTGACCGCATGAGAGACCGGGGGCAGGCCTGACCCTCATCTAATCTGATGGGGTACCTCCTTACGCTTTGCCCTTTCGCTGAATAGTTACCCGAACTCGCGTTATAAAAAATTCGCCCAATCAGGCAATCTGGTGACTGATCGGGCGAGCCCAATTTCAAGGTATTAATATGTCGTGTTTTATGAAATTAAGAGCGGGGTGCGGTTTCTTTCTGGATAAAGACGAACACCAGAGCG